>JBBRND010000024.1:0-71362 GCA_038230515.1 Bacteroidia bacterium | reverse complement strand
GAAATTAAAAAAGGGATGCCGGTGCGGTATCCCTTTTTGGGTTTTTCTGATGTCTTTTTCTCAATTACCATGCGGCAGGTATTGTGGGCTCGCTTCCTGACACGTAGGGATTTTTCTCGTGTCAGGTGGCAGAAGGTAAAAGATTAATTTTAAAAAGTCGTTATCTTTACTTTTTATTTCCAAACATGCCCGAACCGCGTCAGCCTTTAGAATCCACGCATTATTACCACATCTACAATCATGCAGTGGGCAAAGAGAATTTGTTTGAAAGAGATCAGGACTATACTTACTTTCTGTCAAAGATGAAAGAGTACCTTCCTCCGGTAACCGATATGCTTGCGTATTGTCTTCAGCCCAACCATTTTCATCTGGTTATAAGAATAAAAACAAAAAGAGAAGTGGAGAGCTACCTTAGGGACAAGCTGGGCGAAACTAAGTTTAAGAATCAGAACAGTCGTGAATATTTTTTAGACGAACAGTTGAGTAAAATATACTCCAACCTGTTTAACACGTATGCTAAGCATTTTAATTTTGTGATGCAGAGAACAGGTAGTTTATTTAAGCGCGCATGTATGCGTAAGAAGATAGAAAGCACGGAATACCTGCGGACCTTGATATGCTACATCCACCAAAACCCGGTTGAAGCCGGGTTTGCAAAAAAGCCGGACGATTGGAAATATTCATCTTATTCCGCAATCACAACCCAAAAGCAAACGCTGGTAATGCGCAATGAAGTAAAGGAATTATTCGGAGGGTTGGATAACTTTCTCTATTGCCATAGGCAATATGCCGAAATAAAATTAGAATTATAGATGACAGTGCTGCTTCTATTCTCTGCAAACGTTGCCACCTGACACGAGAAAAAATCCATACGTGTCAGGAGGTGGGTTCACTGAATATTATTGCTTTAGAAATTTTGTTGAATACATTTTCTCACCGGCAATCCCAATTTGGATAAAATAAACCCCATCAGGCAACGACTCCACATCCAACTGAAATTTATCTGTAGCGGGAGTTCCGGAATTATATAAACTAACCGCTCCTAAAGAATCAAAAATCTTTATCACTAATTTTTTACCCGCAAACTTTCCTTCTATGGATATTTCTTTTTCTGTTAAAGAAGGATATAAACGTAGCTGGTTGGAAGAACCATTGTGCGATGTTTGCAAACTCAATCCGTTTGGATTAAATACTACTACTCCATAATCTGTACCCATCCATGTGTTGCCAAAATTGTCAAATGCAAATGATCTTACACCAAAACAATTATAGGGCATTCCATAGGTATGACCATCAATAGTTACCCAAGCACTGCCATCATAATAAGATATTAGCAGGGGTGAAATTAAATTATGAAACCAGGGATTGCCCATTCTATCAATACTAATTGGTTCCATTGAAACTGCACCTTGAGGAGGGAATGAATCCAAAACTCCGTTTAAATATTTTCGCACTGGTATTCCATTCTCCATGCCCCACCAAACATTGCCAAAATTATCTGCCTTAATACAACGTGGACCATGCCAAGTAGTGCCATCGAATACTCCCTGGTACGCTAACCACCACGAAGTATTATCAAACCGGACTATTGGTTGAAAATAGGTGGGATCATATACTCGTGCCCAAATCCATCCATTCGTGTCAAATGTAACAGACCTGACCTCATCGAAAGTAAGCCCTGAGTTGATAGTTGAAAAACGGGTATAAATACCACCCAGGTATTTAACCAAACCATTCCCGGTGGCAAACCAAATGGCATCGTCCTTTTTGTTAATTGCAATATCAGCTATCTGATACTGACCTAGGCCTATTGTATCATGAGTTATAAAATTAGAACCATCAAATTCCACTAGAAAACTGTCTGCAAGAAACCAGAGATGATTCGAAGTATCTACTACAAGAGGAGCCGGAAAAACGTTTTAAAATTGCAATCCCATTGTATTAAAATTATACATCTGCCATGTACCATTATCATAACTTGCAAGCGTATGGTCAGTGTTAATCCAGATAACTCCATTATTATCTTCTACTACATTATTGCGATAGTTTTCTATGATTGGGCTAGTAGTATCATTGAAGTTTATCCAATTCTGCGCCTTTGATGATAAGGTGAAAAACATCAAAATAATAAAAATGAGTTTAAGGTGCTTCATCTTTTTTCAATTTTTGATTCAAGGACTTTTATTCTTGCTTCCTGTTCTTTTAATCTTTTCCCTGCCGGCAGCTATTGTGCGTTGGCTTCGTGCGCTGCACACCTGCCACTTCAGGTTATGCAAGTGTAAGGTCAATATTGCACACAACCTCTCGCAGTAAGAGCTGACAGCACTGAATAAACTTCAGTTATTTGGCAATCGGCTTAAAACCAGTTGCCAACCATTCCCGTCTATCTCTATTCTTCCTCCAAAACCTTTTGCTTCGGCATTGCTTTAAAGCGCTTGTTGCCCACAATCATTTTTAGAGATGCCAGTTCAAGTTCGGAGAGGAAGCGCCACCTGCCGCGCGGCAAATCTTTTTTAGTGAGCCCTGCATAAAGTACACGATCTAATTTACCTACGCGGTAGCCGAGGTGTTCAAAAATTCTGCGCACAATGCGGTTTCGCCCGCTGTGCAACTCAATGCCGATAATGGATTTTGCGATAGGTGAATAAGAGATGTCGTCCGGCTTAATGGGACCGTCCTCGAGGGTAATGCCGGTGCGCACCTGCTCCAGGTGTTCATGCTTCAGGTTTTTATCAAGGTGTACTTCGTACACTTTCTGCACTTCGAAACTGGGATGCGTGAGCTTGTCGGCAAGATCGCCATCATTGGTAAAAAGCAACAGTCCTGTTGTATTTCTGTCCAGCCGCCCTACAGGATACACGCGCTCTTTACAGGCATTGCTGATGAGAGACATAACGGTGTTTCGGTTTTGCGGATCATCAACCGTGGTGATATAGTCCTTGGGTTTATTGAGAAGAAGGTAAACCGGTTTTTCTGATTTTAACTTGGCATCGTTGTACTTTACTTCATCAGTAGGTTGCACTTTGAAGCCGAGTTGTGTAATTATTTTTCCGTTCACAGAAATAACTCCTGCTGTAATCAGGTCATCGGCTTCTCTGCGCGAACAGATACCGGCATTGGAAATATATTTGTTGAGGCGGGTAGTTCCATCACTCTCTTTCCGCTCTTCCTTAAATTTGGGTTTATTAAAAGTGCGTGGACGCTTTTTGCGGTCGCCATAAAATTCGTGGCTCTCCTTTCTGTTCCACTTTCTCTCCTCCCCTCCTGCTTCTGTTGGTTTTGAAAAACTACTTCTTCTATCTCCTGAAGAAGAACCGGGTGTTTCTTTATTCCATTTCCGTTTGTCAGAAAAGTTGCGAGCAGGTCTTTCGCTCCCGGAGTTTTCTGAAAAAGGTTTATCACCATCGCGCGGGGCACGGTCATCTTTTGGAAACTTGCTGTACGGTTTCTTAAATCCACCACTTCGCGGAGTAAAAGGTCTGTCGCCATCTCTGCGTGGTGCTCTATCATCCTTCGGGAATCGTGTATAAGGTCTTTTCTCTACGTCAGGTTTTTTTGAAAAAGGTTTATCACCATCGCGCGGAGCACGGTCATCTTTTGGAAACTTGCTGTACGGTTTTTTAAATCCACCATTTCGCGGAGTAAAAGGTCTGTCGCCATCTCTGCGTGGTGCACGGTCATCCTTCGGGAATCGTGTATAATGTCTTTTCTCTCCGTCAGGTTTTTCTGAAAAAGGTTTATCGCCATCGCGCGGAGCACGGTCATCTTTTGGAAACTTACTGTACGGTTTTTTAAAGCCACCACTTCGCGGAGTAAAAGGTCTGTCGCCCTCTCTGCGTGGTGCTCTATCATCCTTCGGGAATCGTGTATAAGGTCTTTTCTCTCCGTCAGGTTTTTCTGAAAAAGGTTTATCGCCATCGCGCGGAGCACGGTCATCTTTTGGAAACTTGTTGTACGGTTTTTTAAATCCACCTTCTCTTGGAGTAAATGGCTTTCCACCTTCTTTACTGAAACGCGGCTTGTCTTTCGAAAATCTTCCTGCGGGTTTTCCGTAGCTGCTTTTGCGGTCGCCATCGGGTTTTTCTCTGCGCGGGTATGGTTTTTCTCTGCGGAAATTTCCTTCTGATAATTCGCCTGCCGGTCTGCGCTCTTCAAACGATGCCTGGTCTTCTCTTTGGGGTTTATACTTTCGTGATGAGCCGGGTTTGGAGCGTTTCCCTTTCGGTGCTTGTGCATCTACCGGAGTTCCTGATGTTTTACGGTTGCGGCTTATTTTTCGATTTCCTGTTCTCATTTGGCGCGAAGATAATTATTTAAAAGTGAGAGGAGAAAACGTTGATTAATGCCTGAATTTTATGAACTATAACGTAGGATAAAACGCTTCTTCATAGTGCTCAATCTTCGTGTACTTGCTGTTGGTTACAATGGAGATGATGTCGAACTGCGCGGAAAGGTCTTCAGGATGTTCTTTCATAAATGCATCAGCCGCTTTTATTATTTGCCGCTGCTTTTTCATCGGCACCATCAGCGCGGGGTCGCTGAGGTAAGGCGATTCTCTTGTTTTCACTTCAACAAAAATAATTTTGTTCGTGTTGTTGGTAACGATGATGTCAACTTCGGCTTTGTCCCACACAAAGTTTTGCTGAAGGATGGTGTACTTCTTCTTTCGGAGAAATTCGGCAGCGAGTTGTTCGCCAAGTTTACCGAGTTCGCTTTGCTTGCTCACAGAAAAGAAAGTTAATCGTTATTTGTTAAACGTTATTCAAAACAGCCCAGAGAAATTTTATCCGAATGAGATTGATGAATCAACATCAACCTTCATTGAGATTTTTCTTCCGAAGATAAGAGGAAAATTATTCCTTACATGCCCCGCTGGAAATCCATACAGTACCGGATAAGAATATTCCGCCACTGCTTCGCTGATAATTTCTTCTGCCGATTTATTGAAACGCACTTTATTATCTTTCATGTCATTCATTCCGCCAACGATAAGCGCTGAGAGTTTATACAGTTTACCTGCACGTTTCAATGCCATCATCATCCGGTCAATGTGATAGAGGTATTCGTCAAGGTCTTCGAGAAAAAGAATTTTCCCGGTTGTATCAATGCTTGAACTTGAACCGAGCAAAGAATAAAGGATGGAAAGATTTCCTCCAACCAATTGTCCGCTTGCTTCTCCTTTGCGGTTTATGTCAGAAAAAATATTTTCAGGAAATTCGTACTGAAGGTTGCCTCCGAACAAAACATCTTTCAATTTTTGTTTCGATTCGTTGGTTGCTTTCAGAAGATTGAAAGCCATTGGGGAATGAAGTGTTTCTATTCCGAGTTTGTGAACGTGAGAATGAGTAATCGTAACATCACTGAACCCAATCAACCATTTCGGTTTATTTTTGAATTCGCTCCAATCTATCTTATCAATGATGCGAACGGTGCCATATCCACCACGCGCAAAAAGAATTGCTTTTACAGTTGGATCATTGAGTGCGGTTTGGAAATCTTCCGCACGTTCACCATCAGTTCCTGCAAACTGATTAAGTTCCTTGAAGAGATTTTTTCCGAATACGACTTCAAGTCCCCATTCATTCAGCAGCGAAAGAGCTGGTTGCATTTCTTCTTCCGAAACTTTGCGTGCAGTAGAAACGATGGCTACTTTATCTCCGGATTTTAAATAGGGTGGTATGATCATAAGTTCAGAGACAAAGGTGTAATTTTATATTGTTACTTTTGAATCATCTTTCAGATGAAATCAAGAATTACATTTTCATTTCTTTTCCTCTTGTTGATTGCGCAGAGTTCTTTTTCTCAACACAAAAAAATCTCCGTGTTGTTTATCGGGAACAGCTACACGTATGTAAATAATCTTCCGTTGCTGGTTGACAGTTTAGCCGCTGCAGCGGGCGATACGCTTGAATGGGATATGAGTGCTCCCGGTGGATACACTTTTCAAATGCATTCCGTTGATGTAACTACATTAAGCAAGATAAATCAGCAGCCCTGGGATTACGTTGTGCTGCAGGAACAAAGCCAGTTGCCTTCTCTCGATCCGGACAGCGTTGACTCTACAACGATTCCGTATGCGTTGCTTCTCGACAGTTTGATTCTTGCGAATGATTCATGCACACAAATAGTTTTCTATGAAACGTGGGGAAGGAAATATGGTGATGCCGCTAACTGCGCAGCATATCCTCCTGTTTGCACTTATTCTGGAATGCAGCAACGCTTGCTTGAGTCATACAAACTGATGGCTGATACCTGTCATGCAATTGTTGCTCCTGTTGGTGAGGCATTCAGAACATGCATTGCTTTTGACAGCACCACAGAACTTTATCAAGCTGACTTAAGTCATCCTTCTCTCAACGGTTCTTTTCTTGCCGCAAGTGTTTTCTACAATATCTTTTTTCACAAGAGTGCAAATGGAAACACGTACGATCCCGGAGTTACACAACAACCTGCTTATATGTTTCATCTCTTCGCGCATCAAACTGTTGAGGACAGTTTGAATTTTTTTAATCTCGGCATTAACGAACCATGGGCTGAATTTAGATGGCATCAAATTGGAGGAGCAGGACCGGTTTACTTCAGTCAGTTTAGCAATTCTACTTTTACTCACATCTGGAACTTTGGCGATTCAACCACTTCTTCTGATCCTAATCCTGTGCATCAGTATACATACAGTCACTATTTTCCGGTGTATCACATCGTGTATAATCAATGTGACACGGATTCATTTTTCCTTGCCAATAATATTGTCTTCCCATATTCTGGAACCGAAGAATTTTCTACAAGTCGATTCAGAATTTATCCGAACCCAACCAAAGAAATTTTAATGATTTCCGGTTTATCAAATTCAAGAGCCTCAATTGAAATTAATAATGTGATTGGAGAAAAAATTTTGTCACTTCAAACAAACAGTATTAATGAATTACCTTTAAACGTTTCTAAACTTCCGGAAGGAATTTACTTCCTGAGGATTAATGATGAGAGAGAACATTTTTCCTCTCTGAAATTCACCATCATCAGGTAACACTTTCGCTTCCCGCCCCAACTTTATTTGTCTATTTTTGCGTCCCTTTTAAGAGATATGCGATACCTTGTTACTTCCGCTTTGCCTTACGTAAATGGTCCTGTACACATCGGACATCTTGCAGGTGCGTATCTGCCTGCCGATATTTTCGTGCGCTACATGAGAGCAAAAGGTGAAGACATACTTTTCATTTGCGGCTCTGATGAACATGGTGTTCCGATTACATTGCGCGCACGCAAAGAAGGAATTACTCCGCAGCAGTTGGTAAACAAGTATCATACGATTGTGAAGAAAAGTTTTGAAAAGTTCGGCATCTCTTTTGATTTCTATCACCGCACCAGCGACCCGCTTCATCATAAAACTGCTTCTGATTTTTTCAAAACACTTTACGATAAAAAGGTTTTTGTTGAAGAAGAGAGCGAACAGTATTTCGATGAAGAAGCAAACATGTTTCTTGCCGATCGTTACATCACCGGCACATGCCCGAATTGTGCAAACCCGAATGCCTACGGAGATCAGTGCGAGAAATGCGGAAAGAGTTTATCTCCTCGCGAACTGATCAATCCACATTCTCAACTCAGCGGCAAACCACCGGTGATGAAAAGAACAAAGCACTGGTATCTTCCTCTTGATAAGATGCAGAAGGAATGGCTGGAGCAATGGATTCTCTCCAGGAAAGATGAATGGAAATCAAACGTATTCGGTCAGTGCAAGTCGTGGCTCGATCAGGGTTTGCAGCCGCGCGCTGTTACAAGAGATTTGGATTGGGGCGTGAAAGTTCCGTTGCCAAACACGGAAGGAAAAGTTTTGTACGTATGGTTCGATGCACCGATTGGTTACATCTCATCTACGAAAGCATACTTTGAACAAGTTGGCAGTCAAGAGCCGAAATCCGGGTCGTGGAAAGATTACTGGTGCGATAAAGATTCAAAGCTTATTCACTTCATTGGCAAAGACAACATTGTTTTTCATTGCATCATTTTTCCGGCAATGCTGAAAGCACATGGCGAATTTATTCTTCCTGAAAATGTTCCGGCAAATGAATTTCTGAATTTAGAAGGAGAAAAAATTTCCACTTCGCGCAACTGGGCGGTGTGGCTGAATGAATACCTCGAAGAATTTCCTGACAAGCAGGATGTGCTTCGTTATGTTTTGTGTTCTACGTTTCCGGAAAATAAAGATAATGATTTTACATGGAAAGATTTCCAGGCGCGGAACAACAGTGAGTTGGTTGCGATACTCGGGAACTTTGTAAACAGAACGTTGGTTCTCACTCAAAATTATTTTGAAGGAAAAGTTCCGCAACACGGAAAGCCGAATGACCGTGACAAAGTTTGTATCGCTTCCATGCAGCATGCAAAAAAGCTGATCTCGGAAAATATTGAAAAGTATAAATTCCGCGAAGCGCAAACTGCATTAATGGATCTAGCCCGTGCAGGAAATAAATATCTTGCAGATACAGAACCATGGAAAACAATCAAGACCGATGAAGCGCAAACTGCAACCATTCTTTACATCGCTCTTGAAGTAACAACTTATCTTGCTCTGCTGATGGAGCCGTTTCTTCCAAACACTTCTTCAAAACTTTACAAGATGCTGAATCTTGAAAAAGTAGATTGGAAAAAGGCAACCGGACAAATTCTGAAACCCGGACATCAACTCGGCACAGCAGAATTATTGTTTGATAAAATTGAAGATGATGTGATTGAAAAACAAATTCAGAAATTGCAATCTACAAAGATGAATCAGCAATCTACAGACGGATCGGCTGTTCAATCCGCAATCACTAATCCCAAATCAGAAATTGCAAAAGCAGAAGTCAGTTATGAAGGATTTGCCCAAATGGATTTACGCATTGCCACCATTCTGGAAGCAGAGCGCGTACCAAAGACAGACAAACTTCTGAAACTGAAAATTGATCTTGGCTATGAGCAACGCACCATTGTAAGCGGCATTGCGCATTGCTACGAGCCGGAAAAAATTATTGGTCAGCAGGTAACCATAATTGCCAACCTCGCTCCGCGAAAAATAAAAGGTATTGAATCGAGAGGAATGATTTTAATGGCTGAAGATTCAGAAGGCAAATTGAAGTTCGTAATGCCATCGGAAAAAACAAACAACGGAAGCAACGTGAAGTAATATTTAATAAGTACTAATTGAAAAACAAATTCATCTTTTTATCTGCAATATTAGTTTTTCATGTTGCTCAAATCTTTTCGCAGGCACTTACAGTTAGCTCTCCTCAACTGAACTTTGGAACTGCTTTTGAAAACGCACCCGACAGTTTACAACTTACTATTTCAAATTCTCTGAACAGGGATGTAAGCGTAAATGAAATTAGATTTTATGATACATATGGAGTTCCTGCATTCTCTGCAAGTGAACAAAACTTTATAATTACTTCTTCTTCCTCTTACAACATCTGGGTTAAATTTTCTCCTCGTCATAATATTTTTCACAATTCGGAAATGGTGATTATGAATGATGGCTTACGTGGATACACGAATGTAGATTTGAACGGACAGGGAGTGTATTCAAATTCGTATTATGACTCTACTGAAAATCTTTCTGAAGAAAATCTGAAAACAGTTTTGCATAACATCACCGGCACTGGTTATGTTTCTCTCACGTACAACCCCGGGCGCGACAGCATGTTTATGTCCATTGACAATAAAAAAGTAAACGGACAAGGAGATACTGTAAATACAATAGAGTGTATTTACACGGGAAGAGAAGCAGTTGGCTACATTGACCGAACAGATTGCCAGACAAATTTTTCTTTTAATACGGAACATACTTTCCCGCAATCTTTTTTTGCGTCTGCTGAGCCGATGAAATCTGATCTGCATCATCTCTTTCCTACAGATGATGCAGCGAACAATTACCGCGCTGATAATCCTTTTGGAATAGTTACTTCTCCCACATGGTCAGTTGGTGGCTCTAAAGCAACTACTACTTTGTTCGAACCTCGTGATGAACAGAAAGGAAAAGCTGCACGTGCATTAATGTATTTTGTTTTACGCTATCAGAACTACAGCAACTTCTTTACTCCGCAGGAAAGTATTCTTCGCACATGGCATCACGATTTTCCTCCTGATACGATTGAACAAAAAAGGAATAATGATATTGGTCTTGTTCAGCATAATAGAAATCCGTTTGTGGATTACCCGCAGTTTATTGAACGTATCAACTCGATTTCTTCAACTTCTGTTGCTCCCACTATTAAGTCAATTGATTTAACACAGGATACAATAATTTATGGTTTCGTTCAGCAAGGCACTCCAGCCGTTTTTCATTTTGTAATCGTGAACAATGGAAATACAGATGTGCAGTTTTCCAATTTCACCTTGTCGCAACCCGAGTTAAGTTTTCAATCAGGAGGAGCAAATAGTACCCTTGCAGCAGGCGAAGCGCTTACACTTGACCTAAAGTTACTCGCGCAGAACAATGATTCCATTCATGCCTTTCTAAATTTCAACACTGATGACCCTTCGCACTCTTCTGTTTCGGTTCCTGTTTATGTAAACGACTCGGTGTTCAGCAATGTCAATGAAATTGAAGGAGGAGAGTTTGAAGTATTTCCAAATCCTGTAAAAGATAAGCTCATTATTCACGATTCACAATTCCAAGGAAATCGCTGTCAACTGAAATTGTTCGACACAATGGGAAGGGAAATTTTCGCGAAAGAATTTTCTTCTGTCAACTGTGAACTGTCCGCCTCGAACCTTCTGAGTGGAATTTATTTCCTGAAAATAACCTCCGGAGAAAAAATCTTTTTCAGGAAATTTGTGAAAGAGTAGCTTCGCGGCTAAATTCCTGCCCCTGTAGTTCAATGGATAGAACGGAAGTTTCCTAAACTTTAAATCCAGGTTCGATTCCTGGTGGGGGTACTTAAATTTCAACTAATTTTTTTTCACCTTATCTTGACCGAATCATGCTTTGGTGATAAAATAAGTTCGTGTGTCATTAAGTTTCGGTCCCCTTGTGCCTGTGGGCGAATGGATTCTCTTGCAGCGGTTTCATAATCGCCAATCTTCAATGCCTTCTTTAGACTTTTAAATTTTATCAGCCCTTTTCTTGGATTCACCTTTCTACCGCCATTCATCTGGTATGCCATATCAGTAAGAGCATATCTTATGTTAGGATGCAACGAATTAAAATCAGGGTTCACAATTTTTGCTCCCCCCACCACCTGTTCGCCATCAGCACGCTCATTGTACCATTCAGCAGCCAGCCGCTTTGCATTGGCATACCTATCCTGAAACAGACGTTGAAGAGTGTAATCTTCAGCACGAAGTTTTACAATCTTATTTCTGCTGTAATAACTTGCCTGAACATTTCCGGCATATTTATTTCTGAGATGGCTTATTTCATGAACTACATCCTCAATAGATGCAATGGATTTTTTGTCTTCATCCTTAAAAAACCGCACGGTGTAAGCAACCGAATCTTCTTCTCCCCGCTCAAATTTGGTTCCATAACCAACAGTAAGATGCCCTTCTCCATCAAGATAAAGATGATCAATGTAATTCTCATATCCCATTGTCATGCGTTTTGCAGCGTCTTCAGTAAGTTGTGCCATTGTGGTAAGGAATTAGGTTCTCAAAAACGAATGGATAAATCTTCACTCCAAAAATAGTAACTTAATCTGAGAGCGGAAAATCATTCTACAGATTGCGTATGTAAACAGGCGGCAATAACATTTGTGTTTCATTTTTGTTTGGTTTGATCGGGGAAGTATTTTTTCATGATGGCGGTGAATTCCGCACTTGAGCGGATGTTATCCAAATCTGTGTCTTCACCGATATGTCTAAAATCCTTAAATCCATTTTGAAGAGAAAGTTCAAAATATTTTAAAGCATTGGATTTATCAGTCATAAGAGAATAGCAGCATGAAATGTTGTAGTAAGCAAACGCACTGTCCGCAACCAAATCATGGAATTCTTTATTCTCCGAAACATAGTTCATTCCTTTTAAATAAAATTCAATCGCTTTAGGATAGTTTTTAGTGTCGGAATAATAACCTCCAATCGCACCCAAATCTTCGGCCATAATTCCTTTATTCTGAGGATCACTATTAATCATGCCCACTGTTTTATTAACGTAATACCCTGCAGAATCTATTTTACCAAGATTAAAATAAGCCCGGGCCAATACTTTGTAAGCAAGGAATGTGTAAGTGAAACTGGAGTCTGCTTTTAACATCCTGTAGCCCATTTCAACTGCCGGATGAAATTGGGACATGCGATCATAAAGAGATACTAAAACCTGATAGGCAAAAAAGAATTTCGGAGAAAGTTCGATGGCCTTATTCAGATCGGCAACAGCTGTCATATCACTGGCATTCAACTTGGCTAAAGCCCTTAGAAAATAAAGCATAGCCGAATGTGATTCCAGCATAATGCTGCTGTCAAGTTTGCTTAATCCCTCTTTTATGTTTTCAGGATCCTTTGTGGCAGATGCAGATGAAGCTTCAGCCGCAAGTATTCCGGGAAGAGCACCCATTGATTTTAATTTTACATCTCCTAAAATCTCTCTCACTAATTTTCCTGTTTTTTCAATTTCATCCACATAGAATACCTGGCTGCTATTACTGTTCATCAAAAGGGATTTAACTTCATTTAATCTTTCGAGTAGTGCTGCCGAAAAATTTCTTTTCATCAACGCACGAAGAAGTTTTGTTGAGTTATTATCAGGAACCCTGTTATAATAAAGATTGGCAGAGGGACTTGGATCTTTGCGGATGAGAATACCGCTGTCTAAATACGTTTTGAACAAATGATAATTTACTTTTATACTGTCATGCAGGTTTTTCAATAGCGTTTCGTCAAAGCCCCTTGTATCAATAGAAGCAAATGAAGAAGTGCTTTGTCGCAAAGAAATTTCAGCAAGAAGTTTCGGGTTTATCGTTGCTATCGTTGCTTCCATGTTTCCCTCCACCATTGGGTTTTGCGGGAGAGGATTTTCCTCCGGAACTTTTTCCATGAGATAAAGGTTTAGCTCGCGCAGTGAAACTTTCCCGTCCTTGTTTTTATCAGCAAGTCCCGAAATGCCGTTCACAAGCTCGAAAGAAAACAATCCTCTGCCGTTGCCCCACTGCTTTCCTTCAACAGAAAGTTCGCCCGGCTGACAACTGAGAATTTTTATTTCATCCACCCATTTATCTTTTAAAACTTCCGCTGCCGCTTCCATTCCTTCTCTTCCACCGGCAAGGTTTCCACTCCGGCAGGCGTCTGCAATAAATACAACCTGAATTCCTTTTGATGAAAGTGTGGCAATCCAGTTCTTCAGATAATAAATTCCGATGGCTCCCGAAGGATACACACATTTGGGTGCATCGTATGGAAGCAGGTAAGCATCTTTCACAACGGTTTTATTTTCTACATCACCATGTCCGCTGAAATAAATAAAAACTTTATCGCCCTGTTTTGTAATATCAGTAAGGTAATTTATGCTTGCCCAAAATTCTCCGTTAGTTGCTTTCTCATTAATAAGAAGTGTGATGTTGTTTGAATCAACTCCTGTTGCAACTAAATAATTAGAGAAAGCAATGGCATCTTTATCTGCAAATTGCAGAGCAGGTATTGCTGGGTTTTTGTAAGTGGAGATTCCTATTATCAACGCATACGTTTTCCCTTCTACTTTTTTCTCTTCCTGTTTTATAACAGAGAACCCTTTGGGAGTTTGGGCATAAGGAGTTTTCAGGCAGAGAGTGCAAAAAAGAAAGAGAAAAAGAAAGAGTTTGATGATTTCGAGCTTATTTATGCGAATTCTGTCGTTTTTTGCCAAACATTCCTTCGTTATTCCATATGAAGTGTTCGCTTTTCCATATGAAGTGTTCACTTTTCCATATGAAGGGTTCGCTTTTCCATATGAAGGGTTCACTTCTCCATATAAAGTGTTCGCTTTTCCATATGAAGTGTTCACTTCTCCATATGAAGGGTTCGCTTTAGTGGAAGAAGCGTTCACTTTAGTGGAAAAAGGGCTCACTTCTTTAAAAGAAGCATTCACTTTAGATAAAGAAGTGTTTCCTTCTTTTAAAGAAGCATTCACTTTAGCTGAAAAATGGTTCACTTCTTTAAAAGAAGCGTTCGCTTTAGAAGAAATTTCGTTGAAAAGCATGTTTTTATTCATTTTGGCTTATTTAGGCACACTTTTAAACCTAATTTTTTGCAAGCTCCAGGTGTCGGGTGTTTTCACTGTATTTATTCCGCGGGTGCGGCAGTTGCTTTGGTTTATTAAATCATCAAGCGGGTTAGAAGAAATGGCGCGGGTGGCAATTCCTTCTTGTTTCAGTTTATTGAAATCGGCCAGCGGTTCTTCAGTAGTAAGCATAAGTATGTGGTCAATGCCGAATGGCGCGCCTACAGTTATTTCAGAACCCGATAACAGTTCTTCGGCAGCCGACTCTTTCATGGGGTATCTGTTTTCAATGTTGTCATTTGATATGGGAAATAAAACATCAATGTCTCCTTTTTCGCTAATGTAAAAAACATACACCCATCTTTTGGAAATTGAATCTGTTGTAAAAGCCGATTTATCTTTCACCAGGATGAGTTGAAATTTTTCTCCGTCAGTTACCGTTCCGTTCTGCATTATTTCGTTGGTGGATTTGTTTTTCAAGGAAAGATGATAAGGGAAATTTGTATTTCCAACTGCACTCTCCAGCGTGAGCCATGTTTTTATTTTTCCGAGTTTGTAAAAAACATCGCAAAGTTTTACAGAAGTATTTTTTTCTGATGCAGTATCCACCTCGAACGGATCACTTCGCAAAGGATAATCGGATTCACCGGAAACATCGGCCAATGTTTTCACTACAGAATAACTCAATTTGTTCTGATCAAAAGTTCCACTTACAAAATAATCGGCATTGCCGTAATCGGTTTGCGCCACGCAGGAATATTGATCGGCAATCAGTTTACTTACCGATGCATACATCTCTTTGTAAAAAGGAAGTTGAAGAAGAATGGATTTATTTTCCAGGAGATGCGAAGACAATTCTTTCAACGGGGCATCCATTGCCACATCGCTGTCATTGAAATGCAAATACCATTTTTCTTTATTGAAGTAAAGAGTATAAAAAGGTTTTTGTTTGATGTCAGAAATAATTTGAATATTTTTCTGCTGAATAATTTTTGAAAGATCATTCAACAAAGAAAAATACTGCACACGGTTAAGATTGATGACGGGCAATGCAACCTGCAACTTATGCTTAGGAGCGTACGCAAATTTTTTTACCTTGAAAGGAATTCCGGCTTTCAATTCAGCAACATTTCCTGAAATAATTTTTGCCTTTGACTGATTGAGTCCGGTGGTTTCTGTAATTTCTATTTTAAATTTTCCGGTTTTGTCAACAAGTTCACTTCCTTCTTCAATGCCAGAAGCCATGCCGCCTTCCATCAGCAGAGATTGATCGGGCAAAACTTTTTCGAGCATTGCCATCATTCCTTCATCCTTAAAAGAAGCCGTGCCGAGAAGATTTTGTTTTCTGCGCAAATCATTTGCTGCAAGCACCGGCACCTGCGGAAATCCAAGGCAGCGCATCCGCGCTTCAATTGCATCCTTGAATTCAGAAGCTGGAAGATCGGCTTTGTTTAATTTCAATACATCAATAAATGCTTTGGTGAGATTGCTCATCCATTTATTATCAGCATACGTGCGTGCACTCTCCGTTTGAAAATCTTGCGAAGCGCTCAATATTAACGCACCGTTTTTTTCCGGCTGCGGATAATTTTTTCCATCGCTGATAGTATCGGTTGATGGCTTCACCATTTTGTATTCAATGTCCAACCCACGCGCAATGCTTCCGCTGTGGCAGGCATCCATCACGGCAGTAAGAATAATTCCTTTGTCAATAAACTTTTGAAATACGGAAGCAATCTCTTTATCGCGAATATCCTTCCCGATAAAAATTCCGTCAGCAGGAACGATGGTTTCATCTAATTTATCCGCTTCCGGAGATAGTCTGTTCGGATACTGCGAGCCATGTCCCGAATAAAAAATAAAAGCCACATCGCCTTTGTTACATTTATTCCTCAGCGCTTCAAGCGATGAAAGAATTCCCTCGCGAGTTGCTTGTCCGTCAAAAAGAGTGGAAATATTTCCCTCAGAAAAGCCAAAGCGAAGTTTCAGCACATCAGAAATTGCATCCACATCGTTGATGCAGCCATTCAGATCTTTAAACATTTCCGCCCGTGACAATAGATTCTTCGGCACATCGGCATCCGGCTTAATGTATTTATTGATACCGATTAAAAGGGCATAGCGGTTTTCGGCCTTCGCTTTCAAAGAAGAAAGAGAAATGAAAAGAATAACTAAAAGAATTTCGGCAATCGTGCTTGTTGTTATGAACCTCCTCATGGTGGTGATGGTTTAAGTTCAAAGAGATGATGATTAAGTCATCTCATTTCCACAAGCCGAAACTATATTTCTTTTGGGCTCGAAGCAAATAAATTTAAAAAGTCCGAGGGTTGATTTTGCAACTACAGGATTAAGTACAATCTTTACTGAATCATTTGAGGATGGAAACCGAACCAAACAAAGAAACCTACCGCCAATGGCATGATGATCCAGCTAATTGGAAGCTCGGAGTTTTTTATTATAACAAAAAAGACAAGCGCATCTTTCCTCCAAAGAGGACATACCTTGGATGGACAATAAATTTTGCAAATCCGAAATCTATTCTTGCAATGATGTTACTTGTAGCAGTTATTCTTATTGTTGCAAGCAAATTTCATTTTGGTCACACATTGCACTTTTTCAAATAACTTACTTCTTATTATTTTCTGTTCTCTAAATTTCCTTCAACTTAGAAGCCAATAAATTTAAAAAATTGGTAAGCGGCTTACTTGCCATCATCTTTAGCATAACATTAAGATCGGCATCAAAAATTAATTGCACTTCGCTTTGAGCTTGTTTGTCTTCGATGTTGCACAATAGAAAAAAATCAAAAGGCGCTTTTCCATTTTTCTCAATTACAATGGAAGAGTTCGGAGTTTTTTCTTTCATCTTCATTCCGAGTGATGCCATTCCCTTAATGGTGAAGCTACATTCATCAACAGTACTTTTCCAATCAGTCACCTGCTCCGGCATCAAACGTTCATAGTTATTGAAGTCAGAAAGAAAATCAAAAACTTCCTTTGATGTTTTGTTTACGGTTACTTTATCGCTTTCTAATCGTGTCATATCTTAAATTGTTTTTTGTTTCTTGTTCTGTATCACTTGCAACCGGCTGTTTCATTTTCAAGTCATCACCTTTTCAAATTTTCAAATTTATTTTCCGCTCCATGCTTCCGGTTTTTCTTTCCACGCCTTCAGCGTTTCAAGATCAGAAGCTCTGACGTATTTTGAATCAACTGCTTTTGCAATCAACGTATCATAATCGCAAAGAGAAATAACCCGGCACTTCTCTTTTTTGAAATTATCTTCCGCTACTTTAAATCCGTAAGTAAAAACTGAAATCATTCCGTTTACTTTACAGCCCGCATCGCGTAGTGCCTTCACTGCTTTGAGAGAACTTCCTCCTGTAGAAATCAAATCTTCAATCACCACAATGCTTTGTCCTTTTCTTACTTCCCCTTCAATTAAGTTTTCTCTCCCGTGATCTTTCGGAGAAGAACGCACATACACAAACGGTAAACCCATAGCTTCCGCAACCAATGCTCCCTGCGCAATTGCAGCAGTAGCAACGCCTGCAATTGCATCGGGCTTTCCGAATTTATCTTCAATAGCTTCTACAAGTGATTGACGAATGTATGTTCTCACTTTCGGATGCGAAAGAGAAATCCGGTTGTCACAATAAATAGGACTCTTCCAACCCGAAGCCCACGTGAAAGGTTTGTTTGGCTGAAGTTTGATGGCTTTAATTTCTAAAAGTCTTTCGGCAATTTTATCGGCTGTGTCGTTTCGTATCGGCATGAGGCGAAAGTAAGAAGAAGTAATAAGGAAGAAGTAATAGGGAATAAAAAAGTCGAAGTAACTTTGTTGCCCATTGTAACCAAAAACTAAAATCTCAAACTTCTATGCATTTCGTTTTTGTAAAAGATAAACCCTTCCGATTCGTTAATGCTTATGAAGCAGATGAATGGAAAGGAAACACTCAAAGTATTTTCATCGCTGAAAAAGAAATGAGTGTGAAAGATGCCATAATCGAATTGGA
This sequence comes from Bacteroidia bacterium, assembly GCA_038230515.1. Classification (GTDB taxonomy): domain Bacteria; phylum Bacteroidota; class Bacteroidia; order AKYH767-A; family 2013-40CM-41-45; genus JAPLDB01. Next base: position 53,180 of record JBBRND010000024.1, on the reverse strand, counting down.
AGAAACAAAAAACCATCCGGGATTTATTTATCTCACCGCAAGTCCCGATGTATCATGGCAGCTTTTTATTTCCTACTGCACGTTGATAGAAGCATCAGGCGGATTGGTGATGAATGAAAAGAATGAATACCTACTCATCTTCAGAAAAGGAAAATGGGATTTACCAAAAGGCAAACTCGACTATGATGAAACTCCGGAACAGGCGGGCATACGCGAAGTGGAAGAAGAATGTGGAATAAGTAATCTAGAAATCAGTAAACCACTCAATAAAACTTTTCATACCTATTCAGAAAAAGGAAAACGAATTTTAAAAAAGACACATTGGTATTTGATGAAAACAAAATCTCAGAAGCTAATCCCTCAAATGGAAGAAGACATTACGAAAGCAGAATGGATGACTGAACAGCAAATAAAAAATGTGGTAGTGAAGAATACATATTCTTCTATCGGAGAACTCCTTCAGAACATTTTGAAGCTTAAATCGTAACTCCCTCCGGTACAAACGGAGAAATATCTCCCTGATACAAAAGGATGTCGCGCACAATCGTGGAAGATATGTGACTGAGTGCAGGATCAGAAACCAGGAAAATTGTTTCCACATCAGGATTCATTGCTTTGTTCATTTGAGCGATTGCCCGTTCAAATTCATAGTCCGCTGACGTGCGCAGTCCGCGAAGGATATAGCGCGCTCCGATCTCTTTGCAGTAGTTTACTGTAAGTCCACTATAGAGGGCTACTTTTATTTTCTTTTCGTCAGCAAAAGTTTTTTTGATGAAATGTTCTCTGCGCTCTTGCGAAAAAAAATAATTTTTGTTTGTGTTGTAACCGATGCCGATTACAATTTCATCGAAGATAGGAAGCGCACGCCTTACAATGCTTTCATGCCCTTTGGTAATGGGATCGAAAGAGCCGGGGAATACCGCAATGTTGCTCATGTGAATTTATTTATGACGGAGGAATTACCCCATCGAATAACTAATCTTTTACGAATATACGAATTGTGAGATTAGTACAAACTATTTGTAGATACTGAATGAACAATTTCCATATTTCCTGATCTGCCACGGATGCACTTCAGCTTTCAGTATACGTTTTGATTGATGCTCCACAATCAGCCATCCGTCTTCATTCAACATTTTCTTTTCAAGAATCATCTCCAGAAGACGATCTGTTTCTGTTGAATCAAACGGAGGGTCGGCAAAGATGAGATCGAACTTCCGCTCGCAATGCTCCACAAATTTGAATGCATCTGACTTCATTGTCGAAATTCCTGAGATGGATAATTTCTCCGAAAATTCTTTGATGAATTTCAAACATCCTGCATGCTCATCCACGCAAATAATTTCTTTCGCTCCGCGTGAAGCAAATTCAAAGCTGATATTTCCTGTTCCGCAAAACAAATCGAGAACTGAGATGCTTTCAAAATCAATGTAGTTATTAAGAATGTTGAATAATCCGGATTTTGCAAAATCAGTTGTCGGACGAACCGGAAGATTTTCCGGAGTTGAAATATTCCTTCCGCCAAAGATGCCGCTTATAATTCGCACAGAATGTGACTGAATGCTGAATGATAAAAATGCGCGGGCAGTTGATCAAAACCATACGTGAATTCCACCGTCTTGATTCGCTCGCTCAACTCAATGTTGCGAATGTATTTGTGCAGGAGATTACTCAACGCAGAAGCTTTTTCGATTTCTCCCGAAAGAACAACAGGAATTTTCTCAGGATTGAGAGCTAGGTGCTCGCACACCATCAACACAAAATACAATGCGTCTTCCACACTCTTAAAAGAAAATGAATTAGCTAAAAGGAGTTTTCGCTCTTCAGTCACAACAACATCAATACTTGAAGAATGGATGTGAACAAACAACACTTTTCCCACTTGCTTTTGCGTATGAAACTTTGCTGCCTCAAGTAAGGAGGAAAGATGATGGTGAAAAGTAAACTGCTCAAATAATTTTTTCACTCCTACATTTATTTTTTCTGGAACCGAAAAAATATTCACCATATCATACGCGCGAATCAATTCATGATGAATCTGAATTCCATCAACAGATTGATGATTGAAATAATAATATTGCTCTGCGTCTTCCTTTTTAAATAATGCTTTCGGAATAAAAGTAAAAAGTGAATTAGAAACCTGAACAGATACATTTCTGAAGTCAACTTTCTTTAGAATGGAGCTTTGCTCGGCAAGCGAAGTTATTTTAGCAGAGAGTTGCTCATCACTCAATCCTTTCGGAAAATGAAAACCTTCAAAGCCCACGAACTTCATCTGAGCAGCATCAACCGCTGCAATGCTGATAAACTCTGCATCAACGGAACAAAAAAGATTGTATTGCTTCTTCTCACCAGTAAAAAGAGATTCATCAAGAATACTTACAGAAGCATTTCCAGCTCTCGCATTTTGTGGTAACGTATTTTCAACTTCAGAATTCATCGCAAGTATTGATGTTAATCAATGAACACTTATTTCAAAAGGCATCCTTGCCAAAACTCCCTGCTGACCAAGAAGAGAATGTACCTGCTCGTAGTAAGAATAAATCTCACCAAAATTTTTCTTTGCTGATTTAATACTTGCATCGTCAGAAAAATCCTCCAAAAGTTTTTTAAAAACATCTTCAGGTTCCGGTAAGGAAACAGTCCGGTAGTTATCGAGATGCGCTTTCTTCGCTGCAATTTCAATCGCAGTGTTTATTCCTCCGAGTACATCAACAAGCCCAAGGCGTTTTGCATCCACACCGCTCCACACTCTGCCTTGACCAATGCTGTCAACTTCTGCTTTGGAAATATTTCTTCCTTCAGAAACGTGAGTGATGAACGTGTCATAAATCCGTTCTACTTCCTGCTGAACAATGTCGCGCTCTTCGGCAGTAAGCGGGTGCGTAATAGAACCAATTCCTCCAAAACGTCCGGTTTTTACCGTATCAAAAGTAATTCCGAGTTTGTTGTTCAATAATTTCTCCGCATTGAACATCAAACCAAAAACGCCAATGCTTCCTGTAATTGTATTTGGTTCACACACGATAGTATCAGCAGCGCATGAAATGTAATATCCGCCTGAAGCTGCAACATCACTCATGGAAACAATAACAGGTTTGGCTTTTTTCGCCAACAACATTTCGCGCCAGATAACATCTGATGCAAGCGCGCTACCGCCAGGAGAATTTACGCGGAGCACAATGGCTTTAATGCTTGTATCAAGTCGTGCTTTGCGTATAGTTGCAGAAATTTTATCTGAACCAATTGTGTTTTCATCGCCATCACCTCCGTGAATTTCTCCTATTGCATAAATGACCGCAATCTTTTTATTTGAAAAAGGTTTTGATGCTCCAAATGCTTTGTCATATTTCTTGAGTGCCATAAATTTTACTTTGTCCTTCTCCCCTATTCCACTTGCTTTCTTCAGTGCACTTTGTACTTCATCATCGTACGCAAGTTTGTCAACCAATTTTAATTCAACTGCTTTTTCAGGAGTACGAACGATCATATTGAAAGCCGCATCCTGAATAGTTTGTTCATCAAGATGACGGCTTTCCGCAACCTGCGCCACGTAATAATTCCAGATGGCGTGAATGAGTTGAGAAATCTGGGCGCGATTCTCCGGACTCATTTTATCATTAATGAATGGCTCAACAGCGCTTTTAAATTTTCCATGCCGGATTACTTCGGGTTCTATTTCCAATTTCTCTAACGCCCCTTTTAGAAACATCACTTCGGAACGCAATCCATGCCAGTCGAAGCTTCCCTGCGGATTCAGATATATTGAATCTGCGACTGAAGCGAGGTAATAACTTGCCTGATTGTAATCTTCACTGTAAGCGTAAATAAATTTCTTTGAAGATTTAAAGTCATTTAACGCATTATGTATTTCTTCCAACTGCGCCAAGCCGGCAGAAACGGAAGAAAGATTTAGAAAAATTCCTTTGATGTGATTATCTGATTTCGCTTTGTCAATATTTTTCAGAATGTCGTTCAAACCGAGATCGCGCTTTTTAGAAAAATTGAAATTCAAATCATCAAACGGATTTTTAGACGTGCGTTCCTTCAGTGGATTTTCAAGAGAGATTTCCAGCACTGAATGATCGGCAACTATCACTTCTTTATCGCTTGCCGAAGAAATGATTCCGGAAATAATAAAGATGCCAAGAAAAAAAACAAGTACCCATGCGAGAATCATTCCTAACATGGAGGCAAACATAAATTTGAAGAATTGTTTCATTGAGGTTTTCGGTTTGAGGTTTGGGTTGAAAATTCACCTCGTAATTGAGGCGCGAATATACAAATTGGAAAGTGTTGTCTGTTTCAAGTATTGCGTCTTTAATTTTTATTTCTTTGTCCTCAATTTGAAAGAAATATTTAGATGAATACAATTGTCTTGTCATTGGGAAGTAACATTGGAAAATGCGAAGAAAACCTGAATCGTGTACTGGAAGAATTGCAATCAATCGGCTGCGTGATACTTCAGCGATCATCCGTTTACCTAACAGAACCGTGGGGAAACGCAAATCAACCTGCTTTTTACAATCAGGTAATTGAAGTGGCAACGGATTTCCCTTCTGATAAAATGATGAATGAAATTCTTTCTATCGAAAAAAAAATGGGACGCGAACGAAAACAAAAATGGGAGCCGCGCATAATCGACATTGACATTCTTTTTTTTAATGCTGAAATAATTGAAGATGAAAACTTAATCATTCCGCATCTGCATCTGCACGAGAGAAAATTTGTTCTTGTCCCTCTTGCAGAAATTCTTCCGCAAAAAGTTCATCCTGTATTTCAGAAAAAAGTTGCTGAACTCCTTTCCTTTGTAATTGATCAATCTTCCGTAGAAAAACTAAGAACAATTTCGCGCGAATGAATAAATTAAAGTACGATTACATTGTAATTGAAGGAAACATCGGCACCGGAAAAACTTCTCTTGCTTCTCGTATTGCGCGTGATTACAACACTCGCCTTATCCTCGAGCGATTTGCCGATAATCCATTCCTGCCGAAGTTTTATGAAAATCAACCACGCTATGCTTTTCCTCTTGAGCTCTCTTTTCTTGCCGACAGGTATTCACAACTGAAAAATGATTTATCGAATCTGGAACTCTTCCACCAACAAACGGTTTCGGATTACCTCTTAAGCAAATCTGTCATCTTTGCAAGTATTACTCTCAAAGATGATGAACTTGATTTGTATCAGAAACTTTTCAGCATTATTAATCCAACCTTACCAAAACCAGATTTGCTCGTTTATCTTCATAAAGATATTCCTTTGTTGAAACAAAACATTCGAAAGCGCGGACGCGAATATGAAGCAAATATCAAAGACGAGTATCTCGAAAAGTTGGAGCAGGGATACTGGGAATTTTTTAAAACACAACCCGCCATGAAAATTGTAGTCGTTGATTCTAATTATCTTGATTTTGTTTCAAATGAAAATGATTATGTGAAAATTATTGAGTTAATGAGAAGCGATTTCTCAAATGGATTGCACCGTTTTGACTTGAAATAATTTCCTAAGCGTTTATTTAAAATTCAGTTTGCCTCCAAAATTGAATTTTGATTTGCATCATGTTATTAGATTACTAATTTTGCCAACGAATAAACTCAACTAACTCTGAATAAAAACTGAAACCTATGAGATTATCTACTGTCGCATTTGCATTCCTTCTTAGCGCTTCTTCTGCCGACTTGCTGGCACAAACAGAGACCGCAACCCAAACAACCACTACTGTTTCTGGCGTTGACCGCCTTCCTAAAGCAAAAGACTACAATACTTGGGAAGTTGGTTTGCATTTGGGAGTGACTTATCCAAATACGGATATTGCGGCTAGCGATATAAACTCTTCTACGTACAAAAGCCAGCTAGGATTTGGATTGAACGTTTCTAAATTTTTTTCTCACAACTTTGCTCTTCAGGCTCAGTTTATACACGCCACGCTCAAAGGTCAATCTAATATAAATCCTTATTTTGGTTATACAACTGATGTTAATTATGATTTTACTATTAATGCAGTTGCACACATCGGTAATATCGGTTTTTTAAAACGTTCACCCAATTTTGGTCTTTATGCCTACGTAGGAATTGGGCTTATAAATTTTACTGCTAAGAACACGATAGGCAATGGTGATAGATCTCTTAATTATAATATTCTTGTTCAAACTTCGGGTATTGACACCTCCCACTATTTTACTCCTGCAACAGAATTGATCGTTCCATTTGGAGTCGGAGTACGCTACCGCTTTGCAAAGAAATTTTCTGCGAGTCTCGAATATTCTTTTCGAACAACTCGGTCAGATAAATTAGACGGATATACGAGAATTCTTTCCAATGATGATGATTACAGCTATATAAACCTTGGTGTTACATATCACATCGGCAAGAAAGAAAAAACCATTGAGTGGGTAAATCCGCTTCAAACAATTTATACAGACTTGTATGATACTAAGGACAAGGTTGACATGATGAGTGGTGATAAAGATAAAGACGGGGTTGCAGATATGTTTGATAAAGATTCTTCAACTCCAGAGGGTGTAAAAGTTTATGGTGATGGAACTGCCGTTGATACTGACGGTGATGGGGTACCAGATTATCTAGACGCTGAGCCGTTCTCTGCAAAGGGAGCAAAAGTTGACGCTCAAGGTCGCGAACTAGATGCTGATGGTGATGGCATTCCTGACAGCCGTGATATGGAGCCAAACACTCCGAAGGGAACTTTGGTTACCGGAACTGGCATTACCATTCCAACTACCGGTCCGGGGGCCATTGCTTCGACTGTAGTTACGGGTTATATTCCTTCGGTTTTCTTTGATGTGAATAGTGCGGTTGTAACTCCGAAATTTTATGAACAGCTTGCTGACATCGCATTGGTTTTGAAAAACAATCCAAGTATAAAGTTCGATGTAATTGGAAATTGTGATACTCGCGCAACGGAAAATTATAACAAGACATTAGGGGAAAAGAGGGCAGAATCTGTGAAAGAGCACCTGACAAAACGATACAACATTGATGCTTCCCGTCTGAATGTAGTAACTAAAGGAAAGGAAGATCCGATAACTCAGGACCATTCGATGAACCGCAGAGTTGATTTTAAAGTAACTCAATAGTTTTATTCACACCCATAAACCTCAGCCGCGAATCTAACTTCGGGGGGCTGAGGTTTATTTATTGAGTTTAACGAAGAAATCATGAATCACAATTCCGACACAGACTGAAATATTAAGCGAGTGTTTGATTCCGTATTGAGGAATTTCGATTGCAGTTTTTACTTTTTCCATCACCTCGTCACTCACTCCATTCATCTCATGCCCGAAAATAATCGCGTATTTTTTTTCTTTCCCCGGAAAAAAATTTTCGATTACAATTCCTCCTTCTACCTGCTCGACAGCAATCAATTCATATTTCATTGATAATAATTCATTAATCGCTTCAAGAGTAGTTTTAAAATATTTCCACCGAACAGATTCTGTTGCACCCAATGCTGTCTTTTCAATTTCGCGGTGTGGCGGTGTGGCGGTGATGGCGCACAAATAAATTGCCTCGCACAGAAAAGCATCAGCTGTTCGAAATACGCTGCCCACATTGTGCAAGCTCCGCACATTGTCAAGCACAATAATGACGGAAGTTTTGGATGATGACTTAAATTCCTCAACATTCTTCCTGCCGAGATCAGCGTTTGAAATTTTTTTCATGATCTTGCAAAGAAAGCAATAGAGACGATTCGTAATTCGTACTTTCGTAAATTATTCGTTATTCGATGGGATCGGAAATAGAAATATTAGAAGAAAAAATAACTCAGGCAAAAGAAGTAGAAACTCCTTTGATGAAACAGTACTATGGCATCAAGCAAAAATATCCTGATGCATTATTGCTGCTTCGCGTGGGCGATTTTTATGAAACGTTTGGCGAAGATGCAGTGCGCGCTTCAAAAGTTTTGGGAATTGTTCTTACACGAAGAGCAAACGGGAAAGGAACCTTCATTGAGCTGGCGGGCTTTCCGTATCATTCACTCGATACTTATTTACCAAAGTTAGTTCGAGCGGGACATCGAGTTGCAATCTGCGACCAGTTGGAAGATCCAAAGCTGACAAAGAAGATTGTGAAACGGGGAGTTACGGAATTGGTAACCCCCGGAGTTTCATCCAACGATAAAATTCTCGAACATAGAAAAAATAATTTTCTATGTTCCCTTTATGATGACGGAAAAAAGTGTGGCGTTGCTTTCATTGATATTTCCACCGGAGAATTTTTTGTTTCGCAGGGAACAAAAGAACATGCAGATAAACTCATACAGAATTTTCAGCCCAACGAAATTGTTTTTCAGAAAAACAGGAAGAAAGAATTCAACGAACAGTTTGGAAGTACCTATTACAACTTCGCACTTGACGAATGGATATTTCAAAATGATTATGCCCGCGAACAACTGTGCAAACATTTTGAAGTTTCTTCTTTAAAAGGATTTGGAATTGACGAACTCGATGCGGCCGTCATTGCTGCGGGTGCAGCGCTTCACTATGTAAGTGATACGAGACAAGGTCAACTGAAACACATCACCGCCATTTCAAGAATTGCGGAAGAAAATTATGTGTGGCTCGATCGTTTCACTATTCGTAATCTGGAGTTGGTTTCTTCTGCAAATGAAAATGCAGTAACACTTCTTGATGTAATTGATAAAACAGTTACTCCAATGGGAAGCCGGTTAATGAAACGCTGGCTGTTGCTTCCGTTGAAAGACATTCATGCGATTGAAGAGAGACAAGAAACAGTAAATTATTTTTTGCATCACCAGGAAACTAGAACAACTATTTCAAACAATCTCAAACAGGTTGGCGATCTTGAACGGTTGATTTCAAGAGTTGCACTCGGCAAAGCCGGTCCGCGGGATATTCAGCAATTGCAGCGTTCCCTCGATGTTATTTCAAAATTAAAAACAGAATGCGGAGAATGTGATAATTCTTCCGTCCGAATTATTGCCGATCAATTGAATCCATGTACCATCCTTCGCGATAAAATTCTGAAAGAAATTCATCCCGATCCGCCTGCAACGGTCATGAAAGGAATGGCGATGAATGCGGGTGTGTCTCCTGAACTTGACGAGTTGCGCGAGATCGCATATCACGGAAAAGATTATTTGTTACAGATACAAAAACGCGAGTCAGAACTTACAGGAATTACTTCATTGAAAGTTGGCTTCAATAATGTGTATGGATATTATATTGAAGTTACGAATGTTCACAAGAACAAAGTTCCTTCTGAATGGATACGTAAACAAACGCTAACAAATGCTGAACGATACATTACAGAAGAATTAAAACATTACGAAGAAAAGATTCTTGGTTCCGAAGAAAAAATTCTTGCACTCGAAACAAAACTCTTTAATGAACTTGTGCAGTCATGTTTCGAATACATCAAACCCGTTCAGCACAATGCAGCGTTGCTGGCAAAATTAGATTGCCTTTCTTCTTTTGCCCAGGTTGCGTCAGAGAACGAATATGTGCGGCCGCATGTGAACGACAGTTTTGTGATTGACATAAAAAACGGAAGACATCCTGTAATTGAAAAGCGATTGCAGCTCGGAGAAAAATACATTGCCAACGATATTTATCTCGACAACGAAACACAGCAGATACTCATGATCACAGGACCGAACATGTCGGGGAAGTCCGCGATGCTGCGGCAAACAGCATTGATCGTGTTGCTTGCACAAACAGGTTGCTTCGTTCCTGCAGGTGCTGCACAAATTGGAATTACAGATAAAATATTTTCACGCGTTGGAGCATCTGATAATATTTCTTCGGGCGAATCAACCTTCATGGTGGAGATGAATGAAACGGCAAGCATCTTGCATAATCTTTCTGATCGCAGTTTGATTCTTCTTGATGAAATCGGAAGAGGAACCAGCACGTACGATGGAATAAGCATTGCATGGGCTATTGCTGAATTCATCCACGAACATTCACTTCGGGCAAAAACACTTTTTGCTACGCATTATCATGAATTGAATGAGATGGAAGAAACGATGCAGCGCATAAAAAATTATCACGTTACCATCAAAGAGATTGAGAATAAAGTTTTATTTCTACGCAAACTTGCAAAGGGAGGCAGTGAACACAGCTTTGGTATTCATGTGGCGAAGATGGCGGGCATACCTTCAAAAGTTGTTCATCGCGCTGATGACATTCTGAAACAATTGGAACAAATCCGCAACACACATCGTGAGCGATCAGCAAAGAAGATTTCAAAAGATGAAATGCAGTTAAGTTTTTTTCAATTGAACGATCCCGTGCTTGAGCAAATACGAGAGGAAATTCTGAAAGTGGATGTCAATAATCTAACTCCGCTCCAGGCACTTCAAAAGTTAAACGAAATCAAAAAAATCATTGGCGGGAAATAATTTCAGGCAAAAAACCTGATTTTGTTGATCTGTATTTTTACATACATTTGCCGTCCCAAAAAACAAGCGGATGTAGCTCATTTGGTAGAGCGCGACCTTGCCAAGGTCGAGGTGGCCGGTTCGAGCCCGGTCATCCGCTCTTTGAAAGTAAAGTGTTAATCGTTAATAGTTAATAGGAATTGCCATTAACGATTAACGATTAATTTTTTTCTGCCTGGGTGGTGGAATTGGTAGACACGCAGGACTTAAAATCCTGTGGCCGCGAGGCCGTACGGGTTCAATTCCCGTCCCGGGTACAAACGATGGAAGCCTTGATAGCAGCCCTATTGAGGCTTTTTTTATTTCATTCCGTAGCCAGAATAACAGAAGCGATACTTCAAAAAGTGCGGCTAAAGTGCGGAACAGAGTGCGGAAATTTTTCTTTGCGTTCCCCACGATACCGGAATAAATACCCCGAATAGTTGTTTTCATTTTTCTATTTCTATTTTATTTTGTTTTGAATCTTCTCTTAATTTTTCAAGTTCATCCTTACGTTCCATTTCCGCAGGAAAGACTTCGAAATTCACCGCTGCTTGTGCCAAAACTTTTTGCGCCAGATAATTTTTCTCCACGACCGCATTTCCACTATGGCCCGACAGAGCTTTTGCATTTCCTCCTGTAAAAATATGAGCAGCGGTGACATACGTTTTTCTCAAACTTTTAAAAGTCAGTTTTCTATCTGAAACCTGATTAAAGTAATGACTAAACGCTCGGGAAAGATTATCACTCATTACCCTATTCCTGTCTCTTTCAATTTCTGGCCCTATTAGGAATCGATCCGTTCCCTTATACTTTTCATATCCCGTTTCATTCAATAATTCTCTCAGCGCTCTTGTTACTGGAACGTAGATGTATTTCTTTTCCGCTTCGGATGATGAACCCTTTATTCTGTTCACTTTAATGTCAGCGATCTTTATGCAGGCACTCCCATCACTCTCCTCAATAATGTCCGAGAACTTTGCCTGAATGACTTCCTCACGTCTTCTGCCGCTATGCAACGCGAAAAGAAAAGCAGGGCGTAAATATGAACGATATAAATACCGCGCGTCATCTTCATGGGGATATTTTAATTTGCCATTCGCTTTTGATAGCTGTTCAAGAAGATCATCAAATTCTTTTTTTGTGATTGCCTCAGGGTTGTACACAACTTTTTTTCGCTCCACTTTTTCGAACCAGTTCTTTATCGGAATATCAAACTCCTCTGAATACCATTTTATGAAGGATGTGAAATACCCGATGTACTTATTAAAACTCCTGTTTGAAAACTTCTTATTCTTTAATAAATAATCATAGACTTCCCCGACCGCGTCATCGTTTAGCTCATGTACAGTTAGCTTGGTTGTGTCTCGCCCATTTTCATCTAAACACTTTATGAATACGCGGTAAGCCCTTTCGATGTCATTCAAATGTGATTGGCTTCTGAACTTTTTACGGTGTGCCGGCACATTGTTCCCACCAAGCCACGATACATGTTTTGCCAAAGCATGCGAAAGTAGAAATGAAGAGTTTGCTGTTTGCGGTTTTTCATTCGATGACTCTATAACAGTTTTATCCTTATTGCCAATTGACTTAACTTCTTTTCGAAATTGCAGTGCCTCGAATCGCGCCTCCTCAAGCGCTCTCGTTCCTAAATTTTTCGTCCTTCTGACATTCTTAGTTCCTGGTTCATGTGCATAAATTTTAAAATGTAGTGCTTCAGGGTGAGGACACTTCTGAATGATTTTTCCATTTTTCTTACATGTTGCTCCAACATTTGTGCTACAGACTCGACAGTAAACTTTTAATCCAGTCACTTTTTTAGAGGGCGGTATGAACAGTACTTTTTCCATCGCAGGGCGTATCATAACTCAGTGGTTTTTATGAAGTCAATCTTGACAGTATTTGTTTTTCATTTTCTGAAAGTTTCTCCTTTTGTGGTGAGATAAATCGTTTACCCACCTCTTCCATTTCTGCAACATCAGGAATATTCATGCTCTTGTACACAGCAAATGCTTGTAGCCAATTCTCTTTATATTTCTCTTTAAGATATTCTATAATTTTTTTCAGTCGCGCATGGTCAAATTCAAACCGTAATAAGTACTTATGATTAGTTCCATCCTCTGAAAATATTTTTACGTTATTTTTATCGCACCACCGTTGAACGCTTCGAGCATCTTTTCTTGAAAGTAGTTTAGCGGCTTCGCTCATTGTAATTATTGGTCCCATATTTATTTGTATTTTATTCTATGATATTCCTTATACTATTTATACTGAGAAGCAAATGCCTGGGCAGTACAGCTTTAATGAATTCTGATGTCTGTTTTATGGAATGAGAACTGATCACAAGTTCCAACTTATCCTGTCTGAGGAGACTTTGAAGCATTTTGCTGTAATCTCCATCATCTGCAACTACGAGCGCACGATTGTAATGCGCCTTATTGTCCATCACGTAATAGGCTAGATCCGCATCCACGTTTCCGCCATCAATCGTTCCGTCACATAATTCATTTACCTCACGAAATTCTATTTCAAAACCGGCGCTCCTAATAACAGAATACAAACATTCATATTTTCTAATGTATCCCATGAATACAATTGCACGAGTAATATTATAATGTGTCGCGAGATACTCCCTAAAACGCTTCCAGTTGATTTTCCATCCTCTCTCCCTCACTCCTTTATATAGATTTTGCATATCAATAAATGCCCAATTTCCCTTAACTAGAGAAATATTATATGACGTTCCAGCACTTTTTTGTTGGAACATGATATTGGAAAACTCAGCAGTTGTAACGGAGCTATAAAGTGTAATCATGATTTTTGTTTTTAGTATTGATTGTTTTTCTTAAATGATAAAAGCGCGGAACGGTATCCTTCAAGTGTGTTAGTCGCCTGTTGAGTTTGTCCTTGTGAAAAATTATTTTTCTTTAATTCCATTTCCATTCTTTTAATTGAAACAGAGAGCAAACCGCCAACCCAATTTATTCTATACGGATCGTCTTGACGTACTAAGAGTTCAGTGAGCATGGGCAAGCGTTGCTCTGCGATTTGTAAAAACTGTGAAGTGGAAAGTTGATTTTTGTTGGCGTCCATCAGATCTATATTTTGATGGAACAAAAAACGCCTATCTACATGGCATGAAAACTACAACTGGTGGTAGTTAGTTGATGCAAGTGGGGTTAATTTTAGGATACATCTCCCCTGTAAGTTTTTCAGTAACCTGTCGTAATTTTATTAAAATAATAACTCTCAGAGTTTAGAATCGGAACTTGTAATCGTTCCTCAAGATTTCCTTTAGTCGATCATTTTTACAGATTGCAAGGACTTCTTCATTTAGCGTGTTTGCGGAAAAATCTTTATACCACATTTCTAAAAATTCCTTTTCAAATTCAGATAAATGTTTTTGAATTTCGCTTATGGCTATCCTTCTACTATGTTCATCATCAGAACTCACCAAACCTTCGATAAAAAAATTTATTCGGCAAACGCGAAAATCGCTATCATTGGAGGAGTCTGAATTCTTATAAATCAAAACTTTTCTAGTCAAAAAAGATTGGATTTGATTAATTGTGTAATTGCATTTTGTGTACAGTGTTAATGCTACCAGTCGTCCTACCATCCTAAAATAAAAACGTGGTAAGGTTAAGCGATTTTCGCAATTTAGTAAGTCAGAGTTAAATCCAAACTTTGGGTTAGGGAGATTCCTAATAATCACTTCTTCGATTGATTCAATCCTCTCTATGGCATTTGGAGCTACTGTAGCAAAGTCAGAGCATTCAATAATTTCAATAGTTTTCTTTGCAAGAGACTTTTTATTTTTCTCAATGCTCTTAGGTAAAGTTCTTTGAATAAGATGTAAAGTGTTGATTGAGTTTAGTATGTCATTTGCAACAGGAGCAATTTTCTCTAAATATTCATCTTGATGTTTTCCAAACAATTCCTGATAATAAAAAATAAGTTCTAGCACATGCTTGTTTCCAGATTTAACACTGTAAAGCCGATCACCCATGACCTTTTTAGGTAAATATTTCTCATCGCCCGTGTAGACATTACGCAACTTAGCCTGAGTATCCGCAATTGCCTTTCCTATATTTTCAAAATCCCTTACATGCCGATACATTCGATTTACCCAAGGTTGTATCCAACAGAAAAAATATGGTTTCAGCTCGAAATCAGTCATAAGCATTGCTGATCCCAAACTTTCAATACGTCTCTTGTCGGGTACCGTAAAATCGGGCAATGCTTCAAATACCAAACTATACCAAAAAGAATAATGCTCTCCATTATCCCGTTTTATTTCCTTTTGTAATTTCTCTAATCGTTCCTTTAATTTTGCAAATTTCAATTCCTGTGCCAGTCCACCACAATCCTCAAACCACTTATCAATATTGTCTTTCTTTGTATCATGAAGTAATTTATACCAAAGCGAAATAAGATAACCTCGCATTTTGTATGTAGCAGCATTTCTTGTGAAGTCTCCCTTTTTATCTTCTGCACTCAGTGGCCAACGTTCCACTGGACTGCCCTCATTCAAGACTTTATTAAAATGGTTAAAGAGCTTTTCAACCGTATCCATTTTTTCGAAGTCAACCTGGATAGTTAAAAAAGTAAGCTCCTCAAAGTGATCTGATTTTTTCTTTCCTGTATAAACCTGAAGGAGGTCTAAATTATATCCACCATTGACTTTTAAGGTCATTGCATTTGCCAAAAGGAACTGATGAGTCCCGCCATTTCTAAAATTGTCTTTATGATTCTCTAAGAGATAATAGTAAAGCAATGCTTGGTTAGTGTAGGCTTCTTTAACAGGTTCTACATCGTTTTTGCCTATAATGTCATAAGAGATATCAGAAGGAATTCGCCATTTTTTGTATTTTATTTTATGGGTAATGCGATTATTTTTTTTAGTAGTGTACCCAGGTAGAAAGGCTATTCTTCTTTTCTTGGTGTGGTCATAATTAAATTCAGGTAAGGAGGCAACTTTGCTAACTGTTTTTCCAATTTGAACAAGCGCTTTTTCAAAATATTTTTCGTTATCTTCTTCAATATAATCTCTTGAATGCTCATGCAGAATTTCAATAACCTTTTCAGAACCTTCGTGAAGAATTCCTAATATTTGTTCTTCCACTTTGGCATCTAATCTTGGTAAGTGATAACCTTTAGCTTTCATATTCAAGATAATTTAAAAATTTAGCAAACAACTCTGTTCGCGGCTGTCTTAAAATTACTTTATCACCGCGCTCAACAATTTTTCCATCGTTTAAAAAAATAATTTCATCAGCTATGTTCGCAGCGAACCCTATTAGGTGGGTAGCAATGAGAATTCCTGTATTTTTTTCAGCAAGCCGCTTTATGAATCTCATCATTTTACCGATATGTTGGATGTCAAGAGCGCTGGTAATTTCATCAAGTAAAAGATATTTTGGCTTCAATAAAACTGCACGGATAAATGCAATACGTTGCTTCTGTCCCATGCTTACTTGGTGCGGGTATCGATTGAGCAAATGATCTATTTCGAAGTAATTTGTAAGTTCATCAAATTCGATCTGATTAATAAATATGTGCTGCTGCTTTAATGGCATCAGTAAGTTATCAATGATTTTTAAGTGTGGCCACAAATGAAATTGTTGAAATACTACAGAAACTAATGGGTGAATGTGGTTGGGCAATGGCCTTCCGGTCATCGGAAAATCAAACTGCATTTCATCAATCATGATTTTACCAGCATCTGGTTTCTCAAGCAAAGCAAGATTGCGTATTAATGTGCTTTTGCCTCCTCCACTGGAACCTACAAGAGCAACTACCTCTCCCGGGATTAAGTCAACGTCAATTGATAAAAGAATTTTTCTTCCTGCAATAGATTTTGATATGTTTTTACCCATTAACATCCGTTATCATACTTCGGAAAAACTCCATCTTAATTGTGACTTTAACCAGAATGCCAAAATATTCAGCACTACGCACACACCGATAAAAAATATTGCAAGTGCCGTGTAAATTTGAACTGGCTGATAAATGTCGCTGTTGATTTGCTGAGCAACTCTGAAAATTTCATTCACTCCTATCATGCTCGTGAAAAGTGTTGCCTGCAATACCGTAATCATCGCAAATAATAAATTCGGAAGCATTTGTCGAAATATCATCGGCAATTGAATTTTATTTACGATTTGCTTATTCGATAGACCGCATGCTCTTGCAGAAAGCAAGTATTGTACTGGAAAATCATTAAGTGCATTTTTTACCTGATCCGATACAATCACAGTCATTATCACACTCAACGCAACAACCGAAGTGATGAACGGGTCAACTACAATCTGCAACATGAATTGCAACGGGTAATGCAACCAAAAAAGTAAAACCAAAATTGGAGTTGATGACATAATGAGCGAAAAAATAAAACCGGGAATGCCGACAAATATTTTCCACTTATACCTTGCTATTCCAATAAGCGCACCTAAGATAATTCCAATAGGATATACAAAACCACAAAGGAGAAGGGTAACCTTCAGCCCTGACCAGAGCTCTTTGTGGTGATTGGAAAGTATTTCAAATACACTCATGTATCTATTTTATAGCGTAAGGTTTTTGCGAACGCAAAAAACTATTTGGAAATTTTTCGTACTTAGCAAGCAAATCGTCTACAAAACCATTGTTAATCAGGTTTTGTAATTCCGTATTCAACATATGTTCAAATTCGGATTGATTCCGTTTGAGCATATAGCTGTTGCCGAAAATGTAGAGAGGTTTTCTTTCCGATACATTTTTTACTTTATAACCATTGTTCTGGATAAACTTGCTTGCTTGAAAGGGTTCCATTAAAAGAAAGTCGGCTTTCTTATTCACCACATCAAGAAAAGAAGTTCCGAAGTCAGTATTTTCTGGCAGTGAAACTGCCGTTGCTTTAGGAAAACGGTTTTTGCGAATTACATTACCTGTACCACCGTCAACAACAGAAATCTTATATTGCTCATTATTCAAAATACTCCAATCCCTCACATCATTGAAACGGTTATCATCACTACGAACATAAATGTCAATGGGACTAAAATAGAGTGGAATTGTCAGAGTTGTGAGTTTCGCTCTTTTCGGATTTGCCCAAACTGAACTGCCGATCATATCGTATCGATCATTTTCAAGTCCCTGAATTTGCGTTTCCCATCCAACCTCCTCTGCCCACCGCACTTTTAATCCTAAATCAGCTGCGGCTTTTTCAAGTGTTTCAACAAACACACCTGCTAATTTACCAGAAGAGTCCTTCAAGCAGCCAGGAGGATAGATCGTATAGCCACATCGGATGACAGAATCTTTTAAAACTCGATCATAAACTGAAAGATTGCTCTGCGTCTTAACCAGTGGCTCATTTCCATCCCTGCATCCTGCGAAAAGATAACTTATAAGTATAACAATGCCTAACGATATTAATTTTATTTTTTTCATTTTATTTATTTTTATTTTGCTCTATATTATAAAGAATGGAATCAAGAAATTTCAATCGTGCATGAAGGGCGTCCAAAGCAGCCTCTAGTGCTGCATCGAGTTTATGTTTTTCAGTACCTACGACTTTAGAGAACAATTTTACACTTAAAGGTCCATGACTTTCTGAATCAACGTCAATATGACGTTCTAAATACCAAAGAAAGGTTGAAAGATTATTTTCTAATTTGAAATTTTCCAAGAATGTTTTAAACATTCCTGGAATTATACCTTCCCTGCTTAAGCAAAAAACAGACACCGCCTTATGCAATTCTGAATGAGCATATTTCAAAGTGTTTTGCACAAACTCAAGTGCAGGAGACGGAATTTCAGTTCCCTCAATAGCTTTATCGAACTTTTTACCTGATTGAAGATTTTCAATAAAAATGTCAATCGGCTTTGTGTTTGCCTCTGCTTGCCGCATAGCTTTTACATAGGTTTCAAAATGACTTGCATGTCCCCGTCCAACATCTGTTATGTCTGTCTCTTCAGTTAAAAGAATCTCATAAATGAAAGCTCCAATACTCCCGTCAAACGGTGGAAGCCATTCAATATCATTATTGAGTAATCCTCTTTGCAACGACTTAAGCAGCGCCATGAAATCCCAGACACACCATACTTGGTACTCCATATAGGTTTTGACATCTTCCAGTGTCTTGACTGATCTATAAAGAGGGTGATTTTGCAATTCAAGAGTTACTTTTCTTATACTCTCTGTTAAATTTGATTTTCCTATTTCCAAATCATCCAAAAACAATTTCATTGTAATTACGTTTTTACGTTTAAGAAACAAAGCAATGCAAAGATCGCGTGCCATTGAGTAATCTGAAGTAATCTCTAACGTTCATTAGAGTCATTTAAGTGTTTGCTTCAACCTTTTGCTTCAGAATGAAAAATAATTAAATGCTTGACAATCAGTTATATGTAAGCTATACTTAGGGTAGATTGTTTTTAAGCTTTGTATCTTAGGTGTTGGTGGACTTTCTAAGCCTTTTTTGAGGGTTAAGATAGTTCACTAACGTTCTACCCTAAATTTATACAAAATGAAAAAAATCAATAAACCATCAAAGGAGATTCAGCTATTGCTGAATAGCCAGGACAATGCTGAGAACCTGAAAGAATGGATAAAACTTTTAACTGCTCCATTCAAAAACAAAATGTTCGTAGAAAACCCCTATAACCTCGCCAGCGTCTTCCATAAAGGAACGGAAGAATTACTATCACTTGATTACGGAAACTTGGTACGCATAGATTTTCCATCAACTGTAACTGGATTGTATTTCAAGACAGATCAGAATTACAATGATGAAGGATGCCTAATATTATCGGTAAACAATCGTGCATCCCTTTCTTTCTTGAGCAATAATCATTCAGTCGTAAAATATCGAAAGCAGTTCGCGAGTAATCGAAAAGAAATGAGTGGAAGTTATGCTAAGATTGCAAGAACATATCTTATTTACCTCAAAGAACTTATGGCGGTTCCCAAACCGCCATTCTAATAGAGAAACATAGCAATGAAATGCCCGTGCGACAAGCACAGGCATTTTTTATTTAGAGGCCTTTTCTCAGAAGGAATGGACAAATATCATTTTACATATTATATTACAATTTACTCTTGACAATTTTTTCATTGTTGGATAAAATCTTTGAAGATAATTTCTTCAAAAATTTAAAATCCATTTATTATGAAAAAAGAACAACCATTGGCTGAAACCAGCCAGCAGCTTTCCTTTGAGAAAGAAACAAATCACTTACGCAATTCCTATTTACTTAAGGGAAACACATTGCACCCATTGTCCACAGATTATCGCTACTCAACCCCTCCTGTCGAAAAGAAATTTCGATCAGTAAAGGAGATCGAGAAACTGGTACTGGACAATTGCAGAACTCTTTTCGGTCAACAGACTATTCTTATTCCATTGCCGACTAAGAGTAAGAATTTATTCAAGAACAACTTCCTGCCGGACAATGTAATGCTCGACATGGAGGACACACCAAGGTTTTATTTTTTAGATACAGTTACGCCAGACCAAGATTTTTTTAAGGACATCTTTCCTCGCTTCACACGGTTCTTCCTTTTCCTGATTGAGATGGAAAGTCTCGAAGAACTGTCTAAATATATTTGCAAGGAAGCGAAGAAAGAGTTGGAAGCAAGACTCCAAGGTGTTGACATTTTTGAATTCATCAAACAAATCATTGTCAGCAACACCTCAATTCTGGTGCTTTCTGAAAGTGAACTTCCAGAACTAAATGGTATTAAGCAGTTGTATCCGCAACCGTGGCGGGTCGTGCATTCTCTTACGTTGAAAAGGTACTCCAGTAACGGAGATACTTTTTGCACTCTGTCCCCTGCGTACACTGAACTCCATCAAAAGGAAAAGGTGGTCAAAGAAAAAGTTGTCAAAGAAAAAATACCGGCAACTGAGGCATCCCACTTTGAGGGCGTATCGGATGAAATTAAAAATGTGTATCGAATCATTAAGGATGATCTTTTGAAGTTCGATAGCCATCTTCAGTTTAATCCACAGCGGTATTACATCGCACTAAAGAAAGATAGGAACCTTGCCTTCTTTCATTTCAGGAAAAACAAAATTGATCTTGTGGTTAAACATCCCGAAAAGGACTCTCGCAAGCTGCTGAAGCATCATGTAGTGAAAACCCTGAAGGAGAGCATTCAGAAATTCTGGGGAGGCGAAAGCTGTTCAGTGATTATTGAAAATTCTGTTCACTTACAAGAAGTGATCGGCATGCTCAGGAAAATGATAGCGAACAAGTGAGTCATGCTACAGAGAGCCACCCATCACAGGGTGGCTTTTTTTAGTGCCAATCTGATTTTATGATCTGCCTCATTCTTTCATGAAACATTCTTCTTTTAAATCGTGCTCGATACCACCACTCTTTGGCTTATGCTTCAGGTTTTCTGTGAGATACAGATTTTTTTCTCTTTGCCCACCAGAAAAATAGAGTTTGATTATTATAGGCAGCGTTTGCAACAAATTAAATGTCTGTTGAGTCATAAAAAAGTTTGCACTAGGCACAGCGAATATCTCACTTTGGTAAAGCTCAGATTGGTGAGGGAAAGTATAAATTCCATAATCCCCTTCTGTACGAGAGAACTTTGAAAAAAAGGGGGTTGTGTAAATTAGGCCTGTTGTATTCACAAGATGGGTTGGAACTATAACCTCTACTTTATACATTTTTTCTATCGCTTTACCGATATTTTGTATTTCAATGTCCATACTTACTTGATATTTATCAAGCGTCCCCTGAGAGTAACTTTCACCTCTTGAATTTACCTTTGGTTCAAGAATTTCCAACTCCGTTTTAATTGTCCGACTATACATGTCTCGAATCTCGTATTCCTCCATTATGGTACGTACAAAGTTGCTTCTTCTATAGAATTTACCGTCAGCTGCTCTGTGCGGTGCATCAACACTTCGTGGAATTTCTACAACGTAAATTGATTTTTTAAAATTATTGTTGACTCGTATCGGGTATATCGCAACACCCTGTATTTTTCTTTGAATTCGCCCAATGATCTGTTCCAACCATTCCTTTGTGTAAACCTTTCCGTCCACGAAGTCAAGACTATCAGCTATATGATTCGCTTCCATTAAACCATATATAATAAGACCACCGTCCGAATTTGCGAACGAGGAAACATCTCTTGTAATTTCGTCCTTAACCGAAGGCATAGTACTTAATCCTCCTGCCGCCTTGAATTCGAGGTAAGTAGTTTCCTCAGCTTTAGTCGCAATAAAATTCTGAATGTCCTTAAGAGTATAGATCCGTGAGGTGTAATCTTCCATGATAAATTATTTTCAGCGAGGTTTAGTTAAAATCATTTATTCATATATCGATATGTTAACTTAAATAACTTATCCGTCATAAATATTTCGATTGTAATTTTCAGGATTTCCACCCATAACCCTTACAATCAATTCCGTAATGAACTTTGGAAGACGTTCACGAACGCATATTTCTTTTAAATTTGTTTCGTCTATGGGTTTTAATGTGCTTCCATGAAATATTTTCCCACGCAATTTTGTTAATATCCGTAAATCAACCCCATATTTGGACAGATCCATAGGATAGATATCCATCAATCGCTTAAACTGATGGCTCATAGCCTTTAAAATTATTGTGTCCTCAAGATAGCCCACTTTAGAGGGGCATGTTAGCATTTCCTTTTCAGTTGTCAAATTATCTTCTCTCTGTTTTTCATTAAGTGTTTTACTTTCTTTTTCTTGTAATGATAGATAATTAGCCAAGTCAATAAGAAACGTTCTGATTCGATTTTTCAAGTTAATATTTTTGAAAATAAAATTGCTTCGCTCTTCGTTCCCGAATTTTGCTTTCAACAATTCAAGCGCCAAAAAATGGAGAATAAATTTTGATTTGTTATCTTTTGAGTAGGAAGCGTTGATGTATAGGTTTATAATGTCAAAAAATGTTTCATAATTACTCTGTATGATCTCAAAGTTGATATTGTACAAAAGCATGAACTTATTTTGCATTCCCAAATGATATGTCGGGCATCGCTCATTTTCTACGTTGTCAGATATTTTGTAAACTATCTTGCCTTTTCTGTTTACTAGGTATTTAATGAAATTGCACTGAATCATTTTTCGGTAATAGAATGAGAAAATTAAATCAAGTACGTTTACACAGTGAATGGTTGCGTCTACATCCAAGTCGCACTTGATATTAATAAATGATTCTTTTCCGAAAACGGTCTCTTTCGTTTTATCCTTTATGTTCACATATATTTCGGGTCTGATGGAAATTTTTGAATTGAGGACATGAAAGGGTTCAGTTCTGCGCTCTAATTTAAAAGTTGGTTTAAGCGTTGGATCAAGATGATACTCTTTGTAAAAATCATTATAGGAAATTACGTTACCGTAATACATGCAGAAAATTTCATCTTCAGTTGAATACTGATTTTCGATTTCAAATTCTATCGAATTGAATTTGATGTCGATGGAACTACCTGAATCAGTGGTTGAGTGTCCTCTGATACTTTCCTCACTGAAAATAATTTTTTTGACTATCGTATAATTTGCATCGGGAGTGAAAGAAATGACATCAAAAAATAACCTGTACGAAGTCTGGAAAGATTCCTGGGGACCAAAAATTCGTTTTGGCGTATTTATCCTTAGCGTAAATCGAATGTCTGTTTTTGTGACATATAAAATTGCATCAAAAAGCACATTCCAAATTTCCTGAATTGAACTAAACTCGGGTTTAATCTTTATTTTTAAAAAGAAGGTGGCCTCCATTTTTTCAGATCAATATTGTTAAAGTTCCGTTATTCCCTTTCTTTTCAATGAGACTTGTTCGACTATCCAGGCGAAGCCATCATCAACGATTTGCTGCGAGAGATAAAGTTTGCGCTGCTTTAGATTTAACCAGCCTATTTGCCCCGCTTCGTTTTTATCGAAAATGAATTGCATGTTTTTAACCTCTTTTGGTTGAGCGTAAGAACTCATGTATTTTACGTAAAGTATGGACTCCTGGAGGGAATTAAAATAAGGTAAATAGAATTGAATAACCAAGTTGAAGCCCTCACAGTTGACCATAAACAAAAACTGCAGATTATCTTCCTCGGTACCGCAAAACATTTTCCTAGTATGAAGCGCGTTGATCTTTTCTCTTATTTCTTTGAACATATTTGTGAGAACCTCCTGCTGGGCCATTTCAAATGCGGTGTGAGAACCAAGAAATTTTTCTTTCTCCTTTTTATAACTCTGTTCCTTTTCTACGATGTCCGCCAAGTCAAGACTTTTTTCAAATGGAGTTTTGACAGGTTCAACTTTAGGTACTATAGGCAAATGTTTTTCCAGATCATTAATCAATGTTTTTATCGCAGCCCGAAAGTTGTCATTATTATGATCGGAATCAGATAAAAGGAAGGTGTAAGGGAGATCAATTTGTTTATGTATAAATCCTTTTAAGTCGTTGATCACTCCCTTCTCAACAATAGGCATAATTTTTACTCCGCGCGCTTGAGCATACCCAATTTCCTGATTGAGCCATTGAGTTGACATTGATTTTTTTGTAATTACAGGAACGATGACCCAAGAGCCATTAATTCCTTCAGCAACTTTATTTGCCAGGGGCTTCAATGCTTCTCGATTTGCTGCGATCACTAGAGGAGTTAAATTTTCAGTTGCGCTTAATTCAGATATTAATATCTCCACCTTGTCATTATCCAATGTCGAATAGCTGATAAAAATGATTTTTTTCATTTGAATGTTAGACGGATTGAGTTCACAAATTACGATTGAAATCTGTCCGGAAAACTTATGTAGAAATTAAAATTCAACACTTACCGTTTAATTCATCATCAAGCTAAAAATGTGTTGTGGCCACCTCTGTCTTCCCATGATGCCTCCTTTCCTGTGCGCACGAGCAAAATTGATCTTGTCATCATGCACTCAGAAAAAGACACGCGAAAGATTATCATGCATCTTAAAGTGCAGAATTTGAAAGAGTCCATTCAGAAATTCTGGGGTGGTGAAAGTTGCTCGGTGATTATTGAAAATTCTGTTCACTTACAAGAAGTGATCGGCATGCTCAGGAAAATGATAGCGAACAAGTGAGTCATGCTACAGAGAGCCATCCGTAACAGGGTGGCTTTTTTTATTGTATAAGATGGAATAATAATAATAATAATAAATTTTAGAATTTTTTAAAAACAGGTACCCCTAACTGATCAAATGTATAGTGAGTACAAATTTTTTCAGCATATTCCAATCGAATGTGGTTACCCAGTGTTCCTTTATTTCCACCATATGACAGATAAATAAGTTTGTCCTCTGTCTTTGTCCAGCCAGTGGCTAAATCCACAAATGCTCCGACAGCCGTAGACGCTAACACACCGTTTGCCCAGACAACTTGTGGTCTTCCCCCGACATCTCCGTACTTTGCTGCTTCTAACGCCAGCTTTTTGTCGGTTAGAAAACCAAAACATTTCATGCACGGTGAACCCGGCATTGAGAGAATTATTTGTCCAGACATTTCATACGCATTATCCAATATATGCACATCCATTCCGATATCAATTAAAGGTATCAGATAGCGTCTACACTCAGCTTCTAATTGCTGACGTTCTGCATAAGTATCAGCACTTCCGAAAACTACATCGCAGAGTTGTAAAAGTTCAGCTTTTTCCTGCCATCTTTTATTTATACAAACTATCTGAACTGAAGGAAGAATTTTTTTAATAATTCGCTTGGCTACATTTATTTTTAAGACAGCTTTTTTTACATCACTAAACCATGCACCTATTAAACGGTTAAGATTAGTTTCTTCAACTTTGTCGTCATCAAAAATTAAAATGTTCTTTACCCCCAGATGTGCGAGTTGCTGACCAATGTGAGAACCCCCTCCTCCATATCCAATAATTCCAACTTTTATGTTTTCAAAAACATGCTGAGACTTTACTCCGAGGAATGATTGCCTGTCGAGTGATTTTCTTCTTGCATTCATTTTTGCTCCCGGGAAACATAGATTAAGAGGATAACCGACAACTGAAATCAATTCAGGAGTAATAAATTTTTTTTCGTTTGGACAAATTACTGATGCGTAAAAAGAATCTTCGCTTAATATTAAAATTCCGCTCGCCTGATTCGGAGAAACGTTAGCGAAACTTTTTGCTACTGGTGGTAATCCTACTTCGTCAGTGCGGCTTGGATAGGTAGCACCTGTATGATTGTGCAAATGAACATGAAAACACCCCTCGTTATTTTCCATGACTCTTTGCATTGCGTTCCGAATAGCAGTTGAGTTTATTTTTGCACCAACTTTATTGTCATCAATGTAATTTTTATCATCGACTGGAGAATAATCTTTTGCCAAAACAAGAATGGTGTTATCTGAAAGTAACTTCGAAGTCGTAAATAAAAAACCCACTCTTTCGTAAGCGAACGAATGAGATCTTCTTAAATCACCAAGCATCTTCAAATGAATTTGCTTTGGTATTTTGAACCATACTTTGTATTTATTTCTCATTCATCGTAATGCTTTAAGATGGACCATTAATATCTCAGCAAGCTTCAGCCCGCCCGGAACCTTCCAAGAAACTGCATACCAGTTTCCTTCTAACACTCGAATGTTTCCATTCCAATTCCTTTGGTGGCATCCGGTAATCAGTGCAGAAAAAAATAATCTTGACTCGTAACCATCTCTTGGTGTTGAACACAGCAATGCATCAACCACTTCGGGCTTGCAATTATCAGGCAAGCGAAGATCTTTTATTAAGATGTAGTTATAACCCCCTTCCTGAGCACAACTCAGGTCAGGGGTTATCTGCTTTAACTCGGCAATTTGATTCTCGTCAAAGTTCATAGCTGAAATTAAGATGAGGAACCATCGCGAACATGACCGAAAAACTTTTCACCCCCTTTAATTAGCACTACTGCGTTGTCATCAAGCGGTGTGAGCTTTCCATCAATTACCTCTTCCAATTCATATGAAGCAGGAACACCACCGATTTTTTTTATCTCAGCAACGGAGTGTTTACCACGTGAGATTTTCTTTTCGATGTTGTCAACATAAATTGAAACCAACTTCTCTTCGCCATGTTTTTTGGAGAAGAAATGTTCAATACCGGGACGCGCTAAATCAACTTTCGTATCATCAGCAATTGACTCGTCTTCCCACGGGCGTTTGATAGCAAGGAAGATTTCATCATCCTTCGATATGTTTCCTATTGCCCGAACTTTAGCACCTAGAATGTACTGTTCATCGGATTCAAAATGCTTGTCGTTAATTATAAATTTAATTGTATTATTTTTCATTTTTAATAATAATTTTGATTTGAAACAAAGTGAAATATTTCAATGCAGGCTACAAGCGTCAGAAACTTTTCACAGAAATAATTTTGGGCACATGAATTATAGCCACAGATTTGGCTCACGCCAAATGGTGAATTCAGGTTTGGGAGATTTCCCGGGCGATGAAGCTGAAAAGATTTGTTTGGTAAAGAAAGAATACTTTTCTTTGCATCAGAATTCAGTGACCTTCCTAAAGTTCTGAATTCAGACTTACGATCAAAATTACAGCCGGTCTTCGGGCCGGTTTTTTATTTCATATTTTTTATTTTTATTGTTTTATTGAAATTAATCTGAGAGTTTTTTTGAGATACTTTGTGGAGATGGCTTCTAAACGATACTTTCTTGCAATAGCCACAATTATCGCATCGTTTGTTATTATAAGGGCATGATGTTGCTGGGCAAAAAATAAATTCGAGCAATTACCGATTGAATAATTTTTGTTGTTCTCATGGTACAAATTTACGATGCTCTTCATCTCACCTCCGTTAAATGAAACCTCCTTAACGAACTCAATTTTTAGGTTGAGAAAAAAGGATTTCCCATGTTCATGTAGTGTCAAATCCGAAACAAAAAAATCAAGTTCACTCCCATCATTTTTTCTGATGGAAGCGCGGAAAAGGCTTATGTCATCGGGGTCATTAAAGATAGCAATCATATATTTCTAATTGTAGAAGCATTCATGTATTATTTTTTCTTTTTTAAGAGTGCTAATTTTTTTATCCGATAGCACTGCAGCACGGGCAATTGAAATTTTTTCCTCCGCAATACAATTAAACAACATTTGACTAAATCTTTTTGGGGATTCATCAGAACTAAATTTTCCAAAATCTTGATTAGTTCCTGTCAGCGATAAATAATATTGTTTCCATTTATTGTATGTATCCCAGCTTATTATTGAAACATTTGCTGCCCTTACCATAATTGCCTGAATGGATATTCCGTATTTCTCCTTTACTAACTTTAATTCTTCGAGTGAAATTTTTTTTCTATTACTCCCGAGTTCAGCAACAACCAAGTCATCTGGAAATAACATCGCACCAGCAAAAGCATCACAGATCCTTTCAATCTTCTCATCTGATAAATCATCTTCAACGCACAATACAATATGCCCAAGTTCATGAAGTGCTGTGAAGCGCACTCGAGTTACTTCTTGGATATTTCCATTGACAACAATTACCGGCACTTCACCCGCCCAGGCAGAAAATCCTTCGAATTTTTCCGACTGAAGAATTTGATAAAC
This sequence comes from Bacteroidia bacterium, assembly GCA_038230515.1. Classification (GTDB taxonomy): domain Bacteria; phylum Bacteroidota; class Bacteroidia; order AKYH767-A; family 2013-40CM-41-45; genus JAPLDB01. Next base: position 25,231 of record JBBRND010000024.1, on the reverse strand, counting down.
TTTTATACCTTTACTTTCAATCAAACCAATTACATTAGAAATAGCTGTGGTTGCTATCTGCCATTTTCTTCTCAGTACCTTCACTGCTTTTGTCACATCACTCACAGATTTTATTCGTATTCCCTCGACTGGATTTTTAAATCTTTCAGGAGCAACATCCGCAACTTTCTCTAACTCGAAAAGACGCTCAAGGTAATTTTCCACATTTTTTTTTATGGTATCAATTTCGGTATCACCCAACTTGAATTCTTCTCTGTATTCAATATCGATTAATTCTATATTGCCAGATAATTCATCGTTAAAAAAATATCCCATGTTTACATCCAGTATCTCAGAAAGCCGGATCAAGGACGCGCTGTCGGGCATCATTTCATTATTTTCATATTTGAAAATTGCGCTTTTTGATACTCCAGTTCTATCAGCTAATTCTTGCAGAGAAAGTCCTGACATCTTTCTTGCTGTAGATAATTTTTTATAAAATAAACTGCTCATTTACATTAGTTTGTTTGTGTACAAAAGTACGAATATCATTTATCGTTTACCAAATTTTTTTATCAACAAATCCAACTATCTAAAGTTCATTACGTTATTTTTCGATATGTTAATAAGTAAAGCTACGGAAAACTAAAAAGTGGACACATAACATGTCCACTTATAAATACGATTCACCGAGCTATATCATTGTTTTATAAATCAGACATAATTTCTCTGAACTTTCGTGATGAGAATTATTCCTCTCAATGTACTCACTTCAATTTCATCTCAGATTTGAAAATCCAGTGCAGACAAATAGATGCCTCCCAAACGAATGACAGGATGCGCTTTGAATACGCGTCCGTATTTTAAAACGAAATGTCCTCGATACACTTTCATCTGCCTGCGAGATGCAGTCTGTTTTGAATTTTCCATAATGAGTTTGATTTAATTGTTTGAAGAACTGAGTATGGAAATAGAAAGTAATGACTTACATTGGAGCAATTTTTAAATTTATGAAATGGATATCCCTAAAAAATTATCGGAGTCGATTATTCGGAACTTGAATCGAATCAGAGATCGTACATTCGAAGATGAAAATATAAGATTATTTCTGATTGATATTCGGCAATACTGTCGGCACAGAATTGAACTTTATGAAGTCGCAAACTTTCTGGCGCATCCAGATAAAAGGGATAGGGGTATTTCATTGGAATTTATAGATAGGTTTTACATTCAATTACAAGTTGCTTTTAATGTAATCAGTTTAGATAAAATAAATAAAAAGGTTTATGAGGTTATGTTGTCCACCGTTGCAGAATCTGATTCGTTACGAGTTCAAATGGTTACCGGTATGACCTCGAATGAAGGTATCGCCTTCATCAAGACAGCATACGCTCAAACAGACGCGATCTTCCAATTGCAGAATCTAGCCGAAGCACTGACGCTCGAAAAATTATTTATCGCGGCCATGACTTCAAAAGTCCCGAAACCCGCCTTAACGCAGGATAATCTTATTGCAGACCTTTTTCTAACAGTGCGGGAAATCTCTAAAAAGCTAAATATTGAGGACGTCTATAGTGCGAAAATATTAGAATATAGTGATGAAATCTTATTATGCTTTTATTGCAATTTGCATGATATGCGGCTGAAGCTGTATGACGGGCAATTAGTCTCGGGACATTTATCTGTGCGCACAGTCGGGGGTCCTGATGCTATTCCAAAAGAACAATTAACACTGCATCTGGACTCCACTTTTCAATTAACTGACGGGCAAATTCAGGAATTCCAGTTTGCTGTTTCAAAGGTCACAGTGTATTCATATTGTAGCGATGAAGCAAAGGAAACGTTTGCTTTTGGATATGTTGATCCTTTTCCCTGCTATGTTGCAAAGAGAAAATCAGGAAATCTACAACTCTTTTACAGTTAATTTTGCAAACGAGCCGGCTGTCGGTAATTTGTTGTGATGACTTCCTGCTTGCGGCTATGCCTTTTGTATTTGGCTGTCACGTTAAGAGGCATATCAATTTTCTTTGTGTTCCATTTATTTTTTTGTGTGAATCGTGCGAGTAATGGAGAATGAAACGAACTCAACAAAAATTTTCCTTTGATTGAAGACAAGGTGTGTAGCAGGATTTCGAAATCCTGTTTCGAATACTTTTTATAATGTCCCATGTCCGTATTGATGTAGGGAGGATCACAATAGACAAAACTGTTCTTGCTGTCGCGTGAGGTGATGACATGTATTGCATCACTGTTTTCTATTTCGGTCTGTTCAAGCCTTTTTTAGTAGTCACGAATGAAGTTCTTATGCTTATGGTAGTGGCGTTTTGCAGAAGTATTTCTTTTCCGGTCAAAGCCCGATGAGTTAGCAAGTCGAGACGCATAGCTCTGATTCGCTAGTGTCCAGATTGCCCCACGCGCGCTTCACATCATTAAAGAGCGTAGGATAACCTATAACAAGCTTTGCCGTGTGATGGTGCTCTCTGCTCGGAAGTGTCACCCTAACTTCTTTCTTGAGGGCATTAAAACGATTCTTGACTACACTGTAAAAATTGATCAGGTCGCCATTGGTGTCATTGATAACTTCAATTTCATATGGCTCCTTTGCGAAGAAGATAACACCTCCTCCAAAGAACGGCTCGCAGTAAAGCTTATGCTTAGATATGAGTGGTAAAATATATTTAGCTAGCTTTTGCTTTCCCCCGTAGTACGTGAGGGGTGGCTTCATACTTGTTCTGCTTCCATCTTTTCGAGGACACTCAGCATTTCATCCCAGAAGAGAAATAGAATGTCAGTCTTATAAAAATCACGAAGCGGCGTGTACAATCCGACCAGATATTTTTTCTTGTATCCTTTTGTATCGTAGTAATGCAGGATATATTTCATGCCATTTTTCATTTCAAGAGCGTGCTTGCTTATCATGAGATTATGGAAGCTGCCTGCATCAGTAATTTCAAATCGTAGTTTTCTGAATTGTTTAATTGCCCGTAAGATTTAAATCGAATCTACTTTATTGGGCACAGATTAACATGATCCGACTTTTTTGCTTCAATCGCTTTATTTGTTCACTTCCCTTCACCTCCACTGGACAAAATTTTAAATATACTTCAGACTGATTTTTGCTCTTGGCATTTTTTACAAATGGAATAAAATCTTTGAAGATAATTTCTTCAAAATTTAAAATCTATTTATTATGAAAAAAGAGCAATCAACGGCTGATACCAGCCAAGTGCTTTCTTCAGAGAAAGTAATTTTAGGACAATCGTATCTCCTCTCAGGAAATACACTTCATCAACTGTCAACAGAGTATTCTCATTCCAATGCTCCTATCGAAGAGAAATTTCGATCAGCAAAGGAGATGGAGAAACTGGTACTCGATAATTGCAGAACTCTTTTCGGACAGCAGACATTCCTGATACCGATGCCGAAGAAAAGTGAATCTTTATTTGAGAACGGGTTTACTCCGTCAGCGTTCCTACTTGACGTGACTGATCCTGCTAAACCACGGTTTTATTTTTTGGATACTGCACTTGCAGGAGCGGATTTCTACGGGTATGTCTTTCCCCGGATAACGAAGTTTTTTCTGCTTCCAAAAAATCAGGAGTTCATTATTTTATCAATGTGCCGACTCCGTTAAAATGAGGCAGGTCCTATTGAACTTCATTGACAATTCAATAAAGTACATAGAAAGAGGATTTATTAAAGTTGAACTTTCTCATTATAATAATGGGAAGATTTGGGTCGCGATCTCCGACAGCGGAATTGGTATTTCCAAGGAGAACATTCCTAAACTATTCGAAAAATTTTCTCGGGGATCTGGAAGAAAAGTTAATACCGGGGCTCCGGTCTTGGCCTTTACTTTGCAAAAGAAATTATTGTCGCACATCAAAGAAAAATTTGGGCAGAATCATTGGGTTCTGGTCAGGGCTAAATATTTAATATCGAAATCTAAGTAAACTACCCTGAATAGTCAGAATTCTGTAATTTCTCAAGGTCTTACCAGAATTCTAAAACAAAAATTAAGTTTTTACGTTTATTTACAATGATTTGGGATCAATTCTGTATTTGCATGATATTTGAGGGCTTGACAATTGGATTTTGCGAAACTATATTTACCCGAAATTGTAAAAAACAACACGTCTATTTCTAAAACTTACTCCTTTAAACCGAGATTTAAATTTCATTTGGACCAGATTTTGCTTTCTATTCTTTAGTATAAAATATGAAGAACCCTATCAGTCATCGGGTGGTAAAGTTGTTATCCAATCCTTACAAAGCAAAACTGCTCACTGAGTATATGTCTAATCCTGAGAAAAAGGATAATGTCATTTTTCTTGTGGAGATTGACGATGATACAATGGACATCTATGAGGTTGATAGGGAGGGTTTTCCAATTAATGAAAAGGGAGAAAAAATAGTAGGGAAAAAAAAGCAATCTCCCCCGCGTGTTCTTGAACACGCGCAATGACATTAGCAACATCAACTCTTCTAATCCTTTTAATAATCCTTCCTGGATTTCTTTTCAGTTTTGTTTTTTTCTCAGGAGATTTTGATCGTTCATCCTTAAAGAAATCAGCACTCCAAGAGCTTGGTGAAATAGTCGGTGTTTCAATTTTTATACACTCAATATTTATTTTTTTCATAAACAGTCTCGTCCCCTCTTGTGAAATAAATTTTAAGTACGTCATAAACTTACTTTGGTCATCTCCGAGCAATAATAACTATGATAAAATTTCGGATGCTATCAAATTAAGTTTCGGAAAAATAATACTGTATAATTCCTTGACTTGTTTGGTAGGAGTATTCGGTGGTTTGCTTTCTAGAGTTCTGATTAGAGAATGTAATTTAGACTTACAGTTCAAGTCAATTCGTTTCGCAAATCCGTGGTTTTATACACTTACCGGACAAACGGTTTTTTTTAAGGAGAATAGAAGAGATTTTACTCAAAAAAAAGTGACCTTTAGGGACATTCCTGAAATTGATGCTGTTTTCCTTGATGTAATGGTAAAGTCAGAAAATGAGAATGTTATCTATAGGGGATTTTTAAGATCATATGCTCTTAAGGAAGGTACTCTTGAATCAATATCCATATCAAACGTAACTAGGCGAAAATTTAATGATAGTACTGATATAAGAGATAGATATGGTGACAAAACAATTTTCTATTCAGTACCCGGGTTTTACTTAGTTATACTCGCAACGGAAATTTGCAATATAAACCTCAACTACCAATTCAATCTGAAAAAAAACTAGAGTATTTGACCTTTGTGATTTATTGTATTAAAAAAGCCCGACTGCTCGGGCTTTACTTTTCAAACACTTTCTGAACCCACCTTCGTAATTAAAATCATGCCACGCTCTGCATAAACTTCAATCTCATCTCCAATCTGAAAATCAAGCGCGGAAAGATAAATTCCTCCGAGACGAATTACAGGATGCGATTTGTACACGTGACCGAATCGCAAACAGAAATGTCCGCGATACACTTTCAAAAGTCGTTTTGATACGGTTGAACTCCTTGATGTATTATTCATGATAACACCTCCTCTACCATTGGTTCATCAGTGCTGCGAGGAATGACATTCAGAATAAAATCAACAGCACGTTGCGCCTGTGCGCTTGCATACACAATGAACTTCTTGTCACTACGTAGTCTCTTCAGCCACCCTTGCAAATATGCCACGTTGTTATCCCGCACAACTTCTTTCAAACCGGCACAGGACTTCAGGTAGCAGCAACCGAGTTCAGCCGTCAATTCCTCTATGGAATACAGAGCGCTACCAAAGCGGGAATCTGTCACCTCCTTTCGGTTCAACCTGCTCTGATGTCCGGTACTGTGTACCAACTCATGAAAAAGAGTTTCGTAGTAGGTTTCGCTACTCTGGAAATCTTTTATCTTAGGCATGTTGATGAAGTCAAGCACTGGATTGTAATAGGGCTGACTGCCTGTAAACTTGATCTCAGGACACTTCGGCATGAGTTCAACGATCTTTTCACATTCACCAATCGGATCATTGGGTTTTGTTGTCTCGGGAATCTTTTTTTCAGGAAGACCCTCACACTGCGCAACGTTAAACACTTTGTAGTAACGCAGCAAAGGAATCTTCTCCATCCCATGACTGACTTTGTTTTCCTTCTCGATCCACTTCCAGAAAACAATCAGGTGTCCCTTCTCATTTTTCTTGACATTCCCTCCTAACTCTTTCGCTTGTGCAAATGTGAGGAAGAAGTTTTTCGGATAGTCAAGTGATAGGAGCAGCCAGACATTGATTCCCCGGTATGGCTTTCCGGTAATGAGGTTTTGCGGAAGACCGGATTCAGTCCAGGTTTGTTTCCACGGCACGACTCCTTTTTCAAGAAGAGTGATTACGCGCTCAGTGACCATGTCGTAGACATCACGCGTTTGAACGGTTTGATTTGCATTTTCCATATTTAGTTTGATTTAATTGTTTAAAGAACTGTTATGAAAAATCTTTTCGGAAAAAAATTGCAGTAAAAAAAATCAACGTTTGATTGCGACTATCACATCCGATAGTTTGCAGTCAGCACTTCTGTTTTTCTTTTGTTCGATTGATACTTCGCAGTCATATCAACCGACATTTCAATTTCTTTGGTATGCCAGTGGTTTTTTCGAATGTACTTGCGAAGAATAGCTGATGGATATGAGCTGAGTAAAAATTTCCCTTTGATGGAGGAGAGCGACTTCAGGAGACTTTCAAAATCTTCTTCTGAGTAATTCCGGTAGTGCCCTTTGGAAGAATTGAAGTACGGTGGGTCGCAGTAGAAGAAACTGTCTTTGCTATCTCTAGTCTCAATCACTTTGAGTGCATCGGTATTTTCAATTTCTGTTTCTTCTAATCGTTTTGAGTAATCCGTAATGAAATTATCCCGTTTGCGGTGCAGCCGTTTTGCCGAGGTGTTTTTCTTCCTGTCATAGCCCCATGAGTTATCAAGGCGTGAGCCGTAGCTTTCATTTGCAAGCGTCCAGATCGCCCAGGCGCGCTTTATTTCATCAAAGAGGCGTGGATAGCCCAGTACAATCTTTGCCGCTTGGTGGTGTTCCCTGCTGTGCAGCGTGGGCTGTATTTCCTTCTGTAGTTTTTTGAAGTTGTTTTTTACTACTCGGTAAAAAGTAATGAGGTCTCCGTTGGTATCGTTAATTACCTCAATCTGTGAAGGGCTTTTGGCAAAGAATACTGCACCGCCTCCAAAAAATGGTTCACAATAGAGGTTGTGCTTTGGTATGAGTGACAGAATAAGTTGCGACAGTTTTTGCTTTCCCCCGTAGTAGGTCAGGGGTGGCTTCATACGCTTTCAGGTTCGGTTTTTAAGAGCGCTTCATGCAACGCGCTCCAGAAGATGTACGGCATGTCTGTATCGTACATGGGACGAAGTGATTTATATTCTCTTGTCAGGAATTTCTGTTTATACTTTTCAGCATTGTAGTACAGGGAAATGTATTTCATTCCCATTTTTTTACTGAGTGCTTTTTTCTGAATCATGAGGTTGAAGAAGCTTCCGGCTTCTTTCAATTCACGCTTGAATTTTGCAAGGTGGATGGAAGTGAAGGGGAATGTTTCGTCATCATTATTTTTTGGTGTTGCGTTTTTGTGTTTCATGTTGATTGATAATTTTCGAGTTGAATTCATGGATTGTTAAACAACAAAAAGAAAAAAGAGGTGTCGAGTTTTTGTGTTCATGAAGACAAAGACAAAAGGCAAAAGAATTTTTCTTTTTTTTATTCTTACTAATTTTGTAGAGTTATTTTTGTAGAGTTTCTTTTGTTATGTGCATTTTTTGCGCAAGCCCAGTTATTTTTTTGCTGAAGCCCTCTGCAATTTTTGCAGAAGCTTTTTCTGAATGCAGGGGATATGCACTGCTTATACCCACGTTATCCACAGGTGTGATAAGTACTGAAGCAGGGCGGAAATACAGGCGCTGTCTTCCTTTACGAATGGTTGGATCATGAAGCAAATTTCCATGTCCATCCAGAACTTCAATGAGTGCCTTTTTAATCAGCACTTCGATTGCTGCTGAAATGGCGCGGGATGAACTTCCGGTTTTCACTTTCAACTGGCTCCCCGAAATCCAATCCATTTCCTTTCGACCGAGAGCACTTTGTTTGTCTGCCCAGCCAAGCGTTTGCCGGATGATGACAAGCAGCACTTTGAGTTCAGCGCACTTTAATTCTTTCAGGCAGGAATCAAAAAGAACATTGGGTACAGGTGTCGTTCCCGATTGCTGCATACAGTTTTTGTTAGGTTGATAAGGGGTTGCTTTACTTCCCCGCTTCTGCCTGTTGTGGATTTTCTTCTTTGTCGAAGACGAAGAATTCCGTTGACGGCTGCTGAAAAAGTTTGATGTACTTTTTTCCGCTATCCGCTATCTTCATGACTCCGACTTTGTACCACTTTGTTTTTTGTTCCCCGTTTTTTTCATAGTCCTTCTTTGTGCAAATGTTGAATAGTTGCATGTTTCCTTGAATGTGTGTTTGGCTGATAATGACGACCGCTGTTATGCACAGCGACCTATGGAGCCGGGCTTGCACTGCTGCGCAAACCGTTGTCTAACTTAATTCGCATTGTTCGTTCCATCTCCGATGCCTCGGAGAGTCCCTTTCGGGCAATGCCAATCTTTCCTAAATGAATCCTGAAAATCGCTGCCTGTACTCCACAGATCGCTACACACAAGAAAATGTAATCACAACGGCTATTTCGAGTGATTCCATCCTTATTTTTCAACAAACTTGACTTTCCCTAAGATATATTGTGCGACATTAAATTGGATTGCATACTTTCTATTTGCACAATATTTCAACCCATTGAGAAAATCTTTCTGACATGAGTATAACATAGTCCAAAACGGATGCAAGCATTCCCATCTGTGGAAATGATCGCTTGCCTCCCCCTATCCTCTGTGTTACAATGAGCATGTGAAAGCAAGTCATGTAATTGAATATTGGCTCGTAAGTGCCGAAGAAGATTATAAAACCGCTCAATCCCTTTTCTCTTCAAAACGATTCTCACACTCTCTTTTCTTTTGCCACCTGATGATTGAGAAAATTCTCAAAGCGGCAGTAGTGCAAAAAACCGGAGAGCAGGCGCCCTATGAACATAATTTATCTGTGCTTAGTGGGTTGACGGGAATTCCATTTTCAAAAGAGCAACTTGATTTAATGGATGAGATCAATACATTTAATATCAAAGCGCGGTATGACGATTACAAATTCAAGTTTTTTAAGAAAGCAACCGAGGCCTATACTGAAAAATATTTCAGTGAAACAACAAATTTATATTTATGGATAAAAAAACAGAGTTCATATTGAATAAAGGTGTACAGGAAAAGGTTCTCCAATTCGGGAGGCTTTTACAGCGCAGCGGTATCCCTATCAGCAAGCTTGTGGTCTTTGGTTCTCATGCAAAAAATAAAGCAACAGGAACCAGTGATATTGATGTGTGCGTGGTTTCACCAAAGTTCGGGAGCGACAACGTTGACGAAATGCAATACCTTTTCAAGCAGCGAAGAAAAGTTGATACCCGTATTGAGCCCTTCCCTGCTTCCCTTTCAGAATATGCTGAACTTGAATCCCCTCTCATGTCGGAGATCAGAAAATATGGACTAGAGATTTCTCAGCTTTTATAAGCTAAAATAAAAGTCTAAATATATTTTTAAAATCTAAGTTTGTGTAAATTGTGCGAATAATAATTTAAGAAATTAATTTTAAACCAGTACAAAATGAGCGAAAGAAATTTTCATCGTGGGTCAGAATGGTGTAAGTGGGATTTGCATGTTCATACTCCTTGCTCGATTATTCAAGGTTATGGTGGCGACACAGAAACAGCTTGGGAAAAGTTCATTACTGATTTGGAAAAATTACCGCCAACATTTAAAGCGATTGGCATTAATGATTATATATTTTTAGATGGCTATCGAAAAGTTTTAGAGTATAGACTGAAAGGAAGATTGCAAAACATTGATTTAATTCTTCCCGTTATCGAATTACGACTTGACAAATTTGCTTCACTTGGTTCAGAAGACCCTTGGAAGAAAGTAAATTTTCATATCATCTTTTCAGACACCCTTGCAGCAAATGTAATTGAGAGAAATTTTTTGAATGCAGTTCAACACAAACTAAAGTTTGATGTTGATGGTTCAGAAGAAGATTTTAATGAAATAGTCACAGCGGACACACTTATTCAACTTGGAAAAAAAGTAAAAGAAAAATCTGCAAAGTCAATCAGCGATTCAGATTTGAAAACAGGTTTCAACAGTTTAACCTTCAATTTTGAAATTCTGTTTCAAAAACTAGAAGCAACAACTTTCAAGGACAAGTTTCTTACAGCAGTTGGAAAATCAGAGTGGGACACAATGAGGTGGGACGGTTCACCAGGAACAAAGCGAACTGTAATCAACAAAGCAAATTTTGTTTTCTCTGCACTTGAAAGTGCAGACAGTTATGAAAGGCAGAAACAAAAACTCACCGAACAAAATGTAAATGATAAATTACTTGATTGCAGCGATGCACATTATTTTTCTGACAGTGCAGACAAAGACAGAATTGGTAATTGCTCTACATGGCTAAAAGCAAACACAACTTTTGAAGGCTTAAAACAAGTTGCAAATGAAAGCACAAGAATTTTTGTTGGTGATTTGCCACCACTAAAAAAACGAGTGCATGAAAATCCCAACCGATACATCAAGAAACTTTCGTTCCAAAAACTTTCTGATTCACGACTTGACGAAATTTGGTTTGAAAATGTAGAAGTTGAAATCAATTCAGGACTGGTTGCAATAATCGGAAACAAAGGAAATGGAAAAAGTGCATTGACAGATTGCATTGGCTTAGTTGGCAACACTCAAAATTGTGGAGATTTTTCATTTCTGGGAAAAACAAAATTCAGAGCACCAAGACCAAACAGAGCAGAGAGTTTCAATGCATATCTGACTTGGGAAACAAATACAACTGATGAACAATACTTAGCAAACGACCCTCATCCAACTTCTATTGAAAAAGTAAAATACATTCCGCAAGGTTTTCTTGAAAAATTGTGCAATGAAAATCATGAGAACTTTGAAGATGAATTAAGGAATGTGATTTTCACTCACATTCCTGATGCAGAAAAATTTGGCAAGAACAATTTAGAAGAGTTAGCAAAGTTCAGAACAGATACAATTCAGAACGATATTGACCAAACATTGCTTGATTTAAAACAGACCAATGCAATAGTTGTTGAGTTGGAAAAAAAAGATACGGATTCTTACAAGAACCTACTTGCAAGCAATTTGGAACAGAAGAAAAAAGATTTGCTTGCACACAATCAAATCAAAACTCCTGCAAAGGAAGCGCCAAGTGACCCTAAAATAGTTGAGAAGAATAAAGAAGTATCTGCTCAAATTGAAGCCAAACGAAAACAACAGGCAGATTTAGAAAAATTAATTGCAGAAAGTTCAGGCAAGCAGAAAGCGATTAACGTTTCTGTCGCTTCGCTCGAAAAAATTTTAGGTTCATTGAGTTTACTTGAAACACAGTATCAAAAAATCAAAGGAGAAATTACTCCAACCCTAACAGCAAACGAAATAAATATTGAAGATGTAATTAAGTTTGAAATTACCCGTGATAAAATCAATTCAAAAATTACAGAGTTGAGAGGCGAACTTACTTCTATAAATACACTTTTAGATTTAAACAACACAGAAAGTTTGCCGAAAAAATTATCGGTTTTAAAAGAGCAGTTAGCTATACTTCAAAATACATTAGATGAACCTTCAAAGCAATTCCAGAAATACTTAAATGATTTGGCTGAATGGACAACAATAGAAAAATCAATCACAGGAGATGAAGAACAATATGGAACTTTGAAATACTACGAGGGAGAATTAAAATACATTGAAACACAATTAAAGACGGACCTTTCAGAAGCAACCACTCTTAGAAAAGATATTCTGATAAAACTTTTCGGAAAGAAAAATGACATTCTGAATATTTACAAAACATTTTACAAACCGATAACGGACTTCATTGAAAGCTACGGAGGAGTTCTTGAACAGTATGAAATCAAACTTGACATTGAAAATAAAATGGCTGCTTTTGAAGATAGATTTTTTGCTCCAATAAGTGCAGGAGCAAAAGGCAGTTTCATAGGAATTACCGAGGGAAGAGAAAAACTAAATTCAATTTTAAATCAGCATGAGTGGAAAACAGCAGAAGGAATCACTGCTTTGCTTGATGACATAGTTGATAATCTTAAAAACGATACGAGAGAAGGTTTAGGCAGACCAAAAAGAGAAATTGAAAAGCAGTTGAAAAGTGATTTTTCAGTGGAAGAACTTTATGATTTTTTATTTGGGCTTGAATATTTAGAACCGACATACAAACTCAAACTCAACAACAAAAATATTTCGGAATTGTCCCCCGGAGAACGAGGGGCTTTACTTCTTATTTTTTATCTGGCACTTGACCAAAACAATATTCCACTAGTGATTGACCAACCCGAAGAGAATTTGGACAACCAAAGTGTTTTCAAATTGCTTGCTCAGTTTATCAAGAAAGCAAAGGACAAAAGACAAATCATTATTGTGACTCATAACCCTAACTTAGCCGTTGTTTGTGATGCAGACCAAATCATTCATGTTAAAATTGAGAAGCACAACAAGAACAAAGTAATAATCAATTCAGGTGCCTTAGAAAATCCAACTATCAATAAAACAGTGGTAGATATTTTGGAAGGAACTTATGAAGCATTTGATACAAGAGACACAAAGTATAAAGTAATACCACGATAATGGCTAGTGTTCCTATGTTATTAAAAACAAGCAAACGGCATTTTATTTAAATGCCGTTCGAAAGTATTGAATATGCTGGGAATATTAAGCTACTTTTAAGTAGGTATTTGCATTTCTCTCAAACTCCAAGTCATTGTATTGCTCGTAGACAAAAGTTGAGATAGGATTTATGTGACCCAATCCCCTTTGAATAAAAGCAAGAGGAGCATTCTGATCTCTGCGCTTGTGCGCCCAACCATGCCTGAAACTATGAGGTGTAATTTTTTCTTTGATGCCAGCTCGGTCTACAAAATATCTGATTGTCCTTTGTACACTTTTTGTGGTAAGCCGGAGACTCCATCCCCTTCCCTTCCGCCATCCGATAAAGAGTGCGTTTGCACGATTGAATTTGTGTAACTCCAATCGCATTGGTACATACTTCATAAGAAGTTTGTGTGTCTCTTCAGACCATACAATAATTCGTTTCTTTCCTGTCTTTTTTGTTTGAATAACTGCTGATCTTTTATTTTCGTTGATCTGAGACAAATCTAGGTCGCAAAGCTCCGAAACACGGACTCCTGTGTCCCATAACATGCGAATCAAGAGCAAATCTCGAAGCGACATGAATTCACTTTGAGGAATTACAGAAATGATTCTATGAAATTCGTCCTCTGTTACAGCACGATGAGATTTTGCAATTATTCTTGGCAGCCGGACAAGTGTTGGTGAGAGACAGGTGTAATTTTGTGTTTTACAAAATTGAAGAAAATTTTTGATCACAACCATTGCCAGCGAAGTTGTGCAAGGACTATAGTGATCTTCCACCCAATTGCGATACTTTACTAGGTCAGATACATCATACCTGTCAAGTTGTTTCTCACCACACTCTTCTACAAATCTGTCAAGCCAAATTTTATAATTCACACTGGCTCTCGGTGCGTAAGTCCCCTTCCACTCTAAATACTCTTTTATGATTTTATTCATACAACGAATAAGACCCGCCTGGAACGAACCGGGCGGGCCTAATCGGTACTATTCTTGCGAGTAGTACACATGGTTCTAAAAGCAAAGATTTGATCAAATCGCATTAGAACCAATGCTAAGCTAACATACGCTTATCAAAAAGTAAAGCAATGAAAGGATTGGCCTGACCGTTGTTCGTTCCAATCCCGCAAGGCGGGATGTCCCATTAAAGGGCAACGGTTCTCGTAATTAAATTGTTAATGCTATAGCAGAAACAGTGTATCCCAACTGAATTTATTTGTCAAGCAAATTTTCACTTCATATTCTGAATATTGTTGAAGTAGTTAATAAAAGAAGAAATCGGGTGATTTTCGATGTTTTTAAAAATTTCACTTTAAGTAAAAAATATACCCCCGATCTCCAATTGATGGATAAATTTGTTGACGATACATTATTCCTGGAGTAAAAGAATTTAAAAAAACCAAATGAAAATCAGAATATTTCCGGAGACAAAAGGTGGAGCATCCGCTTGGTGATGTTACTGTTGTGCGTTTTACATGTCATTTAATACTGCTACATTTGAAATTTCTGGAAGCAGATTACTACTGGTAAAAATGTATGAACAAAAAAAAGATTGATGGCATATAGAACAATAAGGGTTTACCCGGACGGGAATGTTTGGGTTGTAAAAAAAGATGGTCATGAAAAGGCATCAGCGGTTAAGAATACAAAAGCTGAAGCATTGAAAGCTGCACGAACAATTGCAATAAATCAAAACTTAACCGTTGCTGTTCATGGGAAAGATGGAAAGATTCAGAGAACATGGAATCCCGAAGAAGGTGAACCAGATGGCAATTGCTTTCTGACTACTGCGTGCGTGAAATATTACGGACTGAAAGATGATTGCTACCAATTGCAAACACTAAGAAAGTTCAGAGATGGATATTTGTCCGAATCAGCTCAAAATAAAATCCTCATTCAAGAATATTATTCAAAAGCTCCTCGTTTGGTTGAACTTTTGAAAGTTGATAAGCGAAAAGAAAAATTATTTCAAGAAATTTTTAGGAAAATAAATCTTGCCTGTGAAGCTATTGAATCAAGAAAGTTGTCGCAGGCAAAAAAAATATACAAGGAAGCTGTCGTTCACCTGTTAAATTATTTCAAGAATTTTTAACGATGAACGTAAGCGCAAATACTCTTTTTCATTTTACAGACAGGAAAGAAAACCTGAAAGGGGTTCTGAAAAACTATTTCTATCCAAGTTACAGTTTGGAAGATTTGGGGAATGTTATTCCTGACAACAAAAATTTTACTGCTCATGTTCCAATGGTTTGTTTCTGTGATTTGATATTTTCTCAAATTATTCCTCATATTGATTTTTATGGAGATTATGGAATTGGCTTGAGTAAAAAAGGGTGGGGTATTCAGAATGGAATAAGTCCAATCATCTATGTTCCCAAAGATGCAATGTCAGCTACTTTGATTCATGAAATCAGGATGCAACTTAGAACATTGACAACTTCAAGTGAAAAGGAAGTATTAGAAAAACAAATCCCTGATTTTTACAAATACATTAAAGCATATGAAGGACTTGGACAAAATAAGCGAAGTAAGAAAATGGAGTTCAAGCCATTTTATGATGAAAGGGAATGGCGTTATTCGCCAAAGAAATTTCGTGTGTATTTGGAAAAACAAGTAACCGATGAATTTTTGAAAAAGCAAAATGGCTTGATGCAAAAAAATGAGAAGCTTATTTTCAAGGCAAAGGATATTAAATACATAATCGTAAAAGACGAAGAAGAAATACCAGAGTTCGTAGATTTTATTGAAAGGAATCTTAAGAAGAATTTTACGAAACCGGAAGTAAAATTGTTGGTGTCAAAACTGATTAGCGTTGAACAAATCAGAGATGACATGTAATTCTTGATATTTGCAAAAAGGAAAAAATGAACTTAGCTGAAGGGAAAAAGATGAATGAAGTTGAAACCGAAATGGCAGAGTTGCTTTTGATGCTTCTATCAGAACATAAAGGCACTTTGAACACAGACCAGCAATCATATTTTTTTACAGAAGAAAAAAAATATGAATGGTTTGATTACACTTTAATGAGAGATAACCTAATTGATGAAGGTCTTGTAGCGTGGTGGGGAGATGAGAAGTATAGGGTTAAACTTACGCAAGAGGGTTGGAAGGCGGCAGAGATTGGATTACACAAATATCGGCAACAAAAAGAACGAAATGGAAATTCAAATAGAGCTATGAAACAATCCGAAAAACTTGACCTGATTCTAAAAGGTCTTTACGAATTCAAGCATGACGGAAAGTATTATTCACTGACTTGGATTCTTCAAAACAATGGAGTTGAAGTAAACTTTGATGAAGTGTTTTCTTTAGGGAAAAAATTAGAAGGAGATGGCATGGTGCAATTTTTGGGGAAACACGATGATGCAATGGGATCCATAACCACGGTGGGAATAGAATATGTTGAAGAGGATTCTTATTCTTACAGCGGGCACTCAATTACGACAAATAATTACAACATTTCAATTCAAGGTCACGGCAATGTTTTCAGCATGAGAAATATTCAAGATAATATTATAAAGAATAATGCGACGCTTAACAATGAGGGCCTGAATGATATTGCGAAGGCATTTGAGAAATTAGCTGAGGCTGTGAAAGATTCCGTTGTAATAAGTCAGGAGCAACAACAAGAATATTTAGAACACATAAATTTTCTTAGTCAAGAAGCTATGAAACCACTGGAACAAAGAGCTGCTAAACCTGTAATTAAAACAATATTGAATTCTTGCCAAGAAATTTTAACCGCTGTTGCTCACACTACTGAAATATGGCACATTTGGGGGTCTATTCTTGCAAGTCATTTTCTGAAATAGTAAAATCAAAATAAATTGTGAGACATAAAATACTTTCAAAAATGTTTGACGCACAGCCAAACGAAATTGATAGTTGAATTGATAGCTGAGAATCAAAATGGAAGAATCTGCTTAAAAGCAAGAATGAGACTGCTGAAAATTATTTAACGATCAACTTAGAAGCAAGTGGAAGTAATTGAAAGCCCTGCTTTTTGTAATAAAAAAGGTTGAGGAGGCGATAGGATTGGGTGAGTAATAAGTGAGTTGTGCTTTTTTAGCTTCAATCTATAAAATTGATTACATTAACCGACAATAACTCAAAGGAGTCGTCCCTCTGGATAAAACAAAAGATTTTTTTAATTTAAATGAAAGCTAATTCTTATGTCACACTTCCTAAATGAACTGTTAGTGCCTCCTTCTGAAAAAAATGCGACCTTGATTGGTTCGAATGCGTGTTTTGAAACCCCATTTTTTATTAGATAATCTTTCAGATAGAATCCTCTCTTAAATGCAAGTGCGATGTTTTTGTCATCACTATTCCTTTTTAGATCAAGTTTTTTTAGATCTATTAAATTTGCTTGTGGCAACACTTCAAAATTTTCTTGATACATAATTTCACTTTCAATTTTTAATTCATAGTTTGATGAAAAAGGGGCTGCATCGGAACCCCCAATTATAGCGACAGCCTCGAGTTTGATTCTTAATAAGCGCTGTAGGTCCATCAAAGACTGAGAGACAAATTCATAATAATTTTCAATACCTAAAAATGTACTTTCTCCCAAGGGAAAGCATTTTAATGCAGAGGCAAATTTACCTGTATTTTTCTTTATCTCAAAACTAACCTCTAGCGTTTTATCTTGAATTGAAACATGATATATGATACTGAGTTCATTCTCTGCATTTTTCATATACTTTTCAATATTATTGGATAGGTACTTTTCTATTCTTTCCTTCGTTACTAATTCTGTTTTTTTTATATCAGGCTTTAACATCCACAAGTCAATATGGTTATCATTGGCTAATTTTAGATATTCCAATCGAAACTTAGTTATAGTATCTAATCTGAGCATTGCTGCGAACCAATTATGATATTTTTCATTTATCTGCGTTGCAACATCCTTACTTGATGAAGAACCACACCGCTCTCGTAAAAGTCGTAGAGTATGCCTAATTCTTAGAGTTACATCAGAATTCAACAAAACTTGTCCCTGCTGCATAATAAAATCATTGCATGCTTCCACTTCTTTCTTTATAATTTTAACCAAGGCAAATACTTCAACAATCATAGATTTATTTAATCCTTTCCATATACTCTGCTCAGCTGCGGAGACCAATTTATTGTCAAAAATGGAATCCAGTTTCTCCACCATTCGATCCAAGGAATCTTTTCGTATTTGTAGATCCGAAGGCTTTGTTTTTTGATACTTTAGGTGGAGGTAATCGTTCAGTGCATTCGTGGCGAGTAAGAGCGAATAAGTATGTGGAAATTCTTCCTGTAACCCTTTCAAATAAACCTTGTCATCTATAAGGGGTAGTGAAATATTGTTAGGATATTTTTTGAAAGGATACTCTTTTTCTAATGTCGTCAAATAATAGTCAATTCTTTCTATTGCAAATTTTAACTCATTGGAGTTATGAATCTTATTTTTATCATAATCTTTGAACTTAATTTCATTCTGCCTTTTCTTATTTTCATTTTCAATAATCCTGCTTTCGGACTCAGCAAGCAGGCTTTCAAATTGACTCTCTGCCTCAAACGATATTTCAGACGAAATATCCATTTTTTTTATTTCAACAATCACATTCTTCAATAACTCGTGCTCTGAATTAGGATTCTGCTTTGGTAAATAATTTTTTGAATAACCAATTAGTTTGTTGGAATCTAGAGAGTATTTAAAAAGGTTGGCCTCAATTTCATTTGGGCCAACTAGAAATGCAGCCAAAATTCCTGTTCCCAATTCATCTGCACTACTCAAAAATTCACGATCGATATGCTTGAGCATTGCCAAACTATCAAGTGTGATTGAATTTGGTGACCTTAAAATATGAAGGGAATCAGTATAGTTTTTAAATGCTTTTGAAAACGTAATAGATAATTTTTGATCATCGTTTTGATTTTTAACAATAACAGGGTCTACCAAAACCCATTTTTCCTTCAATGCATAACACTTTAAATTTGTAACTTGTAAAAGCAGTAGTACTATTAAAATATTGCTAATTTTGAGCGCGTACTTCGTGCGTGATTTGTTTTCCATCTAAAAAGTTAATGTAAATTTTTTTCGTTTTTTTGGGAATAGCCACATCAAGAATTCCTTTTACAATATACAAAACTCTTACCTTGGTACCTTCATAGGTAAAAATGCTATCAATATCTTTTATTTCATAATCTCCAATATCAATAGATTCGTCAATTAATACAATTGGCTTTAATGAATTTGGCGGCTCTAAATTGGCTCCTTCAATCGGTTTTTTTACGTCAGGTTTTCCTGTTTGCTCTTTAGGAGATTCGACCTTTGGTACCGCATAACGGACCACTTCGTTTCCATCTGGATGCTTCAAATTACCGTTATCGGAAACAGACTTCGTTTGTAACCAAGAAACAACAGAGGAGATTACTCCTAATATTCCAAATAGCCAAGTGGCAATAGTTGCGCTCTTGGTCCAATTAAAGGGCTTCTTTCCAGGGCTGGGATCCATTCTATTTCTTAAAACTTATTACAAATATAGAAAAAACAGCAATTCAAATGAGAATTCGTCAGGATACACTTGACAGGTTTGTTTATTGTGATACAATTATTTTAAATTAAATTATTTAAAATGAAGACACCCAACTTAATTAACCTAGCTATTATTCTCTGTGCACTTTCTATTGGACTTGCTGTTTTTAGTCAAACAGGCAAAGCTGCATCAGGTCTTGGAATAATGGCATCTACGACTTTTTTTTGCCTTTTCCTTAAACATTTAAAGGACTAATCCTATGTTAGAATGGACTGCTTCAATTTGAGGCAGTTTTTTTATTAAGTTGTGCTGCTGCTGCAAGATAGCGTGTTGACGGTAAATACTCGTCAACACGCTATCTTGCGGGGAACACATTTCCCCGAACCCCTATGAAAATACATATCTTTAATGATTCTCGACTGCGATCCGAATGGTCTCATTCATATTGAATGATTTCACATTTATGAAGTAAATACCCTCTGCCAAAGTTAAATCCATAGTCTTAATGTTTATTCCTTTAATAGCTTTGTCATTGACATTTACAAGCAAGCGACCTAAAATATCCTTTACAGATAATGAATAGTGAGTTTCATTGGCACAATTGAATTTAAGTGTAAAGTCACCTTTTGAGGGGTTCGGATAAGCCAGAATTGAAAAATTATTTTTTTCAAGATACCAAATATTGAGTATTGTATCGCATCCACTATCATTTAATGGTCCAAGTTTATAATCAGGAATGTTAGGAACTGATGCGCTTGGTGGTCCGGGCAAATAAAACGAATGCTGCATCACATTACATGCCAAGCCCGCTGAGTCGGGATATTCAATTACGTGAAATACATATACACCATTGTCTGTGCTAATATATATTTTTTCATCTGGCGCAAGTCGCATTTGATTGAAATGAGTAGCTACCGGTAACATAAATCCATCATAAACAGCAACAACAACTTTCGAAGCCTGAATGTTTCCAGCATTCATATCATATTGATAAATCAATTTCTCAGTACTCACATACAAATATCTTCCTGAAGCAGAAAAGGCACAGCCACTACCGAATAATGAGCTGTCATTGTAGTACTCCTGGAATAAATAATTTAATTCACCAGTACATCGATTAAAATCATAGAGGTAGAAATTTTTATTATTATAAATTACTCCGTACTTGTCTCCTTGGGGTGAAAATACTGATTGACCAAAACCCGGTCCTGGGTTATAGGCTGAACCTATTTGATTCGATTGAATAATAGGCCCTATAATCGTGTCTGGCATTATTAACCATTTGTAAAAAATTGGTGAAATGAGTTTTTTTGTTAGTAGCCACCAATCTCTGCCATTGGCATGTTTTACTGCTGATAGATTCCCTATATGCAATGTATCATTTTGATAAAGGTGAAAATTTTTTATATTAGTTACACCGCCTCGCCCACTATCTAAACTCATATCAATCACACTTAAATAAAGAACATTAGTCATAAAATATCCACCAAAAGGATTATCGCATGTTTCATGAAATAAATAATAATAGTTAGGATGATCGGGTCTCTGAATGATAATATCAGCTTGCGATATTGGTAATCCTGCTCCCGCCCACGTTGAAGTAAATGAGCATGGATTAAGATTAGTACCGTTTAATAATGTATCATTTACATTATTGCAAAGGGTCACACCATTTGTATAAATAATTAGGTTGCCTGCACTATCACAAATACTAGCATTTGTATAATCCAGTGCAATCGGACCATTAGCAAAAAAAGTTGTTGCGGCTCCACTATTAAAATCCATAAAGGAAGAATAGCCAACATGCCACACATAATCTTCCTTTTGCGCTTGACTGAGACCACAGTTTAGCAATGTTAAAGCGAGAAGAAAAATATTTTTCACAAATGTAAAGATACGGAAGTTGCCGATTAAAAGCAACTCCCGTCTTTTTTTCGTTTATTCTACTGTAATCCGAATGATCTCGTTCATAGTTGAAGAGTTCAGCTTGACAAAGTAAATTCCTTTTGCAAAGCTACTTAAATCGAATTCTTTCAAGGTCACTCCTTTTACCGACTTCTCTTCTGTTGTCTTTAAAATCCTTCCCGTGAGATCTAAAATTTCTAAAGAATAGGTACAGTTTTCACAACTGTTGAACTTAATTGTTACAGTTCCTTTTGTTGGATTCGGGTACGCCTGCAATCCGGCCTCCGTGCTGTATGTTTTAGATTTACGACAGGAAATTATCGTTACATCAATTGAATACGGTACTGATTCACCACAGTCATTTGAAGCGGTCACGCTAATTGCACCATTATTTGAGCCCCACAACACAAGCATTGAACTGCTTCCATTTGATGAAAGCAATGTGGCATCATCGGGGGTAACTGACCAATTGTAAGAAGTTGCTCCGGTTGACCCGCCTGTTGTATAATATTCAACCCCTCCTGAACATGCAGCATCTTTACCTTCAATAGTATCAGGTACATTTGGTTTTCCTGACACGATTATGTGCGCTGGCGAACTACTTCCACAGGCATTATTTGCGGCAACATAAATAACTGCAATGGAAAGAGAATCGGCAAAATCAACGGAGACGGAACTCAAATTTATTGGCGTTATAGTTGAACAATAATTTGTATCACTTACAAACCAGGTATAGCTTGTAGCTCCACTAACAGGAGTAATGGAATAGCTCACATCGGATTGTCCACATTGACCTACTTCCGGTCCTGATATAGCTCCAACGTTAGAAGGGAAATGACACGTATCTGTAGCGTTGTAATCGCTTATGCAAAGAGTATCATCATTATAGTCAAGTGCATCATTGATCATATAATAAAATGCCCGTGCAATTGGCACGGCTTCCCCTCCTATATTAGGACAAGTGTTGGCTATTGTAAAGAGCTGACTTTGTTGGGAAGAGTCAAGTGTATACCGGCCTTTGGCTAAAGTACTGAAATAAATATCATAAACTGTTTGTAGGTTATTCTCGTAATCGGCAGATGCGCTAATTCCGGAATTCAACTCCTGCAATGCGTCAACTTTGATCTCATTTTGCTCAGTAATCAATGCGAGAATACTGTCATTTGCAGCTGAGGAAACACTGATTAGAGAATCAATCAGAAAATTAACTGCTAAAAGCGAATCAATATCTGCTGAATCGAGACTGGAACTGATCACACTATCATTGTAAAGTGCATACTGAAGTAATACATTTTTTATTGAATCATTTTCATCCAAATCAGGTTCGTACATCGAAAGTGATTCAACAAGTGCCAGCATGGAATCCTGCAACGACTTAAAGTCGCCTATGGTAGTACTTTGCATAGAATCATGGAAGTCAATAAATGCACTATCACTCAGAAGGGCAGTATTCAACTCTAATTTTTCATAAAGATTTTTCCTTGTAGCCCATTGCATTTGGTCGCTATACTCATCAGGGAAAGAAAGTGAATCAAGTATCGTCAAAGTATCACCATGGTCAAGCGCCAAGCTATCCATTAAACGAAAAGGTTGGGGTGCACTACAACCCGCTGAATTGCAATAGTAAATATTTGTACATGATGTATTGGGAGCAAGAGAGAAGAATATATTATAGCTATTTGTGAAGTATTGGGTTCCACAACCAGAAGTAGGATCTGGATAATAAATTTGGTTAGGAGGCAGCAGGGTACCTGCGGCCAAGTTAACCCCTAAATTACCTCCAAGATAGGGATTAAAGAGCCATTGATTTCCATTGCTGAAGTTGATAATAGGTAGTGGATTTCCCTGTACACCCATAATAGCTGCCTGAAAAAGTTCCAGGCCAAAATGATGGTTATTGATTTCATTACCAAGTAACGCAGTATTATTGTCATTACCTCCAAAACGGAAACCTCTATAGGTATAATCCAAATGATTGCAGGTCATTTCATTAAATCTACTTCCAAATTGAGCTATTCCATTATTTAAGCCATATATTGGCCCTGCCGCAGTACTACTGCGAAGTGTATTGCACTGAAGGGTATTTAGGGAACCGCCTGTAAGGCGTATTCCTGTCTGGCCAACATCGTTTAGTTGTATATTATTTGTTCTTACTAAAGCATGTAAAACATTGTAAAGAAAAATGCCAGTAACGGATGATGGTATAGGATGATAAAGATAAATATAATTGTCGTTATCAACTTTATACTGTGAAAAAACAGTAATGACTTCTGTTAAATCGATACCGACAAGTGATGGATATGAAGTAGCTGTGGAATGGGTAACATCTCCCATGTAAATTTTATTAGAGTAAATTTCTGTAAGTGCATGTGGATTATTCCAGCAATCTACGCCTCGAAAGTTTGCATAGATGGCATTGTTTTGAATTAAAACCGTTGGATGAAGATAGTTATTTTGAATGCGAATACCTGTTCCTACGTCAACCATTAAATTGTAATCTATGCTTGCGGAACAGCGATTAATAAATACGCCATAGTCACAGCGCAAAAAGGAATTAGCAACGCTGTTTCCATATATTGTAACCAAACCTGTGCTGCCAGTCACAGAGCCGCCATAAACTCCTATTCCAGCTCTAGGTAATCCTAAATATGTCAGCAAATTTGTTTTGGCAATATCTGTAAATTCCGAATGGTCTATTATAACAGTTGACTTATCAGCAATAATACCATAGTTAAGATGGTCAAAGAAAATATTCCGCTGGTTCCCATTATTACCAATCCATAAACTGGTGGTTTTGTTTGCAACTATTCCTGCATTAGGATGAAAATCATATTCTAATTGTCCCGGGTATGCAGGAATTAAAGGAGTAACTCCACTAAAATGAGTATTGCTGACAAAACTACTTATAGCATAATATGTGTTAGCCAATGCAGGTTGCACAGGAATCTTGATACAATTATAGTTCCTATCAAAAATTCCTCCATTGATATAGTACATTGAACCATCCATTGCTATCAAGGCATTTTCCGCATCATAAATGTTTGAAAAGTGAATATATAGACTTGCCTTATCATCAATTTGAATTCCTTTCCACATCGCATAACAGTTACCATAATTTACTGCTTCTATGGTGCAATTATCTAGTTCAAGAAAAACTCCCTTATTAATTTCTATTTTTGAACCAGGAGTAAGATAAATATGCGTACCGGTAATAGTCAAATTCATATCTACCACTAACAATCCTGCTATAACAAGAGATGTCCCTGTATAATAATTATAGATTGAGCTATAAATATTGGAAACAGTTTCATTTGTCCATTTAGGCAGCTCAACGTTTGATCCATCTACCGGAATGCAACAAGCTTGAACATAAAATATAGTGGTGGTTGTACATCCTATTCCAAATGTGACTTCGATGGTTCCTCCATCCGAGTTGGGCCAAGTAACAACTAATTCCCCATTCGCGGAATTATATGAATCATAGCCAAAGGCTGTACTATTTGCATCTTTGACAATGATAAGCGGAGTGCCTGAATTCGAAGCGAAATTACTTATTGTGTAAGTATAAGTAAAGTCACCACCTCCTTTATCACAAGCTGCCAAATCACCTTCAATGGTTGGAGCATTAGGATATGCGAAAGCTGGATCAACAGTTACGGTTGCCTGTCCCGTACATCCATTGGCATCGGTAACTGTGACTGTATAATTCCCCGCACCCAAATCAGTCATTGTGGTACAAGTAGAGCAGGTTAGAGCTGGAGACCAGGAATATGTGTAACCAGAAGTTCCTCCAGAAACCGAAACCGATGTAGTTCCGTTGTTATTATTGTCGGTGCAAGAAGGGGTTGAAGAGGTGCTTAAGGTTATTATTGAAGGTTCTGTAATTGTAACAATTACTGATGCCGTACAACCATTGTGATCCGTTACAGTACAAGTATAAGAGCCAGCAGTGAGACTGGTTGCTGTTGTGCAAGTGGAGCACGCACCTCCTGAGGGAGTCCATACATAGTTTGCGTAGGGAGTAGTCCCTCCAG
>JBBRND010000023.1:0-78302 GCA_038230515.1 Bacteroidia bacterium | reverse complement strand
TTATACTGATGACAATGGTTTTGTATCCGTAAAATCATTCTTTGCAGGAGTGAGAACTATTACCATCTCCGGCACCGGCATCGCTGCCAAAACATTTGGTCCGTTCAGTTTCCAGAGCGGCAAAGCAGTTGCCACTACATGCATCTGCGCACCATCATTCGAAAACATCTCTTCTGCAAAATCACAACTGCAGCCGGAGAACGTTTCAAAATAAATACTCGTTTTTTTTAGAAGTTTCAAAAGCCGCCTCAGGAAACTGAAGCGCCTTTTGTTTTTCTTTGCGGCTGGTTGCGTTTGCACCCCAAGAAAAAATTTCATGCCCCGCGGTCGCCTGCTTTTAGTGACGCGAATGTGTAATCGTATCTACGACTGCACCAATATCAACCTGGAACATTACACCGTTGCCCATTGGGTCAGTGCCGTGAATATCGGTTCCGTGGTTACTGAATACCTGAACGTTTAATATATGATCGCTTACCGTAGGGGCAACTGAAGAGGGCCAGAATTCGCGCATCAGTGCAACGGGATTTGTGGTTATCGTAAAGTCAACACTGTCGTCATTAAAAGTAAGATGAACAGTAGTAGCAGCAAGACCTAAAACAGGTATTTCAACTTCGTTCCCAGGTAGCATCCCAATTAAGCGATCGCCAATGGAATCGCCCAGGTGAAGATGACTCATAAGAGGGCGCAATGCTACCCGCCCCGCTGAAATAAATGTGCTTGCCGAAGGGAGCTGAAATGCCTGCGAAGGAGTAATAATGTGGTATCCGTCTTCAGGATCGTCTGCAATAGCAAGGTGCGAAGTAATAGTATGCATCAATCCCGTGTTCTGCCTGCTCACTTCATCTACACAACTTCTGAATGCAGGATTGCTTCGCACGGCCGTAACCACATCGCCTAGGGAAGGGCTGCTTGCTCCCGGAAGGGGTGGCTGCGGATTATCTATTGCATCGCGGCTTACTGCCTCAAAACATTGAAAGATGTTGGTACTCCTTTGCACAGCTCTTCCATTTGAGAAAAAATCAGAAGTGGAATCAAATGCATGAAGAAACCCACGCCTGCTGTAATCGCTTTCTAACTGATGCGCTGCCTGCTGCCTCAGGTAGGTCTGAGTCATCTCAACAATAGACCGCGTGTGGTGTGTATGCGGATCATCAAGGTGCAATTGCTCTGATTCGTCAAGCAAATGATAGCGGGAAAGGCGACCGCCTCCCATTATACTTATGTTTGGTAGAGGGGGAAAATCGGGCATGGGTTATTTTTTCTATTTGTTAGTTGTTAATGTTGATGAGTTTCGTTGCAAGGTATTTTTCTTTTTGATGATAAGCAAATAAAGCGCGTAACCTTACGGGGCTACACGCTTTATTTTTAAATAACGATGGCAGATTACGTGTTAGCAGGCCAAGGATTCTCGTGCACAGCAATCCCCAGCTTGATCTTCTTTGCAGAGAGCGTGAAGTGCGTTGTCATCGGGTTGCTTCCAACTGTGTCAATGCTTTCGCTGAATTGAATCACATAAGCTTCTTCGAATTCCAGAGTCTTCAAAGCAGCAGAATCACTGCGTTTGTAGAAGGTAATTTTTCCGGCTTTGGTTTTGTGAGGATCAGACATCCACTCAAGGATGCCACCACTTTCTTCAGTAGCTTCGATTTCACAGTTAATAGTACCGCCATAAAGAACGGATGAAGGGCGACCTGATGCATCAGTATCTCTGCGAAGAGCGTAGTCGCAATGGAGGAGGTTCAGTTCGTCTCCGCCATCAATGCTAATAGTTGATTTGAATGCCATTTGTTGTTTGGGTTTTTAAAGATTAAATTTGTTTGATTTATGATGCAAAGAAACGGTAAACGCGAAGTGTTGTAAATAAAGAATGAGTAATTGGTTATGCAGGGCTTGCAGTTAGCATCAGGGCAATGTAGTTTGTGAAAAAAAATAGTTAGCCCCGGTTGTTCTCAGTTACTTTATCTGCCTTCAGGGTCTTAAATAAAAAAAGACTAACTTTCAGCTATAGTCAGATACCGTCTCCCACATCCACGCGGTCAACTACAGAGGTATAAAGCGAATTTCCTGCCAGCGCACTTTTCATTTCCTGCAATTCATCGCTATGGATGTGCCACTTTCTTCTGTTGAGAATTTTATACGCAATTTTTGTTGCCACCGTAAACATGCTCCATTGAGGGTCATAGTTAAAATTTCGTAAGCTTGGATCTTTCGCCAGCAGATAGCAGCACTGAGCAATGTAGGCACACGATTCATTTACATAATCAACCACCGAAATTTTTTTAAGATCCGCAAGGGCATGCACACATTCATGCAATATAAGGGCTTCCTTTCTCAATCCGGAAGTATCACGGTCATTGGGCAAATGCATCACGCACTTGGTTTGTTCTGCCAGCGCCCCGTTAAAATCGTATGATAAAAGATGAGGCATAACCTGCGAATCCATGCATTGCAGAAAGTTCGCCTGAAGTTCATCAGTAGGAACCGGCAACGTCATTGAATTAGCGGAAGAAGTATAAAAATATACATCCTGCGAACCATTTTGACCGGCAGGTGATCGATCCACATATTGCACACTAACCTTATTTTTCGAAAACTTTGTTGCTACCGCTCTAATGCCCCATGGATTTACATAAAAGTTATCAGCTTTAAATTCGATCCTGTTCACTACAGGGTCTCCTAGAATTTTTACAATTTCGTCAATCGTAACACGTGGCATTTTTATCCTGTGTATTAATGATATGAATAAAGTATTTTGTTTGAATGTAATTTCTGAAAGAGGGAATAAAAAAAAGCAATCTTACGGGATTGCTTTAAATTTTCTATGCCTTACGGGGCATTGAATTTTTTTTGAAACAGATGCATGTAACCTTACGGGATTACATGCATCTTAATTCCGGTAGATTACGTGTTAGCAGGCCAAGGATTCTCGTGCTCTGCAGTTCCCATCTTGATCTTCTTTGCAGAGATCACGAAGTGAGTAGTCATCGGGTTGCTTCCAACGGTGTCAATGCTCTCGCTGAACTGAATGATGTAAGCTTCTTCAAACTCAAGAGTTTTCAGAGCTGCTGCATCACTGCGTTTGTAGAAAGTAATTTTTCCGTTTTTCACCTTGTGCGGATCTGCCATCCACTCAAGAACACTGTTGTCTTCGGTAGCTTCAACTTCACATTGAATAGTACCACCATAAAGAACAGAAGAAGGGCGACCTGATGCATCAGTATCTCTGCGAAGAGCGTAGTCGCAATGGAGGAGGTTGATTTCATCTCCGCCATCAATGCTAAGGGTTGATTTGAATGCCATTTTTTTTTTGGTTTTTTAAAGATTAAATTATTTGTTTGATTTATGATGCAAAGAAACAGCAAATGCGAAGTGTTGTAAATGACAAATGAGCAATTGGTAACGCTGGAAGGACAATTAGCATCAGGGGAATGTAGTTTGTAAAAAAAGAATCTCTACCCTGGTTGATCTCAATTGCTTTATCCCTTCCTCGCAACTAGCGTCCGTTCAGGTTGCACGAGCATTCAGATGGGAAGAAGCAGTCGGGTGTTAAATAAAAGGACGATTTTCATCTCTCCTGCTCTCATAATAAAACCCAGAGCAGTCTTGCTTCTCAGCAAGACTGCTCTGGGTACGTACACTATGTTAAACCTCCATTATCTTGAAATTAAAAACTTCTGGCGTTGAATAGTTCCGTTGTTTTCGAATTCGAAAAGATACATTCCCTTGCTGAATGAAGATGTATTGATACTGACAACATTTATCCCTTCGCGAATTTGCTCCATGCGTGAAATTATTTTTTGTCCTACAAGATCATACACACTCATGTTCGCACTAGCGTTTTCAGCGGAAGAAAATTCGACCGTAACAGTATTCTGAGCGGGATTCGGATAGAGAATAATTCCCTGAATTGCGGATGCTCCGTTTGTCATTTCAGTTGATCCACCGCCATCATCAGCCGGCTGCGGACTTTGTGGGTTGCCGGTAATGTTTACGGTGTAATCCTCTACTTCGCCATACGTATAAGAGCCACAAGAACTTGCAGCGTAAGCATTGTAACGCATCTGCACACGCATGCGGGTAGCACCGTTAAGTGCTGTGGTTGGAACGGTAAATGAAGCGCTTGCAGTTGAGGTTGAATTAACTGAAGCTACATTTTCACCTGCATCAGTAAATACTCCATTCTTATTGTAATCAATGTACACCTTCCAGTATTCATGGTATGAAGAACCCGTAAAACCTGGAGTGAGGGTAATTGTATTTGCAGTTCCACCCGCAAGGTTGGTGCTTAAAGCCGTGTAGTTTCCATATCCTGAATTACTGCCGCTTGTGTTATTGATGGAGCCAAGAGAAACTTTATTTATGTATTCATAGTTTGTATTTGTTCCTGCCGCAGTGCAATAGGTAACCGAACAACCCGTTGTAGTAAACGATGCCGTTGCGCTATACGAACTTGAACTGGTGCTGCAAACGGTGAGCACCTTAAATTGATAACCAGTGCATGCAACAAGCCCTGCGAGGTTGCGCGAAGTGGTGCTAATACCTGTGATGGTTGTCCACGAACCGGCTGATGCCGCTTTCCATTGCATGGTATAGCTTACAGCACCCGTTACCGCAGCCCATGAACAGGTGGCACTGGTGCTTGTAATAGATGAAGAAGTTAAAACTGTTGGTGTACCGCAGCTTGATGCAGCAGTGGTAGTAAATGTGGTAGAAGCCGTAAATGCTGACGAGCCTGATGCACACACTGTTTGCACCTGCCACTCATAGGTTGTTGATGCTAATAATCCTGACACAGCAAAAGAGGTAGAGGCGGTGCTTCCTGAAGTCCATGAAGTAGTTCCTGTTTTGCGGTACTGCACGTTGTAGCTTGTGGCTCCTGTTGCAGCAGTCCATGAAAAAACGGCTGATGTTTGAGTAATACTTCCAGTACTCATACCTGTAGGAGCATTGCACGATGAACCTGTACAGGCAGTCAGGCACGATGCTGCATTGTATCTTGCAAGTATGGCTGCCCGCGGCTGCGGACCAAAACCATTCGAGAAATTTATTCCGACAGTACCCACAAGATGACAATAGCTCATGATGGTTCCTCCGTTAGTAGGAGTAGGCGCTCCGCTGCAACTGCCTTCATACGGATAGCCCGCAGTGGGCCCGCAATTATCAATTGCGGTATTATTGCCATTCCAGACACAGGCATGCGTATGGTACGAACCCATCAGGTGGCCTTGCTCATGCGTTACTACTTCCACTGTCCACGAAAAAGTAGGTACGTTTGAATAAGAAGAAGAAATTCCGCTGTAGCATTGCTTGTAATCGGGATTGGAACTGCACAGTCCGTTTAAGCTGGCAGCAATGCCCCCGCCACCTGCATAGCCAATTAACTGAGCTAAATCGCCATTGAAAGAATTTACGTTGGTCTGAAATTGCGAAAGTAAGCTGGATGTAGAAGTTGCCGTATATGGGCTTGCCGTATTCCACACATATAATTGAGACAGAGAAACAGGAATGGCATCGTTGCTATATAGTATTGCGCTTTGGTTGAACACACCGGTTATATAATTAGTGGCAGCCGTGACGCTTCCTTTGCCGGTATAGATGTCGTAATTTACTTCCCAATAAAGGCGAATGCAGTTAGTGGTGAGCACATGATCTCCGTTTCGGAATGTTTCCGGTGAATATCCTTCTCCATCATCAACTGTAAAGCAATGCGGAACTGAAGGGGCATGAAGATCTTTATCGTTGTAAAGAATATGCCTGCCTTGTGCATCGTTATCAATTTTCCCGAGCACTAAATTGCCTATGGCGGGAGAAGAAATCATTCCCATCACTTCATCATTAAAAATACTGATGGCCGCCAGTGAGGAATTATCTCCTTTTATAATACCCCAATAGTGAACACCCCCTTCATAAGGAATGGGCTGCCCATTAGTAGCACTTGTTACTACCGTAAAATCAGGAGTAAAAATGTTTGATTTAAAAAGTTCCAGTTCGATGCTGCCTCCTGCATTAGTTGGAATAACAAGGTTGAGATTCTCGGGCTTGTTTACTAAAATGCTTTGCGTGCGGGTTTGTATAAACTCGAGCACTGTAGCATTGCTAACCACAGAATTTAATTGCGCACTGCGCTGATTGGCTGAGGCACTGATTTGAAAAAGCTGCGTAGCTGATAAAGACGCAAGCTGCGTTTTGTGATCAGCAATTTTTTGTGCAACGGGTTTCAGGTCTCCGGCAAACAGGTTAACACCTATTGCCAGCATAGCAAGAAGTAAAATATACTTTTTCATATTACTATAATAAATTAATAGAGATTGCCTACTCTGTTAAACGGCTTTTCGGCATGCGCCTTTTAGAAAAATAAATTTCCTGTAAAACGAAGATCGGTTCATACTTAGGAGAAAATTGGTTTGTAAGATTATTTTCTGAAATGATATTCATCAATGCCTTCAAGGCATTAAGCCCTACTGATTAAAATTGCCTCTGATAAAACGAAATAGTGCCTGCTGTTTACTGGTAAATAATAATTAGTGGAAGCATCTTCGTTTCATGAGCTCTACAAAAAAGAATTGCAAAAAAACTTATTTCCTCAGAAGAATTTCAGAATTCGTCTGCCCAGGCAGATTGATTTCGGATTGGCGGCTACTTCGAAAAAATTATATATTATACCCTTACTTTGCTATCGGGGGAGCTACTAAAAACACAAAACCCTGCCTTACGGGGCAGGGTTAGTGATAACTAAAAATTAAATTCCAAACTCTACTATTTTACTGTCACTTTTGACTTGGTTGCGGTGCTTTTTGCAGCGGGTGCAGCGGTGAAGTGCTGGGTGAGCGATTGTCCTTTTTTGAAAGCAAACGGACCGAAGGTTTTTGAATTGGTGCCGGTGGATTTTGTGGCATACTGTTGCTACAACTTTTGTGGAATTCTTACCTTTTTTTAGCAAATGCGATTTTTTAAAAAAATTAAAGGGTGGTGCTATAACTTATTTGAATTCTGCGATGACGCATGGCAATTTTGACATGACGCACGGCTGTTTGGCTATGACGCATGGCAATTTTGAAATGACGCGGAAAGTGTTTTGGGAAAAGTGTTTGCGATTTTTCATAAACTTTTCCTGATTTGCTGAAACATTTTGGCGGGTGCTGATAAACTTAGCGCGGATGCGGATAAAAGTGAGGCGATTTCTTCAACTGTTTTAGTGTGGGTTGATAAGCTGAATGCTGCCTGTAATAACCCGTGCGCGGGTGCGGATAAACTAAAAGGGAGAAATGGTAAGCTGCGGGGTATTGCGTTAACCTTTTCTTTCTCTATTTAAGATTTCTCCTTACTTTTGTTCTTCTCAAAAAAAACTGCGCACAAAATTTTTTTAATTTTTCGGGATGCATAAAAAAATACTCTGGGTATTTGGTGTACTGTTTTCGTTTGTGATATTGATGAGTTTCCTCAGCCCTCATCAGTATGATGCAAAGGCATCGTTTCATACTCCGCTGGAGATTGCGGCTTTCAAAGTTCGGTTGATGAGTCCGATTGGTCCCGGAGAATATTTTCTTAGGGCAGAGCATTGCAAGGGATGTCATGGATTGGATTCGGCAGGGCAAGCAAACATTGATGAAAGCGGAAACTCGGTAAATCTTTTTGACCATTGGCAAAGCACGATGATGGCAAACAGCGGGCGAGATCCGCTGTGGCGCGCAAAGGTGAGTCACGAAATATTGGTGAACCCTGCACATGCTGCGGAGCTTCAGGATAAATGTACAAGCTGCCATGCACCGATGGGGCGCTACACTAAATTTTTTCACGGAGCGGGCATGTACGGGCTTGCTGATCTTGCAACCGATTCACTGGGACAGGATGGAGTTGCATGTGAGAGTTGTCACACAATAAGCCCTATCGTTGGTCACACATTTTCGGGAGATATTCCTTATGATACTACGCGGCTGGTGTATGGTCCGTTTGACAGTGTGCTGGTGGGACCGATGCAGTTGTATGAAGGATATACCCCTATGTACAGTCCGCACATGAATCAGGCGCGGCTTTGCTCGGCATGTCACACGCTGATTACGCAAACGGTTGACCTTGGCGGAAACTATACAGGCGGACAGTTTACAGAGCAGGCAACGTATCATGAATATCTCAACTCACGTTTCCCGGCAGATAGTATTACCTGCCAAACCTGCCACATGCCGCATGAGCCGGATGCAATTGTAATTGCAAATGGTTTCGCATCACTCAGTCCGCGCTCCCCTTTCAATCAGCACGTGTTTGTAGGCGGAAATGCTTTTATGCTGAATATGATTAAAAATAATAAAATGCAACTCGGTGCAGATGCTGAAGATGCTAAATTTGATACCACGATTGCAAACACGATAGCTTTGCTGAGAGAACGGTCAATCAATTTCAGTTTACAGTTGGATAGTTCAGTAAATGATACCGGTTATTTTAATGTTCGCATAGAAAACAAAGCGGGACATAAATTTCCATCGGGCTATCCTGCGCGAAGAGCAACGATTCAGTTTGTAATGACGGATGCTGTGGGCGATACGGTTTTCAAATCGGGCACCTTTACCCCTGACTATCGAGTGGTGGGAGAAACTCTAAACTTCGAACCGCATCACGATGTAATCAATCAATCCGATGTTCCGCAGATTTATGAATTGGTAATGGGCGATGTAAATAATAATTTTACTTCGGTGCTCGAGCGTTCGGCAAATCTTCTCAAGGATAACCGCATTCCTCCCGCAGGATTTACAACCTCGCATTATGCTTATGACACTACGCTCATTTCAACCGATGCACTTGCCGATTCTGATTTCAACAAAATAAATACAGTGGAAGGATCGGGCATTGACTTTGTGCATTACCATGTGCCACTAACTTCTGCCATCGGCAATGTATCTATTCATGCAAGAGTTTTCTATCAAGCCGTGCCGCCAAAGTGGGTTGATGAATTGCTTACTTACAACAGTGCACAGATAGATTCTTTCCGCATTATGTTTAACAATGCAGATCAAACTCCATTGCTTATTGCATCGGATAGTATTGTGAACATTGCGCTCGGCACAACTCAAAATCAGAAAGAAGAAAGCGGAGTAAAAGTATATCCAACCATTTCCACCGATGGAGAAATTTTTGTAGAAACTCAATACGGACAAAAAATACTTCACATTGATATTTACACGAACGATGGCAAACAGGCGGTCAGTATGGATTTATCAGGAGAAAAATCATTGTATCAAATCGCCCTTCCTGCTGCACAAAGTGTGTATTTTATGAAAATTCAAACCCGCGAAAAAATATTCTACCGGAAAGTTATGAAGGAATAATAAAATTGCCTTTCTTTGGTTTTCTTATCATTTAAACAAACGGCATAAAATCGCTTTACTATTCATTAAATCTTAAATTTAAAAAATGAAAAATTCTACTTTCTTTCGTTCACTATTAATTGCAGTGATGTGTGGATTGGGAGCATTAACTTCCTCTGCGCAATTTGCATTTACAAATTCAAACAGCAGCAAGTTTACTACTCAAACACACAGTGGCTGTGCAGTAACAGTTGTTGATGTAAACAATGATGGACTTGACGACATCCTCGCTATGGATCAAGCATCAAATCTCATGGTTCGCCTGCAAAACCGCGATGGATCTTTTACTTCATATCCTCTCGGTCAGGTGTATGGAGGTAATGTATGGGGAATGGCGGCAGCCGATGTGGATCATAACGGTTGGAAAGATGTGGTGACGGGAAGTGGCGATGCTGTACTCGTGAAGTTGGGATGGAATGGAACCACTGTAACTTCTACGATCGTTCAGTTAGCAGGAAGTTATTTTGTTCAGAACGTTACGTTCGGAGATTTTAATAATGACGGCTGGGCTGATGTGGTAGTAGATGATGATAACGACTATGCAAAAGTTTATATTAATGATGGTGCAGGAAATTTACTTCCTATTCCAAAATCAATGACATCGCTGGCAATTGGAACAGGATCAAAATCACTTACTGTACCTGCCGGATTAAGTTTTATTGCCGGACAAGCTCTGATGATTGGATTCAATGGAGCAAATTACATGACTGGAACAGTAACTTCTTATAATTCCGGGAATGGAGCTTTGGTAGTAAATGTTACTTCAGTAGTTGGCTCAGGAACATTTACTGGTTGGACTGTTCATCCGAACGTAGTTCTTAATACGAATATAAATCCAGGCTTGACTGTAGGCAATGACCCATACGATTCCGGCAACTACGGAGGCGTTTGGACGGATATTGATAATGATGGAGATCCGGATTTATACATTGCGCATTGCCGTCAATCGGCATCAAGCAGCACTGATGTTCGCAGAAGAGATCGCCTGTTCATCAATAATGGAAATAATACATTTACTGAAAGCGCTCAGTCGCATAATATCGAAGTTACCGATTTCAAACAAACATGGACGACAAGTTTTGGAGATATTGACAATGATGGTGATCTTGATATTGTAATGACTAATCATGGTGAGAACGGACAGATTCTTCAAAACGATGGCACAGGAAATTTTACTGACATCACTGCCGCTTCCGGGTTCACAACTCCAGGTGCAGATCCTATAGAATCCATGGTTGAAGATTTTGACAATGATGGCTATCTTGATATTTTAGTTTCAGGCGGTGGCGGAGGAGATTCATATTTTCTCTATCACAACAATGGTAACAGCACCTTTACATTAGCAACGCAACCGTTCGCTTCAACTACAAACGGAATGTTGTCATTCGGATTAGGCGATTTAAATCATGATGGCAAAGTAGATGTTTTTGCATCTTATGGAAACGTTTACAACTCACCAACAGGCACAGATGATGTTCTCTACTTAAATTCTACAAACAATACCAACCACTTTATCACGTTTGCTCTTACGGGAACTGTGAGCAACCCCGATGCTATCGGAGCAAGGGTTACTATTTATGGTCCTTGGGGAGTGCAGATACGCGAAGTTCGTGCAGGAGAAAGCTACGGAACTTCGAACTCAGCACAATGTCACTTCGGTATCGGAGCAAACATGACTGTTGACTCCGCACGAATTGACTGGCCTTCGCATCAATTTACAAATCACTTTACCAATCTTGCAGCCGATCAGTTTGTAACTGTTATTGAAGGTGGCTGTAGTATTACAGGCAATGTTATTCCGGGTCCATTCACTTTGTGCACCGGACAAACTATTACTCTAACTGCCGTTCCGGGATATGCCGCTTACAATTGGTCGAATGGAGACAACACCCAATCTTCTGTAATCTCTACTCCAGGTTCTTACAATGTAATGGTTACTGATGCTGGTGGATGCACGGGCATTTCTCCTTCAGTACAAGTGGTTGTTAATCCTGATGAAACACCAACAGTTACTGCAACAGGTGACTTGGTATTCTGCCAGGGCGGAGCAACTACTCTTACTTCCACCCCTGCGTCATCTTATTCATGGTCTTCAGGAGAAACCACACAGTCAATTGTTGTTAGCACGTCAGGAATCTATACTGTTACCATTCAGGGGTTGTGCGCTGCTTTCACCTCGTCACCGGAACTCGTGAATGTACTTGCTGCTCCCGTTGCCGTTGCTTATGATGATTCCGCAGTAAGTCCGAATTCAATTACACTTACAGCAACTGGAAATACGATCAACTGGTATAATCAGCAAACTGGCGGAACATTGCTTGGCACCGGTCCTTCATACACAACTCCTATTTTAACGAATACTACAACTTATTGGGTAGAGAATGAAACAAGTTATGGTGGTGGCAATGATGCAACAGGTCAACCATATCATTCCGGTGCAAGTTTGTTTAATCCAACAACTACGGATGGCATACTTTATTTTGATGTTCTTGCAAATTGTGTTCTCTCCACGGTAAAAGTTTATACTGATACTCCGGGCGCTCGTGAAATACAGTTGTTCAATGCAGGAGGTACGCTTATCAATTCATCGGTTGTAACTATTCCAATTGATACAACAGTTGTTACTCTGAACTTTGCTCTTACTGCTGGTACCGGCTACTACATTACAACCAACGGCACTCTGAATACTACCAACTTTGGCTATGTAAGCCCCCAGTTGGAGCGAAGCAGTCAGGGAGTGGTTTATCCGTACTCTGTAAGTAATGTAATTTCGATTACGGGCTCTAATAATGGTGCCGGTTATTATTACTATTTTTATGATTGGCAGATTACTCTTCCGGCAACCATTTGCAGCAGTGTAAGAATTCCGGTTCAGGCAATTATGCTTGCTCCTAATGCAGTAAGTAATTTCATCGCGGAAAATAAGTTCAACATATTCCCGAACCCTGCTGATGAAAGTGTGACCATATCATTTACCAATGTAGGTTCACAAAAATCAACCGTTGAATTTGTTGATGCTCTTGGTCGCGTGGTTTCTTCAAGCATACTGGAGAATACTGCCGGCAACTACAAGCGGACATTTGATGTGAGCAATTTTGCTAAAGGTGTTTATACAATTCATGTTTCTTCCAATGATAAGAGATCGTATCAGCAACTCATCGTTCAGTAAACTGATCTAATAAAATAGAAAAGAGCGCCTCGAATCCGAGGCGCTCTTTTTTTTGCCGATTTTTTTTCAGGTAGTTGTAACAACCATTCGGGTCAAAGCGTCCTATTTATAAAGACAAACAAAAATCAAAAAGAAAGATATGAAATTAAAAAAGAATTTTTTAATAGGGTTGATAGCAATTCCATTCATGAGTTTTGGGCATGTTATCAATGAATCATTCACCAAAATAGAACTGAGTTCGCTTGGAAAAGTTTTTATCACACAGGGAGACAGCAATTCCATCGAAGTATCTACTTCCGGATCGAAGGATAATATTGAAACAAAAATTAAAAACAACAAGCTACATATTGAAAGCAGCATAGATGCCGAGTATCACATCACCATGAAAAATATTGAAGGGCTCTCAGTGAGCGGTACGGGAGAAATCATTTCTTCCAATACGATTGTAACCGATCACCTGAAGCTGGATGTTTCCGGGAGCGGCAAGATGACGCTGGCAGTGCAAACAAAAGACCTCGGAATAGACATCAGCGGTGTAGGTAAAATAAATCTCTCCGGCAAGACCGAAAATGCAAACATTAATATTTCAGGTTCAGGAAAAGTAGAGGCGTTCGATCTTCAAACAATTAATTGCAAAGCAGAAATTTCAGGCGTAGGTAAATGCAATATTGATGTTACTGAATCTTTGAATTCTGAAATCAGTGGAATGGGGTCAGTGAATTACAAAAACAAACCTACCCATCTGAGCAGTGAAGTATCGGGAGTTGGAAATGTAAACTGTTGTGATACCGCTGGTGGAGGTGTTGGAAAAAGCGACACTACTCATCTCTCCTTTGGCGATGCACAGGTGCTGATTATTCGCAGTGATTCTGCTGTTGCAAAACGCAAAGCAAAAAATGAAAAGTCGAGACCGATCTGGTCAGGAATGGAAATAGGGTTCAACAATTGTTTTTCCAAAGATGGGAAAATGGAAGTACCTAATGGGTATGAATTTCTTGATCTCAACACCGGCAAATCGGTTACTGTTTCACTTAACCTGTTGCAAAAGAATTTCCAACTCGGTCACAGCAACGTGTGGTTCTTCACCGGGCTAGGTGTAACGTGGAATAACTACCGCTTCGATAAAAATGTAAATCTCAGTTCTGCTGCGGATACGATCAGCGGTGGTTTCGATACAACTTCAACCCATAACTATTCTAAGTCAAAGCTCACCGCTACCTATCTCACCATGCCTCTCATGTTTGAAGTTTTCACAAGCAAAAAAAATAAAAATGCTTTTCACATAGGTGCTGGCGCCATGCTTGGTTACAAAATAGGTTCGCATACTAAAACGAAATTCACAGAAGATGGAAGTACGGAGAAACCGAAACAGTATGATGATTTTTACCTGAATCCTTTCCGTTACGGTGCGCGCGTTGCAATTGGCTACCGCAAGTTCAACGTGTTTGCTGATTACTATGCATCCACTTTGTTCAGAGATAAAAAAGGACCGGAACTGTACCCGGTTTCAGTAGGAATAACAATGACAGGATTTTAATTTAATAAAGAGCATCGCAACTAAATTTAAATTATAAATAAAATGAAAACACAACTTATCATCGCAGCACTGCCAATTGTAATGAGTCATGGATGTGCCCTCGGCATTGACGGCTCAGGAAAAGTAGTTTCAGAAAATCGCTCGGTTATAAATTTTACGGGTATCGATTTACAATGTTCAGCCAATGTATATTTCATGCAGGGAGATGAGCAATCTGTAAAAGTTGAAGCAGAAGACAACATCGTCTCTCATATTACTACTGAAGTTAAAAACGATGAACTAATCGTCAGCACTGATGGAAAAGACTTTAGCACACACAAGGAAATCAATGTGTACGTAACCGTGAAAGAGCTTTGCCTGCTTGAACTCACCGGCTCAGGAAACATGATTGGCAAGAGCCACGTCAACTGCGATAACATGACGATGCATATTGCAGGTTCGGGTGATTTGAAAGCGGATGTTCGTTCTCTCACAATGAAAATAAAACTGAGCGGCTCCGGAAATCTTGATGTAAGTGGAACGGCTACATCAACCGATATTCGGATTGCGGGATCAGGAAATGTGGATGCAAAGGGATTGCAAACAATGAACAGTTCTGTTTCAATCAGTGGCAGCGGACAAAGTACGATCAATGCAAGTGAGCAATTGACCGTTAGCATAACCGGCAGCGGAGATGTTCATTACATAGGCGATCCAATAAAACTAAAAACAAACATTACAGGATCAGGCAGCGTTTCAAAAATCTAATTCCCGAATAATTAGCTGCACAACAAAATATTCTCAGACAGCAATCGGGATTAAAACCGATCCTATTTTGTTTTACAAAGGTGGTTTAAAAAATAGTTTTCTCGTGGTAGCTCCGGATTGCCGAAAGGTGGTTCGGAGTTTTTGCGTTGTAAATCATTTTGAGCCGGGCTCATCAATGAAAAAATACCCGGCATCCTGTTGCATTCCATCAGTAAAAGTACTTTTGCATCGTGCAGCACTTGTTGGGCAATCCCGTTTTTAATGGTCTCTCTTCGGGCGACTCGCATCTTGCTTTCGGAACAGAAAACGTAAAGTATTTTGATAAAGAAGTTTCGCCCTTTGCCGGAATCAGGGATGAATATAAAAACGGCTTTGATGATTTGTATCAATTGCTACCGGGCGGCCGCAACATTCTTTACGCTACGCGAAAGAAAATAACTGAGCCGCGCGGATGGAAACTAACTACTGAAGTAGAAGGAACACAGTTTCTACTTGATTCAAAAAAATCAATCAGCAAAAAACTTACTGAAACTGTTGCCCTTGAACCCAAGCATGTAGATGAAATGGTAAACCTCGCTGCACTTACAAAGCCGGGACCTTTTGACAAGCGCACGATTGAGTTTGGAAATTATTTTGGAGTTTTTGAAAACGAACGATTGGTTGCGATGACGGGGCAGCGCTTGCATGTTTCCAGCTTCACGGAAGTAAGTGCAGTCTGCACACATCCTGATTTTTTAGGAAAAGGTTATGCAGGAATTTTAATTGAGCATCAACTTGATTTAATTATCAAGAACGGACAACATCCTTTTTTACATGTGAGGGCTGACAATGACAGAGCAATTTCACTCTATGAAAGAATCGGTTTCAAAGTAAACGGACCAATGAACTTTTATTTTTTTAAAAGACTGTGAAAACAGTTCAGATTTTTTTATCTACCACTTCAGCTTGCTCAGGAAATTCACATCAGTGGTCCCTGTGTTGCGGTAAATCATCATAAGTATCGCAAGTCCAACTGCAACTTCAGCAGCAGCTACGGCCATAATAAAAAAGACAAATACCTGTCCGGCACTATCGCCTCGATAAGATGAAAAAGCAACGAGCAAAAGATTGACTGCATTCAGCATTAGCTCCACGCACATAAAAATAACAATCGCATTTCTCCTGAACATTACCCCAAGCACGCCAATGCAAAAAAGCATTGTGCTTAGCAGGATGTAATAGTTCAGAGGTATTTGTTGAATTAAGTGATTCATTTCATTTTTGTTTTTCTCCCTCTCCTTTGGAGAGGGTTGTGGTGAGGTCTCATTGGATTTCCTTTTTGCCAAGCATTACCGCGCCCACCATTGCTGCCAGAAATAATATGGATGACACTTCAAACGGTAATGCAAAGTCATTGAATAATGTATGCCCAAGATTTTTTATGAGTCCAGCTTCGTTATTCACAACATCGCCTGTAGCAGGAGAAACATTTTTCAATGCGCCCACTAAAACAATCATCAGTATTCCGCCTGCAACGGTTGCGGCAATTTTTTGCATAACGGTTTTATGTGGCTCCACTTCTGCATTTAAGTTCAGCATCATGATAAGATAAAGAAATAAAACCATGATGGCACCGGCATACACTATGATATGTACCGCTGCAAGGAATTGTGCATTCAGCAAAACATAATGCCCTGCAATTGCAAAGAAAGTAATAATGAGATACAACACGCTGTGCACGGGATTTTTCGAAACCACCACCATGAGTGCGCTCAGGATGGCAAGGAAACTGAGGAAGTAGAAAATATATTGGGACATTGTTTCCTTTAAATTCTATTGTGCTGTAAGTTTTTATTCTGCTTGAACTCCAAAACTTCTTTTGTCTGTCGTTTTGAAATATCAACGCGCGCATCTACCGGTTCAACTAATTTATCTTTTCCGTAAATAAATTCTTTGCGTTTAAAATCTGTAGGAACAATTTTATCAGTTAAGAAGATCGCTTCCTTCGGACACGCCTCTTCGCATAATCCGCAGAAGATGCAGCGCAGCATATTGATATCATAAACGCTTGCATACTTTTCTTCGCGGTATAATTTTTCTTCCCCTTTTTTTCTTTCCGAAGCAGTCATCGTAATCGCTTCAGCCGGACAAGCAACTGCACACAAGCCGCATGCGGTGCAACGTTCAGCACCGTTCTCATCGCGCTTTAGTACATGCTGTCCGCGATACACATCAGAAAAAGGTCGCTGAACTTCGGGATATTGAATGGTTACTTTCTTCTTGAAGAGATGCGAAAAAGTAATTCTCATTCCGCCAAGAATAGCAGGGAGATAAATTTTCTCCTTCCACGTCATTTCTTTATTGACGACAACTTTGCTTCTGTTTGTTAACGGCTCCATTTTCTGTCTACGAGATTTTTCCGTTCAACCACATCACAATACCCGTGAGAAATATATTGATGATGGATAGAGGGATCATTATTTTCCAGCCAAGGTTCATCAACTGATCGTAGCGGAAGCGAGGCAACGTCCAGCGTACCCACATGAAGAAGAAGATGAAGAAGAATATTTTTCCGAATAAGAATAGCGTACCGATCATACTCAACCAGTTCGGATCGTGAATGAATCTTCCAATCAACGGCATATTATATCCACCGAAATACAAAGTGGAAATCACAGCTGAGGAGATGAACATGTTGATGTACTCAGCAAAAAGATAGAAGCCAAGTTTCATCGAACTGTATTCAGTATGATATCCTCCGACTAATTCTGTTTCGCACTCAGGCAAATCAAATGGCGCGCGATTGGTTTCTGCAAAAGCACACACAAGGAAAATTAAAAAGCCAAGTGGTTGGTAAAGCACATTCCAGTGCCAGCCGTTTTGTGATTTTACAATGTCTGATAACGAAAGCGAACCGCTCATCATGATCATTGCAATAATGGCAAGTCCCATCGCAATTTCATAACTGATCATTTGTGATGACGCACGCAATGCACCGAGTAAAGAATATTTATTGTTCGATGCCCATCCGCCAATCATGATTCCATAAACACCAAAAGAAACAACAGCGAAAATATAAAGGATGCCGATGTTGATGTCTGCGATCTGAAGGGAGTAGGTAGTTCCGTTAATTGTAATTCCGTTTCCCCAGGGAATTGCAGCACTCGTCATACATGCAGTAAGCATTGCAAGCGATGGGCCGAGAATGAAAAGAAATTTGTTCGACACATCGGGAATAATTTCTTCTTTCATGAACATCTTCACACCGTCAGCAACGGGTTGAAGAAGTCCGAAAGGTCCTGCACGATTCGGTCCGATGCGATCCTGCATGAACGATGCTACTTTCCGCTCAGCATAGGTTGAATACATCGCC
Source organism: Bacteroidia bacterium (assembly GCA_038230515.1). Classification (GTDB taxonomy): domain Bacteria; phylum Bacteroidota; class Bacteroidia; order AKYH767-A; family 2013-40CM-41-45; genus JAPLDB01. The sequence goes on along the minus strand of JBBRND010000023.1, from coordinate 60,135 downwards.
ACCACTAATGAAATGAGGAACACCGAAACGATGAGAATGATTTTTATGATGAGAGCGGTCGAGATCATTTTTTATTTCCCCCGTTGAGTTGATAATTATCAGGTACCACATCCACAGCATTCAGATTCGGTTTGTGTGCCGGTTCTTTCAGCGTGTAATGATTTTGTGAAATTACAGACTGGCGATCAATCTTTGTTGGTCTTTCAATAGTCCAATCGCTGGTTTTCTTTTTGTCGAAACGACAATCGTTGCAAATCCATTCAAGCACTTCATCATATTCATCTTTGCGGGCTGTAACGCGGAATACTTCTTCTCCTTTATACCAAAGACGAACTTTGCCTGAACATTTTTTACAATCGCGATGCGCATCGAATGGATTTACATTCCACACACGAGATTTGAAACGGAAAGTTTTATCAGTGAGCGCACCAACGGGACAAACATCAATCATGTTTCCGCTCATCTCGCTGTCAACTGCATTCCGAATGAAGGTTGAAATTTCCGCAACGTCTCCACGATTCATTACACCGTGCACTCTGCCGGGACAGAGCTGCTCTGCAACTTTCACACAACGATAGCAGAGAATGCAGCGCGTCATGTGTAGTTTTATTTTATCACCGATGTCAATCTTTTCAAATTCTCTACGGGGGAATTCATAACGGGATTTTGCAAGTCCGTGCTCGTAACCTAAATCCTGCAACTTACATTCACCCGCCTGATCGCAAATAGGGCAATCGAGCGGATGGTTGATCAACAAAAATTCAACTACACCTTTTCTTGCTTCAAGTAAAGCAGGTGACGTTATTCCCTGTACTTCCATTCCGTCCATCACAGTTTGACGGCAACTCGGAACAGGTTTCGGCATTGGTCGCGGATCTTTTTCAGAACCTTTGGTGACATTTACAATACACGTGCGACAATAACCACCACTTGTTTTCAGTGGCGTATAAAAACACATAGCAGGAGGAACAATTGCTCCGCCAATCATGCGCGCTGCCTCAAGGATGGTTGTTCCATCTGCAACTTCTATTGTATGTCCGTCTATCGTTACCTTAGGCATACTCGTTATGCTTCAACTAAATTATTCACTCTATAATAATGCTTTACATCTTTTATACTGCTTCCGCTTCTCACATACTCTTCAAACTCGCTTCTGAAGTGACGAATGGCGGCAGCCACAGGCCATGCAGCAGCTTCACCAAGCGGACAAATAGTTTTTCCTTCAATCTTGCTTTGTATATCCCAAAGCAAATCTATATCAGAAATGGTTCCGTGTCCGTCTAAGATTTTGTGAAGAATTTTTTCCATCCACCCTGTTCCTTCACGGCATGGTGAACATTGTCCGCAACTTTCATGATGATAAAAGCGTGTGAAGTTCCAGAGGTTTTTTACCACGCTTGTTGTTTCATCCATCACAATAAATCCTCCAGAGCCTAACATGGTACCCGTTTGAAAGCCTCCATCGCTCAATGATTCATAAGACATGAGGCGTGGTTCGCCTTTCGCAGTTTTCAAAATTAATTCCGTGGGAAGAATAGGAACCGAAGATCCTCCCGCCACAACTGCCTTCATCTTTTTTCCGTTACGGATTCCTCCGCAATAATTTTCTGAATAAATAAATTCTTCGACAGGAACTCCAAGTTCAATTTCATAAACACCCGGCTTATTAATATGTCCGGAAGCAGAAATCAATTTCGTTCCGGTAGATTTTCCGATTCCGATTTTTGCATATTCTTCTCCGCCCATTTGCATAATAGGTACAACTGCAGCAAGTGTCTCCACATTATTTACAACAGTCGGGCAATCCCAAACACCTTTCACAGCAGGGAATGGCGGCTTGATGCGCGGGTTGCCACGCTTTCCTTCCAATGATTCAATCAATCCCGTTTCTTCTCCACATATATAAGCGCCTGCTCCGCAATGAACGTGCAGGTCATGATCAAATCCGCTTCCTAAAATATTTTTTCCGAGCAAGCCCGCAGCGCAACATTCATCAATTGCCTTTTGCAAAATATGATACACATACATCATCTCTCCGCGGATGTAGATGTACGATGTTTTTGCTCCAAGTGCAAAGCTGCTGATGATCATTCCTTCAATAAGAATGTGCGGATTGTGCTCCATCAGGTAACGATCCTTGAAAGTTCCCGGTTCGCTTTCATCTGCATTGCAAACAAGATAACGCGGAACGCCTTCGGGCTTTGCAATGAAACTCCATTTCATTCCTGTCGGGAAACCCGCACCACCACGGCCACGCAGACCACTCTTCTTTACTTCTTCAACAATGTCTGCATCTTTCAGCTTCAATGCTTTTTCCAAAACAGAATAGCCGCCAAAAGATTTATAGACAGGAAGTGTGTTCAATCCCGGTGTGTGAATATTTTCTAAAAGCAATTGTCTTCCCATAGCTGCTATGCTTTTACCAAATCTTTTCTCCAGTGCGTTACCCGCTCTCCTTTGGATTTATAGTCATTCAATATCATGTCACATTTTTCTGTAGTAAGATTCTCATGATATTTTTCCCCGATTTGCATCATGGGTGCGGTTCCGCAACTGGCAAGACATTCAACCGTTTTCAATGTAAACATTCCGTCTTCAGTTGTTTGTCCGTCTTTGATTCCTAATTTCTTCTCAATGTAATTTACAATGTCTTCCGCACCCATCAGCCAGCAAGGTCCTGTTCTGCAAACTTCAATCAAACATTTTCCGACCGGCTTTAAATTAAACATCGAATAGAACGATGCTACTTCATAAACTTCTATCGGTTGAATTTTTAAGATAGAGGCAACATAGTCCATCGCAGGCGCGCTCAACCATCCGTCAAACTCTGCCTGCGCAAGATGAAGCACAGGAAGTATTGCTGACTTCTGCCTTCCTTCGGGGTAACGTTTCATAATGCGGTGTATGAGCGACAACGCATCATCAGAAAATTTTATGTTTTTAGTTTCCAGCATTTCAAATAAAATATTTATGCATCCAACTCCCCCGCTATCACATTCATCGAACTCATCGTAAGAATTGCATCACTTAGAAATCCGCCCTTTATCATTTCGGAATATGCCTGGTAATAAATGAAACACGGTCTGCGTAAATGCAAACGATAGGGCTGTCTGCCTCCATCGCTGATGAGATAAAATCCAAGCTCTCCATTTCCGCCTTCCACACAATGATATACTTCTCCTTTCGGAACATCCGTTTCTCCCATCACAATTTTAAAGTGGTAGATCAATGCTTCCATATCGTTGTACACATCTTCTTTCGGAGGAAGATAAAATTCAGGAACATCAGCATGGAAAGAAGTTTTGTCTTCCAGCTTTTCTAATTTATCAAGCGCCTGCTGAATGATGCTCAAGCTTTCCCACATTTCATGTTCGCGCACCATAAAGCGATCATACGTATCTCCGTTTTTACCAACGGGAATCTGAAAATCAAATTCGTTGTAAGAAGAATATGGATTCATAACGCGCACATCGTAATCAACTCCGGCTGCACGAAGATTTGGTCCGCTGAAAGAATAATTCAGCGCACGCTCCGCACTGATGGGTCCTGTGCCGATGGTGCGATCCATAAAAATTCTGTTACGCACTAGCAATTTTTCAAACTCCTTCATCCCCTTTGGATATTCTTTGACGAAGTGTTTTATTTTTTTCCATGCAGTTTCGCTGAAGTCGCGTTCAAAACCACCGATGCGACCGATGTTAGTAGTAAGCCGCGCTCCGCAGATCTCTTCGTAAATTTCATAGATGAATTCGCGCCACTGGAAGATGTAAAGAAAACCTGTCATCGCTCCGGTGTCAACACCGATTACGCTGTTGCAGATAAGATGATCGGAAATGCGCGCAAGTTCCATGATGATGATCCGCATGTACTCCACTCGTTTCGGCAAATCGCATTTGATCAGCTTCTCCACTGTCATGTGCCAGCCCATGTTGTTTATGGGTGATGAACAATAGTTCATTCGGTCGGTGATCGTTGTGAACTGATAAAACGGTTTGTGCTCTCCGAGTTTTTCAAACGCACGATGAATGTATCCAATGGTAGGTTCAGAATCAACAATGATTTCTCCATCCATCTTCAACACATTCTGGAAAATACCATGAGTCGCAGGATGCGTAGGACCCAGGTTTAAAGTGGTGTACTGCTTTTGCTCAGGATGAGCGACTGAAGTTTCCTGTTCTTTCATGTACGCTTAAACTTTTACCTCGCTGTTTCCCAATCTTCCGAACAACGTGTCATCCTTATCTGTGCGCGTTTCGTCCTCTACCTTGTATTCTTTTCTCATGGGATGGTAATCCATGTCCTCCACATTCAGAATACGTGTCATATTCGGATGTCCTTTAAATTTTATTCCGTAGAAATCCCATGCTTCGCGCTCCATCCAGTTGGCACCGGAAAAAATCGGAATCAATGAATCAAACTGAAGATCGTTTGCATTTGTAAATGATTTGAAACGGATACGCAGATTGTTTGTTAAACTATGCAACTGGTACATCATCGCGAACGGAAGTTCTGTATTCGGGTAATGAATGCCGCATGCCGTAGTGAGATAGCGGAATTGAAATTGTTCGTGGTCATAAAGAAATTTCACGATATCAAAAAGTGATTCCTTCTTAATCGTGAAAACCGGAAAATCATATTCCAGTGTTTCAGAAATAATCTGCTCACTGAATTTTTCTTTCAGCGCAACTTTTACTTCTTCTATTGTTGATTTTTCAGCCACTGTCTTTTATCTTCTATTCGATTCCGTACCCTGCAAGCAACTCTTTATACTGAGGCGAATTTCTTCTTCGCAACGATTCATTCTTTACCAATTTCTGAATGCTGAGAACTCCTTCCAAAACCTGTTCAGGTCGCGGAGGACAGCCCGGAATATAAACATCAACAGGAATTATTTTATCAATTCCTTGCAGCACAGAATAAGTATCAAAGATTCCACCGCTTGATGCACATGCTCCCATACTCAACACCCAACGTGGCTCCGCCATCTGCTCATACACTTGTCTCAGAACAGGTCCCATCTTTTTTGCAATCGTTCCCATCACCATCAGTAAATCTGCCTGGCGCGGAGAGAACGACAAACGCTCAGAACCAAATCTTGCAAGGTCATAAGTGGAAGCCATCGTTGCCATGAATTCAATTCCGCAGCACGATGTTGCAAACGGAAGAGGCCAAAGAGAATTCGCACGCGCAAGACCAACAACCTTATCAATTGACGTAGCCATAAAACCCGGACCGCTATAGCCCTCGGGCATTTCAGCAATCTTTACTATTGAATTCTCGAATGTCTTTCTTATTTCGGCCACGTATTATTTTTTCTATTTTATAGTGTATTTCACTCCCACTTTAATGCGCCCTTTTTTATTATGTAGAAGAAGCCCGTAAGGAGAAGCGCCATGAAGATGAGCATTTCAATGATTCCGTTTATTCCCAGCGATTTGAAATTAACCGCCCATGGATACATGAAGATTACTTCCACGTCAAACAGTACAAAGAGAATTGCTACAAGGAAATATTTTACTGAAAACGGAACGCGGGCATTACCCTGCGATTCGATTCCGCATTCGAAGGTGTCGAGTTTTATTTTTGATTTTCTTTTGGGGCCAAGCAGGTGACTTGCAATCATGGTAGAGACCACAAACCCCGCTGCCACTATAAACTGGAGTACAATCGGAAAAAAATCACTTGGAAGATGCTGGTTTTCCATACGTTGCGTTTTCGCGCTTGCAAATTTATTCAAAATCTTTTGCCTGAACGAATAAAGAACAATTTTCTTTCAATACCAAAGCGCTAAAAAGAACAAACAATTCAAGAGGAAGGTTTGTGTTTTCATCAGAAGTATTTCTATCAACGGAAAAAGACCGTGAAAAAAATTAAACAAATGTTTGCTTTTATTAAACACTTGTTTAGTTTTGCGCCCGATTTATAAAAACAGATGTCAGTACCAGACGCAAGAGAAAAGATATTGAATGCCGCAGAAGGACTTTTTGCTGAGCGGGGTTTTGACAATACCAGTGTTCGCCAGCTGGCATCGAAAGCGAAGGTGAACGTGGCCATGATCTCTTATTATTTCGGATCGAAAGAAAAGTTGTTCGGCACCCTGATTGAAGACCGCACCAGTTTCTTGCGTGGGAAAATTCATGCATTGAATCTTGAAGACATAAGCTCGTGGCAGAAGGTGAACATGATGATTGAGTTTTTTGTAGATCGCTTTTTTGAAAAGCATCACATGCACCGCATCCTTCACCGTGAGATGGGAATGAGTAATCGCTCAAAGCTGACGGAGGCAATCAGTGTCACGCTTGCTAAAAATGCTAACGAGTTACGACAGCTTATCAATGACGGAATTAAAAAGAAAGAATTCAGAAGTATCGATACGGAGATGATGATGGCTTCCTTCATTGGAACGCTTTGGCAGGTGATCGGTTCGTACAATCTTACATGCAGGGTGCTTGGCGTGAAACCTGAAAAGACAGGAATACCAACTGATGAAGTGAAGGTTCGGCTGAAAACACATCTCAAAGAATTGTTTCGGTCACATCTGCAAATCAATAAACAGTAGACAAAGAAAAAGGTAAACAAAAAAACAGTAAACAGTTGGCAATATGCAGTAGGCAAAAAGATAACAGCCAAAAATAAAATATGAAATCAAAATACTACTTCAGGAAAATAATAGTTGTACTCTTTGTTATTTTTTCTGTGAGCAAATCAAAAGCGCAAGTAATGACTCTTTACCAGGCGATTAAGCAGGGAGTTGACAACAACCGCCAACTGAAAATTTCTTCTTACAGAGTGGCGCTTGCTGAAACAAAATATAAAGAAGCCGTTGATCTCACGCTTCCTTCTTTGAAAGCATCTGCGGGTTACACGCGACTGAGTGATGTTGACGAACCAAAGATTCAGTTTCCCGGAGTGCCTGAACCGGTGTCCCTCTTTCCTGTTTATGTAAATAATTATTCTGCGAAAGTTTCATTAAGTGAAACGGTTTTCAGTGGATTCAGACTGAAGTATGCAATGGAATCGCAAAAACTTTTGCAACAGGCAACAAAGCTGGATGCAGGCAAAGACCACGATGATGTGGTATTCAATATTATCAACTCGTACTTTAATTTATACAAGCTTCAGAAGTCCATCCATATCGTAGAAGAAAATCTTCGTTCGTTGGATCAACGCATCAACGAATCGCAAAAGATGGAACAGCAGGGAATCCTATTACATAATGATGTATTGAAACTTCAGTTGCAAAGAAGCAATACGGAACTCACACAGATTGATCTTCAGAATAATTTATCTATTGCCACTTACAACTTTAATATCCTGATCGGTAACAATGAGAAGTCAACCATCAATGTTGATTCTGCAATTGTAAAAGAAATGGAATCGCTTAAGCCGATGGATGAATACCTGAGTGATGCACTAAAGAACAGAAGTGATCTACAGGCAATGTCCACACGCAGCAAGTCCGTTGAAAATAATTTTAAGATTGCGAAGAACAGCTACTATCCTCAACTCGCAGTAGCAGCGAACTATTATGACTCACGGCCTAACCCACGAATAATTCCTCCTGAAGATAAATTTGTTTCAACCTGGGATGCAGGAATTGTTCTTTCATGGGATCTGATGAATCTCTACTCCAATAAACACAACGTGGCTGATTCGCGAATTCAACTTCAGCAAAGCGAAGAGAGTATTCACATGATGGAAGATGGAATTAAAATGGAAGTGAATCAGAGTTATATCACCTGTCAGCAGTCAAAACAAAAAATAGAAGTGATGCAATCCAGTTTGCAGCAGGCGGAAGAAAACTACCGCATTGTAAACTCACGTTTCCACAGTTCACTTGCATTAACGAGTGAACTTGTAGATGCGGATGCAGCATTGCTCCAGGCAAAAGTGAATCTTACACTTGCAAAAGCAGATGCTTCAGTAAATTATTACAAGCTGATGAAGGCGACAGCAAATCTCAAGTAAACAATAAACAAACTACAATAGACAATAAATAAAATATGGAAACTTCAGAAGAAAAAAAGCCAAAGAAAAAAGCACCGCTTATTATTCTTGCACTTGTAATTATCAGCGCTGCTGCATTCGGCATCAGCAAGTATATGTACTCATTGCATCATGAAGACACAGATGATGCGCAGCTTGATACAGACATCAGCCCTGTGCTTTCGCGCGTGAGTGGTTACGTAAACGAAATCCGCTTTGAAGAAAATCAGCAGGTGAACAAAGGTGATACGCTGGTAAAGCTTGACGACCGCGACCTGCAGATAAAAGTTCAGCAGGCACAAGCTGCATTGGACAACGCAGTTGCAAATGTTTCTGTTGCTAAAGCAAATTCAGGAACGTCTCTGGCGAATGTTGCCACTGCATCATCGAATGTAGAGTCAGCAAAAATACGCGTGTGGAAAGCCACGCAGGATTTTGACCGCTACCAAAATCTTCTGAATGATAAAGCAATCACGCAACAACAGTTTGATGCAGCGAAAGCAGAAAAACTTTCTGCTGATGCAAACCTTGAATCCATCAACAAACAACAATCAGCTGCTTCTATGCAGGGACAAGCAGCATCGCAACAGGTTACGGTTGCTGAAAGTGTAATTGCCCAGCGGCAAGCCGATCTTGATTTTGCAAAACTTCAGTTAAGTTATGCTACTATTATTTCTCCCGCCACCGGACTTGCATCAAAGAAAAGTATTCAGTCAGGACAATATGTAAATGCAGGTACACCGTTGTTTTCAGTTGTATCAGACAACGGAGTTTTTGTGATTGCAAACTTTAAAGAAACGCAACTGGAAAAAATGAAAACCGGTTTGCCTGTTGAAGTAAAAGTAGATGCATTTCCATCTGAAAAAATTGAAGGAACTATTTACTCCTTCGCTGCAGCTACAGGAGCAAAGTTCAGCTTGCTGCCTCCGGATAATGCCACAGGAAATTATGTAAAAGTAATTCAGCGTATTCCTATCAAGATAAAACTTAGCGGGGATAAAAGTTTATTGGCAATGCTGAGACCCGGAATGAGTGTGAGAGTAAGTGTGAAACTTGATTGAAGAAAAAAGTTAATTGGGGTCAATTGGTTGATTGAGTTAATTGGTAAAAACCGAAAGCATCTTCAACTTAATTAACCTAATCAACCAATCAACTTAATTAACCAACCCAATGCCCGAAAAAGGTTTTAATAAATGGATCATCACCATCACGGTGATACTTGCATCGCTGCTCGAGCTTATTGATACTACGGTAGTAAATGTGTCGCTGCCGCAGATCATGGGAAATCTCGGAGCTACGCTCGAAGATGTGGGTTGGGTAGTAACTGCCTATGCAGTTGCGAACGTAATCATACTGCCGATGAGTGGCTGGCTGAGCAACCGCTACGGACGAAGAACATATTTTGCTGCTTCTATAATTCTCTTCACCGTTGCTTCTTTCTTCTGCGGCAATGCACATAATATTTTAGAGCTTATCATTTTCAGATTTATACAAGGTATCGGTGGTGGTGGATTACTTTCTACCGCACAATCTATCTTGATGGAAACATGGCCCAAAGAACAAATGGGAACCGCAACTGCGTTGTTCGGATTGGGAGTTGTAGTGGGTCCCACATTTGGCCCTACACTTGGCGGAGTAATTACTGATCACTGGTCATGGCCGTGGATTTTCTTTGTGAACATACCGCTCGGCATCATTGCATTGCTACTCACACTTAGATATGTAAAAGACTCCGTGCACGCCTCCTCTCAAAGCGATCACGTGGACTGGGGCGGTATACTTCTTCTCGCGCTCAGCATCGGATCGCTGCAGGTTGTGCTTGAGCGTGGAGAAAGTGAGGACTGGTTCAACACCCCATATATAACAGTGCTTTCTATTGTCTCCGTTATCTCACTCGCATTATTTATTTATCAGGAGCTAAGAGTGGAACATCCCGTGGTAAATCTTCGCATCATGAAAAACCGTTCTCTTGCCATCGGCATGTTCACCACTTTCATTCTCGGCTTCGGATTGTTCGCGTCTATATTTATATTCCCGATCTTCTGTCAGAACCTTCTTGGCTTCACCGCGCAGCAAACGGGAGAGCTGCTTATTCCCGGAGGACTCACCACCATCATCTGCATGCCTTTTGTCGGTAAGATGTTGCAGAAGAAATTTCCTCCGCAAGTAATGGCAACATTTGGATTCATTTTATTTTTCCTGTTCACTTATACGCTCGGCAATTCAAACCTTAATTCAGGAGAAAGTAATTTTTACATCCCGCTCATTCTGCGTGGTGTCGGACTCAGCTTTTTGTTTGTGCCACTCACAGCACTTGCACTCGGCAGCTTGCAGCCGAAGGACATGGCGCAGGGAACAGGACTTAATAATATGATGCGGCAGCTTGGCGGCTCATTCGGTGTTGCTTTAATGACAACCATGATTCATTTACGATCAGGTTATCATCGTTCTATTTTACTTGAACACATCAATCAATATGATCCTGCATTTCAATCGCGGTTCAATAGCATCTACAATACTTTCATAGCAAAAGGTTATGCAGTTGCTGATGCAACAGCCATGGCATACAAAGCAATTGAAGGCGCAGTACTCAAACAAACATTTCTGCTCAGCTACATAGACGGCTTCAAACTAACCGGAATGTTTTTCATCGTCTCCATCCCCCTCCTCTATCTCCAGAAAATAAAACGCGGAGCACCGGTGCCTAAGGATGCACATTGAGCAGCAAGTAAGCAGTTGGCAATAGGCAGTAGGCAAACAGCAGCCGAAGAATGAAGTGTTGTAAATTTCTTTAGTAGCAGAAAAAAAATCTTTCTTTTATTTTCGTGGTTAGAAGTGATTACAATCCCCTTCGGGATTTCTATTCAAACTTTCGCCTTTAATTTTCCCAATGAATTATTCAATTACAATCTTTGAAGAATTGATTTAAGCTATCATAGTTTTCCATAACAAAATATTTTTAAAGAAAAACCCCCAAAGCTTTTTATCGCTTCAGGGGGTTTGTTATCCAAACAAATAAAAATTACATGGTATGAAATTCTACCAGTGGGCTGATGGCTGCCATGCCTGCTGCATTGCGCGCTATCACTCCTGCATGCATGGCTTTTAAGGAATCGAGTCCGCTGATGCCTTCGTGAGTGCCGCCTGCGGGAACTATGATGGCGCCTGTGTTTCCGGCGGGCAGAATGAGGTGGTCGTTCACAATTGAAATTTCAAACGGAACGCCTGTAAAAATAATCCAGCAATAGCTGGTTGCGCCATGCACGGCTTTGATGCTTAATTTTATTCTTCCGCCTTCAAAACTTTCCACTTTTGGCGCTGCTGCCTGATCGGGAATTACCGATGGGTGCGTCTCTCCGGAGGTTGCCTGAAATCCTGAACTGATAATTTTTGCCGCATCGCCTTTGGCAATGCTATCTACGTATTCGCTTTGCGAAACAAGCATGGCTACCAAAGCGATGGTTGCATTTTTCAATTCCTGCTTGCCGGCAGCGCCATTGTCGCGGTGGTTCCAGGCATCGGTGAGCCGGGTGCTGGCGGCAGTCATAGCAGCGAGCGCAACTGCGGGAGTTGGGTAAAGAGTGTTGCCCGTCATGCCGCTTACGCTTGCTTCGCCAATAGCTGCCATTGTTAAAGCTGTGGCATGTAACCAGCTATGGAGTACTTTAATTACATTCATTTTTTTTGGATTTAATTGTTAGTATTAATTAAGCCGCCAAAAGTAAATATCACAATAAATAATACAAAAAAAATTTTGTTGATGTTGTTTATGAAGGGCTGCTGTGCGGATAAATAACCACCGTGTGGAGAAAAAAAATCCACCTGGTATTTCCCTGCATACGGGTGGTTTTAGAAAAATTCCAGGTGGTTTTTCTCCGCGTACGGGTGTATTTGGAAAAATTCCAGGTGGTATTTTCCCGCATACAGGTGGTTTTAGAAAAATTCCGGGTGGTTTTTGTCAGCATACGGGTGTATTTGGAAAAATTCCAGGTGGTTTTTCTCAGTATGCAGGTGTTTTTGAGGGGAAACATGGTTTTTAAGGAAAAAACGAAGTTTCCATCCCCCCCAAAAAAATCAGCTTAAAAACAAAAAGGGCAACCCTTGCGGATTGCCCTTTTATCTATATTAAGGAAAATGGTTTCTTATTGAATGTTCACCAGCTTCTGCATAGTGCTTGAGCCACCTACAGTAAGTTTTACGAAGTAGATGCCTGCAGCAGATTCGCTAAAGCTATAAGAATGCTTGCCGGCATTCTGCATTTCATCAGCGGCAAGTAACTGAACTTTTTCTCCCACAGCATTAAATATTTCTATAGAAACTTTTTGAGAAGCGTTTATATAATATTCTATAGTAGTGTTCTTGCTGAATGGATTCGGGAACACATTGAAGGAAACGGGAGAAGAAATATTATTTACATTAACAGGTCCCTGCATGAACACGGTGTAGTCCTCGCACTGTCCGTACAACATATCAACGCAGCCATTCGGCTCCGGATTTCCTGAATACTCACTCTCCACGCGCATACGCAAAGCCACACCTATAACAGGAGGGTTGGCAGGCATAGTAATAGAATTACCGCTGTGAGTATGCACTACTGCAGAGTCTTCAAAAACAAGCTCGGTCAGCGAGTCAAAAGCGCCATTGTTATCGAAGTCAATGTAGGCCTTCACAGTTTCTTCGTAGGTTGCTCCTGTGGTAGCATTCCATGGATAAGACATACCAGCATTAAGAGTAGTAGTATCAGTGCAAGTGAAGTTCTGGTATCCGGCAGAAGAATTTGTACTTGATTTATTAATGTCCACAAACTGAAAGTTAGTAATGCCGATGCCTAAAGCGCCTGCCGTACCCGGATCTATTGTTTGCGGCAAACATGCAGCAGCAGCCGGACCGGTAACAAGTGGCATGGTAACACTAACATATTGCGTATCGCACAAGCCACCATTGCAACCGATAACCATTACATTATATACAGTTCCTGTAGCTCCGCCATATTGGTGAACCGGGTTTGCAGCAGTAGAAGTGCCGCCATCGCCAAAATCCCAACTCCATGAAGTAGGCGCGTTCACTATAATAGTAGCTGTAAATGCACCTATACCTGTGCAACTGTTTATCACACCGGCAACAGTATAACAAGGATTGGTATTCACCGTCATGTCAATAGTGCAGGTTATGTTAGGAGTAACCGGATCATTAGAAGCAATATTCAGATTTGCTGTTTGTAAACCTGCCGGAAGAATCGCTGAATTCATAACTACTGTAATTATGAGATTGCCTCCAGCAGCAACAGTACCTGCGGTAGTAGAAAGCGATGCCCATGAAGGCATGCCAGTAATGGTGAAGTTAAGATCGCTGCCACCTGTATTAGATATTGTGAACGTGGTGCTGTCTGTACCATTGCAGGCAGGTACGGTTTGCGAAACGCTGAAGGTAGTATTCGGGCTTATATGCGGAGCAATCAGCGCTGTGCCCGTGAGGCAGACGGTTGTATCAACATCTGAATTCTGAATAAGCAATGTGCCGCTGTAACTACCCGCAACAAGCGGATGGAATGTAACGGTAATAAGTGCCGATCCTCCCGGAAGAATAGTTGCAGGAAAAGAACCTACTGTATATTCAGGCAAACTAGGAATAAGACCTGTAACATCAAGCGTATCGCAACCTGTGTTGAGTATGCTGAACGTTAATTGCTCAGTAGCCCCTTCAAAAATAGGACTGAAGTTTACACAAGTAAGAGACAAGCCAACAGCAGGATTTCCATTAACAACAAGTGTTACGGAGATAGAAACTGTAGGAGTTAACGGATCGTTGCTGGTTACTAAAAGAGTAGCAGTGTAAGTACCATCATTAAGTCCCGTGCCGATAAAATTCACTGTAACGTTTCCTGAATTTCCTGCAGCCACAGTTCCTGTAGATGACGAAAGCTGAATCCACGAAGGGATTCCTGTGATGGTATAATTCAAATCACTACCTCCCGTATTTCCAATTGAAAAATTGGAAGAAGCGGTTCCGTTACAAACGAGAATCTGATTCGACACAGAGGTAATGGTATTTATTACAGGAGCCGGACCGGCAGCGCCATTCAAACAGAAGGTAGTATCGCCCGCACTATTCAGAATCGTAATACTACTGTTGAATGTGCCCACAACAGTAGGGGAGAAAGTTACTGTAACCGGAGCTGATGCGCCCGGAAGAAGCATAGATACAGTAGAGGTGATAGAATATTCAGGAGAGTTAGCCACAATGCTGGAGATAAATAATGAATCGCAACCATTGTTGATTACATTGAAGGTGTGTTGCGCAGTTGTGTTTTGCACAATTGTTCCGAAGTCAACACAAGAATCAGAAAGTGCGATGATAGGACCACCTGTAACAGTAAGTGTACACGATACTGCTACATAAGGATTGTTCGGATCGTTTGTGCCGATACCCAACACTCCATAATAAGTTCCTGCCGGAAGACCTGTAGCATGAAACGTTACGTTAAGAATGGAAGAGTTTGCAGCACCGACAGTGTCAGAAGTATGATCAACAGTGATCCATGAAGGCAAACCGGATTGGCCTCCCCACTGAACTGCATTTGCAATAATTTTTTTTGTATCATTATTGGAACTGTAATAGTCGAAGGCGATAAAAATTGCTTTACCGCTACTTACATGCCGATAACACACAACATCATGACCTTGATAAGATACCACAGTGTTCTTGTCCACGTTTCCCCATTGATTAACCCAGCAAGCTGAAGGAGCCAGAAAAGTTGAGCCGGAAAGCCCTTGTGTAAGTGGAGTAACGCTGTCAACAGTAAGAGAATTAACTCCGCCAGTGCCCACATCAGTCACATTATAGTTGGTACTTGTCCAAATACCGGCTGAAGTAATGCAGGTATCCAGAGCATCGCTTGCTCCGCATTCAATCACAGTTCCTCCGGTGAGAAGAAAATTATGTATAGTAGAAGCCAAGCTGGTCCATATAGCAGAAGTTCCCGATTCCTGTTCAGGGATTAGAAGAACATTATTTCCAACGAGGAGGTTTGCCAATGTAGCCGGATCGGTCGTATTAGTTTCCGTAAGTGTATAATTGGTAAAATATGCATTGATCGCAGCAAGCGTAGCAGGATATTCGGAGAACTGATCTGATCCATATTTCATTGATAACACACGCACTGAAGAATTTGCAGAACCACTTGTGTTGTAAACAAGATCTCCTGTGCCCTGATTATTAATTGTCACCTGAAATGTAACAGAGTCTCCACAGGCAAGGTTTGCAGATAAGCTGTCAGGAGAAACAAGTGCAATTGGAGCGGTCTGAACAACGACAGTATCATAAGCAGTGTCCGAAGAGTTGCAGGTAAAAGCAACTAACTGCACAAAGTAAGTTCCCGAAGTTGAATAAGTGTGAGATGCGTTTTGAACATGAGCGGTATCACCGTCACCAAAATACCAAATCCATCCGTTAGGAGAACCCTGACTCAAGTCAGTAAAATTGACCACCGATCCAAGAGGAGGATTTGTATTGCTTGTTGAAAAGTTGGCAATTGGTGGAGCGGAAGAGGCAATTGTGCAATGCCATGATGCATCCCATCCGTCATACGTTACTGAGCCATCCGATTTAAATCTGCAAAGCATGTATCCTGAAGTTGCAGTAACCGGAGAAGGAAACGTATTCAAACCTGACAACGCAGCAATCTGAGGAGCTGCCGTTGTTTGTCCGTCATAAATATACAATGTATCGAAGCTGGGCTCGCAGCTTAGCGAAACGAAACTCATTGTAATTGAAATTGCGCAAGTTGGTGCAATCAAAAGCGTACAAAGTTCGTTGCTTTGATACTGTCCGCCAGGTCCGCCTGAATCATAAAAAGTTCCCGTGGTGTCGGTAATGGTAGCGAATGATCCGCCTGAACACATGTTGTATGTTGTTTGTGCGGAAAGCGTGTTTGCAAAAAGCATAAGCGATGCAAACAGAATTGAAGGTAGTAATAGTTTTTTCATAAAATAATTAGATTGTGAGTTTGGAAAAGGAGTTCAAAAGTAGAACTTATTTTTTAGAAAACAATTTTTTTTGAATGAACCCGAATAAGCAGCCAGGAGCGGGGTTGGAAGGACGAATTTCAGAGCAATCCCACCACCCATTGCGGCATCAATCCAAGCAGAAGAGCGGCAACGGAAACAAAAACAAGAAACCCTTTGTATAGAGTTGTCATTGGAATTTCAGTACCTTCTGCTTCATTTTTAAACAGGGCAATGATCACACGGAAATAATAATAAACCCCGATGAGAGAACCCATCACTGCAATAATTACAAGCCATGTGTAATGCTGCTGAAGTGCTGCGGTGAAAATAAAATACTTTGCAAAGAAGCCAGCCATTGGAGGAATGCCTGCAAG
Organism: Bacteroidia bacterium; assembly: GCA_038230515.1. Classification (GTDB taxonomy): domain Bacteria; phylum Bacteroidota; class Bacteroidia; order AKYH767-A; family 2013-40CM-41-45; genus JAPLDB01. Next base: position 43,769 of record JBBRND010000023.1, on the reverse strand, counting down.
CGAGAGCATGGAAAGCACAGTGACAAAAGCCAGCAATGGATTTTTCTTTGCCAGTCCGTTGAATGATTCGATGGAATCATTTTTTGTAGCATGGCTTACAGCAAGAAGAACTCCAAATGCCGCAATGGAAGAGATTGAATAAGCAACTGCATAAAATAAAATTGCCTGCTGAGCATAACTGTTCATGGCAAGAATTGCAAGTAACATGTATCCCGCATGCGCAATGCTTGAGTATGCCAACATTCTTTTAAAGTTTGTTTGATAAACTGCGGTTACGTTTCCGACAATGATTGTGAGCGCTGCAAGTATCCAGATTGTATTTGCCCAAACTGCATTTGAAACACTAAAGCATGTAAAAAACAAACGGAAGAAACCCGCGAACGCTGCAGTCTTCACTACTGTACTCATAAATGCAGTTATAACCGTTGGAGAACCCGTGTACACATCGGGCGCCCAAAAATGAAACGGTGCAGCAGAAACTTTAAACGCAAGTCCGATCAATATCAGCAGCACTCCGCACACAACCATTACAGATGTTCCGCTTTGTTGTGCAGCAAGTGACTGAGAAATGTTTTGAAGATTGAAAGAGCCGGTTGCTCCGTACATCAATGCAATTCCAAAGAGAAGAAAACCCGTTGCGAAAGCGCCCATCAGAAAATATTTCAGCGCTGCTTCGTTGGAGTTGAGATTGCTCTTATTGCTTCCCGCAAGAATGAACATTGGTATGGAAAGAATTTCAATGCCGAGAAAAAGCATGATCATGTTTCCGAATGAGGTGAGAAGCTGAGCTCCAATCAATGCGAAAATAATCAGCGCAAAATGATCAATGCGAGAACTTGGTTCGTGAAAAAAATCAGGACTCATAACGAACCAAAGAATTGTAATCACAATCATCAGCGAAGTGAATGCAATGGAATAATTATCCACGATCATCATTTCGTTGAGATAATGTTTGCCTGTATTCCAATCCATAATACCGGCAACCAGCGCAGCAATCAGCCCGACAAAAGTAATCGGCAGCATCACTTTCTTGTACCCGATGATTTCCGAGAACAAGGTAACAAGACCGAGGGCTGATAATATGATGAGAGTATTCACGTTCCTTTTTTATTTGATCGTCATTCCGCCACCACCATGAATTATATCCAGTAAATTTTTTACCGAGGGCTCTGCAATTTCAAGAAACGGCTTTGGATAAATACCGATCCAGAAGATCATCACGATAAGAGGAATCAAAACCATCTTTTCATTCATCGTGAGATCAGTAAATGTTTCTGTTAGTTTATTTTTTTCTCCCAAAGAAATTTTCTTGTAAGCCACCAGCATGTAAACTGCTCCTAGAATAATTGTCAAACCGGCTACTGCAGCAATCCATGAGTTGAACTGGTACAACCCGTTGATGAGAAGAAACTCTCCGATGAATCCATTAGTAAGTGGAAGCGCAACTGTCGCAAGAAGAATAATCACAAAATAAGTTGCGAAGGTGGGTGCTACATTTCTTATTCCACCAAGTTCATTCATTGTGCGGGTGTTCATCCTAGACATCAAGATATCCGCAATGAAAAACATTCCAACTACATTAATACCATGACTCAGCATCTGAATCATTCCGCCTTGCAGCCCCTGCATGTTCAGAGAAAATATTCCGGCAGAAATTAATCCAACGTGTGCAATACTTGAATATGCAATCAATCGCTTGAAATCTTTTTGCACGAGCGCAATACACGATGCATATACAACTCCGATCACCGATAAAACAATTGCTGTCGTTCCCCACTCATTTACTCCGAGCGGAACTACAGGAAGCAACCATCGGATCACTCCGTAAATTCCCATTTTGAGCATGATGCCTGAAAGCATCATCGTTCCCGGTGTTGGTGAATCAGTGTACGTATCCGGCTGCCAGGTGTGAAATGGAAACACCGGCATCTTGATGGCGAACGCAAGAAAGAATGCCCAGAATAAAAATCCCTGTTCCGATGTTGAGAGACGCAGATTGTAAAATGCCTGTATGTCGAACGTGTGTGTACCAGGTGTTTGCAGGTAGAGATAAATCAACCCTACAAGCATGAGCAGACTTCCGAAGAGTGTATAGATAAAAAATTTCAGCGTGGTGCGCACGCGATCTTTTCCGCCCCACATCAGGCAGATCAAATAAAGCGGAATCAACGCAAGCTCCCAGAAGATGTAAAACAAAAATCCATCAAGAGACACAAACACACCAACCAGTGCCATCTGCATTGTTAGTACCAATGCGTAAAACAGCCGGACATTTTTGTATTGATGACCGAAGGACGAAAAAATAATTACGGGAACAAGAAATGTGGTGAGAAGCACAAGCAACATGCTGATACCATCCATTCCAACTTTGAAACTTATTCCAAGCGATGGAACCCACCAGCAATCAACCATAAACTGCGTTCCTCTCTGCGGGTTGAATTGCATGACCATCCAAACGCTCAATGCAAATTCGATCACCGCAGCACCAAACGCAACACGCTTTGCATTTTCTCCGGAGAGGAGAACGGCAAGAGCTGCAACGAAAGGAAAGAAGATTAAAATACTTAACATTCTTTTTTATTCCCTCTCCTTTGGAGAGGGTTAGGGTGAGATCTTAAAATAAATTAAACAATAACATCACAATAATCCCCGCCACCATGGCGAAGATGTAAAATCCAACAGAGCCTGTTTGTGCAAGCCGAACAGTTTGACTTCCGAGATTAACTCCTTTGCCAAACAGGTTCACAGCACCATCCACAATTTTCAGATCAAAGATTTTATAGAATACATCGCTGAGCCAATACAACGGCTTCACGAATATTTTCTCATACAATTCATCCACATAATATTTATTGTGGAGCACACGATACCACGGCTTGAATTCCGATTCGTTTAATGGTGGGACAACTTCGCGCTTTGCGAAACGATCATACGCCAGGTAAATAATGATAGCCAGCGCAACGATAGAAATCACGATCATACTGTACTCAAAAAAGTGCGATGGCTCAGCATGGCTTGCTATGCTTGCTGTTGATAGCACGGGCTCTAAATAACTTCCAAAGAAATGATGTTCGCTTAATACCGAAGGCATTCCGAGAAAACCGCCAAGTGTAGAAAGCACGGCAAGAATAATAAGCGGAACAGTCATCACCGCAGGCGATTCATGCAGGTGATGTTCCTGCTCCTGCGTTCCCCTGAAACTTCCGAAGAATGTAAGGAACAACAAACGGAACATGTATATCGCAGTGATCACCGAAGTAACCGAGAGAAGAAAAAATAAAATATCGCTGTGCATGTGCGCTTTCGCCAATATTTCATCCTTGGAAAAGAATCCTGCAAATGGTGGCACTCCGCTGATGGCAAGGGTTCCGATTAAAAAAACTAAATAGGTTACCGGTAATTTTTTTCTCAATCCGCCCATTCTTCTGATGTCCTGCTCACCGCTCATTGCATGAATCACACTTCCTGCTGCGAGGAATAATAATGCTTTGAAAAATGCATGTGTTGTTACATGAAATAGTCCCGTTGAGTATCCACCAACACCAAGCGCAACAAACATGTAGCCAAGTTGTGAGAGCGTTGAGTAGGCCAATACTTTTTTAATATCTGTTTGTGCAAGCGCTATGGTGGCAGAAAAAATTGCCGTTGCCGTTCCTATTACTGTGATGAACTCAAGCGTGGATGGAGCAATAGAATATAAAATGTTTGACCGCACCACCATGTAAATACCTGCCGTTACCATTGTAGCGGCATGGATCAATGCAGACACAGGCGTTGGTCCTGCCATCGCATCAGGCAGCCATGTATATAAAGGAATCTGCGCGCTCTTTCCCATTGCCCCGATAAAAAGAAGCATCGTGATTGCAACAATCGTTGTTTGATTATCAGGAAAAGACTTTGCAGCGCTGAATACTTCACTAAACTGAACACTGCCAAACGTAACGAACATCAAAATTATTCCGAGCAGAAAACCGAGATCGCCAATGCGATTCATGATGAATGCTTTGTTGGCTGCGTTATTGTATTCGTTGTTCTTAAACCAGAATCCTATCAGCAGATATGAACACAACCCCACACCCTCCCATCCTGCAAACATTAGCACGTAATTGCTGCCGAGCACCAGGATGAGCATGAAGAAAATAAACAGGTTGAGGTAAGAGAAAAACCTTGCGAACGCCTCGTCATGCGCCATGTACCCAACTGAATAAACATGAATGAGAAATCCGACTCCTGTGATGATAAGCAGCATCACGCACGAAATAGGATCAATCAGAAATGATATTGGAATCTTTAACGATCCGGCATTTATCCAATCAAAATAGGTTATTGTCTGCGGTTCTGATGTTTGAAAAAACAAACCGCAGGAAATAATAAATGAGCCAAGAACAGTAAGCGAGCCAAATATTCCGGCTGACTTTCCAGTAAATCTTTTTTGAAAAAAGCCGATGCACAAAAATCCCAGCAGCGGGAGAACAGGAATGAGCCAGGCGAATTGCAACATGCGTGCGTTATCGGGTTAGTGCGTGGCAAAAGTAAAATTTAAAAGAGAAAGTAAAAGTGCTTTCTGTCATATCTCTAAACACATAAAAAACAAAACCCCGATGTGCTGTTCATCGGGGCTTGACACACACAAAATTCCGTGTGCGAAAAAAATAGTTTTTATAATTTATTACTTGCCTTTTCTGTTTTCTCCTTGCCTGATTTTTCGAAAACATTTTTCCGTTTGTCGGTCTTTTTCTTCAGCTCAATTTTTTCTGTCTGATAAAATGAATACCCATCATCCTTGTATTCGCTGATGAATACATCAAGGTCAATGTTGTTTTTAGTAGCAAGCTTCTCGAGTTTTTCGAAATAGCTGCTCAGTTTTCCAAGTTCTTCTCTCTGTTGGTCGGTTAAACTCATCTCTTTATTCATATTGGTAATTGTTTACAAATTTAACTGAACTGCACAGCAAAAGGTTTCCTCCCTCAGTTATCTTTTAATGTGGTTATGAACGCGAAATGTTAATAACGCGAAGGTGAATAAAAAAAAATGAAGCCACCCTTTTTGAGATTGGCTTTATTTTGTCTCGGACTTTACGGAGTCCGGTTATTAGTTGTCAATCTTACGGGATTGATTTTTTCTTTTGCGCTGGACCTTACGGAGTCCAAAGTGAAAAGACCTTACGGGATCAGTTTCGGCAAACAAAAATCAATTATGTATTAGCCGGCCAAGGGTTCTCGTGCTCAGCAGTACCCATCTTAATCTTCTTTGCAGAGATCACGAAGTGAGTAGTCATCGTGTTGCTGCCAATTGTGTCAATGCTTTCGCTGAACTGAACGATGTATGCTTCTTCAAACTCAAGAGTTTTAAGAGCTGCAGCATCGCTGCGTTTGTAGAAAGTTACTTTTCCGTTTTTCACTTTGTGCGGATCAGCCATCCACTCAAGAATGCTGTTGTCTTCAGTTGCTTCTACTTCGCACTGAATAGTTCCACCATAAAGTACAGAAGAAGGGCGACCTGATGCATCAGTATCTCTGCGGAGAGAGTAGTCGCAATGGAGGAGATTCAGTTCATCACCGCCATCAATGCTAAGGGTTGATTTGAAAGCCATTTGTTTTTTTGATTTAAAGTTTAATTGATTTTTTGTTTGTTAATTATGATGCAAATAAACAGCATATACAAAGCGCTGTAAATAAAGACTGAGTAATTGGCTGGTAAAAACTTGCCGTTGGCAACAAGGGCATGTAGTTGGCAAATCAAAAAGCAGCCCGCTTTGTGGCCGCGTATATCTTAAACAAGCTTTTTCTCAATTAAATATTCAGCAATCTGCACCGCATTCGTAGCCGCACCCTTGCGAAGATTATCACTCACTATCCAGCAGTTCAAAGTATTCGGCTGAGATTCATCCCTTCGTATTCTTCCTACAAATACATCATCTTTTCCCTCAGCATTTATAGGCATCGGGTATTTTAATTGCGAAGGATCGTCCTCTAATACCACACCTTTACTGTGGCTAAGCAGGTGCTTCACCTCCGCAATGTCAAAATCTTTTTCAAACTCAATATTCACACTCTCGCTATGTCCGCCTTTTACCGGCACGCGCACGGTGGTAGCCGTTAAGCGAATGCTGTCATCACCCATTATTTTTTTCGTCTCGTTCACCATCTTCACCTCCTCTTTGGTGTATCCGTTATCAAGAAAAACATCCACCTGCGGAAGCACGTTGCGGTTTATCTGGTGCGGATAAAATTTTTCTGAATAATTCCCCGCACTCTCCTCCACCAGTTGCCGAAGCGCTTTTGCACCACTGCCCGTTACGCTCTGATATGTGCTCACCACCACGCGTTTTATTTTATATTTTTTATGCAGCGGCTCAAGCACCACCACCAATTGTATTGTTGAACAGTTAGGGTTGGCAATAATTTTATCCTGTGCAGTAAGCACATGCGCATTCACTTCGGGCACCACCAATTTTTTACCGGCATCCATGCGCCAGGCACTGCTGTTATCTATCACAGTGCAGCCCACCGCAGCAAACTTTGGCGCCCACTCCAGCGAAGTATTTCCACCCGCGCTGAACAAAGCAATCTGCGGCATCATCGCAATTGCCGAATCCATACCCACTACTTTATACTTCGCGCCCTTGTACGAAACTTCTTTGCCTACCGATTTTTCCGTGGCCACCGGAATAAGTTCCGTTACCGGAAAATTCCGCTCTGCCAATACTTCAAGCATTTTAGTGCCAACCAGCCCGGTGGCGCCTACTACAGCTACTCTCATTGTTATAGAAAGTTTGATGCAAAGGTGGAGGAAAATTTTGTGTTGATGCAATGCCGCTCTTAATTTTTTGCAAGCGGGGTTTGGTTAATAGCGTGAAGGTTTTCACTGCTGCCGAAAAGGCAGTGTGTTTGACAGAATATCCTTTGTGTTTAATCGCGGAGGGGATGTCTTCTTTCGAATGTGCTTTGTCTTTCTTCGCGCAAGTTATGTCTTCTTCGGAAAATGTGTTGTCTTTCTTCGCGCAGCAGTTGTCTTTCTGCGAAAATGCGTTGTCTTTTATCGCGCAGCGAATGTCTTCTTCCGAAAACGATGTGTCTTTCTTCGCGCAAGCCGTGTCTTATTGCGCGGAGGGTGGTTTTGAAGTTATTTTTTGAAAAGTGTAAGAGGAGAAGGGAATTTGAGGAAACTTTTTTTGAGTTCTATATTGGTGAAAGGTCAGGTGAACCCTGCGCGCAAGTCCTCTACGCTAAGACTTGAAAGCCCGAAAATATTTTATTTGGTGGATTGAAAGTATTCTAACGCACTCCCTTTTCAACTACAGTATCCGTACCTGAAATAATCTTCATTTGCATTTGTCCGGAGGCAGAATCAAAAACTTCCTGTGTATCGGTTTTCTGCACCAGCTCTGTGTCTGCTCTTTCGGTGGCTGATGATTCCTGTTTGGTACTGTTGCCGCAGGCAGAAACTGCTAGTATTACTATGAATACAATTGCGGCTAAAATGGGTTGGTTGTTGAAGTTGTTTGTTTTCATAATTAATTGTTGGCTTGTAGGTTTTATTGATGAGGTTTAAATTATTTCTGATGGAGTAAAAATACTTCAAAGAAAAATTTTTGTCAATAACCATTGAGTAACTGACATCCAGCAAATGATAATTGGTAAAATTTATTGGATCGTTTGCAAACCGGGAAAAAATTTATTCCTGCTTCAGATAAAACGGATGCATCGGAATTCTTGCTCCCTCAAGGTGTTCTGCAAAAGGAATGTGCGTGTCTCACTTCACGTTAAACCAAGCGTCAGGTCAACGATGCGCGCAAGTACTCCGCGCTAACACCTGACGGCACCTGAATGACGAGGCAGTTCAGGAATTTGGACTGAGGCACGAAAATATTTTTTTTTCTTACACCTTAGCTGCACAACCTACCGTGAAACGGACTCATTATGCTAATCATCAATTTCAATTTCTTTGATACAAGTTGTAAGTAGTAGTAGCAGTCTCGTTCAAAAGTGTGGCATAGTTTTTTGAATATATTTTTCCCGCGCCCACAGGCCATGGATCGTAAATTCTGATTGTAGTTCCGTCCATATCACCATTTCCTCTTATGCCCGCAAAAATTATCATGTGTCCGGAACTGCCTCTTCCCGAAGTGTATCCTGCAGCATCCCAAAGTTTGTTAACCATTGCCGGTCCTCTTTGCAAAATTCCATAGAGACCATCGGGTGTATATGTTTGCGGATAGTACATTTTCAAATTATACTGAGTGCAATATTGCTGCACGTGAATGGGGTTTTGCAATTCACTATCGTTTAGCAATCCCCCGTCAGAGGCAAGCAAAGCGGGAGGTGCAGCAACAGGAGCTGCTCTATTGAGAAGCATAGCGGTGCTTGCAGCCCAACACGTAGTAGGATTCGGTTGAGCAATCAAAGTTACCGGGTTCAGAACCTGAAATGTTTCCTCGTGTCTTAGCGCATTCCAGGTACACTTGCCCACTACTCCATCTTCTTCGAGCCAGTTTCTGCGTTGATAGTCAAAAACAGCCCGCTCCGTGCGGGCACCGAAATCTCCATCCGAAGCAATCGTAGATGATCCCGCTTCCTGATTAAGTAATGATTGAAGTTCTGAAACGAAGCGCCCGCGGGCACCTCTGCGAAGTATAGTGTAGTTACTCATGTGGTTAGCGATGTTGGTTTTTTATCAGTGATTAATTTGAAAGTAAGAATGTTTTTTATGATGACAAAGAAACACCATTGCACTAGTTATGTCAACATCCGGTTAGCAGCAAGCACCATTCATCAAGTGGTTGGTATTTATTTCAGGACGGTTAGCGTTTTGTGTTTACTAATCCCGAAAGGGATTTCAGTTTCTGCTATGAGCTAAACTGTAAAAATGGTTTTAGTTTGATTGAGGCAAGCACCCTCCTTCGGAATTAAAAACCAATTCTTAATACATACTTAATAACTTCTGTTTAAGTTCGCACCAAAATAAAAACAACGATGAAAAAAATTTACGCTTCTCTTCTACTCGCATTCAGTTTAATTTCTGCAACGTTTGCACAAGCGCCATTTTACAACATTGCGCAAATCAATCACCAAAACTCCACCACCGGTGTGGCCGATTCATTAAACAAAAGATACACGCTTGGCGGCATTGTTTATGGTAGCAGCCTAGCCGCAACCGGCAAGCTTTTGTTTTTTATAAATGACGGCACCGGGGCAATATCCGTTTACTCATCACATGGCTGGAGCTACACCGTAACCGAAGGCGATTCAGTTGTTGTTATCGGCACCTTAACTCAGTATGGCGGAGTGGCCGATTGCGGTCAGCTCGAAATAAAATCATCAGTAGCAACTGTGGGAGACACTATTTATAGAGTAGGAACAGGACCTTTGCTTGCTCCCGAAGTAGTAACCGTGCTTGATGAAGCCCACGAATCGCACCTGGTGCGCGCAAATGGTTTAACATTAAGCAACGTAGCAGAATGGACAAACAGCGCCACAGGATTTTCAGTACACACCACGCAAAATGTAAAACTGTACATCAATAAATACACCAATGCCATCAACGTACCATCACCCGGCACATCGCCCTTTGACATTATAGGAATGGAGTCGCAGTACGATACCTCCGCACCCTACACCGAATTTTATTCCATGAGTCCGCGCTATGCAGCCGACATTATTACCTCTACCGGCATTGACGAACTAAATTCAAACCCATTGCGCGCGCTCGTTTTTCCGAATCCTGCATCGCAACAACTTGCAGTAAGTTTTATGGCTGAAAAATCAGGAAGCAGTTCCGCAAGCATTTACGACCTCTGCGGGCGCGAATTAAAAAATGAAACCATGCCCATTACCGAAGGCGAAAACCGAAAATATTTTTCAGTACTAGATTTGCCCACCGGATTATACCTGCTGAAAATAAAAGAAGGCACCTCATTTTCTACCGTCAAGTTTTCGGTAGTGCGCTGAAATTTTTATTCTGACAGAAGAAAAAAAAATCTACTTTCCCGTAGGTGTTGCACGAATTGAAAAAGGATTGAGGAAAGTTTTTTTTTGAAATTTTTGTGCCCTCAGGTGTATTTATTTTTTTGCGAGTGGGGAGTTTTGATCAATCCTTTGATCTACTCTCTATGAGAGATTTAAGGGTTTTGTAAATCCCGGGCAGTGTTTGCGGATTTTCCAAAACATCAATTAGTTTTTCGTAAAATCTTGATAAATATTGGGCTTTATTTTTCCCCGATACTGCAATTTCAAGAGGTTCAAAATATAACGTGTAAATATTTCCTTCAAGAGTTACGCTATATTTAGTCGGCTCCTTGAATAATATTTTGTGTCCTTGATAGTTAATCTCAACAAGTTCGCCCTCGAACTCATCAATAATTTTGTCAAATAAAGTAACTGCAAGTAATTTTTTCCCAGATAGTTTTGAAATATCTTGACCCTTCGGAACTTCTATAGTAATATTATGAATTTCTTTTTCCTCTGATACCTCTAAGTAGGTCTTCTTGTGTACTGGAGGAAGTATTAATTTCATTTTGTTTTCCTCTGCAATTTTTGGTCTGCTAATAGGAGATTCAAAATTCTTATCCGTAATCCACAACCCATACGTTTCATTGTTTAGAATTTTAAAATATGGCTCATATATTTTTACTCGTTGATCAACTGTAAATTTATTTTTTATCCGATCCTGATCTTCTTTTGAACTAAAATCAACCTCAATTACATCTGCTCTAAAATTTTTAATAAATTTTTTCTCCCACGTGCGAATTTCGAGGTCTGATTGTGAAAGTATGAAATCGTTAGAGATGCCGAGGCAAAAACTGGAAATTCTGTTCGCGACAATTAAAGGAGAAACTTGTTTCTTCATATCTAATGCCGCGGTTGCTAAATTTTGAGGATTGTGATATTTGCTTTTGAAATTATTATAAAAATCATAATACGCATACTCCTTACAAGATTTCGCCAAGTCATAAATAACATCAGCCGCATACTCTGCTTCCACCAATGATTTCTCGCCTTTTTTGCGTGATTTTATCATTACGTACAGCGCATGTTCCTTCAAAATTGACTCATAATTGAAAGAATTTATTTGCTTAAACCTTTTTTGATAATATTGAGGAACTGCTGATGCAGTATAAAAAGATTCTTCTTCTGGTAAATAATTGCTCGGCAATTGAAATGGGTTGATCATTATTGCGTTTGAATAATTCAAATCCCGATCAATATCTACAGTAAATATGAAGTTGTTCTTAAAGTTATAAATTAGATCGCGCAAAGAAACATATCCATTTAAGTATTCAATAATTCGATGTTCTTCCAAAGGAAAAATTAACCATCGATTTAATTTTTCATCCCTATCAATCCAATAATAAAAAAAATCTGAGTCATTCTCCCCCTTGAAATGCGAAAGAATTGGTCCTTCATAATAAAAAATATCGGCAACCTTCTTGTGATTCAAGAATGGAAATTCCGGTAAAGAGATACCTTTTAACTTTATCATGGTTTCATTAAAGGTGAGGCAACATCAAATCTTGATTCAAGTTCTGTATCCTCAAATTCGTGAAGGTCAAAGTGATTGTAATTGTCAGGATTTGTCTTTGTAATTACACCATCTGCTATTTTTATTGTACCCTCTGCAACAAACTTATATCCTAAGTCCCGTTGTGTTTTTTGCGGAAAAGCACGGAACCTTTCCAAGGCATTCTCCAAAGTAGGAAACATGGATAGTCCAAATGAGTCACATATCAGATCTCTTTTACTATTAATACGCCTATTTTCTGCAAGTGTTGCGGAACAAAATTATCCTCATGCTCTTTTTCAAAAATCCATCTGAATGCAGGTAAATTAAGACCAACCAAATGGGTGGGTGGGCAGGGTCCTACTATACCAGCCGCTCTCATTTGAGATGAATATTTAAAATCTGGCATTGGACTATTCTTAATAACGGTGCTAAGATAGAAAAAAGTATTTCCCTAATAATTGTTATCCCAATATTTGTTAAAATTACCTCATTACTCCCACCCCATCTCCCGAACTTCGTAAACCAACCGCCCGTGGGGGCGCAGCACCTGCTGGGTGTATTCAGTGCTGTCGGGTGTTGTGCGTTAGCTTCGTGCGCTGCTCACCCGACATTTGTTAGTCGCTAACACAAACTAATATCTGATCTTTTGCAAAGATTACAGAATCTTTGCCTTGCACAAATGGCAGAACTCTCTGCTTTTAATTCCACCACACGAACACCTGCCTGCACCAAACAATATGAAAACGAAATTACCTGTGCGGTAGGTGTCCACGAACGGAGCGAACCGTAAATTTTGCAGCAAGGCAGCGCGGGCAATGCGCGCAAAGCAAAATTTAGGGTTGGCGTTCGTGGGGTGCTTTTCTTTGGTTCTTTCTTTTGCACAAGCAAAAGAAACGAACAAAAAGAACTACAATTTTGTGCCCTCAGGTATTGTGTGAAGGAATGTGCAGGGCACACATGACGTTGAACCATGCATCAGGTGAGCCCTGCGCAAGCAAACGCACAACACCTGACGGCACCTGAATCCTAGTTTACAGTAAATTTCTGCGAGCAGGATTTCTTGCCGTCCTTATTTCTTAATTGAACAATATAGCTTCCGGATTTTAGAGTTTCAATGTTCATCGCCAATTTATTTGTAGAAAGAAGTGTGCTCATATCAATTTCTCTTTCAAGTTTGCCTTGCATATCATAAATGCTGATGGCGGAAACCTGATCTTTTGAAATTGCTGCAAGCTCAATAGTGATTTCCTTTTTAGTAGGGTTAGGATAAATGTTGAAAAAAACATTGTTATCCTGTTTCTTAATTAGTGTTGTGTTTGGTGCGTAATATCTTGAAATGTAATTCATGTGATTACCATTTAATGTATCAAATGCACCACCGACATACAAAGTATCATTATAGGTTTTCAACGTAAAAATACTCCCATGAATGGTGCTGATCTGCACCCAGGATTGTCCAATCAATTTATATAAATTTTGGCTCGCAGCGTATAATTCGTTGTGATAAATCTCCAGATCATCTGCAATAATAGTATCATTACTAAGTGCTGACCAATTACTACCATCCCACTTTGCTGCACCAAAGGCGGGTTGTCCGCCAGCCCCTGTAAATGGACCACCCACAAGCAAAACGTTGTTGACGGTATCAACAACAAATGAACGTGGAGGAGCATTGAGTGCAGAAAGGGAACTGCCAACTGAATCCCATACACTGCCATTCCACCGTGCAATAAATTGCGCAGGTATGCCTCCGGCATAACCGAAATCTCCACCTACATAGAGTTCTCCATTGTAAACAGCCATGCAATCAATGATGCCAAAACCTATCACACCTCCGCCAACATTATTCCAGTTAGTTCCATTCCATTTTGCAATCCTGTGTACCGGCAAGCTTCCAACTTGTGTAAAAATACCGGCTGCATAAAGCTCATTATTATAAACAATAACTGTATGTACCCTGGAATTAAGCGACACGTTGCTTACCGCAGACCATAAGGTGCCGTCCCATTTTGCAAGGTACTCTGTATTCGGAATGTATTGATACGGCTGTCCGGCATTTGCTCCCGGAAACCACCCTCCTGCATAAAGATCACCATTCCACTCGCAAAAATCTTTTGCAAAAACACCACTTGATTCCGTGCCCAATCCAAATCCGAGTGAATCCCATTGACTGCCATTCCAGGATGCAACATTGTTCACATGTGTGGTTCCGGCTTTATCAAACTCACCTGATACAATTAACTTGTTATCGTAAACAAAAAAACTTTTTACATCGGTAGCGAAATTTGTATCAGTCTGACAAACCCCAAGGTCAACATTACTCCATACTTGTGCATGGGTGGATGTGCAGAAGAGGAAAACTAGAACAGACGAAGCTATTATATTTTTAATGGACATTAGTTGCTCAACATGAGTTTTCGTTTTCTAATTATTCGCCATCATCAATGCTAAGATAGCAAAGATACAATCCGTTGGTGTTACTCCACCACAAACTTCTGCGAAGCGTATTTCTCTCCTTTACTGTTGATAAGCTCAACAATGTAGGAGCCGGTTTTCAGGGGCTCAATATTCAATGATAGCTTTCTTCCTGAAGGTGAAAGTTTCTTTATATCAATTTCTCTTTCAAGTTTGCCTTGCATATCGTAAATGCTGATTGCGGAAACCTGATCTTTTGAAATTGCTGCAAGCTCAATAATGATTTCCTTTTTAGTAGGGTTAGGATAAATGTTGAAAAACTGATTTCGATTGCTCTCATTAATTAGTGTTGTATTGGGAGTGTAATAAGAAGCTATGCAACTAGCATGGACGCTGTTTACAGAATCAAAAGCTCCCCCCAAAAATAATGAATCATGATAAACGCAAAGTGAATAGACGGCAGTTTCAGGACCAGGGATGATATTAATTTGATTTCCATCCCACGAAGCAAAATTATAAAAAGGGGGTGTAGTGCAATTTGTTCCATACGAAAAATAGCCAGCGAGATACAGTTTGCCATGATACATTTGCATAGCGTAAATATTTCCACCTATATTAGTGTCTATGGCAGCCCAATTGTGCCCATTCCAAACGGCAAGCCCTCTCACGTATGTATTAGTATCTCCTGCATAATCAAATATGCCGGATACATAAAGCAGATTTGCATTTGTATCAACTTCCATAGTTGTAACTTCACTGTTTAAGCCACCTCCTACTGAATCCCAGTTTGCTCCATTCCACGCTGCAATGAAATTTGTTTGAATGCCTCCTGCATCAACAAAATTTCCACCCACAATAAGTTTTCCATTAAATTGCGCCATACTATATACTCTTCCCAATGCGCCAGTAACACCTCCACCAACATTGCTCCATGAACTACCATTCCATTTAGCGATTCGATTCACCGCCAGGGTTCCTACATTTGTAAAATCTCCACCTACATAAAGCTCATTATTATAATTCGAGAGCGCATAAACATTAGTCGTAGTTGAGCCAATATCTACATTGCTGAGTGAATTCCATGACAAACCATCCCACCTTGCCAACTTAAAAGTATGCGGAATAAATACATTCGGCCAAGGAAGCCCTGAATAAACACCCAAGAAGTTGCCACCACCATATAACTCTCCATTATAGATACAAAATGATTCGAAGAGGTCGAAAGACTGAGCTTCAAATCCAAACCCGACTGAATCCCAAACGGATCCATTCCAGCGGGCAATATTATGAATAACTGTAGTGCCTGCAGTATCAAACCTACCGGAAACGTAAAGCTCATTATTATATTCAGCCATCGTCAACACTTTGGAAAATGTATCATTCCAAAACTCCACACCTCCGCCAACATCCCCCCATGTTTGTGCATGAGTGTATGTGCAGGAGAGGACAACTAGAACAGATGAAGCTATTATATTTTTAATGGACATTAGTTGCTCAACATGAGTTTTCGTTTTCTAATTATTCGCCATCATCAAAGCTGAGGTAGCAAAGATACAAACCGCATTGTTCCCGAAATTCTTTTGCGGTGAGTCTTTTAATCATTCTTATTTTGACGGCTAAATTAATATTTTTTGTGCGTCAGGTATTTCCCTGCTGTCGGGTGTTGTGCGTTAGTTTCGTGCGCTGCTCACCCGACATTTGTTAGTCGCTAACACAAACTAATGTCTGATCTTTTGCAAAGATAGAGAGTTTTTGCCTTGCACAAATGGCAGAACTCTCTGCTTTTAATTCCACCACACGAACACCTGCCTGCACCAAACAATATGAAAACGAAATTACTTGTGCGGTAGGTGTCCACGAACGGAGCGAACCGTAAATTTTGCAGCAAGGCAACGCGGGCAATGCGCGCAAAGCAAAATTTAGGGTTGGCGTTCGTGGGGTGCTTTTCTTTGGTTCTTTCTTTTGCACAAGCAAAAGAAACGAACAAAAAGAACTACAATTTTGTGCCCTCAGGTTTTGTGTGAAGGAATGTGCGTGTCACATCACACCTTGCCCTGCATCAGGTCAACCATACGCGCAAGCAAACGCACAACACCTGATTGCACCTGAATCCTCCGCGCTAAGAATTGGCAACACGAAAAACACACATCAAAAAAAGTCGGGCAATAACCTGTCAAGGGCTTTCCTGAATTCTTCCATGTTGGAATCATAATAGGTTTCGTAAATTCTTTCGTCAGGATAACGCACACACAACACCCGCACATTCTGTTTGTCGGTTAAATACACTTTCCACTCGTAATCCTGTTCGTGTACCCTTGCTGCACCGCAACCCATTTCTCTGATAACATTACACTCAAAATTCATTCGGTTAAGATAGGAATAAAAAAAGCACGTTCACCACAATTGTTTTATTCGCGGCAGGAATAATTATTCTTGTGTGGCTTCTGTTTTTAATTCAGAAAAGATTTCCGTGCTGTCAGGTGTTGTCTGAAGGAATATGCGTGGCACAGCTAACATTGAACCAAGCATCAGGTCAACCATGCGCGCAAATACTCCGCGCTGCGAATCAACATCACGAAAATAAAACTATCCGTTACCCGAAAAATTTTTCTGTACGATTCCTACTTTTTCGGAACAAGTTTAAGAAGAGACCACATGTTGGCATCCTTTTTTAACATGCGTAATCACTAATTTAAATAAACCTTAAAACTAACCTCAAATGAGTACAAGAGAAATCTACGACATTGTTTACAAACCTGCGGTATTCTTTTTTGAAGGCGGAACTCAAAAAGAAGGAATGATAATTCCCCGTTACAATATTCGGCTCGCAAAAATTGAATATTATTTTATCCCTGCCTCTAAAATAGACGACTACCAAAAAGCAAAAGAAAATTTCGACCGCGAAGCTCCCCGCTATTACGGCAGTTTAGTTGATGAACACATTATTAGTAGTTCATTAGGTTGAATTTTTTCCAAATTAATTAATATCCTTTATCTAGATAAGATGGCATAAATTTTTAAGCAATTTAAATGATACAAAAAAAATAATAACTCACATTTAAAAAGAAAAATACTATGAAAAAGAAAATTCTTACAGTATTCGCTCTCGCTCTCAGCGTCAGCATTCTCTCGGCTCAGCAACCGGCCGTTATGTTAAGTACAGAGGCGGGGTGGCATAAAATTGCTGAAACCACCGTTGATTTTAAGACTGAAAGGCATGAAGTAAAAGTTTTAGTAGAAGACCGTTTTTCTGCCATAAAATTTCAGGTAGCCGATGCACCCATAGACCTTCAGGACCTTGAAATCTGGATGGAAGACGGAACTAAGCAGGAAGTTGCCGTGCGCACTCCGGTTGAAAAAGATCATGAAAGCCGTGAAATTAGTCTGAAGGGTGGTTCTAATAATATTGATAAAATAGTGATGGTTTATAAAACGCTTCCTAACAGAAAGGATGAAAAAGCCACCGTTATTATTTATGGTTTTAAATCGGGCAGCAAGAATACCGTTAACACCACTCATGAGAAGGAGGGCACAATTTCTCGTGACAGAGACCTCGCAACAAAAAACGATAGAGAGAGAGCCCCGAAAGCTTCAAATAACACTCCCAAAAGCACAATGCCGATACCCGAAGTTGAATTAAGTGATAAAACAGGATGGCATGAGATAGGTGAAACAAACGTAAGTTTCAAAAATGAAAAAGATGAATTGGCAATAATGGGAGCCAACCGTTATGCCAAATTAAAATTCAAAGTTACCGAAGCCGGAATCATTATTGAAAGTATGATGTTAACCTACGGAGACGGAACAAAACAAGACATTCCCGTAAAATCTACATTTAAAGAAGGTGAAGAAAGCCGCATAATTGATATACCGGGAGCCGAAAAAGATATTACCCGAATTGCATTTGTATATCACACCATCCCAAACCAACAAAAGGAAAAAGCCCATGTTGAAATTTTTGGATTAAAAACCAACGCAGATAAAAAAACCGGAATGAATAAATAAGTTTTGGCTACCAAGAAAATTAATCCCGATGGGCCGTTGGCTCACCGGGATTTTTTTCGGCTTATGAATTTAAATGGCACGGTTATTTAATAAGTATATCTTAAAAAACATTTTAAAAAAACAACATTATGGAAAGTTTACTCTACACAATTGCAGTTATTTTAATTATTATTTGGGCAATCGGTTTCTTCGCATACAGTGCCGGTGCAATTATTCATATTCTGCTTGTTATTGCAATCATTATTATTCTCTTGAGAATAATTCAGGGGAGAAAGCCGCTTTAAATATAACACCCTATTAATAAAAACAGTATGAAAAACCAAATCATACCTTTTGTACTATTCACCGCCATAATTGCTGCCACTTTTTCAGGATGTGCGGTTGTAGGAGGAATTTTTAAAGCAGGCATGGGCTTTGGAATATTCATTGTAATAGTAATAATTTTAGCAATCATTTTTCTCATCAGCAAAATGGGAAAGAGCAAATAAGGAAAGATTCCAATATCTTAAAAAAGAATCCTGAAGAAGTCATTCCTGTTCAGGATTTTTTATAACTCATTAGGGTCAGGTGTTAAGCGATAGAATCATCGCAGTGCGCTTGGCGAATGAATGGCAGACTCGCCACACGCTCACCATAGCAAAAGACCTGTCGGCACAAAAATATCTACTTTAATATCTCTTGTCCCTCGTCCCCTATTGTTTATCCTTTCGGAAAGGACGAATGATCAACAGCACTGCCTTGTCGTAACTGAAATAGCTCCACATCCAGTTAATAAAAACAATCACCCTGTTGCGGAATCCCACAAGCAGCATCAGGTGAATGAACAGCCAGGCGAGCCACGCAAATAATCCCTGGAAGTGAATGAAGCGTATATCAGCCACCGCTTTATTTCTACCTACGGCAGCCATCGTTCCTTTATCGAAATAATGAAAGGGCTTCCAGTTATTCACAAAAGGTGAATTCAAATTCCTTGCAAGGTTTTTCCCCTGCTGTATCGCCACTGGTGCAAGCATGGGGTGCGCGGGCTTTTCATCAATCATCATCGCTGCCACATCCCCTATTGCAAAAATATTTTCATATCCCTTCACGCGGTTATATGAATCCACCAGCAGGCGGTTTCCTTTAGTAATGGTTGCTTTCGTTGTGCCTTCAATTATTTTTCCCATCACTCCGGCAGTCCATATTACGGATTGGGTAAAAATTTCTTCTCCGCTGTTGAGCTTCACCTTATCACCGTTGTATGATTCCACTTTTGTATTCAGCATTACTTTCACTCCCATTTTTTCCAGAAACAATTTCGATTTCTCCTGCGAAGGCTTCGACATGGGTGGCAACAATTTATCAAGGGATTCAATCAGCGTTATCTGCATGTCATTCGGATTCAACTCCGGATACTCGGAGGGCAAAACATGTCGTTTCAATTCCGTCATCGCCCCTGCCATTTCCACGCCCGTAGCGCCTCCGCCTACAATGACGATGTGCATGAGTTTTTTTCGTTCTTCTTTGTCTTCTGTCTGCAATGCATTTTCAAAATTCTGAAGGATGAAGCTGCGAAAGTCCAATGCTTCCGGCAATGATTTCAATGTCATCGAATTTCTCCTTGCATCTTCAAGCCCGAAAAAGTTAGTGGTAGTACCACTTGCAACAATCAGGGAATCGTATTTAATATCTCCGATAGATGTTGTGAGAATATTTTTCTCAGGAATAATTTTTAATGCTTTTGTGGAGCGGAAAAGTACGTTCTTTTTTCCTGGAAATATTTTTCTTATTGGATAGGCAATAGAGTCCGGCTCCAAGCCACCAGTAGCCACCTGGTAAAGCAAAGGCTGAAAAGTATGGTAGTTGTTTTCATCGAGTAGGATGACCTGGAATTTTTTTTTATCCAATCGCCTTGCCATTTGTAATCCACCGAATCCGGCACCTACAATCAATACTCTTGGTAAAACAGATGACGGAATCAACGCTTCCATATTTATTTTAAAAATTATTTTAGGAAGCTTTTTCCTTTTTTGTCAGGCTGGATTTCAGCATTTCCATAAGGTCCGTATTGCGCGCTTGCACTACCTGCATCTTTTTTTGCGTTGGCTTTATTCCTTTTGCATTTGCCTTGATAATTTCAGTGCTGTCGGGTGTTATGCGTTAGCTTCGTGCGCTGCTCACCCGACATTTGTTAAACGCTACACAAACTAATATCTGATCTTTTACAAAGATAGAGAATCTTTGCCTTGCACAAATGGCAGGACTCTCTGCTTTTAATTCCACCACAAGAACACCTGCCTGCACGAAACAATATGAAAACGAAATTACCTGTGCGGTAGGTGTCCACGAACGGAGCGAACCGTAAATTTTGCAGCAAGGCAGCGCGGGCATTGCGCGCAAAGCAAAATTTAGGGTTGGCGTTCGTCTTCCTGACACCTCAACTCAAAAATTTCATAATCAATAATTATTGCAATTGCTTTGCATTTTCCGTCTTATTCATTATTCCCCAAACAATTTTTGGGAAAAACCTGCTCATTAAATAGACAAGCTTTGAATCACCAATACGAATTTTGTAGGTATTGTTTTTTAACCCTTTAATTAGTCCATTTACTAATTTTTCAGGAGTTATTGATTTTGAATTTATGCCATCAGCCATTGCAGTAGCAACCACAGGAGGTGAAAGCTCAAATACTTTGACAGTACTTTTCAAAATTTGTAAATGGCTACGCAACATATCAGTATAAAATCGGACGGCAGCTTTTGAAGCAGAATAAGTTGGCGTAAGATTTAAAGGAACATAACTTAATATTGAAGCCGTATTAATAATTGCACTTTCTTTTTTTGATTTTAGCATTTCCATAAACAAATTATTCATTCTAATTACCCCTAAATAATTAATGTTTATTTCATATTCAGCCGTTTTAAAATGCCCCTCATTGGCAATGCCTAAATTTTTTGGTTTGCTAATTACTCCTGCATTGTTGTACAAAATATCTATGCCACCTAATTTTTCTATTTGTTTTAATAATGAAGCACCGGCTTCCGCATTGGCAACATCGCTGTTAAATGTTATTATTGATGGATAAAGTTTTTTTGCAGCATCTAATTTCTCTTGACTTCTTCCTGTAATAATGACCTTACAACCGTTTTCTAAAAATTGTTTAACCGCTTCTAACCCAATTCCAGAGCCACCGCCAGTTATCAATATTGTTTTTCCTTTTAATTCCATTTTGTTTTATTTTATGATTAATAATGTTTAAATATATTTTGTCAATTATAAGATTAGCGAAGGAAGATATTAATAAGTCTATCGGTATTTTTATTGAATGGGGCATGTAATAAATCCATAGCATTGAAGGCTCCTTGTTCGTATATTCCTTTTGCATGACTTAGTGTTCGGAAACCTTCTATCCCATGATAAGCACCCATACCGCTTTCACCTACACCACCAAAAGAAAGGTCGTCTTGTGCGATATGTGAAAAGGTACCATTAATAGTAACATTACCTGATGTGGTTCGGCTCAACACCTTTGTTTTATTTTCATCATCATGCGTAAAAAAATAAAGAGCCAATGGCCTTGGCCGGGCATTTACAAAGTTGATAGCATCGTCAATATTTTGATAAGAAAATATAGGTAATATGGGTCCGAATATTTCCTCTTTTGCAATAAGCATTTCATTGGTTACACCTAACACTACGCTTGGTGCCATAGTATGTGGTCTATTGGCTGCTTCTTCAGGGCGAAAACCAACTTCAATTATTTTGGCGCCATGTTTTTTTGCATCGTCCAGCAATCCATTTAAGATTGCAAATTGTTGTTCATTAATAATTGATGAATAATCTTGACCCAATGGACCATCAGGGTAGGCTTCTTTGGTGCTTTTGTCGTATGCTTTTACAAAGTCATCCACTTCACTTTCATGCACTAAAGCGTAATCAGGTGCAATGCAGGTTTGCCCTGCACTTAGTAGTTTTCCATAAACAATACGAGAGGCTGCTTTTTCTAATGAATAACCTTTTGAAACAATGACCGGAGATTTACCTCCCAATTCCAAAGTAACAGGCACCAGGTTTTCGCTTGCTGCTTTCATTACAGAACGCCCTACTGATGTACTGCCAGTAAAAACTAAATGGTCAAAATGTAATTTTGAAAATGCAGCACCATCGCTATTTACAAGCGTTACTTGGTCTTCTGGAAAAATATCTTTAAACATTTCTGCTATCACGGCATTGGTTGTAGGTGTAAATTTAGAAGGTTTCAACATTACCCGATTGCCAGCTGCAATTGCTGTAACAACCGGCATTAAGGATAGATTTATTGGGTAATTCCAAGGAGAAATTACACCCACTACACCAAGCGGTTGGTATTCTACTCTTGCTTCACCAAACTGCATGTGTAATGCAACGTCTCGTTTGGTAGGCGTCATAAATTTTTCAAGATTATCACTTAAATATTTAAGTCCTCCAATAACGCCTAAAATTTCTACGATGGTAGTTTCGTGTTTTGAGCGATGACCAAAATCTGTATTTATTGCTTCTTCAATTTCTTTTCTTCTGGCAATCAATGCTTCTTTAAATTTTTTCAAATCGGCTCTTCGTTGTTCAAGAGTTGGTGGACCATCCTTCAAAAATGCTTTCCGTTGATTGGAAAGGATAGTATGAAGTTCATCTGTTTCTAAAATGTTTGTTGTCATATTTTTTTTGTTTTTATCCCGAAAATTATCGAGAGTTAGATAATATTTATGAATTAAATTGTTTTAAATGATAATCGATATGCTTAGTTAAAAGTTTACCCCACTCCTTTTTGCTCAACCTTCCAAAACCAACATGTGGTGTCCAACTTTCGGTACTTTTAGTATTGTATGCTTTGTTTAAAATTTCCAAAAGTAAATTCTTTTCTTTTTCAAAATCAAAATGCTCCGTATGTGGTATTGCGAAACCTACAGGCATTTTTAAACCTTTTGGCATAGTTGGTAATAAATCAACCAAAAGCCATTTTCCCATTGTTCTGGTCATCAATGTGCTTTCATCAGGCAATTTAAAATATCCCATCGAACTTCCACAAGCTAAGTTCAGGTGGTGCAACATTTGGTCTGGTGTCATCGTTCCCCAAACTCTTTCAGATTTTTGTGTAACATTGTTTATTCTTTCCGTAAAAATGGAAAGTGTTTCTTGAGTAAAGAAATTGTTTTGATTGAGTTTCGACTTTCCCATTTTAATTATTTGTAATTTTGCTTGCAATTTGAAAGTGCAAATGTATAAATAACTTTTAAATTGCAAGTGAATTTTAAAAAATAATTATATGAACAAATTAAATAAAAGGTCAGATTGCCCTATAAGTTGTTCCCTTGATATATGGGGAGACAAGTGGTCATTACTGATTGTTAGAGATATGATGTTTCTTAAAAAGAATACTTATGGTGATTTCTTAAAATCACCGGAAGGGATTGCTACAAATATTTTAGCTTCGCGATTGCAAGCATTAGAAGAAAACAAAATGATTGAAAAGTTAGACCACCCCGATAGCAAAGCGAAGGTGTTGTATCGCTTAACTCATAAAGGAATTGATTTATTACCAATAATGCTGGAAATATATTTATGGTCAGAAAAACATACCCTTATTTCAAAAGACATAAAAGCAATATTAAAAGAAGCAAAAAAAGATAAAGAAAGTTTTATTAAAGCATCTATAAAGAAACTGAAAAAGGTCTAATCAGCAAATGTGCCACCTGTGCGGTGGCATAAATTTTTGAGGGGTGACTTTAAAAAAAGAAATTTATTTTCAGTGCTGTCGGGTTTTGTGCATTTGCTTCGTGCGCTGCTCACCCGACATTTGTTAGTCGCTAACACAAACTAACAACTAAACTGTTGTAAAGATAGAAAATAATTGCTTTGCACAAATGGCAGGACTCTCAGCTTTTAATTCCACCACATGAACACCTGCCTGCACGAAACAATATGAAAACGAAATTACCTGTGCGGTAGGTGTCCACGAACGGAGCGAACCGTAAATTTTGCAGCAAGGCAGCGCGGGCAATGCGCGCAAAGCAAAATTTAGGGTTGGCGTTCGTGGTGGTGCTTTTCTTTGGTTCTTTCTTTTGCACAAGCAAAAGAAACGAACAAAAAGAACTACAATTTTGTGCCGTCAGGTATTGTGTGAAGGAATGTGCTTGTCACACTTCACGTTGAACTAAGCATCAAGTCAACCCTGCGAAAGCAAACACACAACACCTGACGGCACCTGAATGCTTTGAAACCCCTAAGAGAGGTGGCTTCAGAATAAGTCCTCCTTCAGATAAAACCGATAGGTGGGAATTTCAAAAACGCACGAGAGATGATAGAAATAAGTAAGAGGAAAATCATCAGAGTCGCCCGTCTCCATTTTTGCAACATCAGTAGCAGGAATTTCTGCCAACACCGCCAGTTGCTCAATACTCCAGCCCCTCTCTTCTCTCCACGCGCGTATATTTTTGCCGACAAGAATTAAATCAGGATTAAGCCCCTTTGGAAATTCCGTTTCCGCGGGTTCATTCATTCTTTTCTCCCATTCTTCTTTTGTATAGCCACGCGCAGCCATCAGCTTTTCCAGGTTCTCGTTTACCATTTTTAAATATTCTTCATCGCTCATTCTTTTTTTCATGATGATATTTTTTTTCAAAGATGCGGAAATGTTTTTTGTGCCCACTGGTGTTGTGTGAAGGAATGTGCGGGGCACACCTGACGTTGAACCGAGAATTTCAGGTCAACCCTCCACTCAAGTCCTCCGTGCTGAGATCCGACAGCTCTGATTGTACTTGTAACCACGAAGAAGCTTGAAACTTCTTCGTGGGTTTGTTTTTACAAATTGCTCTTGAACATTTTATGGTATTCATGGAGATAAATAAAATAGCGGTTATTTTTAAGAAGCTCCTCCCGCCCTGAGATGTGGAGGAGGATATGCATCTCGAAAAGTAAAACCTTCAAGATTTACATTTGGAGGCAAGTCAGGAATAAATTCTTTCATTTCCATTTGTAAAAATCCAGTATAAAAACTTATTGTTTGGGGTTCGCTAAGTACATGACAATCCAATGTTCCATTGGTATGAAAAGCCCACTCCTTTAAAAAATCCTCTTTGCCGTTTATATCAGTATAAAGATTTACTGCAACACCGGCATTAAATTTATCCGAAAAGAAAAATGTATGAACTTCTGGTTCTCTTGTTCTTGGGTAATATAACCGGTCACGTCTTATTCCTGGAGGTCTTAAAATAAAAGTTTGAGTAATGGGGTATTCCATTCTCCCTTCTGGATTACCTTTTTTAATCATTTCGGCAATTTTTTTATCATGCTCCACTCCCAATTTGAAGTGTTCAAATCCTGGTAAGTTAGAAGTACTTACTCTCCAAAATAATGAGAGAATAAATAATTTAAACTTTTGGTAATTAAATTTCTCGTAGTGATAATAATCAATCCAAGAGGGATGTTTCCCCTTAATTAAAGGACTCCTGGTAATTTTATTTTTTTGTTGATTGTTGTAAAGTTGCGCACCATAACCTTCTCTATTACTCAATTTCTTTTCGCAGGTTATGCAATAAATATATTGCTCAACTTCTCCTTTATAATCCTCATTACCCTCTTGCATTATTTCGCATGCATTGTTTT
This sequence comes from Bacteroidia bacterium, assembly GCA_038230515.1. Lineage (GTDB taxonomy): Bacteria > Bacteroidota > Bacteroidia > AKYH767-A > 2013-40CM-41-45 > JAPLDB01. Next base: position 18,226 of record JBBRND010000023.1, on the reverse strand, counting down.
CATCTACTCCAACAACCAAGGGAGGATCCGGTGAACGTTCATTATTTCGATGTATGTTGAGGAAAAAGAACTTCGAAAATATGTGACTGTCCCTATGTTTATCTGTATTCTCTATTCCGCAAAGTTTACAAGGTTGTTCAAGGTTATTTGCCATACATCAAAGATAAAATTTTCAGTGCTTCGGGTGATGTGTGTTGGCTTCGTGCGCTGCTCACCCAACATTTATTAGTCGCTAACACAAACTAATATCTGATCTTTTGCAAAGATAGAGAATCTTTGCCTTGCACAAATGGCGGGTCTCTCGGCTTCTAATTCCACCACACGAACACCTGCCTGCACGAAACAATATGAAAACGAAATTACCCGTGCGGTAGGTGTCCACGAACGGAGCGAACCGTTAATTTTGCAGCAGGGCAGCGCGGGCAATGCGCGCAAAGCAAAATTTAGGGTTGGCGTTCGTGGGGTGCTTTTCTTTGGTTCTTTCTTTTGCACAAGCAAAAGAAACGAACAAAAAGAACTACAATTTTGTGCCGTCAGGTATTGTGTGAAGGAATGTGCGGGGTACCCCTCACGTTGAACCAAGCATCAGGTGAGTCCAGCGCAAGCAAACGCACAACAACTGATAGCACCAGAAAATTGAAATGCGTTATCGCATCACCCGTTTATTTTATTCAAAAACCGCGCTTGTAAAAAATCTGTAAGATTTTCCCAAAACTTGCTTAAACAATTTTTATCCATTTCGTTTGAGTACCTATAATAAAAACATTATTCAAATGAAATCTACATCTAAAACGCGCTGGACGCTTGCGCATCAAAATATGATAGCGTCAGTTATTAACTTCTGCCTTGCAACTGCTAATGTGGCTACCACACAACTGTTGCCTGTGTTCTACAATTTAATTAATGGTATTCTAAAAGCAAATCTTGCTACTATTGAAACGCTTCGCGCGCTCATTGCACAACCTATAACCGGTTATGCATCGCAGAAGAAAGCGCTCAAAGATGCATTAGTTGCTATGAGTGCCGCTTACATGAAAAGCGTGTACGCCTATGCCATTTCTAACAACAACCAGGTACTGGCAGGGCAAATGAAAGTATCTGCCTCTGATCTGAACAAAATGAGCTACTCTCAACTGGTAGCATTTGTTAAGAGCGCCATTAACATTACTACACCGCTCGTGCCTCAGCTTACCGCTGATTATATGGTTACTGCTGCAGGTGTAACTGCATGGCAGGCATTGTTAACGCAATTATCTAATGTGTTGACCAATCCTAAAAATGCAATCAGCAACCGTTCATCTATCAACAAGCAGATACAGAATTTGCTTCGCGATTGCATGACTACTTTGTACGATCAGTGCGACCAGTTGGCATTCTTCTTCAAGAACGACCCGAGCACGCTTGATTACTATAACACTTATAATTCGAACAGACGATTAGACGACCATCACCTGCACACACAATTGCGTGCGCATATAACAGACGAATTAGGTCAGCCAATCGAAAACGCTGATATAATTATAGATGGAGATGCAATTACCGAATCAACAGATAATAAAGGATATGCTCTTCTATCAGGAATTACATTCGGTTCGCACACCGTAACCGTTATCACTGGCGAAAATTCAAAAACCTTCGGCCCGTTCGATTTCAAAAAAGGACAATCGCTTACCCAGCACTTCATCGTTGCACCCGTTTTTGCACCCTTTGCAAAAAGCAAAGCAACTAAAGCAAAGGTAGCAGCAAAATAAGTTTTGAGTTTCTTTTTACATCACTAACCCTGCCCCGTAAGGCAGGGTTTTGTGTTTTAGGAGTAATTCTACAGGATAATTCGGTTTGCAGAATAAGCGCAAGCTTATGTAAATTACGACCCCATGCCAAACCTGACGGCAAAATGAAGTTTTATTATCCCAGCAAATAAAACTGAACTATCAGCGTTTCCTTTGTGTCTTATTGATTAATAAAAGATGGAAAGAAAAGATTTTGTAAAATTTCTTGCAGCAAGCATCGCTACAGGATCAATTGCCACCTACCTTGCTTCGTGCAAGAAAGATACCACTGCGCCTTCGGCTGATTTCGCGCTCGACTTAGGTGCATCATCAAATGCTGCTTTGCTTACCAGCGGTGGTTCGCTAGTCAGCAACCAGGTAATGATAATTAACAACAACGGAACCTACATAGCACTCTCTGACGTTTGCACCCATGCAGGATGCTCGTTGAGCTATAACAGTTCTTCCTCTCAACTAAAATGCCCTTGCCATGGTGGTGTGTTTTCTATAAACGGATCAATCGTTTCCGGTCCACCGCCATCATCGCTAAAGCAATATACAGTGGCGAAGAATGGCAATTCGCTGCATATATCAGGATAGTTGCGAGTCCCTGCCAATTTTTTCAAGTTCTTTTTTATGCTGCATCGCATATTCATAACCCAATGCAGCAATAGCTTCAGCATCGTCAAAGTCAAACATTCCGTACTTGCTTAGCGCAGGCGGTTCCAGAAAAAGGGTACACTTTTCTTTCTTACTCATTATAGAACCTGATATAGCAATATGAAAGCTGCGGTCTATAACAGAACGAATCTTTAATGTACTCACATCCTCATGCCCCACCGGATTCGTGTGAACTCCTAGGATAGATGCACAATCGGGCAAGAGGGGCTCTATCGGAAAATTATTTAGCAACGCCCCATCAACAAGTTTCATCCCGTTTAATTCTACCGGATTAAAAATACCTGGAATGGCGGATGAAGCCAGCAGCGCATCAACAAGAATACCTTCTGAAAGATATATGCACTTGTTGTTCTCAAAATCAGTAGCATTTACAAAAAGAGGAATTTTAAGCCCCTCAAATGTTAAACCCGAGAGGTGCTTATCTAAACTTGCGCGCACAGCATCGGTTTTAAATAAGCCGGGTTTCAGAAACCGCAAAGCCGAAATTTTAAACAACTCCGCACCCTTCACAATCGCTACTATTTCGTTTACCGGAAACCCTGCGGCATAATATGCCCCGATAACAGCACCTACGCTCGCTCCTGAAATGGCGGATAGTTTTATACCAATCTCGTCCATAGCTTTTAGAACCCCTGCATGAGCAAATCCACGGGTACCCCCTCCCGACAATGCAATTCCTGTTTTCATTTTACTCCTCTTAAATTTGTGAGCAAAAAAGCACAATATAACCACAGCAATTGCGATGTTGCAACCAAGTTATAAGTAAAGAAAATGCTTGCCGGAAATCATTTTGAATTAAAATTTGTTTACCTGTTGTGCTTTCCCAAAAAATTAAAAATGCTTGTAACCGGGAGACCTAAAATGAAGAAACAGCTCATAATTATATGAGCTGTTTCTGATAGTAAAATAAAAAGTTTATTTAGTGAGCGCCAATATTTCCCTTAGCAATAACATCGGTACTGTCTGTCGCATTGTGTATAGTAACAAAACCGTCATAAGCCAGCCAGTTATCATATGTAATAGCAGTGCCGTCATTCAGCGTTCTTACATTAGTCATACTCATGCGGGTAGCTCCATCCACAGCATTCAGTGTTTTCTTCAGCTCCGGAACACCTATTGTAGTTACAGAACCTAAGTTAATATGAGCAGGATACATGCCGGCTGGCAAAGCGCCCCCGCTGCTTAAATCTATAGTAACTAACGAGTTCCCGTTTTTACGTTTCTCAAATTTCGCAATTCCAGATACGCCAGATGTAGAGTCCTGATCAAGCACATAATTGTGGCTGCTGCTTGTAATTTCATTTCCCCCAATATCCGTCTGAGCTATAATAGTACCCAATGTTGCAGCATCTAAATGTACATTTACATACCCGTCATAATTAGTAAGGGTATTGTAAGAAACCGAGAGCGTGGTAGAACTGCTGCCTGAACCCTCAATAGAAGTAAGTCCATACATAACTGCGCCTGTTTCTATGGCTGAGTTCATATGTATATGTGCAGGATGAGTGCCTGCCGGAGCACCTGTAAGTGATACAGTAACAACCGATTCAGAGCTTCCGCTGCTCTTTTCTGCAATGGTAACTGTACCCGAAACCCCGAGCACATCCTTCGATTTTAAAGTGTACGATTTTGTAAGAGGATTAGGAGTAGGAGTTACATCATCCTTTTTTTTGCAGCCGGCTACAGCCACAGTTAATACCATTGCGAACGCAATGGCTTTCGTCATAATTCTTTTTTTCATCATTTTTAGTTATTTTTAAATTTAAAACGATCATGTTAAACAATCGTGCCACCCCACAGCATTTCTGCCCAAACCTTCGGTGCCGCTAAAGGCAAATAAATATTTTTTACAGCGAAGCTCGATAAATCTCTAATTTCCTTGCTTCCCTGCATCTGATGCAGTTTTGCCTCAATCAGAAGTTTTTCCCACCCCACCGACTGCGAAGTTGGCTTTTCCTCTTTACTTTTCCCGGTAGAGAGTTGAGGGAGAGATTATAAGGAAGGATTTTTTTGTTTTCTTTACTGAAAAGAGGAGCGCAACAAAGTATTTGGTGTTAGTGTTCAGGTTCAGTACATTTGCATAAGTAACGTTCTGCTAAAAACAAAAAATGCAATGAAAAAATTTTACATCCTCTTCTTCCTTTCTGCAATTTACCAATGTACAATAGCACAAACTCCGGGCCAATGGACCTGGATGAGTGGCGATAATTTGGCGGCTCAACCAAGCGTGTTCGGCACACAAGGAGTTCCCGACCCACTAAATAAACCCGGTGGAATTTATGAGGGCTGCGAATGGACCGATGCAGCCGGAAATTTTTATCTCTACGGTGGTCTTGACTACAATTTTCAAACACAGGCAGACCTGTGGAGATATGATCCCGCGGCCAACGAGTGGACATGGTTAAACGGACCGGGCGGCACTGGTGGTGCGCCTGTATATGGCACACGCGGTGTGGCAGCCCCCGCCAATCAGCCCGGAGACCGCGGCTACGGCATGTTAAGCTGGACAGATGCCAACGGAAACTTATGGCTGTTTGGCGGATACTCTAATATAAGTCTCATCTTCCTTGCCGACTTTTGGAAATATAATATCGGCTCTAATGAGTGGACCTGGATGGGGGGCGATACGCTACCCGGCTCTACCGGAAACCACGGAGTAATGGGAGTGCCTTCCGCAACAAACATTCCGCCACCCTCTACCGAGAATGCATGCACATGGATAGATGCCGACAACCTATGGTTTTACGGTGGTATGTCCCAGGGCGGCCCTTATATAGGAGACCTGTGGCGATACAATATTTCTTCCGATCAATGGACGTGGATGAAAGGCGACACCTCCACCAGTGCGCTTCCGGTATATGGAGCACTTGGAGTAAGTAGCCCCGCTAATTTTCCGGGCGCCCGCATGTGCTATACCCGCTGGAAAGATAGTAACAACGATTTCTGGATTTTTGGCGGCACCTCCACCTCAGGTCCCAACAACGATCTCTGGCGCTATTCCCAACTAACAAATGAATGGACATGGATAAACGGGCCAAATACACCGGGAGATCCCGGCAGCTATGGAACCGGCTGCACACCCTTAGCCACCAACCGCCCTTCTGCGCGTACAGAAACACGCGCTGCATGGAGTGACGACTGCGGCATCTTCTGGCTCTTTGGCGGCAGCGGGTCTAGCGGTTACGAAAACGATTTGTGGAGGTATGATATGAATACTGATATGTGGACCTGGGTAAGCGGAAGTTCTGCCGGAGGTACAGCAAGTGTATATGGAACAAAAGGAGTTTCCGCACCCGCCAATATGCCCGGTGGAAGGCAGGGGTCTCATGCTTACAAAGACGCAACCGGAAACCTATGGCTGCTCGGTGGTTACGACCTATCCGGCTCTATGATCAATGATCTATGGCGATATGCTCCCGATCCCGCCTGCGGAGCATGTGCCATGATTCCCGTGGCGCTGTTCTCTGCGCCCAATCATATTTGTCCGGGCACATGCACGAATTTTGTTAACCTCTCGATAAGCGCCACTTCCTACCTATGGTCTTTTCCGGGAGCATCACCCGCCACCAGTATAGACCAGAATCCAACAAACATTTGCTATAATACACCCGGCACCTATAGCGTTTCTCTTATAGCAAGCAATGCCAACACAAGCGATACGCTCACACTTAATAATTATATTAACGTATATCCGTATCCTGCACCTCAGGGCATTGCCCAAAACGGAGATACACTGTTCGCGAATCAGGGCGCAGTAAGCTACCAATGGTTTTATAACGGCAACACCATCAATGGCGCTACAGATTATTTTTATGTTGCCCCCGCAAGCGGCAACTATAACATCGTGTGTACCGATGCAAACGGCTGCCAGGTGGAAGCTGTAATTTTTGATGTAGTTGCCTCATTAGCTAACATAGCCGATAATAACACCCCGCTTATAGACCCCAATCCGTTTACAGGTAAAATAAAACTATCCGTTACCGGAAAAATTTTCCTATACGATTCCATCGGGCAAATGCTTTTAGAAAAACAAATTATGGTTGCCGGTCAGTCACTTGATCTTTCATATTTAAAAAACGGAGTCTATTTCCTCCGCATTGAAACCAAAGGAAAAGTGTTCCAGCAAAAGCTCATGAAGATGTAAGCATTGTAACACTCGGTTTTTAGATTGCAGCGTTTCTTGAACAACCGTGGACTTATGTCCGTAGCTATTTCGTTGCGTTTTTATACAGAGACAATCGGGTTACTCTTTAGCTTCTTCTCGGCAATAAGCAATAAAATCCGTTCGCGGCAGCAGCTCAGTAAATCCCAACTGACGAAACATCGTAATCAACTGCCCTCGATGAAAAGAGCTATGATTAACCAAATGAGGTATAATATCTGCAACCGCCTGAGTATAACTATCGCCATTCAAAAGATTAAATGAAATATTAGAAGCAATAAAATCCTCGTCAGTTCCTGCTACAAACCTCGCAAATTTTTCTGACTCTGCAATATACCGTTGCAACCCTTCCTGAATAAGTCCTTTAAAATGATTACTCTCAAAGTCATTAGGCGATACCCTATTCAGGCGACTAAGCCAGATGCCTTCCGCACCCCATATATGATAAATAGTTTTGCGCACCGAGCTAAAGCTGCTCACAATTTCGCGGTCAGCCATTTCGTCATTCATGTGTTTAAGAATAAAATCGCCCATGCGCTTGTTTGCCCAGAGATTAAACTTTACGAGTTTTAAGAAATGATTTTTAGTCATAATTTATCTATTGATATTCTGTTTGCTTCTGCTAAAAAAATAAAACACCACTGCTCCACTAACAATTACACCCAGCGCTCCTAAAATATAATTTATTCCTGACGAGAAAAAAATAAACAGCCACATAGCTATTGCAATCAAGGCAGGCAGCGGAAACAAAATCATTTTAAAGGGGAGGTATTCTTTTTTTCTTCTCAGTAAAATAACACCTATTGCCTGGCTCACAAACTGGATGAGTATGCGCATAACTATGATGGCAGTAATAATTTCTTTCAGCTTAAACATTAAGCTGAATACAAAAGCAACTCCAGCAAGAATAAGAAGAGAAGCATGCGGAAAATATTTGGTGGGATGAAGCCGCGAAAATATTTTGAAATAATTTCCATCCACCGCTGCCGCGTATGGAACCCGCGAATAGCCAAGCATTACTGCAAAGAGCGATGCCAGTGCAATCCATAGAATTAGAACTGTGGCAATTACTGCAGCCCCATGCCCATAGATGCGTTCAAAAAAAGTACTCACAATAAATAACGAGCCCTTCGCCTCCTGCCAGGGTATCACGCCAAGTACAGCAACCTGCATGAGCAGGTAAATAATTGCGATGCCGGTAATAGAAATTAGAATGCTGCGTGGAATATTTTTTTCAGGATCTTTTATCTCCGCCCCGATGTGGCACACATTGTAATAGCCAAGATAGCAATACACGGTTTTAATAGTTGCCTGCCCCAGCGCAGCAAAAAACAACGATGAAAACCAGGCAGGCGAAGAAGAAAAATCAAATGCCTGAGCAGCATTGAAGTGAGAGATGCCCGCAAAAATGATCCACAGCAGCGTAATCATCACACCTATCCACAGCGCGATGGAAATTTTTCCTATGCCAGAAATGTTACGGTAGAGAAGACCGGTGAGCAGAATAATCAGCGCGCCCGAAATCATTTTCTGTTGCCATGGCTCCAAGTGGATAAGGTAAGAGAAATATTGCGCGAAGCCAATCGCTCCTGATGCAATAACCAGTGGTGCTTGTATTGTGGTCTGCCAGATATATAGAAAAGAAAACATTGCGCCTTCTTCTTTCTCCCCGAAAAGTTTTTTCAGAAACTGATAACTGCCTCCGGCTTCCGGCCATTTTGCGCCCAGTTCGCTCCACACCATCCCATCGCAAAAGGCCAATAGCGCACCCAGCAGCCATGCAAGGATGCAGCCGGAACCATTCATTGCACCAATCACAAACGGAAGAGTAACAAACGGACCAATGCCCACCATATCAATCATGTTGATGGCGGTAGATTCTTTAAGTCCGAGAGTGCGGGTGAGGTTCATCACGCGAATAACAAATCATCTTAATAAACCTTCGTTGGATACGGCACCTTCTTTAGCTCTTCAAAAAGTGCACGCGCCTTCTCAATCCCCGCAGCATCGTTAATGTTGAAGTACCAAAAATTTTCAAAGTCACCACGGTTCATGCCGAGTTGACTGGTGCCTTGCGATTTGTGTTCTGCAATTTCCCAGTTCACAATAATCTTGTAGTCAAGTGTATTTTTGTAACCGAATTTTGTGGTTCGGTCAAGCATAAACACCGGAGCGTTTTTATTGATTGCTGTCTCTTTGTAATCCTTCAACTGCACAAAAATCGTTTTCGCTGTATCATTTTTATTTGACTCACTTGCGCCAAGCACAATCGGTTTATGGTCAGTCGGCAATTGTTCTGCAGTTTGCAGTGCAAGCATCGTTGCTGCTTTATGATGCCCGTGCGTTTCAGGGATTGGAAGCAGGCAGAACACATAATCATATTTTACATTCATCATAATCCTGCGCAGGTTCACCATCACCAAGCCCACATCCCATGCAGTGTCAAGAGGGTCGCGTTCATCAGTAGTGTATTTCCGATCCAACTGATCCATAAAAAAGTAATTGCGTATGCCGAGAATCTTTCCTGCATTCATCAACTCCTGCTTACGGATTCGTGGCAGATTTTCGCGCCCTACTTTTTCATCAGTCAGTTCAATACCATAATAACTTTCTGCAAGCGTAGAATATTTGTAACCACCTTCGCCATTGGTGATGAGTGCAAGGTCAATATTGCCATGCAACTCATGTGTAATTTTATAAACTGCAACAGCAAAAGCCACTTCATCATCGGGATGTGCAGTTACGATCAAAACATTTGGTGCTGATTGACTGTAAAGCGAAAACTGCAAACCCAAAAACATAAACACGAACAGAAATATTCTTTTCATAAACAATGGATAAGTCGGGCAAGTTACCAACCCAATTTGAAACATTCGCCAAAATTTATTTTGTCTGTAAATAAATTCTATCATATTTGTGAACTTCATTTTAGCAATGACTTTAGAAAATCAACATAATCCCGACTGGGAAACAAACAAGACTACACAGGATTTGGTTTTACTTGCTGCATACATTCTTAAATGTAGGTGGATTGTCTTATTCTTGTTCCTGGTAATTTCCGGAAGTTCTATTTACTATTATCATGCACACACATACTACCAAAGCGAGATTAGTTTTTTAGTGAACTCTAATAATGTAACAGAAGTTCTGTGGGATAGATCCAACGATGGACCTATTGATGTATATAATGATGACAGGGGCTTCCAGCGGGTTAATCAAATAGTTTATTCCACTCAGATGATTGATTACCTTATTACTCAGTTTGATCTTTACACCCATTACAGAATTTCAAAAGAAACGCCAGATAGTTATTTACTCGTAGCGAACAAGTTGAAAAAAAGTTTAGCAGTTTCCGAGAGTAAAACTAAAATCATTACGCTCCATGTTTCCGATCCCCTTGATTACAATGTAGCAGCCAACATTGCAAATACCATAGGAAAAAAAATAAATGACATCAACCGTCAGATCACAGTTGAGAACCTCTCGCGCAAAACAGAAATGTTAGAGTCTCTTTCCAGGGATTTAAGATCAAACTCGAGCAAGGAGTTTTCAGACCTCGACAGTCTGCTACAAAACATGCAGCGCTTTCTAACGAATTCCATTCATGACGATTCTTATCGGCAACTCCTAAGCATGAATATTGAAAATCTTCGGAATAAGAGTGAAGATTATTTCAAAGACCTTTTTGAATCGTACAAGTATCGATTGTACTCTATGTATTCATTACAGGAAAAAAATCTTCCCACCATTTCAGTGTTAGAAAAAGGACTGCCAAACAGACTTTCAAAGACACAGTACGATAAGTTTATGTATCCTCTCATCACATTTTTTTCTATTCTCACGACTTTTGTCCTGTTTTATTTTTTCATGAAAATAATTTCACTTCTCAGATACGTTTTACGCAGAGGAAGCGAAATGAAAACTTCGTGACCGCTTGTTTTTTTTTGCTGAACCATTCGCACCTTATTTTCGTATCATGTTAGGGTTATTTAAAATTATTCTCCACTCCCTGCGTTTATTGTTTACATGAAACTGTTTCTAAAAATTTTTGGAATCACCCTTTCGGCAATTATTGTTACTGTAGTGCTCATCGGCTTGTTTTATGGAGATGAAATAAAACAACTACTCCTTACAAACCTCAACAAAAACCTGAAGACCGAAATTCGGGTTCGCAAAATTGATTTTTCCATCCTTCATCATTTTCCTTTTGCTTCAGTTGAATTGGAAAACATCGTTGCAAAAGATGCTTTAGACTCTTCAGTAGAAAAAAGCAAACAAGACACATTGCTTCAAGCCGAACATCTTTCGTTGTTGTTCAACCTAACGGAAATCTTTAGCAAAAACATTTCCATCAAAAAAATAATTCTCAAAAATGGAACGGTGCACGTATGTATTGACGAAAATGGAAAAAACAATTATCATTTTTGGAAATCTTCAACGGATACTTCAAGTTCAGTTATTGATCTCGAAAAAATAGTATTGGAAAATGTAAAGATGATATATTCAAACATCCGCGATCATCAGAAATATATTTTCACTGCGAAAGACGGAAAATTAAGCGGAAAATTTTCTGCTGATAAATTTGAATTGAAGACGGATGCCGATTTAACGGTCGATCATTTCTATGCAGGCAAAACGGATTATGCGCAGAAAAAAAACGTGAAAATAAAATCCACACTGAAAGTAAACACCGCAAACGGCACGTATCAGTTTGAAAAATCGCAATTGAATATTGCAGATTTACTTTTTGATGTGGACGGAGATATTCATTCGGAAAATGAAAAAATAGAGTTAAACATTCATATCAATTCTCACGAAGCAGAATTGAAAAACTTTCTGAGTTTATTGCCGACATCTTCTGTAAATTATTTTTCAAAATTTAATTCGAAAGGGCAGTTTGTGTTCCAGTCAACCATTTCGGGCGATGTTCAGCACCACTCGCCCGATATAAAATTTTCTTTCTCTCTTGCTCACGGATCGCTGAGCCCGAAAGAAAGTTCGGTTGTACTTAATGATCTCGATCTGAACGGAACATTTCTTCACTCGTCATCAAAGCCCGAAGAACTTACCATAAATTCCTTCAATGGAAAACTGAACGGCAGGGAAGTGGGCGGAAATCTGAAAGTGTCCGACTTCGAAAATCCTTTTCTTATACTTTTTGCCAAAGCCGATCTCGATTTGAATTCGTTACGCGCATTTATCAAGCACGATACACTTGAATCATTGAGCGGAAATATGAAACTCAACGTTTCTTTTGCAGGCAAGGTGAAAGATCTTCAACAATATGCTTCTTCGGGAAATTATCGGAGCCATGCATCCGGAAATATTTCATTGGAGAATGTTTCTTTCAAGTTGAAACAAAATCCGCTTGATTACAAAAACATCAATGGAAATTTTTTGCTTCATAATAACAATGTAGAAGTGCAAACGCTCAATGGAAAAATTTCTTCCACTGATTTCCATTTACAAGGATCGCTAAATAATTTTATCACGTTTCTCCTCATTCCCAATCAGGAAGTCATAATGGATATTTCTGTTTCTTCTTCACTGATTGATCTAAATGAAATTCTTGAAAACAAAACCACCACTGCTGACGAGGATACCTCCTACAAAATAAAAATCAACCCTCGCCTCGTTTGTAATCTAAAAATGTCTGCCGATAAAATAATTTTCAGAAAGTTTGAAGCAACTAATATCAGCGGGTTCATTCGTATCGAAGATCAGATCATCTCAAGCCCGAATCTTTCTTTCAATGCAATGGAAGGATCGGTGAACATGAGCGCGACGATCGCAACCGCAAGGCGGGATAGCGTATTGATGGGTTGCAAGGCGAAGGTTTCTCAACTCAACATTACAAAACTTTTTTCTGAACTTGAAAATTTCGGAGAGCAAACCATCACCGATAAAAACCTCTTGGGAACAGTAAGTGCAGAAGTTGTTTTCAATTCATCATGGACAAAAGACCTTACCATCAATCCAGCAAAAGTGGTTACACAGGCAGACATCACAATCGAGAATGGCGAGCTGAATGATTTCAAACCGATGCTTGCCCTTTCAAAATATTTAAAACTTGCAGACCTGAAACACATAAAATTTTCCACACTTAAAAACCTCATCAGCATTCACGACCGCAAACTATTTTTTCCAACGATGGAAATAAAATCTTCTGCGCTCAACCTCAACGCAAGCGGCACGCACGATTTTGACAATATGGTCGATTACAAGCTGAACATGCTCTTAAGCGATGTGCTCGGCAAAAAAATGAAAGAACAAAACTCCGAGTTCGGCACTATTGAAGATGACGGACTTGGCCGTACCAAACTTTTCTTTACCATGAAGGGCGCAGTTGACAATCCTAAATTCAGTTACGACAGTAAATCTGCGTCACAAAAAATTGCTTCAAACCTGAAAACCGATCAACAAAATATAAAACAATTGGTGAAACAGGAGTTCGGCTTGTTTAAAAAAGACACAACAATCAAAGAACAAAAGAGGAAGAGGGAAGAAATGCAGATTGACTGGGATGATAAACCGGAAAAGGAATAGTTTATTCTCTCAAATCATTGCGTTACTTTTGACGCGTTATCATTTTGCTCAGCAGCCAACAATGATGGCTGTTCCGATTAACAAATAACAATTATCGGATAACTCTTTTCCTGAATAGTGTATGTCATCATATCAATTACCCAATGTGAATAGCTGAAGAATCACGTGAACATTTACGCTCAAAAACAACGTTGGAAACTTTTATTGCTCATTGCTGCATTGCTCATCGGTGCGGCTTCGCTTTGGTACACTAACAAGTTGGTAAAAAATCTTGCTGAAGAAGAACGAAAAAAAATAAACCTGTGGGCAGAAGCAACAAAAAAACTTGCTGATGTTTCAGAACTCAACACCGACCTTGGTTTTCCTTACGCTGTAATCAGCGACAACACAACCATTCCCGTTGTTCTCACCGATTCATCTTTCGGAATGGTAACATACCGCAATCTGGATTCTCTGAAAATGCTTGACAAAAATTTTGTTATTGCGGAGATTGCAGAGATGCGCGACACACATGAGCCCATTGAGATCACGCTTCCCGGAGAAAATAAAAACTATATTTTATACAAGGACTCCACGTTACTCGTGAAGTTACGGTACTATCCCTACTTCCAGCTTTCCGTCATTGCACTTTTTCTTTTTGTGAGCTACCTTGCTTTCAGCAATTCGAGAAAGAGCGAACAGAACCAGGTATGGGTTGGTATGGCAAAGGAAACCGCACACCAACTTGGCACACCACTTTCATCTCTCATTGCATGGATGGAAATTTTAAAGATGAAAGGATTGAGTACTGAATACACAGGGGAGATACAGAAAGATATTCATCGGCTGCTAACAATCACAGAACGTTTTTCGAAAATCGGTTCTGCGCCCGCATTGCAAAAAGAAAATGTGCAGGAAGTTCTCGACCATTCCATCAACTACATCAAGACACGTACTTCAGATAAAATAAACTTTTCGTTGCAGAATAATTCCACAGCACAGGTATTCGCACCGATGAACGTTCCGCTTTTTGAATGGGTAATTGAAAACATTTTGAAGAACGCAATTGATGCCATGACAGGCGAGGGAAAAATTACAGCAACCATTACTGACCAACAGCAGTTCGTATATATTGACATTGCCGACAGTGGCAAAGGAATTTCAAAAGGAAATTTTAAAACTGTTTTCAAACCTGGCTACACAACGAAGAGTCGTGGCTGGGGACTCGGACTCTCATTGAGCAAACGCATTATTGAAGAGTATCATGATGGGCAGATTTTTGTAAAACATTCCGAACCGAATAGAGGAACCACGTTCCGAATTGTTCTGAAAAAATAAAAACCCACTCCTACCCTCCCCGAAGGAGAGGGATAAATCCTTCTTTCTTTTTCTGCATTACACAATGTCTGGAATCTACATCCACGTTCCTTTTTGCAAGCAAGCGTGTCATTATTGTGATTTTCATTTTTCTACTTCGCTAAAGACGAAAGATGATCTGCTGAAAGCGCTATTAAAAGAAATAGAATCACAAAGAGATTATTTTTCTGTTCTTCAAATTCCGAAGTCCCGGGTTCAAACAATTTACCTTGGAGGTGGAACACCATCTTTACTTACAGGCGAAGAAATAAAAAATTTGCTCGATCAAATCAGGAAATACTTTTTTGTTGATGATGATGCGGAAATTACGCTCGAAGCAAATCCCGATGATTTAACTAAAGAGAAACTAAAATCACTCCACGAAGTAGGGGTGAATCGGTTGAGCATCGGCATACAAAGTTTTATTGATGACGATTTGAAATGGATGAACCGCGCTCACACTTCTAAACAGGCAATGGAGTCTGTAAAGCAGTCGCAGGATGCGGGTTTCAACAACATAACCATTGATCTTATTTACGGAATACCCGCGCTTACTGATGAGCAATGGAAAAAAAATATTCGCACTGCTTTTGAATTAAATGTTCAGCATCTTTCCTGTTACGCACTCACTGTAGAGCCACGCACCAAGCTTGCTCATCTCGTTGCATTAAATCAGCAGCCCAATGTGGACGAATCGAAACAAGCTACACATTTTGAAATATTGATGGATATGGCTGAGGAAAATCGTTTTGAACAATATGAGATTTCAAACTTTGCGCGCGATCAGAAATATTCCCGGCACAATAGTTCGTACTGGCGTGGAGAAAAATATCTTGGCATTGGTCCTTCTGCACATTCTTACAATGGAGAAACACGGCAGTGGAATATAAGAAACAACAACGAATACATCCGCAGCAGCATCGTAGAAAAAATTCCTTTCGAGCGCGAAGTATTGACTCCTGAAAATAAATTCAACGAATACGTAATGACATCTCTGCGTACGATGTGGGGTTGCAATCTTGAAACTATCCGAAAAGATTTTGGGAGCGAACGTGTAGAAAATTTTTTCAGGCAGGCAATGCAATACGTGAATGAAGGGTTGATACTACAGCAAAAACAAAATTTTATTTTCACACGCAAAGGGAAATTTTTTGCGGATAGGATTGCCTCTGAACTATTCGTCACCTGAATCTTCATTTTCATCATTCCCTCCTACAACAATCACGATTTCTCCCTTCACTGTTTTGCTTTTAAAATAAGTAATAAGTTCTTCGAGAGTTCCGCGCTTTGTTTCTTCAAACATTTTAGAGAGTTCGCGTGAAATGCTTGCTTGCCTTTCTTTTCCAAATGATTCTGCGAATTGCTCAAGCGTTTTTACTAAGCGAAAAGGCGATTCATAAAAAACCATCGTGCGCTCTTCTCCTTTCAGTAAATTCATTTTTGTTTGCCTTCCTTTTTTGTGAGGAAGAAATCCCTCAAAACAAAAACGGTCGTTTGGCAATCCTGAATTTACAAGTGCAGGAATAAACGCAGTAGCACCAGGCAAGCATTCCACAGGAATTTTTTTGCGGATGCATTCTCGCACAATTAAAAATCCGGGATCTGAAATGCCGGGCGTACCTGCATCGGTGATAAGTGCTACGGAATTTGAAGATTCGATTTCTTCAACAATTCTTCCAAGAATCTTGTGTTCGTTATGTGAATGATTGCTTACCATTCTTTTCTCAATCTGAAAATGTTTCAGCAGTACTCCGCTTGTCCGGGTATCTTCAGCAAGAATAAAATCACACTCTTTAAGAATACGGATGGCGCGAAGCGTGATGTCTTCGAGATTTCCGATGGGCGTAGGTACAAGATAAAGTTTCGGCATGGCGTTCGAAGGTCGAAAGATATTTTGAAATACATTTACATCATGATAAACCGCTTCTTCTTGTTTTTATTTTTTATACCTGCATTTTGTTTCAGCGAAATGAGAAACGGTATGTGGCATGCTCAACTTGTGCTCAATGATTCCATCACACTTCCCTTTAATTTTGAAGTGAACGAAAAGACGATGGATGTAATAAATGCTCAGGAAAGAATTACAGCTTCTGAAATTAGCTACAAAGACGATTCGGTTTTCATACGTCTGCCTGTGTTTGATTCAGAGATCAGATGCAGAATGAACGGAGATTCGCTCAACGGAAATTTTCTTAATCATGCGCGCACGAGTTTGAATGTTGTTCCTTTCCGTGCAGTTTATGGAAAGTATGAACCGCTTGTAAATTCTTTCGAGCTGAAAAATTTTGAAGGGCGATGGGAAGTAACTTTTGATGGAGATGATCCTCCGCTGAATAAAGCAGTTGGGGAGTTCAGTCAAACAGGAAACCATCTCACAGGAACTTTTTTAACACCTACAGGCGACTACCGCTATCTGGAAGGATACGTTGACAGCAATTCGATGTACTTATCTTGCTTTGACGGAAGTCATCTTTTTTATTTCAACGCCTCAATGAATCCTGATGAAGTGATTGACGGAGACTATTACAGCGGCAAACACTGGCACGACACATGGAAAGCATTTCGCAACGAGAAAGCAGAACTTCCCAACCCTGATTCGCTTACATTTTTGAAAAAAGGTTTTGACAAGGTGAGTTTTACCTTTCCGGATGCAGATAGTAATATGGTTTCATTGAGCAACGAAAAGTTTTCAGGCAAGGTGGTGATCATTCAGATTATGGGAACATGGTGCCCGAATTGCATGGATGAAACAGAATACCTCGCACCGATTTATAAAAAATATCGCGAACACGGGCTGGAGATTATCGGGCTTGATTATGAAAGAATACCTACACTACAAACAGCAAAGAAAAATCTAAAGCGATTAAAAGATCGTTACGGCATTGAATACACTCTTCTGTTTGCCGGAAGTACAGATAAAGAAAAAAGAGAAAAGACATTGCCGATGCTGAGTGCTATCCTTTCATTTCCGACCACGATTATTATTGATAAGAAAGGCAGAGTGCGAAAAATTCATACGGGCTTTTCAGGACCGGCAACTGGAATTTATTTTGAGAAGTGGAAACAAGATTTCACTGGAATGGTGGAAAAACTGTTAGAAGAGTAAAACCGCCTTTATTGCTGAAAACCTTTCCCCACTTGCTTTGCGTCAGGTTATTCCATAATTTTAGCATCGGAAATTTTAGGGGGTATAAATGATCTTCTGAAATTCCTCAACCCAACATTGTTTAACTTCAAACTTATTTTATGAAACGTACTTTACTCATGCTGCTACTTGCAGCTTTTTCTTCTCTGCTTTCTCTTGCTCAATGCACGACAAGCAATGCCACCTCATGCCAATGCCCTCCCGGTGGAGGAACCGATTGCGATTTGCTTCCTGACATTAAAGTATCGGTTGATGCACTGCAAAGCGGCTACACTGTTTACACCCAAACAGGGAATGTTGCAAGTGGGTCGCAGGGTTCTGATGACGGGCGATTGCGGTTAACGGGGACTACTCCTAACATTGGCTACGGTCCTTTGGAAACGCGCTCGATCAACAAGTGGTTATGCGGAACGGATACATTGTTTTCTGATCCGGGTACGTTGTGTACTGATGGAAGAGTTCCAAAGAGATTCGTGAATCAACGCATCTATCATAAGAATGGAAGTGTAATGTCTTACACTGATGTTCCATGCGGCACGATGACATATCACCCCTCACATGGACACATGCACATTGACAACTGGGGGT
>JBBRND010000022.1:0-82404 GCA_038230515.1 Bacteroidia bacterium | reverse complement strand
TTCTGCAATACCCCTCAACAGCAACTTTTCAACAACCATAAAAAATTTACCAATCCCACAATCAGAGCAGCCCCCGTCACAATCAAAGTCAGGATATTAACAACAAAAGTTCCAGCTCATACGTTGCCCGAAGTTCCTCTTACATTGCGAATGAGTTGAGGTAGCTTTCTAGTGACTACTTATATCTTGCAGGTAGTTCTTGTTACCTTGCCGATGATCGGTCTCCAGCTGTGATTCAAAAAAAACACCTTGCGAATCATTTCCTTCACGATGCGGGTAACTTTCCTGAGCTTGCGAATAACTTCAAACAGCTTACGAGTTCAATCCGTTACACTCCGATTTTCAAAAAACAGCTTAAGTGCGCTTACCTTCACGTTGCGAGTGCATTCTGTTGCCATCGTAGCGTTTACCGTTACCTTACGGATAAATTCATACAGCTTACGAGTGACTTCCTTTACATTGCGGATGAGTTCTTTGACCTTACGAATCACTTCATACACCTTACGAATGACTTCCGACATGCATTTTCAGCGTATTTTCGAAGATCGCAAATCAAAACGGCACCTCCTCACCGTCATCCTTCATATCATTCATCCGCGAACCAACGATGATGCGGTTGCTTCCATAGTCGGTAACGGAGCCGCTTGGCGCAGTAGATTGAGGAGAATCAGAAAAATCGGCATCCACAAACTTGGCTAGTCGGTCAATGAATTTAAGTCTAACGGTGTCGAGCTTACCGTTGCGATGCTTGGAGATAATGAGTTCAGCCATTCCTTTGGTGGACTGGTTGTCCTCATCAAATTCAATTTTGTAATACTCGGGGCGATAAATAAAAAGAACCATATCAGCATCCTGCTCAATGGCACCCGACTCGCGCAGATCGCTCAACTGCGGGCGTTTGCTGGAGCCCGTGCGCGTTTCCACTTGACGGCTCAACTGGCTCAAAGCAATAACGGGTATGTTCAGCTCCTTGGCAATGGCTTTCAGTGAACGCGAGATAGTGCTGATTTCCTGCTCGCGGTTTCCGTTCTTCGTGTCCACATCGGCACGCATGAGTTGGAGGTAATCTATCACGATGCATTGTATGTCGTGTTGCTGTTTTAACCTGCGGCACTTGGAACGCAAATCGAAAATGGAAAGCGAAGGCGTGTCGTCAATAAATATTTTTGCTTCGCTAAGTTTTCCTGTCATGGCAACAAGCTGCTGCCACTCGCCATCATTAAGCGATCCTTTTTTTAGTTTCTCGGAATCAATTCCCGTCTCGGAAGAAATTAACCGCTGCACCAACTGCACGCTGCTCATTTCGAGAGAAAACACAGCAATGGGTTTCTGAAAATCTACCGCAGTATTGCGCGCCAGTGACATTACGAAAGCAGTTTTACCCATGCCGGGGCGCGCAGCAATAATGATGAGGTCGCTCTTCTGCCATCCGCCTGTGATGCGGTCGAGATCGGTGAAGCCACTTTCCACTCCGCTGATACCGCCACCGTGTTTGCGCGCTGTCTCAATTGCTTTGTACGCTTCGCTCACCATGGAACTCATGTCTTGGAAAGTTCTGCGGATGTTTCCCTGTGCGATGTCGTACAGATTCTTTTCTGCGCGGTCGAGCAACATAAAAACATCGGACGTTTCTTCGAAAGAATCTTTAATAGTTTCAGAAGAAATACGGATGAGTTCGCGCTGAATATGTTTCTGCAAAATAATGCGCGAGTGAAATTCAATGTTAGCAGCTGATGCAACGCGGTTGGTAAGCTGCGTGATGTAAAATGGTCCGCCACAAATATCAAGTTCTGCACTTTTCTTCAGCTCATTCGTGACAGTGAGAATATCAATCGGTTCACTTTTCTCAAACAACCGTTGAATAGCAGCAAATATTCTTTGATGAGAATCTTTGTAGAATGCCTCGGGACGAAGAATGTCAACGACTGAAGTAAGGGCATCTCGTTCGAGCATGAGCGCTCCAAGCACTGCTTCTTCCAGATCAACCGCCTGTGGGGGCAGCTTCCCGAATTGCTGCTGCAACAATTGGTGCGCGGGCGACTTGCTCGTTAATCTTCGTTTGGATGCAAACAATTCACTTGCTGCACTATTTTCTGATTGCTCTGCCATGATTTAAATTTACTGAAAACTTTACTGTGTTTCTCAGCTTAAAAAAATAATTCTTAACCGGATTCTTTTTACAGAAAAAGGGAGACGAAAGTATCAAAATAGAAAGGCGGTCATTGCTTTGTTGAAAACTATTTCTGTTGATAGTTGTGAGGTGTGATTGACAAGAGATTGAAAGGAAGATATGAACAGGTACATGAAAATAGATTCGTAAATTCGTAACGTTTAGTTATTCGAACAACAAGCAATTTGATTGCGTAATGAAATTACATCTCTACATTTTATTGTCCCTATTGCTTTTCTCGTGTAAGAAAAAAGATAACACCGAACCAACTATTAACATTACAAGTCCTGCATCGGGTAAGTTATTCATGCCCGGAGACACAATCAAAGTTGAAGCAGACATTTCCGATAATGACGTGTTACCCTCCGTTACATTTAAACTTCTTGATGCTGTTTACACTCCTGTTGATCACCAGGAATCATTTGCGATCAACGCAACATCTTATCACCTTTCCTTTTCCTATCTAATTGAAAACAATTATCTCGCATCAGGATCTTATTTCGTTACGCTTTCTACTACAGATGGAGTAAATTATAAGAACGAGTATCGCACAATACAGATCAATGAAATTCCGAGAACGCTGAAAGCAGTTTATGTACTTACGCAACCTGATTCCAATCATGTTTCAATAAATAAACTTGATTCAACAAATCAATTTGTCCACCAGTTTGATCTTTCGGGAGATTACTCCAGTTCTACAATCAATTCCCGATACAGCGAACTGGATGTTGCAGGAAAAACTTACGGTGCTTTCAACCAAGTTGACCTCAATTCAAATTTAGTTTTATTTTCTATTCCTGCTTACAACCTCACACTGCCTTCTTTTCGGAATTTATTTCTTAGAAACAATCTTGCCTTCATCAGTTACTTCGATGGTAACATTAAAGCATTTGATAACGGAGGGCAGCAGCAATTTCACTCCGAACAACCAGTGTACTACCAACCGGGAGCGATCTGTGCAAATGACAAATATGTTTTTGCAGAAGCGTATTATCAAAGCCCCGATGAACATCGTCTTGCTGTTATTTTTTATCCGTCTGGTGTGGCGCGACAGGAATACAACATCGGGATTGACGTTGCTTCAATCCTCAGCATTGATGATAATAATGTCATTATCTTTGGAAATAAAAGTGGAAATGGAAAAATTTATTTATACGATGTAGTTTCAAACGGAGCAAATGATTTTCAAACACTCTTCGGTAACGTGATTTATTCTGCCGTTGCAATTGATAACGACCGATACGCAATTGCAACAAGCAACGGTTTATACAGCTATCAAAAATCCATCAACAATTTAATTCCTATTGATGTGAGTGAATCAATCTATTCTTTAGAGTACAATGATTTGAATGGAGTTCTATTTTGTTCTACTGGCAGAAAAATAAAGGAGTATGATTTTCCGCAGTCAGGAGTTCTCAACTCAATTCTCAGTACAGATTCCATTCTTAATGTTCGGATTCAATTCTCCAAATAGTCTCATTAATATTTTTTCTTATCCGCCTTCGCACCCCATTCCTCAAACGCTTTAATGGCTTCATCGCGCATGAGTTGTTTCATCGGGATTTTTCTGTCGAAAAAAGCGCGATCAATTTCATCGTAGATAAACTGATCATCAAATTCAATTTTGGCTGCATCTTGTTTTGTATTCGCGAAAAAAATTTTTTCAGGTCGCGCCCAATAAATGGCAGCGAGGCACATGGGGCAAGGTTCACAACTTGTATAAATGATACAACCAGTAAGCTGGAAATTATTCAGCGCTTTACATGCTTCGCGAATGGCTACTACTTCTGCATGAGCCGTGGGATCGTTTGTTTCTAAAACCCTGTTGAATCCGCGCGCTATTATTTTTCCGTCTTTAACAACTATCGCCCCGAAAGGTCCGCCTGTATTTGAGCGCATCGTCTCAAAAGAAAGGCGGATTGCTTCATGCATGAAATCTTCATCACTGTTCATCAGCAAGAACTTTTTCTTCTTCAGCATACACACCCATTGCGCAAAACTTTTCTATCCGCTGACGAACTAATTCACTTCTTTCAATTGAAGATAATTCAGCCAGATAACTTTGAATTTCAGTTTTTGCAATCTTGAACATCTCCTCAGGAAAAGTATGCGCACCTCCAACAGGTTCCCTGATAATTCCGTCAATGAGTTTATTGGAGAGCATATCATCAGCAGTAAGCTTCAATACTTCTGCAGCTTTTTCTTTGAAGTCCCAACTGCGCCATAGAATGGATGAACACGACTCAGGAGAAATTACAGAGTACCATGTATTCTCTAACATGAGCACGCGATCGCCAATACCGATGCCAAGTGCGCCACCGGAGGCACCTTCACCAATGATGATACAAATGATGGGAACACGCAGCTTTGCCATTTCAAAAAGATTGCGTGCAATGGCTTCACCTTGTCCGCGCTCTTCTGCTTCAAGTCCGGGAAACGCACCGGGAGTATCAATTAGAGTAACAACGGGCTTGTCAAATTTTTCTGCGAGTTTCATCAGCCGTAATGCCTTTCTGTATCCTTCAGGATTCGCCATTCCGAAATTGCGGAATTGCCTTTGCTTGGTTGTGTTTCCTTTTTGCTGCCCGATGAACATCACACTTTTTCCATCTACGCTTCCAAAGCCGCCAACAATTGCTTTATCATCTTTCACAGTACGGTCTCCAAAGAGTTCAACAAAATTTCCGTTTGTGATGGATTGAATATAGCTGAGTGTGTATGGGCGATCAGGATGCCGCGACAATTGCACGCGCTGCCATGGAGTCAACTTGCTGTATAAATCTTTGCGGGTTTCGCGAACCTTGGCTTCCAGTTCGCGGATGGTTGCAGAAATATCAATCTTGCTTTTCTCAGCAATCTGTTTTGCTTTTTCTATTTGCTCAAGCAGTTCGGAGATAGGTTTTTCAAAATCGAGGTAAGTCATGGGTGCAAGTTAATATGAAATCAGAAACCGAAAAAAAGAATGTCATCAGCGAATACGAATTTTTACAAATGACCGAATTAATATCATTCGTATATTCGTTCCGATTCACATTCGTTGATTACTAAAAGATGCTTTCATTTCCAAACGCAAAAATAAATCTCGGATTAAACATCATAGAGAAACGCAGCGATGGGTATCACAATATCGAAACGGTTTTCTATCCTGTTGTGTGGAAGGATGTATTGGAAATTATTCCCTCTGGAAAAAGAATAAACAGTAAATCAGAAGTTCAGTTTCGTTCTTCAGGAATAAAAATCAGCGGAAGCCGACAGAAAAATCTTTGCATTAAAGCATATCACCTTTTAAAGGAAAAATATCCTCTACCTCCCGTTCAAATGCATTTGCACAAGTTAATTCCAATCGGAGCGGGACTTGGCGGAGCTTCGTCAGATGCAGCATCAACACTTATTCTTCTCAATAAAATTTTCATTCTCAATATTTCAGAAAATGAATTGGAAAAACTCACAGCTACACTTGGCGCTGATTGCTCCTTCTTTATCCGAAACAAACCCGTGTTTGCATCGGGCAAGGGCGATGAGTTTGAAGAAATAGGAATTGATCTTTCAGAATATTTTATTGCAGTATTGAAACCAAGTGTACATGTGAGCACTGCAACTGCCTACAAAAACTGTGAACCGAAGCATCCCGAAGTTTCAATCAAAGAGATTTTGAAAATGCCAATTAACGAATGGAAAAATTTTCTCGTGAATGATTTTGAGAAAACAATTTTAAAAAATCATCCTGAGATAAAGCATGCTAAAGAACAACTTTATGATTCCGGAGCTCTCTATGCTTCAATGAGCGGAAGTGGCAGCGCGGTATTCGGAATTTTTTCCGAAGAAATAAACCTTACAGAAAAATTTTCGGGTTACACCGTTTGGCATAAGCAAAAGTCTGCTCATTAAGAAGCGTACTCTTTAAGGTATTCAAAACGTTCTGTCAACTTACCGTCTTTTGCTATGGATGCACGTGCAATCAATCCATCTTTATCATCACCCAAAAGTGAAGGCAGCACGCGCTCGAACAAGTGTTTTCCGAAACCATCGCTGGCATCTCGCGGAAGTTCGCAGGGAAGATTGTCAATTGCCATTACGGTAATTGCATTTGAAAGAAACGCGTCAACAATATTTTCTGTCATCGGATCGTAACCATAAAATTTATCTTCAATTGTTGATGCCTGAACAGTTGAAGGAATGCTCCCGTTAAGATCGCACGTAACATCAGCAATAACTCCAATGCGGAAATCAGGGTCGCGCATTCTCTTTTTTGTAAAAAGAATATCAGCATGTGGATCCCAGTAAGTGCAATGAATCAACATATCACAAATGGAAGCAAAGGAATTGTTGCCGCTGAATGTGCAGCGGTAATTTTCAGGATGATGATGGAAATCGAGTGCACTGAATGCCGAATGATCTTTTGAAGCATAAAAATCTTCTGAGTGAAGTTGCACGTACACCGCTTCGCGAAAGGAATAATTCAGAAACTCATAGGGAGTCACCTTCCGTATATTCATTGCGCCCATTGTTTCACACGCACCATTCGCAACGCGACCTCCTCCTGTAACAACAATTTTTACATTCGGAAGATGGGCATTATCGAGGTATCCGAAAACTTCCCTTTTGTCGTGGGATAAATTTGCTGGCTTAAGGTCGAACAGGTGGTATTTTTTTCCATACGCCATCAGTCCGTTGTAAGCGCCAACAATTCCTGCAAAGCGCCCGAAGCCGATTACACGGTTTCCATTCGGGTCAACGAGACATTCGTAGTCAACAAGGGTAATATTTTTCTGAAGGGCTGCTTTCAACAACTCATGATTGTGCGGTTGCTCCTTAATCGTATGAGAAAAGAAAAAATATTTTTTATCCGGAATCAAAAATTGTTTCGGCACTTCTTTAATCCCGATCAGAATATCGCAATCGCTGACATCTTCCTGCAATGAAATTCCTTCATGCTTGTATTCTTCATTCTTAAATGCGCGCCAATCGCTGGGCTGAACAACGAGTTCAACATTGGGAAAATCACGGATAATTAGTTTGCATTGCTCCGGTGTAAATGGTACACGCTTATCATGCGGAACTTTTTCTTCGCGAAGGATTCCAACTTTCAATTTCGTCATAATTCTCTTGTAAAGGGGGCGCAAATGTGCTGAAGAATTTTGAATAATAAATTTCAATCCCGATAATTATCGGGACAAAAAAGAATCAAATGCTGAAATTCAAAATAAAATCAAGAAAATTATACTTCAGGAGAAGATCACTTCAGTGGCTCCATGACCAAACTCCTGATAAGACGCTTCACCGTATTGGATGTCTGCATATTTCTTCAATTCTTCCCTGATGGCTGATTTAAGTACGCCCTCTCCCACTCCATGTATAAAAATAATTTTGTAGTAATGATTCACCAATGCCTGATCCATTTCATACTGAAAGGTTTTTAATTGATACGAAATGATTTGGGAATTGCTCATCTCATTATGATCCTTCAACAACTCTTCAATGTGCAGGTCAACAATCTTTTCTTTGTTTAGGATGACAAACTTTTCTCCTTTTTTCTTTTTCGTAGAGGATTGTTCCTGCTGCCTTCGTTTTGCTGCTTCTTCCTGCTGCGTTTCGTATCTGTCAATGAGTTTCTGAAGATCAATGTCCGCTTCGCGACCAAGAACATACAATGGCATCAATAATGTTTTCAGATTCCGGTGTTTGATTACATCCCAGTTTTCTCCTTCTACAAAATCAGAAGAAGAAAACTTTAATGACTTCTCAGCAGGAGGTCGCGGTTTAAAAATTCCTTGGCTGAAAAACAAAAACTGGAAAACAAATCCGTTGAATTTATGCAGTTCGTCATGCGAGAATACACCAATCATCATTTCATTTTTCGGATTCAATACTCCGGCTGTAACGCCTACTCTTGCATCCTCATCTTTTCTCGACACGGTGAAAGAAACTGCGCTACTGCAATTGTTCACTAACTTCAATTCAATATCGCTCGAAAGCGGAAAGTCGCTGTTCTGAAGAATGATAGCTGCATAAATTGTTTCATCTGCATCAAGCGAAGAAATAATAGAATGAGTTTTTGCTTTGGGAGTTGGTGCAACAGAATCTTTTTTTTCCTCCTGCTTCAATGAAGAAACATGCCTTTGATCCATCTGAAACTCTACACGTACTAAATATTTTTCAGGTGCTGTGTGAGTGAAACCAAATTCGTCAGTTACTTCCACCCTGTCGTTATTCAGAATTTTAGTAACAACGCCTTCGATGGCGTCATTCAGGAATCTTACTTTTTCTCCGGGCAGCAGTTTCATGGTTCGTCAAAAGTACAATGCTTTAAATTTAGTTCCGTGTCTTTGGTTAAATTCAATGGCTGGAGCAGGAAGATGAACAATGTTGATAAGTTTGAATAATCCCCCGAAAAATTTCGAGCGCGTTTGAATCCGTGCAAGATCAAAGTCAAGCGACACGTAGTATTGACGATAGCGATCGAACGCGGGAAGCGTTTCTCCTTTTTCATTCTTAACAGGATTGGTGTAGCCGCCTGTCATTCCTTCTGCACCGTAACCAACTGCAATGCTCAACCACTTAGGAAACTTAGAACTCTTGTTCATGAATGAATATGGATTGATGCTTGCCCAGCAGGTAAGTCCATTGTAATCCTTCAGGATATTTTCAAGCACGTTGCTTCCCAATTCGTTCGGTCGATATTGTGCGTACTTCGTTTGATGAAAAGAATATTTCAGTGTGATACGCTGTTCATCCCACAACAACTGCTGAGAGATAAGTGTTCCTGCTCCGATTGTGTTCGCACACATATCCCCAATAGAAAATCCCCACTCCGATGAAAAGCCATCAAACACTTCTACGGTAGTTTGAAAAAGATAAGCGATACCCATTCCATACAAAGCAGATTTTTTTTTGCTCATCCCCGACCAATAAAAAAGTTTCATGATCGGCTTGCCCACGCTGTAAGCATCCCAGAGGTGCGCCACTTTATCCATTTGCTTCCACTCGCCATTGTCGTTAAAAAAATGAAATGCGCTCTGAGGATAATTTTGATACCACTGAGTGTAAAGCCAAGCCATGCTTGCCGGATACAAACCAACGATTGCATAAGAGGTAATATAGATACGCGGCTTGCTTGGAGTAGGCGAAACTTCCAAACTGATGAGTTTGGGGTGAGAAGTAGTATCAGGATCGTAGTGAACACCATGGCCTCGCGCAAGTATGTTGAGAGAAAAGAAAAACGAAAAACAAAAAATCAGTGAAGCAACTTTGCCCATACATTATTGCTTCACGAACTTCGTGCGCAAAACTTTTTCATCACTTCTTACTTCAAGGTAATACGTTCCGAAAGGGAGAAGTCGGCAGTCCACAGTCCGCAGTCCACAGTCCGCAGCCGAGAAAATATTTTCGCCAAGCATATTGTAAATTGAAATATCTATTTCTTTCTTGTCTTTGAAAAAAGGATTGGTAATTTCTAACTTATCAAGAACAGGATTAGGATATATTGTTGCCAACTCCTGACTGTTGACTGCCGACTGCACCGAAGCCACCACATCAAAGATTGCCGCTTCCACTTCGCAACCGTTCGCATCTGTCGCAACTACATTGAAGTCTCCGCTTTCGCTCGCTATGTAAAAAAAATTTGTTGCACCCGCGATTATATTTCCCCCGTGATACCATTGATAACTAACTGCTCCTGTATTTGCAAAAAGTGTATCTCCGTTTTGTGCAATTCCTTGGGGCGGAGGATAAGGAAACACCGTAATGTAGTTGTGAAGAAGGAGTGTATCACTTCCGGTTGTACTGCTTGCGATAAGTTGCACATCATAAGTGCCAGGTACGTTGTAACAAATGCTGACAGGATTTGCATCAGTGCTCACTGAAGGTGACGCACTCGTAAATGTCCAATGATAAGAAGTTGCGTTAACAGAAAGATTTGTAAAATCAGTGCATGTACCTGGGCAAATGTGATGCGGGGCAGAAAAGAGAGCAACTGGAACTCCTGTACATCCGCTACACAGCGGGTCGGGAACGTATCTCCACATAACAGGAGACAGGTTTTCAAGGAAATACATTTCTCCGGTTTTACTTCTCCAGCTCACGGCTCCGGTTACAATGCCAGGATTGTTTATCGGATCAGAAACTCCGAGTGTTCCATAGTTTGTTGCAACTGAAGAGTTGTAGTTTCCTTTCATGATGCTCCACTGACCAAGATCGGTATCGTAAGTCCACACGCTGTTGAATGCTGTGCAGAAAACCCAACCGTGTCCACATTTATCGGTCCAACAAACTTTATTTTCAAAATCACTTGCAGGAGTATTTGATTGATCGAACGCACAACTCGCAGTTGCAAAACCACCTTGTGATGTTCCAGAAGAGCCGTTCTTCCATGTCCATTCATTTATTGAAGGATCGTATTTCCACACATCATTTTTGTATGAGGTAACATTCTGTGAGCCGGCAAAAAAGTATAAACATCCTGATAAGTCATTCCATTTGCTGTACTGCAATCTGCCTCCGGGATCGTTCATCGGATCAGGCAAATTCATTACTCCATAAGTTCCTGCATTGCTGGCAAGCGTATCACCCTTCATCCATGTCCATTCTCCTGTAGTCACGTTGTATTTCCAAAGATCATTTATCCCGGTATATGTAGTAGCGCGATCACCACCGAAAAGCCAAAATGAATTGGTAGCGCTATCCACCCAACAGCCATTTGTTTCGCAGCGTCCCATTGGATAATTATTTACTGAAGGAACTCCCATCGTACCGTACACTCCTGGATCATTCGCGATATTCGATCCTCCGCACCATGTCCACATGTTACTTGCAATGTTATAACGCCACAAGTCAGCGTAGGTTGTGCCGCCTGCATAGCCCCCGAAAAGCCAAAGATCGCCACCAGCATCTGTCCATGTCGGAAATCCAAAACTTCTGTATCCTGGTTCGTTAGTTGTTGAAGGTACACCCTTGATTCCCCAAACAGGAAAGGGATTTACTCCTCCCCAGATAAATGCCCACTGTTGAATAACTGGATTGTATTCCCATAGTGAATCAAGTGTTGTGAGATACCAGAAGTTTCCCTGATTATCTGTCCACCCATTGCTTTCGTATTGAGGCATAGGATGATTGAGAGGATCGAAAATACCTTGTGTGCCAATTACTGAAGATGTTCCTGCATTATCTCCATTAACCCAGGTCCATTCGTTTAGCTGACCGTAAGAAGCTGTAAAAAAAAGTAACCAGAAATCAGTAAGAAGAACAATCTTTTTCATGAGTTCAAAGATAAGAAAGTTTAAGAATAAAGTCTCTCTCCATAATAAATAACGATATGGAAGGCTAATTTTTGGCTTCAAACCTTAAACATTATAGCGTACTTTCGCGCTCCGATATGCAATTTGTTTATCCTGGATTTCTTTTCGCGCTGTCAACCCTTTCCATTCCTGTTATCATCCATCTTTTCAATTTCAGGAGATTCAAAAAAATATTTTTTACAAATGTCCGCTTTCTCAAAGAGATTAAACAGGACACACGTTCCCGTTCCCGCCTGAAACATTTATTGATTCTTATTGCACGGCTTCTTGCAGTTGCATTTTTGGTGCTTGCCTTTGCACAGCCGTTTATTCCAGCCAATAAGGCAAACGTAGTGAGTGGAACAAAAAGTGTAAGTGTTTACATTGACAATTCATTCAGTATGGATGCCGTTGGAAAAAACGGCAGCTTGATTGAATCGGCAAAAAAGAAAGCGCGCGAAATTGCGCTGGCGTACCAACCTGCCGATCGTTTTCAATTACTCACAAACGATTTTGAAGCTCGGCATCAACGCATCGTGAACCGCGAAGAATTTTTGCAGATGGTGGATGAAGTGAAATTAAGTTCTTTTGTTCACAATCTGAGCGAAATTGTTTCAAGACAAAACGATGGAATGAAAACCGGAGATGCTGAGCAATCAAAAATTGTTCTCTACGAAGTTTCTGATTTTCAGAAAACAGTGGTTGACATTGATCAATTCAAAAATGATTCATCGCTGCAGATTACACTCGTTCCACTTTCGGCAGCAGAAGTAAAAAATATTTTTGTTGATACCTGTTTGTTGAGTACGCCTTTTGTTCAACTCAACGTGCAGAATGAATTAACCGTTCGTATCAAAAATATTTCAGGTGAGGACGCAGAAGACGTTCCTGTAAAACTATTCATCAACGGAGTGCAGCGGTCGCTCACGAGCATGAACATTGCAGCGCTGTCAACAGCGGAAGCTAAACTTTCTTTTTCCATTACTCAACCCGGCTGGCAGCAGGCAACGGTTTCCATTACTGACTATCCTGTTACGTTTGACGACAATTATTTTCTTTCGTTCGAAGTGAAAGATCATCTTTCTGTTTTAGCCATCAACGAAGGTTCGCCTTCGCCTTATGTATATGCCCTTTTTAAAAGTGATTCTTACTTTCAGTTGAAGAACTCTCCCGTAAATCAAATTGATTATTCTTCTTTTGCTTCTGATAATTTAATTGTGCTGAATAATCTCAAAGAAATTTCTTCAGGGCTTGAGCAGGAACTGAAAAAATATTTGGAACAAGGCGGAGCAGTGTTAGTTTTTCCTTCTTCTGAAATTAACGCGGGATCATATCAAAACTTTTTTCAAGCTGTAAATGCTGATTCCTATTCTCAATTAGTTGAAGCAGACGATAAAGTTTATTTCATCGAAAGGAAAAGCCCTGTGTTTGCGGATGTATTTGAGAAAAAGAATCAGACAGAGAATCTTGATCTGCCGGTTGTAAAAAAATATTATCATTCAGATCGGGCAACGAGATCAATTACAGAAGTATTGATGAAACTTCAAAGCGGGAATTCGTTTCTCTCGCTAACTGCAGTGGGAAAAGGAAAACTTTACTCATGCGCTTCGCCTTTGGATGAATCGAGTTCCAACTTTCCGAAACATGCATTGTTTGTTCCTGTTGTGTTGAAGTCGGCAATGAGTGGCTTCAACTCTTTTCAACTTCCGCAGGTAATCGGTGCGAACACTGAGATTGAAATTCCTGGTGCACAACTCGCAGGAGAAAATGTAATGCATCTTCTCAATGCTGAACAAAAGTTTGATGTAATTCCGGAAACACGTGCAGTGAATAACAGACCGTCTATCGCTTTTCACGACCAGGTGAAGGCAGCGGGGAATTATTCTCTTGAATCGGGAGGCAAAATTGTTTCAGCTCTTTCTTTCAATTTTGACAGGAGAGAAAGTGACCTTGCCTGTTATACAACTGACGAATTAAAAGCGCTTGCAGAAAAATCCGGCTTGCATACATTGAATTTTCTTGATGGCACTAAAGAACTTACTCATTCTGTTACACAACTGAACGAAGGAACCCGGCTCTGGAAATATTGCGTATGGCTTGCCTTGTTCTTTCTTGCATGTGAAGTTTTGCTGATACGATTTATGAGATCTTCCAAACCAATAACGACTAACTGATTAAGACCATGAAACTCATCATCAGGCAGGCAACAATTACTGACTCGCAATCATCACACAATAAAAAAGTTTGTGATGTGCTGATTGAAAACGGAGTTATCAAAACCGTTTCAGAGAAAATTTCTTCTTCCGCGGAAAAAGAAATTGATGGGAAGAATTGTTGTCTTTCTCCGGGCTTTTTTGATCTGCATGTAAACTTTCGAGAGCCGGGTTTTGAATACAAAGAAGATTTAAAGAGCGGCTGTAAAGCTGCCATGGCAGGAGGTTTTACAGGAGTGCTTCAAATGCCTTCTACTTTTCCTGTTATTCAAAGCAAATCGGAGATTGAACTTATCAGGAATAAAACGAAAGATGAATTGGTAAGTGTTGAAGTTGCAGGTGCACTCTCCGTTGATCTCGAAGGAAATGATATGGCAGAGATGTTCGACATGTATTCAAACGGTGCTCGTTGTTTCACTGACGACAAAAAAGCTGTTCAGGATACAGGATTGATGATGCGCGCTCTTCTTTATGCAAAAACTTTCAGGGGACTCATCATGAGTTTTCCGAATGATAAATTTCTTTCGGAAAAAGGGCAGATGAACGAAAGTGCGATAAGCACGCGCCTCGGTTTGAAGGGAATGCCTGCTCTTGCGGAGGAATTAATGATTGCCCGCGATCTTATGCTCTGCGAATACACTGAAACCGGAATTCACTTCTCAACTATTTCTTCCAAAGGTTCAGTTGATCTTATCAGAAAGGCAAAGGCAAAAGGAATGAAGGTAACATGCGATGTTGCTGCACATCATTTACTTCTTGATGATTCTCATCTCGAAGAATTCGATACACGCTTCAAAATAAAACCACCACTTCGCTCTGCAGATGACATTGCTGCATTGAAGGAGGGACTAAAGGACGGAACGATTGATGCCATATGCTCCGATCATTCTCCTGAAGATATTGAGAATAAACAAAAAGAATTTGACCTCGCTGCATTCGGTGCTGAAGGTTTAGAAACCGCTTTCGCTGTGGCTTATACTGCGCTGAAAGATTTAATTAGCAGTGAACAGATCATTGAAAAGGTTTCTTGTGCTCCAAGAAAAATTGTTTCACTTCCGGTTTTAAAAATTTCCGAAGGAGAAAAAGCAAATCTAACTTTGATTAATCTGAAAGATGAATGGACAGTTTCAGAAAATGATATTCAGTCGAAGTCGAAGAATAATCCGTTTACAGGAATGAAGCTTTTCGGAAAAATAAAAGCAGTGGTAAACAACGATCAGCTTTTTCTCAGCTAATCGTTTTCTTCTCTACAATCTTCTCAAACATTTTTTCTACGATGAAATAAGTAGCGGGGCAGTAGTCCACATTCTGAATGTGCGTTTCAGGAATGAACGCTGTGAAGTCGCGCTTGTGTGTGTGTGGAAAACCACTGCAATCAGACGGACGGATTTCATAAATTGAACACATGTTGTCCTTGCCCAGGTGTTGACATGGTGTATTTACATTCATGATGTCTCCTTCTTTGTCAATCTTCAGATATTTTTTGAAATATTCTTTATACCTCATTCCTAAATGCTCTGCAATGCGTGCCACTTCTGTTTTCTTAAAAGTAGGAGCCATTGTTTTGCAGCAGTTAGCGCACTTCAGACAATCAATTTTTTTGAACGCTTCAGTATTCAGCTTCTGAGCCATTGAATCAGCACCACGAATTTTTCTCCGTTCGAATCCACGAAGAAATTTTTTCAATTCTTTTCTGCGCTTGGAATTTTTCTTTAACTGTTGAAGCGGGGAATACATGGAGCGTTTTAAATTTAATCGGAGAGATTGATTGAGCCATTTGAAATATTGACTTTGAGTCCAAGCACAAATCCTGTAAGTGCTTTCTTGCGATCGTCAAAGCCGAGAACAAAATCAGCGCGAAGTAATCCGAATTTTTCGATACCGAATGAAGTTTCGAAATAATTTTTAAAGGGGGCAGTGAAATAGCGCGCAGTGAAATAATGAGCGCCAACAATTTCATTGAGCTTTAACTTTCTTATCAAAGGAATTTTATTCAACACCAATCCTCCGAGATTGTATTCGGCATGTGCTTCGATGTATTCGCGATTGGTTGCAAACTTATAGTAGTCGAGCAGTTCAAAATCATTCAAAGAGAAATCAGCAAAAATTGTTTTGTTGCCATTGAAGTGATGATAATCCATC
This sequence comes from Bacteroidia bacterium, assembly GCA_038230515.1. Taxonomy (GTDB): domain Bacteria; phylum Bacteroidota; class Bacteroidia; order AKYH767-A; family 2013-40CM-41-45; genus JAPLDB01. Next base: position 66,607 of record JBBRND010000022.1, on the reverse strand, counting down.
AGCTCCATCTTCTTTGAAGAGAAAAATTTTCCTGCTGAGACCGAATAACGGATTGCACCAAGCAAACCCAGACGCACTTCATCTGAAATTGCCGCACTTGCAAAATCATAATCAACATCTGCGTCTGCAACAGCGGGAATTGCTTTGAGATAACTGAATGTAAGTTGAGGGTACTTCGAACCCATAATTGTTTTTCCTTCAGGGCGCATCATATATTTCTGCTTGAAGCGAATTCGTAAACGGGCTTCAATAGTGAAACTCTGACTTCGGTCGAAGTGCATTGAATCACTCGCAACATGCAGCGGATCGTTTGAAAGATATGGACGTTCGGCATTGGGTATCCATGCAAAGTCAGTGGTGTTGATGAGCGGAATTCGATCTGCATATTCTGATGCAACACGTAAGCTAACGCCATTGAATAGTTCCATGCGGTGCATTACCGATCCGTAATATTTTTCGTAGAGCTTCAGCCAGTTTTTTCGAGCAAGCAGGGAATATCCTGTGTTTACAAGGGGCGAGAAATGTGTGTTGCCGTTAAAATCGTTTACCTGTGTTCCGCCACTAACGCTGTAAGTGCTGAAGTGATTGGGATTGTAGCGATGCTGAAAAGTAAGGTTGCCGTTGAAATGTTGATTGGAAAATCCATAGCGCGTATCTGCAATTACTGAAATGCGCCTGCGGTCTTCTTCGTCTTTTTGTTTGTCGTAGCGCGTAACAACTCCTGCTGCCCATCCTTCCACCGTGTTAAACTCAAGATTATTTATTAATCCTGAAACGGAAGTTGACGAATGATGCCAGGTGTTCTGATGCGAATATCCACCGAGAAGAAAACCAACCGGAGAAAATTTATTGTTCTTCCTGTCCATAGAATCGTTGTATGCCTTTGTGTTGTGTGCAGAATATAAGCTGTCGTGCTTCACATATTCACGATGCTCTTCAAGCGTTACGGGTACGGGACGAATCGTGTCCCAGTAAGAAGTATCTTTTTTATTTGCATCCTTATTTATCTTCATCACTTCGCTGTTAAAAAAGTGAGGAGGAAAATCGGGATGCAGATTGTAATTGCTGAAGATGCCGAGGGCAGTGCCGCTTATGCGAAACCCAAACAAACCTGCGGTTGCATTTACTTCGCTGTTGAGGAGCATCCATGTTGATTTCTCAACAGGCACATACGTTTGAGTAACGCGGATGGTATCGAAGAACTGCATCTGTTGATTTCCGGTAATAAAAAGATCGAGCGAATGGATGCGCCACGAATCATCAAGAATATAAATATCACCGGTGTAAACAGGATCGTGTATGCGCTTTGGAATTACTTTAATCTTGTTTACTGTTTCTCCATTCTGAATAAAAGTTCCTTCGAGCTTGTAGTCGTAATAAACCATTGCCGTTGCTGAGATGGGAGAAACAATTCCGCGCTGACCGATGGGTGTTAAGCTTTCATAAAAATTGAGCCGCAGGTAAGATGCCTGGTTGAAACTGTATTGATTCGGATTGCCGCGCACACGCGATGAAATCATTTCTTCTTTGTGATCGGGATTTTGAAATGAAAGTTTAGAAACAGTTTCTGAGAGGTAAACAATTTTGCTTGTTGAATCAAGATCATCTCCGAAATCAATTTTCTGACCTAATAATTTTTTTGGTGCTTCGGGTAATTTCCATGTTTGTTTTTCGTACGCTTCGCATTGGTAGTTCTGTGCTTCATCAAGATATTTCTTTCGCATCTTTATTGCATGACGAATGATGGCATAGGCGGGATCTTCAGCCGATGCATTCACCACGGCTTCTTTTAACTGATACGATTCCTGATCAATGGAAATATTTACTGTAAGCGGAGCATTCTCTACTTTTATTTGTTGCTCAATCAATTTATATCCGATGCTGCGGAATACAATTTGATAAGTTCCCGCTTTTACTTCGAGCGAATATTTTCCGTCAATGTTTGCGGTGGTGCCAACTGTGGTGCCTTTGAGGTAAACGCTGCAGAAGGGAACGGGTTGATGCTTGCTATCGGTAACAGTTCCTGAAACCAAAACGGCATTTGCCGTGAAAGAGAAAATTGTGAGAACGAGAAGGAGCTGATAGCGGAGTTTCATATTGAAAAGTTTTCAAATATACAAGATCAAACTACTTAGCTTTTGCAATTCTCAAAATGTTTGTCGAAAAACTTTTCCACGTAAACCGTTCCTTCTCACTTTTTACATTCGTGGTAAACTCTTCTTCTTTGTTCTTTTCGTAAAAATCAAAAATGCTTTTAGCAATTTCTTTTGCATCAACATTCACAACGTAACCGGCTTTGTTGTGAGGGACAATTTCAGAAAGCCCGCCAACATTGGTTACAAGCATCGGTCGCTCGAAGTGATAGGCAATTTGCGTAATGCCGCTTTGTGTTGCACTGCGGTAAGGTTGAACAACAAGATCAGCAGCACAGAAAAAGTTTTTCACTTCCTCTTTTGCAATGTAAGATGAATGAAGAATTACATTGTCCAGGATATTGAGATCAGAAATCATCTTCCTGTACTGTACTTCATCTCCATAAAATTCTCCTGCAACAATCAGTTTCAGATTTAGGGAGCGAATTTTTTCATCAGCCATTGCATGAAGCAGCAAATCCAATCCTTTATATGGGCGGATGAAGCCAAAAAACAAAACCACTTTTCCATCAATGTTCAACCCCAATTTATTCCGTGCTTCATTTTTAGGAATCTTCTCACCGAAAATGTCATACACCGGATGAGGGGAAAAAGAAATACTTTTTGTCTTTGTAAACTTCTTCAGGTCATCAACCACGGTTTGGCTCATGGCAATAAACGCATCGCAACTTTTCACGAAATAGTTGGTGAGTGAATAATCACCAATTCTTTTTTCGTGAGGAATAACATTGTCAGTAATCGCAATTACTTTAATTCCTGCTTTGCGAACGCTGCGCGCAATGGTTGAGAGGGCAGGAGCCATAAAAGGCAACCAGTAACGGATAATAATAAAATCAGGTCTTTGTTTTTTAATAAACGATGCAGCGCGAAACCATGAAAGAGGATTGATGGAACTGATGAGAGAATTTATTTTGAAGTCTTTCGGAGCATCTCCGCCTGTCATCTGCGTCTTTCCCGGAAAAAGAATTTTAGGATACTGCAAATAAAAAGAAACGATAGAGGTCTCAACATTTTCTGTAATCAATGCTTTGCAAAGTGCTTCATTAAAATCGGCAATGCCTCCTCTTAAAGGATAAGCCGATCCAACAATAATTGCTTTTAAATTTTTCATCAGCTAATCAACGCAATACATCCCGATGCAATCGGTTCAGCTAATTGGTGCGTTCTGAAATCTCGTAGTGATTTTTATCAGGAGAAGTTCTGGAAATTAATTCGCCAAGAAATCCCGCAAGAAACATTTGCGAACCGATGATCATGCAGGTAAGTGAAATATAAAAGGACGGACGATCGGTAATTAGCCGCGCATATTCGTTGTGAGTTACTGCCCACAACTTTGTTGTGCCGAGATAACCCGCAGCAAGAAGTCCCACAAAAAACATCAGCGTACCAATGAATCCAAATAAGTGCATCGGTCTTTTTCCGAACCTGGAAACAAACATGATGGAAAGCAAATCGAGAAAACCGTTGATGAATCTTTCCAAACCAAATTTTGTTACCCCGTATTTTCGTGCGCGATGTTCCACTGGTTTCTCCGTAATTTTTGAAAAGCCATTCCACTTTGCAATTAAAGGAATGTAACGGTGCATCTCTCCATACACTTCAATGCTTTTCACAACTTCTTTACGGTATGATTTAAGACCACAATTAAAATCATGCAGCGTATAGATGCCGGACATTTTTCTTGTCACCCAATTGAAAAACTTACTCGGAATCGTTTTCATAATCGGATCGTGGCGCTTCTTCTTCCAGCCCGAAACGAGATCAAATTTTTCTTCGGCAATCATATTGTACAGCGAAGGAATTTCATCAGGGCTGTCCTGCATGTCTGCATCCATCGTAATCACTACATCGCCTAGCGCTGCTTCAAATCCAACCTGAAGAGCGGCACTCTTTCCATAGTTTCTTCTGAATCGAATTCCTCTAATATTTTTATTTTCATCAGAAAGTTTTTCAATCACACTCCATGAATTGTCCTTACTTCCGTCATCAATCAAAATAATTTCGTGCGAAAAATTTTTGGCATCAACTACTCGAACAATCCAATCGCATAACTCGCGCAGGGATTCATCTTCATTAAAAAGCGGAACAACAACTGACAGATTCACAACTTGCGTTTAAATTAACTTTGAAAAGGAGTTTGCTCTTTCCTAGTAAAGATGGAAGTGATAAGAGAAAAAATAAACGCGATAAATACAGAGCCAACAATAGAGAACGCAAACAACATACCTGGGTTCATAAATTTGCGCGTCATTGACATAGCCATGCTGATCTGATCCTCGCTCATCGTTCCCTTTGCTATCATATCCTCCTGCGCTTTGTTAATAATTTTTTCCGCCATTCCGGGGTCAATCACCGTAAACATCAGTACAGTGAATAGTCCAGTAATAATTCCACCGAACATTCCGATGAGCACACCTGTTCCAAGCGATCTTCCGTAATTGATGAAGCCGCCTGAATCCTGATCGCGGTAGCTTTTTACTCCCATCACAATGGTTGTAATCATTACTGCATACCCGATCCATTGAGGCCACTTGTTGTCAACAGCGGCACCGCCAAAATAAAAGATGAGGTAGATAATGGACGAAGCGAGTCCGCACATGGCGCCATACGTCATGGCGACTTTTAATTGAGAACGTCTTTCCATTGGAGTTTTGTTTGCGACAAAAATAGATAAATAGAGAAAGGAAAAAAGTTGCGCAAAAATTTTTCTTTACAACGCTTTTACTACTTTCGCGCACGGGTAAGTCCTGTACGACCAGCTCCCTCGAACCTCCCCAGGGCAGGAATGCAGCAAGGATAAGAGGTTGTAGCGGTGCGATGCAGTAAGCTTACCCGTTTTTTATGTCCGAATGCTAATGGTTTCGAATTTACGAATCAAGTGTTGTGGTTTTATTAACACTTGTTGAATAGTTTTGCTCTGTGCAAACCTTCTCTTTCTTACCTTTGCCTTCCAAACTTAAAAACTATTGTGGAATGAAATTTTTTATTGATACGGCAAATCTTTCTCAAATAAAAGAAGCGCAAGACCTTGGTGTGCTTGATGGTGTAACTACCAATCCTTCATTGATGGCGAAAGAAGGAATTGTTGAACAGGATAATGTGCTGAAACATTATGTGGACATCTGCAATATTGTTACGGGAGATGTGAGTGCTGAAGTAATTTCAACCGACTTCAAAGGAATTATCTCCGAAGGAGAAATGCTTGCATCGCTGCACAAACAAATTGTTGTTAAAGTGCCGATGATTAAAGAAGGTATTAGAGCACTAAAATATTTTTCATCAAAAGGAATAAAGACAAACTGCACACTCGTTTTTTCTGCGGGTCAGGCAATACTTGCTGCCAAAGCGGGAGCAACTTATCTATCTCCATTCATAGGAAGAATTGATGATATGAATCAGGATGGTATTGAACTGATCAAACAAATTGTTTTGATCTACAAAAACTATGGTTACAAAACTCAAGTGCTTGCTGCATCAATCCGAAGTTCTATGCACATTGTAAAATGTGCCGAAGCGGGTGCTGATGTTGCAACTTGCCCGCTCTCCGCAATTCTTGATCTTCTCAAGCATCCTCTTACTGACATGGGACTTGCGAAATTTTTGGCTGATCATAAGAAAAGCCAGGAAGCGACTTTGGTGAAGTAAAATGCTTCTGCAATTTTTTTCAGGGAATATCAATCTAAAACATCTTGAAAAAGTAGTTACCGTTCTCCGCAATGACGGGGTTGTAATTATTCCTACCGATACTGTTTATGCATTTGCCTGTTCGCTTAAAAGTCACGAGGCGTTTGAACGAATCTGTGAAATAAAAAACATCAAACCATCACAGGCAAATTTCTCCATTATATTTTCTGACTTTTCCAGTTTATCAGAATATACCAAACCATTCAGCCGAGAAGTTTTTAGGGTGATGAAAAGTAATTTGCCGGGAGCGTTTACATTTATTCTGAATGCAAGTAATCGGGTACCTGAAATTTTTAAATCGAAAAAGAAAACCATCGGAATTCGTATTCCGCAGAACGAAATTATTCATGCGTTAATTGAAGAATTGCAAAGTCCGCTTGTTGTTTCATCTCTTCACAGTGAAGACGAGATTCTTGAATACTTCAACGAAGCTGAACCGATTGAACAGCAGTACGGAGACAAAGTTGATTTAATTGTTGACGGTGGATTCAGTGAAATGAATCCTTCCACCATTGTAGACTGCACAGGCGATGAGCCGGCTTTAGTTCGGGAGGGAAAAGGGAAACTCGGGGTTTGAGGTTAAAATGTCGAAAAGAACTTTACATTTTTCTAACTGAAATCCACGCCTCCGGCAATGCTTCAATAATATCGCCCGCAATCATTGCATCCATTCCTTTTTGCTTTGCGGCAATATCTCCGGCAACTCCGTGCATAAAAACTCCAAGCAGAGAAGATTCGAGAGGAGAATATCCCTGCGCAAGAAGCCCGGTAATAATTCCCGTAAGGACATCGCCACTGCCGCCCTTTGCCATGCCGGGGTTGCCGGTGCTGTTGAAAAAAGATTCTCTTTCGGGAGTTGTTATGCAGGTGTGCGCACCTTTTAATATAACATATACTTTGTGTTTTTCGGAAAATGTCAGTTGCATTTCATGACGGTCAAAATTATTTTTTGACTTTCCAATGAGCCGTTCGAATTCTTTTGGGTGAGGAGTGAGGATTGAATTTTCAGGAATTAACTTCAATAACTTCTTCTTGTTTTCTGAAATAATATTGAGTGCATCTGCATCAATTACAAGCGGACTTTTGACTGATTGCAAAATCCTTTTCACTTCCCCTTCAGCAAAACCGTTCGCTCCAATACCTGGACCAATACCAGTAGAAGAATATTTTTCAGAATCAAAAACATCAACAACAACCATTGCCTCAGGGCAAGAGGTTTGAATTATTTCAACGCCTTGTTTTCGCACTGATACAGTGAGAAGCCCAATTCCGCTTTTCAAACATGCCTTTGCTGCTAGCACTGCTGCTCCCATCTTACCATAACTTCCTGCAACTAAAAGTGCATGACCGTAATTTCCTTTGTGAGAAAATTTTGTTCTCGGTTTCAGAAATGACTGAATAAAATCCTTTGTGAGATATTCTTTTGATGAGGGAAGTTCATCCAAAAATTTTCGATTCAAGTTGATATCAAGCAAATGCCATTGCCCCACATACCTTTCATTCTCCGGAAAAAAGAAAGCAAGTTTGGGAACCTGGAAACTTAACGTATGATCTGCTTGAACAATTGAATGACCCGAAGAATGTTGATCAGCAAATAATCCGCTCGGAAGATCAATAGAAATAACAGTTGCGTTGGATTCATTGATGTGATCAATAACTTTTGCTTCAAGCCCTTCAATAGGTCTTGATAATCCCGTTCCGAACAACGCATCAATAACTAGATAATTGCTGCGAAGAGGCGGAAGATTTTTTTTTGATTTTATTTCATGAATAACTTTCTGACTAGACTTGAGTAAACGTTTTTCGTTGATGAGAAAGTTTCGCAAACTTTTTCCTTGTGAACTTATGATGTAAACACTTGCTTCATATCCTGAAAAAGATAGCATTCTTGCAATAGCAAGCCCGTCACCACCATTGTTTCCGGTGCCGCAAAAGACAATCGCTTTTCGATGTGAATGTGGCCGAAGTTCATTTGAAATCATCCACTCAAAACATACATCGGCAGCGCGCTCCATCAAGTCAATGGAACGAATAGGCTCATGCCTGATAGTGTACGAATCCAGTTCACGGAGTTGTGAAGCGGAAAGAATCTTCATCAGAAAAAAAAATTATTTCTCATCTTCATGTCCCTTTGGTTTCAGGGTGCCGTTCATCCAGAGTTCTTCTTCTTCTTTCAATTTTTGTTTCATGGAATCACTCACTTCTCTGTTCATTACGTTTGTTAAGTCAGGACTTCCCGCATTTACCCAGCAGGTGTACCAGAAGGAACCTACTTCAAGTATTGCAGAACGCATTCTGCGCTCTACCATTCCGTCAAGCATTTTATTGTAAGCTTCAGTGTATTCCTTGCTGTACACTTTCACAGTAGTTGAACCGCGTTGTTCGAAAGCATACTTCTGATCAGGAGAAATTTTTTTGCTTAACTCTCTGTCAAAACGCAGCACAGAATCAAGCGCAGCAAAACTTCCGGCTACAATTTTCCATGCTTCTTCCTGAGGCTTTTCAATGAAGTGTGCACGACCAACAAGGTAGTCGTAATTTTCGCCAAACATTTCAGGTATGCGCGACTCCCAAAAGCCATGTATGCCAACCTGGTTTGTCATTTGTCCGTTGTAATTCTCTGAAACATGCAGCGGCACATGCGCATCTGCCACATAATGGCCCAGCGAAGCTGATAGATAAAGTATTTCATCCACATTACCCGCTTTGAATGCATCGGTGAGCCGATACTGCATTTTATTGATGTGCCACGGAACAATTCCATAGGTAATCAGCGTGTCCTCGGTATATTTTGCGACAGCATTTTTCCAGAAGTGAGGCATGGAATCAATGGCATGCATTCCGTAATGATCAAGGTCAATGAAGTGGCGAGGTGCTTCGTTAGGATCGGAGTATCTTCTTTTATCAGGATCAACTGCATGTTCTGTAATATAGTCAATATGTTTTTTGTAAAAACCAAAAAGTTCTGGCGGCAAAGTAAAGGACGCCATCTTGTTAATGCGCTGGTGTCCCCAGAATCCCCAGCCGAAAACGAACGGAGAATACAAAAATGAAAATATTAGTATTGAAGCAACTATAATTCTTTTATTCATGCAGATGAAATTACTGGTGCGAAGAACGGTAAAAAAGGTTAATTTGTTGATTAAGTTAATTGAGTTACCTTACGATTTATACTTCGACAGCTGCAAAATTTACCAACGCTCCATCTTTTAAAACCGGAATTACATTGGTTTGATTTGTAGTGAGACAATATTTAATGTCCTTCTTTAAATTCAAACGGGCGAGACGTTCTTTGTGATAAGAATAGTTGAGAAACTTGTACGGATTATCTTTTGCCATTGCATAAAGATATTTGAGTGCCAGACAGGCATCACCTAATTTGTAGTTTGAAGTCGCGGAAAGAATTTCTTCGGTTACTGCTCCTGCAAACAACGCATCTTCGAGGTTGAATTTATTTTTCCATCCGCTGCACAGCAGGAGCACGTCTCTTTTTTCGCTGATGAGAAACTGAGAGAGCGCTCTGAGATTAAGAAATGATCCGATCACAATTTTGTAAGCATCACGTGCTGCATGAATTGCCTGTGTGCCATTGGTGGTGGTAATGGCAATTGTTTTTCCTTTCACGTTATCGCCCATGTAACTGAACGGAGAATTTCCGAAGTCAAATCCATCCAGCGGAATAGCATCGCGCTCTGCACCGGTAAGGTATCCTTTCTTCTTATATTCCATTGCTTCCTCCACAGTAGCAACTGGAATTATTTTTTCGGCACCGTGATGGAAAGCGGTGCAGATGGCAGAAGTAGCTCTCAGAATATCAATGATGACTACAATGCTCGCATCATCGCGATAAATGGGATAAAGGTGTGGAGAAAAACATGCATCTATTTTTAACTGACCAGTTAGTGACCCATGCATATTTGCTGAAGGATTATTCTGTTATTTTATTATTGTAAAGAAAGGATAAATAACATGAGAAAGGAATAAACTCTTCAAATTAGTTATCACAAATAATATTGGGTAAAACTATAAAAGTTAGATCAGAGATGAAAGAAAAAAAATTTTCAAGTCTTTTTTAAGATAATTTTTTTTCGTTCATTCATTGATATTAGAATGAAACATTCTTGTAAATCAAATTAGTACTTTCGCCTTCCTATTCTTCAAAACGATCCGATGAAAAAATACCCGATACTTGACAAGAAAGATACACGCAGCGGTTTTGGTGCTGGCCTACTGGAACTCGGAAGAAAAAACACAAACGTAGTCGCACTTTGTGCCGACCTTACCGGCTCGCTCAAGATGGATGCGTTTGAAAAAGAATTTCCCGATCGCTTTTTCCAAGTAGGCATTGCTGAAGCAAACATGATGGGCATTGCTGCGGGCTTAACCATCGGGGGAAGAATTCCCTTCACCGGAACGTTTGCAAATTTTTCGACCGGAAGAGTTTATGATCAGATTCGCCAGAGCATTGCATACAGCGGAAAGAATGTAAAAATCTGTGCAAGCCACGCAGGCATTACTCTTGGTGAAGATGGTGCTACGCATCAGATACTTGAAGACCTCGGAATGATGCGAATGCTGCCTGGCATGGTTGTGATAAATCCCTGCGACTATAACCAGACAAAGGCAGCTACAATTGCAATAGCAGAATACGTTGGTCCCGTTTACTTACGTTTCGGAAGACCGGTGGTGCAGAACTTTACTTCCTTCGATCAAAAATTTGAAATCGGAAAAGCTTTGATGTTGAGTGAAGGCACTGATGTTTCCATTTTTGCAACAGGTCATCTTGTGTGGAAAGCACTCGAAGCATGTGATGCACTCGAAGCAAAAGGCATCAGTGCTGAAGTGATCAACATACATACAATTAAACCATTGGATAAAGAGGCCGTCATACATAGCGTGCGAAAGACGGGCTGTTTAGTTACTGCTGAAGAACATCAACTGAACGGAGGACTTGGAGATGCCATCGCGCATGTACTTGCGCAACATCATCCATCACCACAGGAATTTGTTGCCGTAAATGACACATTCGGAGAGAGCGGAACACCAGAGCAATTGATGGTAAAGTATGGCTTAGATAGTTCGAACATTGTTGAAGCCGCAACAAAAGCGTTGAGTCGAAAAAAAACTGAATACGTTTAATGCGTGGGGTGCAAAGTTTAAGGTTAGAAACCGACTTTAGATCCTTAAACTTTAAACATTAAACAATTCATGGAACACACTGATCAGGAACTTCTTGAAAAATTTCGTGATTATAGTTCTCGCAGTTACGCATTCAATCTGCTGATGCGGAAATATCAGCAGAGATTATACTGGCACATCCGCAGAATGGTAATTGATCATGACGATGCAAATGATGTGGTTCAGAATGTTTTTATCAAGGTTTGGAAATCGCTTGACAACTTTCGCCAAGACTCTCAACTCTATACATGGCTTTACCGCATCGCTACCAATGAGTCAATTACATTTATTAATAATAAAAAGAAAAGGTTTTTTGTTCCCATTGCTGATGTGGAACACGAACTATCGAATAATCTTTCGGGCGATCCTAATTTTACGGGAGATAAAATAATGCTAAAACTTCAACAGGCAGTGTTAAAACTTCCTACTCAACAACGCATTATTTTCAATATGAAGTATTTTGATGCGATGAAATACGAAGAAATTGCAGAAGTGCTGAATCTCACGGTAGGAGCACTGAAAGCGAGCTATCATCATGCTGTCAAAAAACTCGAGAAATATCTTACTGTGCGTTAAACCATTCAAACCAGAACCCATCAAAACGCCAGTTTAGGCGAATGAAAAAAGATAAATCAAATAGCGAACAGTTCAACAATGATGAGTTGAAGAACCTGGCTCCTGAACTTTCTCAAATCAAAATAGAGAACCCGTTTAAGGTACCTGAAGGTTATTTCGATTCATTGAATGCCGATGTGATGCAGCGGATTGAACCGTTGCCAAACCTTGAATCGGTGAATACTAAAAATCCGTTTAAAGTTCCTACAGGATATTTTGAATCACTTCCCACCATTATTCAGCAGCGCATTATTGACCAAAAGTCAAAACGCATTTCAATCAGAGAATGGATTTCAGAAGCTTTATTCCGTCCTGTACCAAAATTTTCTCTTGCGTTTGCTTCTGTTGCTTTGGCAGTGGTATTTAGTGTAAACTATTTTACACGCACTATCAGCGTTGATTATGCTACACCTCAACTCAGCGAAACAGAACAGCTCGATGCAGCATTCCTTGCACAACTTGATGAATCCTCTCTCGTGGATGCATTGGCTGATGAGATTCCTTCATCAACCCAAACGCAGGATACTGACTTGCAGGATTATTTAATTGACAACGACATTGATTTAACTTCGATAACAGAACAGTTATGAAAAATTATTTACTCATATTTCTTTTGATCTCCGCAACAACATTGTTTGCTCAGCAGCCGCCTCCGCGAGATGATCAACCGACAAGAGAGGCACGTGAGCGTGTAGAGGCAATGAAGGTTGGTTTTCTTACCAATCGATTAAACCTCACTCCTGAGGAAGCAAAAGTTTTCTGGCCAGTGTACAATAAGTATCAGGATGAACTTGAAGGATTGCGCAAATCGCGCAGAGAAAATTTAGTGAATGCAAAAATGAATTTTGAGGAAATGGTTGATAAGGATGTGGAGAAAGCTGTGGACTCCGAACTTGGTTTCAGACAAAGTGAACTTGATCTTCTGAAAAAATATCACAACCAATTCAAACAAGTGTTACCAATAAAAAAAGTTGCGCAGTTGTATCGTGCCGAGGAAGATTTCAAGCGCGAACTACTCGACAAAATAAAAGAAAATAGAATGGACAGGCAGGATATGAAGAGAGATCGCATGGATAAAAAGCGTCCTCTCGGGAAATAATTTTTTGATTCATGGTGTGCTAAGTAGGAGCCGGTTCGCGTAATGTGAATCGGCTCTTTTTTTGCCTCGTTCTCCGAGCTCAAATTGTTGAAATTATTTCAGCACGATTTTGTATTCGCGTTTACTTTTAGGAGAAGCAATTTGGAAAACATAAAGTCCGCCCGCATATTGAGTGAGATCAATGTTTCGCATCACTCGTTTTTGGTTTATAGAAAAATCGCTCCATACTACCTTTCCGTTCTCATCAACAAGGCGGAGAAAAATATCTTCCATCCCGCTATTTATAAAACTGATGCTGATTGTTGAATGAGTCGGGTTAGGATAGATTAGAACACCTTCTGCCAACACATACGGCTGCACATTTACGGTTACCAATATCTGAATGGTATCCGTTGCGGAACATCCGTTTGGGTCAGTAACAGTGACCCAATAATTTCCGGTGGAGTTTAAAGCAACTATTTCTGACACCTCGCCTGTGCTCCACAAATAAGAACTAAAACCTGAGCCCGCATCCAGGTTGACAATTGTTCCACTTTCAATGATGGTATCGTTGCCGAGAGAAACCTGAGAAACAGGAAATACATAAGCAGCCGCGGAAACAAAATTTCCGGTGCAGCCATTTGCTGCAAGGGCAAAATACGTTGTTGAAGAAGTGAGCATCGGTGTCTGGAAAGTTATTCCGGCTACAAGCAATGTACCGTTCGGAGCATCATACCAATAAACAGTATCGTTTGAAATTGCAGCAAGCAGCACCGATCCAGCCCCGCAAGTACTCCCCGAAGAAACTACCGGATCAACAGGAAGGGAATTGATAATTGCAGAAGCTGAAATAAAATTACCAGAACAGCTTCCTTCTGCTCTCGCATAATAAATTGCTGTTCGATTTATAATAGGACTAGTAAAACTATTCCCCGTGAAAAGCAAATTTCCATCCGGGGAATCATACCAGCGAATGGTATCTGTGCTTATTGCAGTAAGCGTAACACTTCCAGCACCGCAACGGCTTTGATCTGCAGTTCCTGGATCGGCTGGAATTGCATTAACAATTGCATTAACCGAAACAAAATTACTTAAACAGATTCCCTCTGTGCGCACATAATATGTTGTAGTCTGATTTATGACTGGAGTCGCAAAATTGTTTCCAGCAGAGAGAATATTTCCGTTTGGCGAATCGTACCAACGAATTGTATCGCTACTTGTTCCGGCCAGCATTACACTTCCTTCCCCACACCGACTTTGATCAGCAGTTTCGGGATCAGCCGGAATAAAATTCACAATGGCTTCAACCGGAATAAAATTGCCGGGACAATAACCTTCTGCACGCAAGTAATATGTTACCGTTTGATTTATTGAAGGAGTAGTAAAACTATTTCCTATTGAAAGAAGATTTCCGTTTGGCAAATCATACCAGCGAATTGTATCGCTACTTATTGCAGTTAGCGTTATGCTTCCTGTATCACAACGGCTTTGATCGGCAGAAATCGGATCGGCAGAAATCGGATTTACAATTGCAGTCGCCTGAACGAAATTACTTTTGCAAGCATCTCCCCCTTGCGCAAAATAAATTGTTGTCTGATTAATATCTGGAGTTATCAGGGTATCACCTGTCGAAATTAAATTCCCGTTTGGTGCATGGTACCATCTAACGGTATCGTTCGAAGTTGCAGTTAGAGTGATGACACCATGCCCGCAAATACTTTGATTAGTTGTAACCGGATCAATAGCAGTTGTATTGATAGTAACGGTATCTGCAACCATTGCGCTTGCGCATGTTAATCCTGCTTGCGCAAAATAAATCGTTGTCTGGCTTAAAGCCGAGGTAGTAAAACTGTTTCCGGTCGCTAATAAATTCTGCTGATTATCGTACCAACTTATTGTATCTGTAGAGGAAGATGCAGAAAGTGTTACGCTTCCGTTACCACATCGCGAAGCGGAAGCTGCAATAGGAATTTCTGCACGCTTAATAACTGTCACAGAAATTGAATCAGAGATTGAAGAGCAACCGTTTTTCGCAACCATTACATTATACATTCCGCTTTGCGTGGGCTGATAAAAATCCGTTGTAGCTCCGCTGATGTTTGTATGATTTTTTTGCCATTGATATGTATAATCAGGAACCTGAGATGCAGATAGAACGAGCGTATCATCAGAACAAAACATTGTAGCACCTGAAGTAGTGAATATAGCCAAAGGACCATTGAAGGCAGTGCCCGGAGAACCACCAAGACATCCGGCAAACCAGTTGTTTCCATCATTCAAATCTCCCGAAGAACTTTTCAGCTCGAGTGTGTAGCCACCTCCATCGGGTGAGGTGGCCCATGGATATTGATCTCTATACTCCAGAGAAAGATAAAGCGAATCGTTGTATTGAAAGACTCTTATCTGATCTCCGCCATTACTCAGGTTGAAACCAAGTTCACCAATTACATTTAAAACGGACGGATGCTTCAAATGAAATTTCTGAGTGTCCTCAGAAACTACTAGATAATTGTTTGCCGAAAGAATTGTAGAGAGAGGAAAAACAAATTCATGATGATCATTATCGTCACGAATTTTCCAGGCAGAAATATCAAGATCAACAGATGAAAGATTGTGCAACTCGAACCAATCACCTGCATTGCTTGCAGAATCGGAATTATAATTTATTTCGCTTATGGTAATTTGGGGGCTAACAGACGAGCCAGTGAAGTAAGCAGTTATGACATCACTCGAAGTAAAATTCCTTGTCACACTTTTATTTGTATCACTTGCAGTAATTGCAACATTGCTGAACCAATGATTAAATGTATAGCCGGAATTCGGAATTGCAGTTATCGTAACAGGATTTCCGTTGAAGTAAACTCCACTCCACGGCAGCGTTGAAGGAGTGATGGTGCTGATCTGAATTCGTCCTGCTCCATCTGGAGATGCCTGAAGAGTAAGTGTAACCTGTCCCGTCATTCCGAGATCGCTCTGAATCTGATTACGGGCATAAGCAGGGCGGGCACTACTGAATGTAAGAATTGCGTTCACATTCGTTTTCCAGGTATTCGTGTCTCCTCCTCCCCACTTGTCATACTGAAAATGCATATCGTATCGCATTGAATCCTGAAGTCCGCTTACAACGTTGGAAACATTCGTTGGAAGCCATGTTGTATTGATCAGATCAGCATAACGGTTAATAAAATAATTCTTGAATTGAGTATTCTGAAGCAACTTCTGAAAAATATCGCTGTTGTAATTATGCGGATTTGGGTTTAAGGCAATTGCAAGAATATCATCACTTGGTTGACCATACATTCCGAAACCAAAATCAAGATCGTAAAGAATATAGCGAAATCTTCCTCCCGTTTTCTTCGGTCGCCACATTTTCAAATTATTGTTCACACCTCCCATCCAGTCGTCATTCGGATAATAACATTCAGCAGAAAAATAATCTGTTAGATTTTTTAGTTCAATCAATGAATCCATTCCAGAATAAAAAGAAGCCAGCGAAGGATTGGTGTGCATCGCAAAGTTGTACATGGCTCTGAAAGCAGTATCACTGCCACACTTTATTTCAATGTCAGGATAGAGATAGCTTTCCTTTAGCAGATCAATCTGATCTTTCCTGTAACCATATTCGGCTTTTACAAAATTATCATCATCATTTTCCTTTGTGTAATACACCCCCCACTGCGCTCCATTAATATAAAGAAGACAGGGCTCATAGGAAGTGTAATCGGAGTTCGTTCCTCTCATGAGCCGTTCCATAATCGGATCGCGAATGTGAGCTACGAAACAGTCATTTCCTGTGTTGTGCAATAAAAAATCGTCCCATTTGGTTATCCAGCTTTTATCAGGAAGCAAGTCGTATTGAATTTTTGACAAGCCGAACCGATCATTTAATTTTACTTCTAACGATTTTTGATAAAACCGCCTGCTCCAACCACCGGTAATGCTAAGAGCTGCATTAAATTTAAAGGCGCGGTTTTTTTGCTTGTCATAATATTCAAGTGACATGTACTTCTCCCAGTCTTGCCAGTAATTCGCCCCTAAGTATGGAGAATTCGGACTCGCATTCGGACCTTTCACAAATATTCCGGTGTTGTAATCCCACAAGTCAGCAGAATCTAGGGCAATGGAATATACAGGCAATTTGCAATCGAGATTGATGAAATAAGTATTAGTTACTGTCTCACTCGGACAACTTGTTGCACTGAACACTCTTGCACGAACAGCAGTAGTGTGAGTAATGGAAATAGGCGAATTATAAAGAGGGGATGATGCATTGGGTAAGTTTCCGTTTGTAGTGTATCGGATAACACCTCCGGGATAAGCCGTGGTAATGGTTAGCGTTTGAGTTCCGGTATAAAATCCTGCCTGAAGCGAGAAAAGCGGAATAGTAGCATAACCGCTGTAACCGTTGCTGTTGCTGTTCGCTGTATCAGGAGTAGCTGTGCTGAAATATTTCCAGAGATTTTCTCCATCTGTATTCCTTGCATACGAATTATCAAGTTCAAGATCGGGAACTGCTATTTGATCAACTAGAGTAGCAGAAGCATTGGTAAGAAAAATTGTTTCACCTGTTTTGCTCAGCTTAAATGCTGCATGAAAATAATCTTTCGGATGGTGTGTGCTCGGAAACCAAGCCGGCACGGGGCTGAACATGGTGGTTGAATCTTTAAGTCTAAAACTTAGAAACGGAATAGAGGAAAGATCATTATCGTTGGTTACTATGTTGTGAGTTTCTATGGCAAGCACATTTGTTCCATTCTTAATAATGCCTCTGAGAAAATTCTGCGAGAGGTGGACAGAATCGCAGGGCAAGTGCTGATACATTTGCGCCTCAAAGGCAGCAACAGAATGATTATTCCATAGCGGACGAATGCCGGGCTGCCCTATATTGACGCGTGCAATTTCAACTCCATTCAGATAAGCAACAAATCCATCATCATAGTCCATATTGAAAACACCATCAAGAATTTTTGAAGTATCAACAATTGAAAATGTTTTGCGCATGTAAACGGAAATGCAAGCGGGAACGACAGTACTGTCATCACCATCACCATAACCGATGGCTCCCTTTCCGCAACTCCAGACAGCATCATTGAAAGAGAGATTACGCCAGTTGGTATCAGTTGCCGCTGTCGTATTTGCACGATAGCGCCACGAGTCACTTGCTTTTGCAGCACTTTCCCAATGGGTGCCGATGAGAGTATTCTCTGTGTTGTCAGCAAAAATCAATACATGATCGTGAGGAAGTAAATTGAAAGAGGGAAATGTGAATTTAAACGGCTTCGATGCATTATTGCTTAATCCGTATCCGGTAAGATCAATTGATAAGGTATCAGTGTTATAGAGTTCTATCCAATCACCGTAAGATCCGTTCTCGTCCTGAATGGAACCGAAGTTAGAAGTCTGCACTTCGTTGATTACAACCTGGGCATGGAGAATGCTGAAACCGAAAAGAAAAAATAAAAAAGTTGCTACAAAGTAATATTTATTCTTCATAAGTGGCGCAGTTGCAGCCGAACGGCTTTGATCTGCTTATTAAATACCGATTATGATTTTTTTTGTTGCACTACTTTTTAGGCGAAATCTTACAAAAGAAGAAAAAATGATGAAGATTTAATAAAGATTAGGCCGTCATTGAATTGCCGGCTAAAATATTTCATTTGATAAAGGGATAAATTACATCCACCAGAAAAAGTGCATGGCCGGGAACGGAAGCACCGGCATTTGCGCGTTTTTTGTTTTCGATAATTTCTTTGAACTCAGTAATGGTGATGTGCTTCTCCCCTACTTCCAGCATAGTGCCCACGATTGCCCGAACCATGTTACGCAGAAAACGATCGGCAGTGATTTCGAAAATGAGTTGCTCATTTTCTTTCCTCCAAAAAGCAGAAGCTACTTTGCAGATGTTGGTTTTTACCTGCGTATGAGTTTTGGAAAAGCAACTGAAGTCACTGTATTCCTGTAGCGTTTTTGCAGCTTCATTCATCAAATCAATGTCAACATCAAGCGGAAAGAAATAGCTGCTGTCGTTCAGGAACGGATTCTTTTTGTGATGAATAAAATACCTGTAGGTGCGCGAGGCGGCATCATAGCGTGCATGTGCCGCTGCTCCTACCTGAATTAATTTCTGCACAGCAATTTCTAAAGGAAGCAAGGCATTAAGGTGATACACAAAATCTACTTCATCTTTTATTTCAACCGCATCGAAGTGCGCAAAAAACTTTGCTGCATGTACTCCGGTATCTGTGCGGCCACATCCAGTAGTTTCGGTTCCTGCATTAAGCAATGTCTTGAGCGCTTTGTTCAATTCTGCCTGCACGCTGTGTGCATTTTGCTGAATTTGCCAGCCGTGAAAGTTTTTGCCGTTGAAAGAAAGTTGGAGGAAGTAGCGCATCGAAATATGGGAAGCGAATATATCTTAAAATGTTTAGGGAGGTAGCCTAGCCACTGGTGGTTGTACAACTTCCAAATTCTTTTATTCCTTTATAAACTTCTCAACCAACTTCTCCTTCTTGGTAAGCAAACTTACCACATACATTCCTTTACTCAAACTGTCCACATCTACATCCTGCGAAAAGTAAGGTAGCTGTGCTTTTTTTGAAGATGAAAAAACCACCCTGCAGTTACATCAAACAGTTGCAGCAGGTAATCTTTGCTTTTCTATGTTTTCTGAGTTTACAAAAAGCTTTTGCCAGCCACTGTGATAAAACAGATGCAGTGCTTCTCTTGTTACTTCTTACTTTATACTTTCCACCCGGGTAACGGTATCGTATAAGCTACATAAAAAAGTAGTTGCCCTAAGGAATCACTTATAGAAACACAACTCCCCCAACTCTTTATCTATGAGGTAAATAATGAGGCAGATGTTCCATTAAACAAAATACCAGAGCTATATCCAAAGCACCAATTTAAATTTCTACTTTTAAGAAATTCCTTCTAGTAATATAAGTAACATTAAGATTATAAGGTAGCTTTTCATATCCTAAAAATAAAAAGAAGCATTGAAAATATTTTCAATGCTTCTTTTTTTATCAAATAACAGCTAATTTAACTACCCACCTCCTGACAGGTAGTTTTTTCCCCTGTCAGATGTTTCTGTAAATATAATACAGGTAGTTATCAATGATAATACAATCATTTAGTATTTTATTTTTTTATGTTTCGTTTTTAAAAATCAGCCACCTGACAGGAGAAAAAACGAACTGTCAGGAAAAGAACGCCACACTCCCGAAAAAATAATTATCGATTCAAAAAGATATTTGAGGCGCATGGGTTTTAGTTGTTACAAAGATAAAGAATGTTTGCATTGATAAAATGGAAAGTATCTGCACGCTCCAACAACTTTCGTTGAAACGCTTTTCATTTCGGAGCTTCCACTCACCCAAAAAGTATTTTGAAAAACATGTCCCGTTTTCGACCGCAAGTGTTACTGATAGTGGTGTGAGGATAAGAAAATGAAAGAGCACACAGCTAAATATTCCGAAAAGTCAACGGACAACGCCAATCTTGTGGGTGCCATCGCAAATGTTGTTAACGACATCTCCGGTGTAACTTTTGCAAAGGCAACTGTCTCTTTGGAAATCGCCACTGTGAAAATGGACATCGCCATTTCATCACTGCCCTTGTCCAATGTGACGCTACACAAGGCGAATTTCACAATAGAGATCGCCAATTTCACAATGGCGTTCTCCAATTTTTGGCAGCAGACTCCCACAATTGCAATGGACAACGCCAATGTTTCGGGAGCCATATCCGTTTCAACTGCGGACATCGCCATATTAAGTCCGGTCTTGTCCACTGCGTTTTCGCCCAGAGGCATTCCTCATTTATTCCTTTAGCAAAGCATTTTTTTGCTTAATCCCCTTCGTTATCCTTCCCTCCACCTCGCTTACATTGTAAAGAATGAACGCAACACCTAAACCCACTGAGAAACACCCAAGAACTTTTCCTGCGTCAGGCATCTGATTTTCCAAATCAGCTCTCCCGTTTTTTACCGGCTTATCACAACTTTCCGTTCCACCGATTCTTTGTCAGTATTTATTTTCAAAAAGTAAATTCCGTTTTCAAGATTCAATGTTGAAACGGTGATTGAAGTTTTTGCAAGAGAAGAATTTAAGTTTCCGTGCATCACCACTTTTCCGGTTACGTCAAGCAGATCAAAACTACGATCGGTAAACTGTAAACCGTAAACCGTAAACTGATTCTGCGAAGGATTCGGTGATACGGTAAAATTTGCATTTTGCGAGTTGTTATTTACCAGCGTTACATCAATATAAACAGAATCGCTCATTGAAGTGCAACCGGTTCCGTTATCAATTATAACATAATAAAAACCATCGAGCGTGGCAGGGTATGATTGCATGGTAGCACCATTGATCGCAGTGCTGTTCAAATACCATTGATAAGAAGCAGCAGCTACACTTGATGAGAGCCAAAATCCGTTTACGATAACAGTTGGAGTAGATGGAACAGCATTTACAGTAATGTAATTCGAAAGAGTCAGCGCATTGCCGCCCATCGAATTGGTAACAAGCAATTCCACTTCATAAGTTCCGGGAACGCTGTAACAAATGTTTGCCGGATTTTGATCAGTAGAAGAAGTGGTATTCGGTCCCTGAAAACTCCATTGCCATGTATCCGCATTGGAAGAAAGATCGGTAAAGCTGATGCAGGTACCTTCACAAATGCTTGTTTGTGATGCAGCGAAATTTGCAACAGGCAAATTGCAAGCTATCGTTGTCAGATTTATTGAATCAGTTGTTGAACAGTATGCTGTGCTTACTGTTACATAATATAACCCGCTGACATTGGTAAAGAAAACCGAATCCGTGCTTCCGTTTTGCCAGAGATAGCTTTGATAGTCCGGAGCGGAATGAATGGTGTACACGGTGGTGAGGCAGAATGTGGTGTCATTGCCGAGATCATAAACCGGAGATGGATGCTCAATAATAGTTGTTACTGATGATGTAACAATGCACTGATGCCAGTCAGTAACTACAGAATAATCTCCTCCCGATGTAATTTGAATTGACGAAGTAGTTAAACTATCAGGCAACCACAAATAGCTTTCCGCATATTGCGTACTAAGTGAGATGCTGCTTCCGGTGCAAACATAAGGTGCATCCTGATTTACAGAGTAAGGATGAGGATTTACCCCGATAAAATCATGGCTCGCTGTATCGCTGGCGTAACAGGTAGCACCTACCAGACTGATCTGATAAGTTCCCGCAATGATAAACTGGAAGTTTGCATCTGTGTTGAAATTAAATGGAATCCCATCAGCAAGCCAGGTGTATGCTGCCGAGTTTGATGAATGATTTGTAAAGTTCATAAGCGCGCCCACACAAACGCTGTCATCAGAAAAATTAAAAGCCGCAACTGGATTAAGGCAACTGAGTTTGGCAACCCAAAAATCTTTTCCACCATGATTGCCGCTTACTTGCTGGTCATTACTTTCCGAATAACCAGCAATAATGTATCCTCCATCTGCAGTTTGGAAAACGGAAGCCGCACGATCATTCAGCGAGCCGCCATATACTCTTGACCAGATTAAGTTTCCGGTTGCATCAGCTTTCATTAACCAGCAATCTTCACCACCATGAGTTTGTGAATTTAGCAGATCATAATCATTAGATGTAGTAACTCCTGCAAGCAAATATCCCGTTGTATCTGCCTGCACTATTGAATAGGCAATGTCAGAATTAGAGCCGCCATAAGTTGATTGCAAAACTTTATTTCCTGCCGTGTCAAGTTCAAGTAACCAGAACTCGCTGCTGCCATGGTTTTCGATAATGTCGCTGTCAAGAGAATTTGTATAACCGCCAATCACAAAGTTTCCTGCAACGTTTGTCATTGCAGTTAAGGCAGATTCGTTCGAGGAACCGCCATAAGATTTTTCCCAGATCAGGTTTCCGGAAAAATCTGTTTTCACAATCCAGAAATCATTTCCTCCACGATTGCCGGTTACATCACAGTTGTTTGAATTGCTGCTTCCTGCACCAATGTAGCCATCGGTTGCCTCAGTAAGTGAATTGCAAATGTCTGTTCCCGTTCCGCCTAATGATTTTTGCCAGATTAAATTTCCGAGCGTGTCAACTTTTATCAGCCAGAAATCTTCGCCCCCATGATTGCCGGTTATATCACCATCGTTTGATTCAGTACTTGCACCGATTAACAAATTATTGTCACTTGTTTTTATCAAGGCATGGGCAACATCAGGAGAACTGCCACCAAAAGTTTTTTGCCACAACAAAGTTCCCGTAGAATTCAATGCAAGTAACCACACGTCACTGGTGTTATTATTTCCACCATGATTATTCGTAACGATTCCATTGTTTGAATTTGTATTTGCAACAACGAATATTTTTCCACCGGAAATCTGAACTGCAGATACAGCTCCATCCACTTTATTTCCGCCAAAACAATGCTGCCATTGCAGAGCGCCCGATGCATCGAGTTTCACCACCCACACATCACTCAAGCCATGATTTCCGGAAACATTTCCATCGTTGGAGTTTGTAGTGCCTACTAAAATGTATCCACCATCGTCAGCAAGGAAAACGTTTGTTGCAGCATCGTAACTCGTGCCTCCCAAACTTTGTTGCCAATCAAAAACCGGAGGTGCCTGACCATTACTT
This sequence comes from Bacteroidia bacterium, assembly GCA_038230515.1. Lineage (GTDB taxonomy): Bacteria > Bacteroidota > Bacteroidia > AKYH767-A > 2013-40CM-41-45 > JAPLDB01. The sequence goes on along the minus strand of JBBRND010000022.1, from coordinate 43,265 downwards.
TTCAAAAAGGTTAGGCAGAGAAGAAAAAAAATCAAAAGAGGTAACTTTTGTCTCATTAATTTTTTGGGCTTTGTCTTTGGTGATACAAAACTCGACATTTGTACGCAGGATTTCAAGTTTATTATACAAACGTATGAAGATTATGGGTTAACGTCATTTCTAAGACCTGTTTTTTTCTTAAAAAAATGCGCCAATTTTTTTTAAAAAACAGAATTCTAGCTTAAAAATAGCTCCAATTTATTGAATTCCTTACATCAGTAAGACAAAGTTAATATTCTGATAATCTTAATACAAAGCTTCACGTTAGAGTACTCAGTTTAGTTTATCCGCCAAAAGACGGAGTCGCCCAAGCGAACACTTTACTTGGTTTGAAAAAATTAGCAATCCCGTAAGATTGATTAATAGCCGGAATCCCGTAAGATCCTGGCAAAGCCAAACAACCCTGCCCCGTAAGGCAGGGTTTATTTTTTAAACTAACCTTCCATCTTTCATCGTCAACTTGCGGTCAGCCATGTCTGCAAGTTGAGTGTTATGAGTTACGATTACAAAAGTTTGATTGAGTTGAGTGCGCAAATCAAAAAAAAGTTTGTGCAATGATTGCGCAGATTCCGAATCAAGATTTCCCGATGGTTCATCAGCAAAAACAACCTTCGGATGATTGACGAGTGCGCGTGCAACAGCAACGCGCTGTTGTTCTCCTCCCGATAATTCAGAAGGAAGATGCGATGCACGGTCGTTCAGTTTCATGAGTGATAATAATTGAACGGCTCTTTTTTCAGAATCACTTTTTGAAACCCCTGCAATCAGGGAAGGCATACATATATTTTCAAGTGCAGTAAATTCAGGAAGGAGGTGATGTTGCTGAAAAACAAATCCGATATTTTTATTTCTGAAAGCAGCGAGGCGTTTTGAATTCATCTTCGTGATTTCTTCGGTGCCGATAAAAACACTTCCGCTATCAGCACGATCAAGCGTGCCCAGAATATGCAGCAAGGTACTCTTGCCCGCACCAGACGACCCAACGATTGAAACGATTTCTCCAGGAGCAATTTCGATATTAATTCCTTTCAGCACCTGGAGCGTATTGTAAGATTTATGGATGTTGTTCGCAGTAATCATTGGTCAGTAAACGTGTTCGAAGATACAGTTTGTTGAGTTTAAGACTATGAATATTACTTCAGAAAAAAATAATAAAACGGAACCATCGTAAGTATTCCGTAGAGCATCACAACTTTTGCAAATACACTTGCGTAATGAAAATCATTTTTTTCTGCCGCAGTTGTTGTTAGATATGCAAGCGCAAAAAAAGGAATGGCAAACAATCCTGTAAGATACCAAAAGCTGATTACTGTATTGTGGTAAAAGTAAATCGAGAGGAAATAGCAAATCACAATCAGGTTCAGTGCTATTAAAGTGCTGATAAGAATTTTTGTTTTCCTGATTCCGAAGAGAATAGGAAATGTTTTGCACTGTGCGCGCTCATCTCCGTCAATGTCTTCAGCGTCCTTTATGATTTCACGAATTAGAGAAATGATAAATGCAAATGCAGCGTAGATAAGAACGAACTGAATGTTCGGATAAAAGCCCGGTTCGAACAATGCAATAATTAAAACAGACAGCGCGCTGAGCAAGGCGATGATTAAATTTCCGATCAGCAACCTTCTTTTGAAGTGCGCAGAATACATGTACAGCGATAAGGCAGAAAAAGGGAGTAATAAACTCATCATGGTTACCCCCCCTTTGATACCGAGTGAAATTCCGATTGCACTGCCGAGAAATAAAAGAAAGTAAGCAACGCTTCTTGCCTTCAGCTCTGAGATTTTTTTTCCGATTATGTTTTTCCCCGGCTTGTTTACTTCATCAATGTTCACATCAAACACATCGTTGATTACATAACCTCCTCCCGCAATTGCAAGAGTCGCAAAAAGCAAAAGGAAAAATTGCAGCTTGGAAAGATGCTGCGGAAAAACCCCCGTGTTGTTATACTCCGTAATGAATGCCGGCATAATGATGCAATACCGCACAAGAAATTGTGTGAGTGCAATAATCACAAGATTTGGAAATCGGAAGAGTCTTAAATAGGAAAGCATCAATTCTTTTTCTTAATTCTTCCTACTTAATACTTTGTACTTCTTCCTCACTTTACCAATTGCCAGCATAATCAAACCGTGTATCAAAATGTGTTTTGAGGTAATGATACTTCATAAAAGTGATTTGGCGGAAATGCAGATAATCATGTGCAAGCCAGTTGCTCAAAAACATTTCTACAGACAGCTCGCCTCCTTTTGGATGATGATGAACGTTTTTCCATTGGGGTGATGAAAGTGATTGAAGCCACTCTGTTGACTGTTCCCGCTCTTCGAGAAATTTCGAGACCATCTCCTGAAAATTTCTCTCCATGTATTTCCGTTCAGTAACCCATTCCTGCGGGTAAATCTTTGGCATTGGTTGATCCGGAATTTCCAGTGTGTGCTTTAACCTCGCACGAAAATCTTCGCGCTCTTCATCGTACAAATGACAAACAATTTCAAGCATGCACCATTTTTCCGGCTGAGGTTTCCAGTGAATTTCTTCTTCACTCAACCCTTCAAATAAATCTTTGAAAACATCTTTGTTTAGATTGAGCTTCTCAATAATGTCAGAATGTTTCATATTAACCGAGGTTATTTGTGGAATCAAAATACTTAAACCAATCTCACCACTTACCCTGCACCCTCATCACTTGTTCAATTACATCACGTACGCAACCTTCACCTCCTCTTTTATCGGACACATAAATGGAAATAGATTTTATTTCTGTTGCCGCATCGGCAGGACAGGAAGCAATGCCGCACATTTTCATTGCCGCAAAATCTGGAACATCATCGCCCATGTATAAAATGTTTTCGGTTTTCAGATTATACACCCCCATTATTTCTTTCAGTTTATCTACTTTATCATTCACTCCAAGATGCACTTCTTTTATTCCCAACCCATTCAATCTGGCCTTTACACTTTCTGATTTTCCTCCGGAGATAATTGCAACACGATAACCCTTCTTCACCGCTAACTGCAAGGCGTAACCGTCACGAATGTTCATGGTGCGAACCTGTTCGCCTGTCGGGAAAAGAATGAGTGAACCATCAGTAAGCACTCCGTCAACATCAAAAACAAAGCAAGAAATATTACCGAGTTTTTGTTTAAAATTTTCCATGCTGGCAAAGTAAAGAAAATCCTGTGCAGGAAAATTCAATATCTTTGAAGAATAAAATCAAATGCTATGAAAAAAATTATCAGAAATTTAGCTATCGTGGCAGTGATGTTTTATTTCAGTTCATGCGCCACTGTGCTTGGAGGTAAAGTGGGACCTTGTCAACGCACACAACCTCCGCCCGGGCAGCCAATGCGTGAAGTGCGTGCAGGCGCTCTCATTGCCGATTTTTTCTTTTTCCCTCCTGGAATTTTTATAGACTTCATTACAAGTGCCATCTTCAGACCATGCGGAGATGATGGAAAGAAAAAATAATTCAGGTATTCTTTCCCATTGCTTCTGCAGCGATGAAACCAGTTGTCCATGCTGCCTGAAAATTAAAACCGCCTGTTACTGCATCAATATCCAAAACCTCTCCCGCAAAATAAAGTCTGAGCATTTTTTTGCTTTGCATTGTTTTGAAGTCAACATCCGTTAAGGCAACGCCACCGCAGGTAACAAATTCTTCTTTGAACGTTGTTTTTCCTTTTATATAATATTCATCATAAAGCAATGCATTGAGCAACTTGTTTAGCTGTTCTTTGGAAAGTTCTGCCCATTGTTGCACATCTCTGATGCCCGCTTTGGCAGAAAGATATTCCCACAATCGTTTGGGCAGTGAAAATGAATTATGTGTTGAAATAAATTTCCATGAAGTATTTCTCTTGCACTCAAGCAATTCATTTCTCAATTCATCTTCTTTCACCAGCGGAAGCCATTTAATCTGAATGGTAAAATCATAATTCAACTCAGCCAACGCCCGTGCAGCTCGCGAACTTAATTTCAGCACAGCGGGTCCGCTCATTCCCCAATGCGTAATAAGTAGCGCTCCTTCTTCAGAAAAATTTGTCTCCATAATTTTTATACGCGCCTGTTCAACTGCTATCCCCATTAGTTGTGCGATGGGAGACGAAGGAATATTGAAAGTGAAAAGAGAGGGTACAGGAGAAACTATTTCATGCCCAAGTTCATGCAGCCATTCATAACTTTTTGCAGAGGGACTTCCACCTGTTGCAATCAGCACGCTATCGAACAAGAGTTTTGTGCCTGATTGAAATGTGAGTTCAACTTTTTCTTCTTGAGTTATCTGAATGTTTGTTACATCTGCTTTCGTTTCAATATTTACATTGTGTTTTGCAGCTTCACTTAATAGACAATCAATAATGGTTTGTGAGTTGTCGGTTATGGGGAACATTCGCCCATCAGCTTCTGTCTTTAGTTTTACTCCTCTTTCTTCAAACCAATTTATCGTATGCTGTGCGTTGAAGCGGGAGAAGCAGCTCTTCAGTTGCTTCTCTCCGCGAGGATAATTTTTTACCAGAATATTTGTATCGAAACAGGCATGGGTAACGTTACATCTCCCGCCACCGCTTACGCGGACCTTGCTGAGCAACTTGTCGCTCTTTTCAAAAACAATTATTCGGTGTTGAGGGTAAAGCGCTGCACAATTTACAGCAGCAAAAATTCCTGCTGCTCCGGCACCAATCACAGCAATGTCCTTGGATAAATTCAAACGGTGCCGACTGATTAAGATTTATTAAAGAACAACAAGTTGACCAACCTGAGAAAGCCCACTGTTGTTTGAAATCGTAAAATAATAAACCCCCTTTTCGTTCATCCGATAATCCAGTTTAACAATACCTGGATTTAGCTTAAGGTGATCAATCATTTTACCTTCGATATTGTAAAGTGTCATTTCTGAAGTTGAAGTGCCCTCAAGAAATCCTTCAAAGTGAATACCGCCAGTTGCCGGGTTTGGAAAGCAGCGAAGCGGAGAAAATGAATTTACCTGTTCTGTAGAATTTATGATAGGTGCGCAAGTGCCCGGAATGTTTACATCAAGCCACTGTAAGCGGAGATTGATCCATGCTTTCAGCGTATCAAGTTCTCCATCGTACGTTGTTGCAACGGGATTCACCTCTGGTGCAGGGCCACTAATGCCAAGTATGGGCCATTTTCTAAAATGACGCACCTGTGCATTTTGAACAACGTTGTGCATGCTGTCTATGTATGCAAAAATAAATGTGGTGTCTAAAATTGTATGACGATAATTTTCATACGTGCAGCGCAGTTCATTGTTGAATGTGCTGTCTTGTAACAAGCGAATGTACCAACCGCAGGAATAATTATCGGTCGGGCAATCGTTGACAAGGTGAGTCCATCCGGAACCATCAATCTGATTGATGTTTGAGCAGCCCTGAATATTTTTCCATGCCCAGTCGAAATCCCAAACAGGACCCATTTTTAGTTTACCACCGGTTGAATATTTATCTTTATTTAAAAAGACACTCTTCTTAAAACCATCAGCATTTCTCGCCAATTCATTCACAATAAAATAATCAATGAATGATTTTACATCAAGGTACTTTCTGTAACCAACAGCGGTATCAAAAAAATTTGTATCGTAAAGTGCAGTCTCCAGCGTATCAACATAAGATGCGATGTACGTTTTTTGAGGTAAAGTTATCGTATCCGGCTTCGGATATTCATAAACAAAATGCACGTCAAATCCGGGATGATCTATCGGGGAATAGTTTGATTGAAAACTGGTAGTTGAATCCCAGTAGTTTTGTTGAAGAATATATCCTCCTGAAACTGCATCGCCTGCGCTGTCGGCAGCCGATAAGTTTGCAATATTAACTCTGTTGTTGTCGCGCTTAATTTTTTCGCTGAAAACATAAATACCTTTGTAAGAACTGTCAATAAGCATTTCGCATAAACTTGTTTTGGTACTGTAATTTCCCATAAGACCAAATAATTTGTAAGCGAGTGTATTTCTGATCAGAGACCTGTCGTTGTAATTCGATATAAACACCCAGTCATTCTCTCCGGGCATTCCTAAAATTGTTACGTTGTTTGCAGTACCCGAATCATTGCGTGTTTCAATTCCATACGGATGCTGAGGATAGCTCGCTGATGTCGCTCCACGAATTTCAATACCGATATTACCACTATAGACATACGGACTATCAGTGAGGTAAGTTATGTTGCCCGGACCATTGTACCGGATGTCCATCAACGCATTTATTTTTGTGCCTTCAATAATAGTTTGACCGAGTGTACTGATTGAAACAATCGGTAACTCCGAACTATCGAGCGTTACTTTTCCCAAATCTTTTGCACAAATCCGGAACGAACCTGTGGAGCCACCATAACCCCAAACCTGTATGTAAAGCGTTTGACCGGGAGTAAGGTCATATAGAAAGAGAAGCGAATAATATCCATTGCCTCCATCATCATCACAACCAAGCAACATAAGATCAGTGCAGGAACTATCGCCCCAGGCAGCAATACCGGTATCAGTTAATCCACCGCTGTCCGTTTCCAAACTTATGTTGCCGGAAGGCGGAACTGTCATTGCGAACCAGACATCGGTGCCCTGAAAATTCGCACAACCTGCATTGAGCCCTGAACCTAACATGCCTGTGTTGTCAGCAAAAATACACTGACCGGTATCAATTGGAATTGCAGTACATGGATTGCTGCCGGGCACTACTGTTGAATTGCAATTTCCTGTTGAAGAAAAAACAGTGTCAGTTAGCGGGGTGGGTCCATCAGCATAAAGAAGATTCCAGGAAGCATCGTACAACTGATACGAGTTTTCAGTTTCGTAAGCACCTGCTGTATAAAAAAGCTGCAGCGAATCTCCGTTGCAAATCTGAAACGTATCAGTATTTTCAAAATTTTGCCCGCTGAAATTTCCGATCAAAATGTTGTTGACAAAAACCTGAAGGTATCCGCCATTCCAGCCATCACCATAGGCATCGTGCAAGTTCAATGTGTAGGTACAACATTGCGATTTGCATACGGTGCCTGCAAACAGAAAAACAATAATAAGTATTGAACGGAAACCTGATTTCATAAATGATTGGATGCGTTAGTTAGTTTTTGCAAAAACAAAAACGTTGAGAGCGCTCAAAAATAAGCAAAACCTTCTCGAGGAAACAAAAACCTCAGAGAAAAAAACTACCTGTCAGAACAAAATAAACTATAATGACGCGTGCCACCCTATTGCCAGGAAGGCAGGTTTCTTTTTCCCCCCGTTAAGCCAGTGAGGTCGGATTTTAGCAGCCCGAGCTTCAATTTTAACTCCACAATGTTGTGGCGCTAAAGTCCAATGTTATGCAACAGAAAGTTTCCACCAGCACTGCCGCTATTAGCACCGCGCACCTGTAAATTGTTCCTCTACGTAATGGCTTTATCATTATCGGGCACAAAATAGATGCTTGATAAATGCAGGTCAATTAGGGAATACTATAAAAAAGTGTACATGTACCGGATTGCTGTTAATGAGTAATGCTGGCAACCGGCAAGGAGCAGGCAGCAGGAGCCGATTAGAGTTTCATATTGGGCTGATTTAGTTTCTTTTTTATACACTAATTTATCTTTGCTGTCAATCAATATCAGGGCTGCAGAATTCATATTGTATGGGTTGTTTTGCTATGCAAGACATAAAAATTATACAATACAAACCAAACTGAAAGCCGCCATGGCAAAAAGATGCAGGGAAAATGCAGGGTATTAGCACTGAATTATCTTTTGTCTTCCACCCAACTGTTTTTTCATTTTCTTCGTCAATAATCGTAGCACATTCTTCCTGACTTAATTCATCAATCAAATAAAATGTAGCTCATTCCGTTTTAGCAATATCACTTGGCATGGAAGTTGAATTATTACTTTTCTTGCTATCTGCTTCTATTTTAACACATGAAAATTCTGATCTCAACATTCCTTCTTTTTGCATTTATTAGTCCGGGCGGGTGGACAACAGATTTAGGCAAAGCACAAAAGGATGCTGCGCAAACAAATAAATTAATTCTCCTGAATTTTTCAGGATCTGATTGGTGCGTTCCCTGCATCAAGACGAAGAAAGAAATATTTGATTCGGAGGAGTTCATGAAGTATGCAAGTGAAAATCTTGCATTGGTAAATGCAGATTTTCCGAGACAAAAAAAGAACCTGCAGGGTGCCGCACTTGTTAAATCAAATGAAGCGTTGGCAGAAAAATACAATCCTAACGGAGAGTTTCCGTTAACGATTTTGATGGATGCCACCGGAAAGATATTAAAGGAGTGGGAAGGATTTCCAGGAGTAACTCCAGCGCAGTTTGTTGAGCAACTAAAAAATGTTTCCAGTGCTTCAAAATGAAACAATGGTACGCGAAGCAACAACCCATCAGAAGATTGTCCGGCTGATGGGAAATCGCTTTGAGATAAGCGTAGTGAGTGATGATGATTTATGGGCAGAGGATCGGATTGATGATGCAATAAATGAAATCAGCAGAATTGAAAAGCTGCTCACCACCTTTAATGATGAGAGCCAGGCACAAGAGATAAATTTCAATGCAGGAATTAAACCTGTTAAAGTTGAAAAAGAAATGTTTGATTTAATTCAACGTTCTTTAAAGATTTCCAAACTCACACAGGGGGCTTTTGATATTACGTACGGTTCCATTGACAAACGATTTTGGAATTTTGATGCCCACATGACTTCACTTCCTGATAGGGAACCTGCCCGGCAAATGATACGGTTAATTAATTACCGGAATGTGATACTGGATGAAACCCAAACGACAGTTTATCTGAAAGAAAAAGGAATGAGAATTAACTTTGGCGGCATCGGAAAAGGTTATGCAGCAGACAAAGCAAGAATTCTTTTGGAACAAAAAGGAGTGAAGAGCGGAGTTGTAAATGCTTCTGGCGATTTAATTACCTGGGGACTGCAGCCCAACGGAAATGAATGGACGATAGGAATTGCAGATCCGCACACAAAAAATACACCTTTCTCATTTCTTAAAATAAGCAACATGGCAATTGCCACTTCCGGCAATTATGAAAAGTTTGCTGTGATTGACGGAAAGCAATATTCGCATACCATAAATCCTAAAACAGGTTTCCCTGTCGAAGGTATTAAAAGTGTCACCATCATTACTAAGAATGCAGAACTTGCAGATGCAATGGCAACTCCTGTAATGGTGATGGGAATAAGAGTCGGACTTGATTTGATTAATCAAATGAGAAACATTGCCTGCATAATTATTGATGAGAATGACCGGCTCTTCACGTCTAAAAATATAAAAATATCAGAACAATGAAACGCGTAATTTCAAAATACAGAATATTATTATTGATTCCATTTCTTGGCTTTGTTTGCGGTTCCTGTGCAGTTGTAAAGCCCTATCAGAAGATGTATTTGAATGATGCAGATATGGAACTTTCAGCGAGAAAGTCAGAGAAGTTTGAGCAAAGTTTTCAATTATACCGCGAAGGTGGTTCAGGAGCAAATGGTGGTAAGAGCGGTGGTGGCTGCGGTTGTAATTAATTGCTCAGCTTAAAAAAAAATTAACCCATTTAATAGTATGAGAAAAATTCCGTTGGGAATAATGGCCCTCTATTTTAATCTGGCTGTTTCATTCGCCCAAACAACAGATTCTTCAAGCTATAAAGCAAGAAAATTAAAAGTAGAAGAAGTAAATTTTGTTTCAGGGTATTATCAGCAAAATGGAAATAACTCTGCTGTAACAGGTGGTATCGGAACCGAAGCACTTACTGACATTGCAAATACACTCGAGCTTAAAGTATCTAAATTAAATGTAACCGGTAACACGCATCACCTGTCTTTAGAATGTGGAATTGATTATTATACTTCGGCTTCTTCAGATAATATTAATCCATTTCCCGTTAAGGAACGCAATGGTTCTTACCAACTAAGCGGTCCATCCAGGCATGATGTCCGCGTTTATCCCTCGCTTTCATGGAGTGTTCAAAACGATAAAAGACATTTAAATTACGGAGCAGGCATATCTTATTCGCATGAATACGATTATTCCTCAAAAGGATTGAACCTTAGTTTTTCAAAATCCTCTAAAAATTATAACCGCGAATTTGGAATCAAGTTGCTTGCGTTCCTCGACCAATGGACTGTTATTTATCCTTTTGAACTTCGACCGGTAGGTTATGGTAGCGGATCGCAAAGAGACAGTTTGCCGGTGGACACCAAGCCGAGAAATTCCTTTCAGGCAACATTTACTTTATCGCAAGTTGTAAATAAAAGAATGCAGGTTGCCCTCATCTTTGATCCTTCTTACATGCAGGGGCAATTGACCACACTCTACCAAAGGGTTTACCTCAATGACGGGGAAGAGAGGGTTGAGAAACTGCCTGACAAAAGACTTAAGATTGCGGCCGGGTTAAGAGTAAATTATTTTCTAGGCGATCGTTTTGTCATCCGTTCCTTCTACAGAATTTATCATGATAATTGGGGAAACACTGCTCATACTGCAAGCATTGAAATACCAATTAAGCTATCTGCTTTTTATTCATTAATTCCATATTACAGATTTAATTCGCAAAGCGGAATAACTTATTTTGCTCCGATAAATAAGCACAGTCCAGGTGAAACCTATTACACCAGCGACTATGATCTTTCCGGATTTACCAGTCATTTTATTGGGATGGGAATACGAATAGTTCCTTCAAAAGGAGTGTTACATATCAAGTATTTTAATTCATTTGAATTCAGATATGGGCATTACATAAGAAACACCGGTACCGGCCTTCTTGCGGATATAGTAACGATGGCTTTTAAATTCAAATAACTCTTACTACCCTTCCCAGGTAGTGCAACGTATGCAGATGTAAACCTGGGCTCCTTTACAGGAAAGAAGGTGCTTTTTTATCGGTGTTCAGGTAGCTGAGTGTAGTTTTCCTGTGATGTCAGTTCTTCGCGTCATGGTTTTTGCGGACAGTGAGAACTGACATGAAACATCAATATGAACCACAAACCGGCAATAGCACAACACCAGGTGGCACCTGAATGACACACCCCTAAATCCCCTCTCTCTTACGGGCCTTGCTAACACACAGAGGGGACTTGCTCGCGCACAAGAATCGCGGAAGGCAAGCCAACACTGAAAGGATTTGTGCAAAAGGAGCGTTATTTCGCACATTGCTTCGTTTTTGTTAATGAGCAAAACCTTTTTTTCATAGAAGAAAATCTTTTTTTCATTGACGAAATTCTTTTTTCCATTGAAGAAAATCTTTTTTTCATAGAAGAAAATTATTTTTCCATAGAAGAAAATCTTTTTTTCATAGAAGAAAATCTCTTTTTCACTGACGAAAATCTTTTTGTCAGTGAACAAAAACCCTTTTGCTAGCCATCAAAGACCTATAGTTAGTTGCACAAATTATTTTTTTGCTGAACTTCTTAAACCCCTTGCTGTAGCGACTTTGCCGGTAAGCGATGAGTTGTTGTGATGCCAGTTCTTTCCCGTAAAAACGGGACAGGCGCGCGATTGCTTTTGCGGGTGGAGAGAACTGAAATAAAACATCAGGCGAAGAACACACCGGCAATAGAACAGCATCTGACGGCACTTGAATCCTTGATTTGGAAGCAGTGAAATTATTTTTTACTTTTCGGCTCTGTTTTTAAAAAAAGCAATGAGGCGGAGTTTCGTTTATCCAAACCCCGTGTGTTGGAAAAGCGAAATAAAAAGTAGATTTGTTACGGATATTAAAATGCTGTGTAGTTATGCTTGGGCGACACAACGACTTCAACTGACTGCAAGAAATTAACTTTGACAAACTAAAACCAAAATGAAAAATTATCTACTGAACTTAATCCTCTTTCTTCTTATTACCAATTCTTTTGCGCAGATAACTTTTCAAAGAATTTATAATCTTTCTTTGGGTACTGTAATTCATCAAACACCTGATGGTGGATACATCACAACAGGTGGCAACCTTTTGAAGTTAGATGCCTATGGTAATATTCAATGGACAAAAAATTTCCCATTTATTGTTTATTGTGTAAGCAAACAAGTAAATAATAAATACATCATCGGAGGCGAACACTTTAACGGCATTTATCCCTCTGATGCTGCAATTGCTGAAACTGATTTAAACGGAGATACTCTTTGGATAAAACATTATCCTACCAGTTATAACGGTTCAAACTCTTATCAGGCGCAAATTGCAACTGACGGCAATTACCTCTTTACAATTTTTGATAACACATACGGAATAACCAACATGTCCTACTATGAAAAAGTTGATACAAGCGGAAATCATTTATGGACAAGACAAACGGGCTCTGGCGCTACATCAATATTTTTAATGAATGCAGATTTACTTTCTTTGGATTACGGAGAGTATTCTTACGAAACTTTTATTACAAAATTTGATACCGCAAATAATTTGATTTGCAATACTTATTATCAAGACACAGTGCCGCATGCTGTAATGACTCCTTATTCAATTGCCGAAGGACTTGATAGTGACTATGTAGTTGCGGGTATATATTATCCATACAAGTGGATTAGCAAAATAAATCATAGCACATGCGACACACTTTATTCACGACAATATAATGCAGGTTCTTTTGTTTCTATTCAAGGTACAAGAGATGGCGGATATGCTGCAATAGGAACTGAAGTGTCTGACAGTGCAATTTATCTTTTCAAACTTGACAACAACTTAAACATTACATGGAGTCAGCGGTTCGCAGGTATAGGAAGTGCGGGTCCAAATTATTTAGAGCAAACAACGGATGGAGGATTTATTATAAACGCACTTACAAATAATTCTTCGAATACATATTTATACATAATAAAGACGGACAGCATGGGTTATGCAAGCCCACTGACTGATGTTCCGCAATACGAAATCACCAATCAGCAATTCGAAATATTTCCCAACCCTACCTTATCAACTTTCACCATCAAACCAATCTCCGAAATTAAAAATGCGCTAGTAGAAATCTACAATGTACTTGGGGAGAAAGTTTATTCAACAGAAATCATCGGCAAGCAACAAACAATCAACAACAAATTTCCATCAGGCATTTTCTTTGTGAAAGTATGTGACGGAGAAAAACAATTCGTTGAGAAACTTATCGTGCAATGAACAAACAGTATTGCGAACTTGACAATACACATCTACGACAGACTTGGCGAGCGCATAACAAAAAGATTCTGTGTTATCCACCTTCGCTTTCACCTTCGCTAAAGCTACAGTGGATGAAAAAGGCTACGGTGGACAAGTTGAACCGTAGTGGTTTGTATAGGTTAATGAATCAAGCGCAGCGTATCACGAACACCTTAAAGAAAAAATAAAAAAAGAAGTGAGTAAAGTGTGTGCAAGTTAATCCTTTCATTTTAAAATTTATCTCCCGTAGCTTTAGCGCAGACGTGGCAGTTGTGCAAGGTTGGTACAAGTCGTGTTTGCTATCCTTCGCGCAAATACCATTCTTCGTAACACTATGACGACTTTAATCTCTACTTTTAGCTTCTATAATCATCAATAAAAAGCAATTATTAAAACGAGGAAATCAATTTTACTATTAACTTCAACTTTGTTTTCTTTCTCTGTATTTGCACAAACCAACATTGTAACTTATGCAGGAGGCACAGGCAAAGAAACTTTTTATGACGTGATGCAAATTACCGATGGAAGTTTTTTAGTAGTTGGTTATGCTGACAATCTTACATGGACAGGTGCAGCACCTGAAACACAACTTACTTACTCGGCAACTATTCCAAATGCACTTGGCACAAACAAGTATGGTTTCATTTTGCATCTCTCAAACGACTTGCAAACCATTTTACAAGTAGTGCATTTTCCGCAAGGTGCTGTTGAAGACATTCGTTTCATCAAAACAAATTCACAACCCTATTCTCCAACAGGAGATTTATTTATTAGTTGCAACACTTCCGACACCGACCCGAACAATGGAGGTTATGTCATTGCAAAACTTGACCACAACTTTATCAATGGTATTCCAACTTCGCTTTCGTGGGTTAATGCGGTGTGGGCAAAATCAATTGCGAAAGATACACAACCATGGGATGTTACGAGTGATGGGAAAGTTTATTATATCGGTGGCGAGGCATACGGCTACGACTGGAGTGCCATCTATTGTTTAAATCAAAACGGACAACGAACCATTATTGAAAATTGGAGAACGCATTGGCTAACCAACGGAACTGAATGGAAAGGAACACCGGCATCGGCAAATCCGTTAGGCAGTATCGATTCAGTAAGTTTCAGTGGCATCGTATTAAAAATTTGGGGACGATGTGATTTGCGTTCATGGACAACTACCGATTACAATCTTACTCAACCGGATGAAAACGGTGGAACTAAAAAAGGCAAGTGGCCACTTGATATTTTATTTAACTCACCGTGTGACCCTTTAAATCCCACTGCTGTTAGTCCGGGTTATACCGGCTACTCTGCATCAGCAACTCCTGTTTACGGTGGTTCATCCATCACCATCGACAGAAGAAACAACGATGTATATATCGGAATGAATTTTAAAAGTGTTTTGCCAAATGGTGGCTTACCTGATTTTGAACCTGCTGTAATTGCAATGGATTCCTCAGGCAGTTTAAAATGGTGGAGCAGATTATATCATGAAATTACTCCGCTTGGCGATACCGTAAACTCAAGTCCTGACCAATATGTAGATGCACTTGCAATTGATTACACCAACAATAAATTAGTTGTTGGTGCTCGTTGTCACGGAAATAATGTAGAAAATTTTTGGGAAGGAAATACCATCAATGCAAACGGAAGTGCTTACGGTTTTCAAAATAATTTTACAGGCACACAAGGCAACATTCATATTTCGTGGTTAGGAAAATTGCAATTGAATAACGGAGTGCTGACCAATTCAACATACATGGCTGAACTTGCCGAAGGCACGGGCTCACTTGGAACTCCTCATGCTGACCCGAACTTAGACGGGTGGCCTGACCCGAATACAGGATGGCCGGATGTGAACACAACCAGAATGGCAAAAAATAATTTGAAAGTGAGCAGCAATGGTGATGTCTGTGTGTTGGCAGTAGGACGAAGAACAATAACCACTGCAAACGCTTATCAGAAAATGGTTAAGCCAAACAACGGTGGGTTTAGTGCATGGAATAGTTTTGTGAGAGTGTATGATGAACAATTTCATGTTCCGAAATATTCTTCGCTTGTTGTTGGCGTGTGGGACACACTCACACAAGCAGGCGGAAGTAACACTGATTTGTTTGGTGTTTACAAAAGTTCACAAGGTATTATTTGTGTAGGACGACAAACAGCCGACACAAATGGAACTCCAAATGGAAATAATATTCCTGTTATAAATGTTACACCGTGGGGAAGTGCAACACCACAAAATGAAAGTGCAATTTTGGTTTACTATCAGGCAACAAATCTTGTAAATAACAACGACAGCATAACAACAAACATCAATCAACCTGAACAACTATATTCTGCTGATGACATTTTACTTTATCCGAGTCCTGCACAGCAAACGATAAATGTTTCAATCAAGTCAACAGAACAAACAATTTTGAATTACCGGATTATAGATATTTATGGAAGAATGGTGAGGAGAGAAATTTTCAATCAAGCCGAAATTGATGTTAGCGATTTATCAAACGGAGTTTATCAGTTTCAGTTATATTCTAAAACTCAACAGACAGCGAAAAGATTTTTAATTATAAAGTAATTTGTATGTTATCTATGTATCCTAAGGTAGCATTAATATGAATGCTACCTTCACCATCGTGCATTTAATTACTTCAAGTTTTTGTATACCGGAGCGCACAACATGGCTGTATGGAATCCTGTAACATGGAGACATCCAGCTTCAGGCATATCTCCGGCACAGAATGCATTTACGGCTGCCTTCTTCAATTGGCTTGAATTTTATTTCCCGGTTGATCTTGGCACCGTGGCAAGGAAATGAAATCATGGCAATTTTTTTTATCACTACCATCTATCATTTTATTTCGCTGGTAGTGGTGGCGCTATTCTTTCTTATATGATGTGAAGAATGCCCAAGTCTGCAATGAAAACCTTCTGCCGGGTTCGCCTATCCTTTCTACATTCCGGAAAGTTAAGTACCGGTATATGAAGAAATATATTCTATAATTGCTTCCGATTGCTCAGGCTTGAACCATCTCATCTCTCTGTCTTTTTTGAACCATGTCCATTGGCGCTTAGCATAATTCCGCGTGTGTTGCTTAATCTGATCAACGGCTTCTTGAAGTGAAATTCTTCCCTCAATAAAATTGAAAAGCTCTGTGTAACCTACTGTTTGCATAGCGTTGAGATGGCGGAATTCAAAAAGGGATTTTGCTTCTTCCAGCAAACCGTTCTTCATCATCTCCTCCACACGCGTATTTATTCTCTCGTAAACCTTTTCACGATCATCTTCCAGACCGATCTTTATAATTTTAAACGGACGTTTTGATTTTTTTCCCTCTCTCAATTCAGAATATTTTTTCCCTGAACTGATGCAAACTTCAAGGGCACGAATAAGACGGTGAGGGTTATTCAAATCAATTTGAGAAAAAAATTCGGGGTCAAGTTCTTTTAGTTTTTTTTGCAACGCCACAATGCCTGAAGTTTTGTGTAAAGTTGTAAGTTCATCACGAACAGCCGGATTTCTTAATGGAAGTTCGTCAGAACCATTGCAGACCAAATCAACATACAAACCGGAACCACCACAAAGAATTGCAAGATCATTCGTTGAATATATTTTTAAAAGACATTCAAGCGAATCTTTTTC
Source organism: Bacteroidia bacterium (assembly GCA_038230515.1). GTDB lineage: Bacteria > Bacteroidota > Bacteroidia > AKYH767-A > 2013-40CM-41-45 > JAPLDB01. The sequence continues at coordinate 26,473 of JBBRND010000022.1, read as the reverse complement.
AAAACAACCGGCATTGTACTCATCATGGATTGAAAATGAATTTACAAGATGATGCTTCGATTCCAGAAGCTGTGATGCTGATGGTTTGGCGGTACCGATACCCATCTCATTAAAAAATTGTCTTGAATCAGCAGAAACAATTTCAGTCTTAAAATGCTTTGCCAATACGATTGCCAAAGCCGTTTTTCCGACAGCTGTCGGACCTACAATTACAATAAGATGCTTGATTGAGAGAATTGGAATTAATAAAATTAGAGAAGTATGAAAAATGGTTTGCGAATTCCAGTTATCTATTTTTACAAAATCTCATCCTCATCCTCCGTTTCTTCTTCAGAATTCTCATCACTGTCTCCAACCAATTCCCCCTCGCCAGTTACTTTAACTTCTTCAACCCCTACCGGAATATCTTCGTCATCCACTCCTGCATCAACTTCGGGTTCCGCTTCTTCTTCAGGTTCTGCAACTGCTGCCGGATCGAAGTCCTCCGGCTGTGGAAGAGATGCTGATGGAGGAGGGGGATATTGCTTAGGAGCTTCGCCAGTTGATTTGATGCATTTCGGATATGGAGAATTGCCGTCCACCACCGGAACAATTTTAAGCAACTCAATATGAAACGTCCACTTCTCCTCCGGGTCGAAGATGTAAACAATTTTCTGATGAGGATCAATAATGAAATCGCACAAACGCGCGTTGCGGAAAGTTGTAACATTTACCTTGTCTTCTCCTTTCAACTCGCGGTTGGAAATTTCTTTTCCTTTCTTCCAATAGTCATCACTCATGAAAAAAGAAGCGGGCTTGGATGCATCAAAGCCAATGTAGTTGTGAAGTCCGTAATGCAAATCATCAAATGTTTGAGTTGCTTTTATTTCGATGTCTCTCGATACATCGTCATAATCTTCGAATGTTACTCTGAATCTGTAAACTGCCATGGGTAAGTTAAGTTGTGAATCTGCGTTAAAAGTAGAAATAAAATTTCAAGACAAATTTGATAATGAATAAATTTTATTCCTTTTTTATTACTCGGGATGTTTCGATCTTGTGTTTTTGTTCAAGTCCGAGTTCTTTTCCTTTTTGAAGAAGGAACTTGTATGCGTCATCAAAGTCATTCAAAATTTTTCCATCGATTATTGCTTCACGAATGGCGGTTTTCAATTCTCCCACTTCACGGCTTGGCTTCAAATCGAACACGTACATCACATCTTCGCCAGTAATGGGAGGTTGCCAGTTCCGCATGCGATCCTTCTCCTCCACTTCCTTCAACTTGTTTGAAACAATTTCAAAATTGTCTTTGTACTTTTTTATTTTGTATTCGTTCTTAGTTGTTACATCAGCATGGCAAAGCACCATGAGTGCATCCACATCTTCGCCTGCATCAAATAATAATCTGCGCACTGCAGAATCAGTTACAACTTCCTGCGCAAGAACAATCGGGCGCAAGTGAAGTTGCACTAACCTCTCCACGAATTTCATTTTTTCATTCAGAGGAAGTTTGAAATGACGGAAAATATGTTTGACCATTCTTGCACCTTTGTCTTCATGGCCATGAAATGTCCATCCGTGATCTGGTTCGAAACGTTTGGTAGCGGGCTTTGCAATGTCATGCAGCACAGCAGCCCAGCGCAGCCAAAGATCGTTGCTCTCATGCGAAACGTTATCGAGCACTTGGAGCGTGTGATGGAAATTATCCTTGTGTCCTTTTCCATTTACATATTCTACTCCGTGCAATGCACAGAACTGGGGGAAAATCATCTGAAGCAAACCTGAATCAAAAAGTAAATTGAAACCAATTGAGGGCTTGACAGAAAGAATAATTTTATTCAATTCATCGGTGATGCGCTCCATTGAAACAATTTTTATCCGCTCCCTATTTTTTTTGATCGCATGAAAAGCATCAGGATCAATAGTGAAATGAAGTTGCGATGCGAAACGGATTGCTCGCATCATTCGAAGCGGATCATCTGAGAAGGTAATTTCAGGATCGAGCGGAGTGCGGATAAGCCGATCATGCAAATCCTGAATTCCATTAAAGGGATCAACCAACTCACCAAAATTATTCTCCGTTAGATGAATTGCCATAGCATTGATGGTAAAATCCCTTCGCTTCTGATCGTCCTCGATAGTGCCGCTCTCCACAAGGGGCTTGCGCGAATCGCTCCGGTACGATTCCTTTCGCGCCCCAACAAATTCTATTTCAAGATCATCGAACTTAATCATTGCAGTACCGAAGTTTTTGAAATAACTGACAGGTACATCTTTGCCAAGATGATGAGCCACTTGTTTTGCAAGTTCTATTCCACTGCCGGTAACTACTACATCAATGTCTTTTGATTCGCGCTTGAGAAAAATATCGCGCACGTATCCTCCAACAACAAATGCCTCTGCACTCATTGCCATTGCCTGCTCTGCAATAATTCTGAAAACCGGATGTTGTAAGTGCTTTTTCAACTGTGCGAATCTGCCTAGGCGGACGATTTTGCGAATAGCGAATCTTTAGGAATGATGGAACTAATTTCTTAGAAACTTAATCTCTCCCCCCACTCCCAACTGAATGATTTGAGAAGGAAAACCTTTTTGAGATTCGTTTTGCCGCAAACGTACTACATAATCAACGCCTGATTTTATTTCCTCACTTACTTCAGAAAAATTTAAAGGAGGATTTTCTCCGCTGATGTTTGCCGATGTTGACACAATTGGTTTACGGAAACGTTGAATCACGTTTCTACAAAATTCATCCTTTGTAATTCTTATTCCGATTGATTCGTCAGCTGCAATAATATTCTTGGCAAGATTTTTTGCTCCGGGTAAAACAAGCGTAAGTGGCTTCTCGCTGTACTCCATCAACTCATAAGCTTGCTGTGGAACTTCTCTGATGTATGCAGCAAGTCGAGCTTCATTATCGAGAAGAACGATCATACTTTTCGAATCTGTTCTTCTCTTCAGCTGAAATATTTTTTGTGTTGCTTCTTCATTGGTTGCATCGCAGCCGATTCCCCATATCGTATCGGTGGGATAAAGAATAAGTCCTCCGCTTTTCAAAACTTCAATGCACTCTTCAATTTCTGCTTTCATTAACTCATCCATTATCCTGAAATAGTTTTGTAAAGGTTCATCATTTCAGATGAAGTAGTTTTCGGATGAAACCGTTTCACATATTCCGAGCCATCAGCAACCATTTTCTTTCGAAGAACTTCATTATTCAGAACGGAATTTATTTTTTCAGCGAGATCGCCTTCATCGTGAGGATTAACATAAAGAGAAGATATTCCGCCCGCCTCAGGCAATGCAGAAGTGTTTGAAGTGATTACCGGAACTCCACTCAGTAGAGCTTCGATCACAGGAATTCCGAAACCTTCATAATAACTTGGATAAACAAATACAGAAGCGCATTTGTAATACAACGAGAGATCGTTTGCGAAAGAAGAATCCGGAAAAATAATTTTTGATTGCACTTTATTTCGGGCCATGAACTCCTGAACTTTTTCAAAATACTTTTTCTTTCGACCAATTACGACTAACGGAACATCGCTCACCTTAGTCATTGCTTTTACAAGTGTGAGAAGATTTTTCCGCTCTTCAACTGTGCCTACGTACAGAATATATTTTTCAGGAAGATTTTTTCTTTTCCGGAAATCTTCCAATATAAAATCTTCAGCTCGCACGTAAAAGAATTCATCACAACTCTGATAAACAACCTTGATCTTCGCAGTATCTGTGTTGAAATAATATTGAATGTCTTTTTTTGTCTGTTCGCTTACCGCAACAATGGCATCTGCTTCTTTACAAGCAAACCTGCATTTTCTGTAATACGTATTTCTGTCAATAAGCGGATACCATTCGGGTTGCCGGAGAAAAATCAAATCGTGAATCGTTACAACTTTTTTTGTTTCTTTCGGAATTCGCTTCGGCAGTTCGTTACTCAAGCCATGATACACATCTAGTTTTTGCACCCGTATGTCCTGCGAAATAAAAGATGAGCGCCACCATGATGACAAAACACTTCTCATTAATTGTGGCGGCAACACAAGTTCAAGTTTTCCCGTCTTGAGTATTTTCTTTCCTAGACTTTCTTTGACAGTCGGAGTAAACGCCACGTATTCATTCTCCGGAAAATTTTCAATCAATGATTTAATAAGCGTTCGCGAATAATTTCCGAGTCCGCTGGAATTCATGAATGCTCGCTTAGCATCAAAACCTATTCGCATTGTAGTTGATTGAGTTGATTGGTAAAACCCGAAACGACTGTTTATCCCGATACACTGTAATCGCGCAACGCATCATTCAACGATGTTTTCGTGTCGGTACTTTCTTTGCGCTTGCCAATGATTAATGCACATGGCACCTGATATTCTCCTGCCGGAAATTTCTTCATATAACTTCCCGGAATAACTACAGAACGTGATGGAACAATACCTCTGAATTCTATCGGCTTGCTTTCACTCACATCAATAATTTTTGTGCTTTGAGTCAACACTACATTTGCCCCAAGCACTGCTTCCTTCTCTACTCTTACACCTTCCACAACAATGCAGCGCGAACCGATAAAACAATTGTCTTCAATAATCACAGGCGATGCCTGCACCGGCTCAAGTACACCACCAATTCCAACTCCTCCGCTCAGGTGAACATGTTTTCCGATCTGCGCACAACTTCCAACTGTGGCCCAGGTATCCACCATTGTACCTTCATCTACATACGCTCCAATGTTCACATACGAAGGCATGAGAATGACACCTCTTGCAAGAAAACTTCCGAACCGTGCAGTGCCGTTAGGAACCACCCGCACACCGAGCGAAGCAAAATTTTTCTTCAGCGGAATCTTATCGTGAAACTCCATCGGGCCCACTTCCATCACATTCATTTGCTGAATCGGAAAATAAAGGATTACCGCTTTCTTCACCCACTCATTCACTTTCCATCCTTCAGCAGTTGGTTCTGCAACACGGATTTTGCCTTTATCAAGTTCTTCAATCACGCTGCGAATCGCCCGCTGATTTTTTTCATCCTTCAGGAGTTCCCGATTCAGCCACGCCTCTTCAATCAGTTCTTTCATTGCGCAAAGAAACGCACATGATTCTTAATCGCAAACAGATAACTTTCATATTTTCGCACCATGAAAGAAATAACCGTTCAGCAACTCAAAGAAAAACTCGACAGCAAGGAAGACATTCAGATTATTGATGTACGTGAAGAGTATGAATTCGACATCGCAAACCTCGGTGGGGAATTAATTCCGCTCGCAACAGTTCTTGAGAATGCAGACCGCATCTCAAAAAACAAACCCGTAATTGTTCACTGCAAAGGCGGAGTACGCAGCGCAACTGCCATCATGAATCTCGAAAGCCGTTTCGGTTTCACGAACCTATACAACCTGAAAGGCGGAATTCTCGCTTATGCAAAGGAGATTGATCAATCTTTGCAAACCTATTGACTTGCATTAAACTCTTTCTAACTTTGTCCACGGATTACACCTGCAATCAAGGTTAAAGATTTACGGTTTCAGGTTTTCGATTCAAATTTTTCTACAAGGCACTGTATGGATTTGATTCACCAGTTTATTGATTTTATTGCGCACATTGATGTCTATCTTCAGCAGTGGGTGCAACAGTACGACCGGCTTACTTATCTGCTGCTCGCTCTCATTATCTTTTGCGAAACAGGATTGGTGTTCACTCCTTTTCTTCCGGGCGATTCATTGCTGTTTGCTGCTGGTGCTTTGGCAGGAGCTGGCGCGTTGAATCTCGGCTTGATCATCATCATTCTTTTTATTGCAGCGTTTGCAGGTGACAACACAAATTATTTCATCGGAAATTTTATAGGACACAAAATCGTAAATGCAAAACGAACGCTCATCAAAAAAGAATACCTCGCGCGCACACATTCATTTTACGAAAAGCATGGAGGCAAAACCGTAGTCATTGCCCGCTTCATGCCCATCATCCGAACATTCGCTCCGTTTGTTGCAGGGCTTGGTTCGATGACTTACAAACGTTTCCTCCTGTTTTGCATTATGGGAAATATATTATGGATAGCAAGTTTCAGCACAGTCGGATATTTATTCGGAAACATTCCCGTCATCAAACATAATTTCACACTCGTGGTGTTTGGCATCATCATCGTATCCCTGCTCCCGATGATTATTGCATTTATCCGCCACCGCTTCTCAACCAACAAAACAGTTTAACCAATTCTAATTTTTTAAATCAAGGCACTTATGAAAAAATTCGGCTTATTCGGATACCCGCTTGGGCATTCCTTTTCGAAAAAGTATTTTACGGAAAAGTTTATGAAAGAAGGAAGACATGATCATGTGTATGAAAATTTTGAATCATCAAATGCTTCCGACCTCAAACAAATCATTCACGACAATCCTGATCTGGTTGGATTGAATGTTACGCTTCCTCACAAGTTAGATATTCTGCCGATGATGGATCAAGTGGATGAAGTGGCGCAGCGCATCAGCGCGGTTAACTGCATCAAGATTGTGCGCTCGGAAGATGGTCGCGCTGAGTTGCACGGATATAATACCGATGCATGGGGATTCGAATTGGCGATACGCCCTATTCTCCGTCCGCATCACCGCAGGGCGTTGATATTGGGAACAGGCGGTTCAGCAAAGGCAGTATCGTATGTTTTCAGAAAACTCAGCCTGGAACATTTTTTTGTAACGAGAAACGATTCACGCTTTCATTACACTTACAAAGATTTAAACTTGAACACCATGAAAGCTTTTCAGGTCATAGTGAATTGCACTCCGCTTGGCATGGAACCTGACATTCACACATTCCCTGATATTCCGTATGAATTTCTGAATCATAAAAATCTTTTGTTCGATCTCGTGTACAATCCTGCTCAAACCGCTTTCCTCATGAAAGGAAAAGAGCGCGGTGCATTTATTCACAACGGCTTCCGAATGTTACGGCTACAGGCAGACAAAGCATGGGACATTTGGAATCAACCTGTGTATGCGCAGCCGTAGGAAGTTTATTGCGGAATTTCTTGTTTAAACGGGAGTTTCAGGTGGATTGGATAAATGCATCTTAAAACCGTGTTCGCCTCCTGGCGGAAATAAACAGCAATTTTTTCTCTTTTTCTTTCCAAAAATCAATAATATACATTCTAACGGAAGGAATGTATCTTCCAACCTTTAGAATGACCATTCTAACGGAAGGAATGTATCTTCTAAACTTTAGAATGACCATTCTAACGGAAAGAATGTATCTTCTAAACTTTAGAATGTACATTCTAACGGAAAGAATGTACATTCTAACGGAAAGAATGTATCTTCTAAACTTTAGAATGTACATTCCAAGCTAATTTCGCTCCCTGATGCCATTTCTATTCTTCACTCATTTTGATTTAGCTTGAATTTGAGCTAAAAATAAGGAATGCCTTTTCTACTATCTACTTTCCTTCGGAAAAAGCGGGGAAAGCAAGGCAAGGAAAAGGGAAACTGGGTAATACTATAATATAAGTATGCCTTGGGAGAAACAGACCTAAAAATATTTTTTGCTCGAACCGTGTGGCTTCACTTCGCAGATCGCAAAACAGCAGCCGAATATTTCTTTCCTTTTCACGTTAAGAATGAAAACTATCTTTGCCGCTCATGAAAAGTAAATTTTTCTTTTACATCCTCACCGCCTTTGCGTTGTTTCTCTCGGTTAGTTCCTGCAAAAAGGACAAGCTGCTTACCGATGCCGGAGCTACGCTTCAGTTCAGTGTGGACACCGTTCAGTTCGATACTGTGTTCGCCTCAGTAGGCAGCGCCACTCAGGTATTCGTTGTAAGAAATACATACAGTCAGCCGCTCGTAATATCTTCCCTCTATCTCGGTTCTGGTGCATCATCCTATTTTCGCCTGAATGTAAATGGCGTACCCGGAAAATCTTTTACCAATGTGGAGATTGGTGCCAACGACAGCATCTGGATTTTTGCAGAAGTGACCATTGATCCAAATAACGCCACCACCCCATTCATCATCAGCGATGCCATCATCTTCAACACAAACAGCAATCAACAACACCTCGATCTTGTTGCGTATGGGCAGAATGCACACTTCTTTCCTTCTTCCAATTGCGGAGAACAAAAATCGCAATGCACTCCTCTCTTCAAGTTGAAAGATTGTGCAGGTGCAAGCCACTCTCTTCACTGGACCAATGACAAGCCATACGTGATTTACGGATACGCCATTCTCGATGCCGGATATACACTTACTATTGATGCAGGAGTCCGCATTCATTTTCATAACAACTCAGGTATCATCGTTACGAACACGGCAAAAATTATTGTGAACGGAACGCTCACCGATCCAGTAACTTTTGAGGGCGATCGTCTCGGAGATCAATTCAAAGACATCCCCGGTCAATGGGATCGCATCTGGTTATCTACTATTTCAGCAATTGATCTTACTCAGTGCAATCCGATTCCTATTACAACAGGTGCCGGACCAAACGGAAATGTTTTTAATCATGCCATTATAAAAAATGGTTTTGTAGGAATACAATCCGATTCTGTTCCATCTTCTCCTGATACAATAGCTGCCACACTTAACAACACAATCATAAAAAATTCCGCAAGTACTGCTTTGTATGGCAACGGTTCTTCAATACAGGCAAACAATTGTGTGTTTGCAAACTGCGGAGAATATTTAAGCTATCTTCTTTACGGTGGCAACTACCGTTTTCTTCATTGCACATTTGCAAACTATTGGAACAATACAAATCGATCCACCCCTTCTTTCTGGCTTAATAATTATTACACTGCCATTCGTCCCCTCACTGCATACTTCGGCAACTGCATTATCTATGGCAGTCAGGACAGTGAATTCAAACTGGATACTGTTACTGCAACCGGAGCAGGATATTTTAATTTCATACTCGATCACTGCCTCTATAAAATGGATCTCGAAACATATAACGGAAGCGCGAATCACTATCTCAACTCAATTAGAAATGTAGAGCCGCATTTTAAGGATATTGACAATAATATTTACGAACTAGACTCTTCTTCTGCAGGAAGCTCTCCTGCCGTACACACAGGAGATCCTGCTATCCTCTTACTCAACCCAACCGTTCTTGCAACAGATATAAAAGGACTTCCGCGCCCAATGCCGGGAGGTACAAACCCTGACATGGGCGCTTACGAAAATCAGGATCATTGATGCCTACCGGCTACTTCGAATAACTATTAACGAATAACAAATAATTTTTCGGAGTAATGATTTCTCTTTTCTCCATTGCCTATCTTCCTCCTATCAGCTACGTTGCTTCTCTTATCAAATCAGAGAAAATAATTTTTGAAAAGCACGAGCATTACATAAAGCAAACTTATCGCAATCGTGCAATGGTTTACGGAGCAAACGGAGTTCATCCATTAATTATTCCTGTTCATCACGAAGGCAATGAAAGAAAACCAATTCATGAACGGAAGATCAGCTACAATTCCCAGTGGCAAAAAATACATTGGCGCACTATTACAAGTTCATACCGCAACTCTCCTTACTTTGAATACTTCGAAGACGACTTCAAATCATTTTACGAAACACAAACAGAAACTCTTTTTGAATTTAATCTTCTGCTGCTGAAAAAGATTCTTTCACTTCTGAAGATTCCTTTCGAGCCGGTATTTACAACATCTTATGAAAAGAATATTTCTCAAGAGGTGATTGATTTAAGAAATGCATTCAACCCATCTCAGAGAAATGAAAATCTTCCAAAGTATTACCAAACGTTCGGTGATCGCTTCGGTTTCATTCCTGATTTAAGTATTGTTGATTTGCTTTTCAATAAAGGAATGGAAGCAACGGAATACTTAGCAACAATTTGATTCCTTAAGCAAATAAAAACTCACGTGTCTTTTTCATGTCTTCAAAAAGGATACGATCCTGTTTCATGAAAGAAACTTTCTTGCGATAATCAGAAATAAATTTTTCGATGGATGATGAGCTTTTCAATGGTCTTCTGAACTCCAGCGCCTGTGCAGCGTTGAGAAGCTCGATTGATAAAATGGTTTTCAGGTTTTCAACCACACGAAAAACTTTTGTTGCTGCATTCGCTCCCATGCTCACATGATCTTCTTGTCCGTTAGATGACACGATCGAATCAACAGAAGATGGTGCGCACAATTGTTTATTCTGGCTGACAATACTTGCAGCCGTGTATTGCGGAATCATCATGCCGCTGTTCAATCCTGGATTTGCAACAAGAAATGGCGGCAGACCTCGCTCTCCCGAAATAAGCTGATACGTTCTTCGTTCGCTAATGCTGCCGAGTTCAGATAAAGCGATCGCAAGAAAATCCAAGGCAAGTGCCAATGGTTGTCCGTGAAAATTTCCTCCTGAAATAATTTTATCCTCATCAGGAAAAATGGTTGGATTGTCTGTAACTGAATTTATTTCATTCTCTAAAACCATTGCAACATAATTCAACGCATCCCGCGAAGCGCCATGCACCTGCGGAATGCAGCGGAAAGAATATGGATCTTGGACGTGTTCTTTTTTTCTGTTGATAAGCTGGCTGCCTTTCAGAAAATCACGAATGTGTTTTGCAACAGTTGCCTGTCCTTCATGACTACGGATTTGGTGAATCAATGGATCGAACGGTTCGATACGTCCGTCAAATGCATCAAGAGAAATTGCGCCTATGAAATCCGCAAGTTGCGCGATGTTGAAACTCTGCATTACACACCAAACTCCATAAGAGCTCATGAACTGTGTTCCGTTCAACATCGCCAATCCTTCCTTTGATTGCAATTGAATCGGCTGCCAATTAAATTTCCTCAGCACATTTTTCGCTGATTGTTTTTTCCCTTGGTAGTAAACTTCTCCTTCGCCAATCAACGGAAGTGAAAGATGAGCAAGTGGAGCAAGATCGCCTGAAGCACCAAGAGAACCCTGCTGATAAACTACAGGAAGAATGTCGTTATTAAAAAAATCAATTAGGCGCTGCACAGTTTCAACCTGCACTCCTGAATTTCCATAACTCAATCCCTGAACTTTGAGAAGCAACATGAGCTTAACAATTTCCTGCGGAACTTCTTCGCCTGCACCACAGGCATGGCTCATCACTAAATTTTTCTGAAGAGTTTCAAGGTCATTTTCAGAAATGGTTTTATTATACAACGCACCAAAGCCGGTGTTGATACCATAAACCGGAGCGTCAAGGTTTTTCAGCTTCTGATCGAGGTATTTTCTGCACTTGGAAATTTTAGCCCGTGATTGAGGGGAGAGCTTCAGCTTCAGATTTTCATTGAATATTTTTTCAATGTCATCGAAAGAAAGAGTATTTGAAATGGTAAAGTGTGTCGGCATTTTGATTGGGCTGTTACTTAATACTTCATACTCTCTACTTTGTACCTTTCAATACTATCATCAACTCATCCATCTTCACCTTGCTCTGTTCTCCGGTCACCATATTCTTAATTGTTATTTCGCCCGACTTCATTTCTTCAGAACCTATCAACGCAACGAATGGAATTTTTTTATCATCAGCATAACCCATTTGCTTTTTCATTTTGGCTTGATCGGGGAAAAGTTCTGAGTTGATTCCTGCTTCGCGAAGCTGTTTCAACAGTTTCAGACAATGCATTGCTTCATCCTTTCCGAAATTCACAAACATAATTTTTGTTGACGCCCCTGTGAGATCAGGAAAGGCATTCATCTCTTCCAATACATCATAAATGCGATCGGCACCGAAAGAAATACCGACACCGCTTACATTCGGCAAACCGAAAATTCCCGTGAGGTCATCATAACGACCTCCTCCACAAATGCTGCTTGTGAAAGTGGACCGAGTATCAGCAACTTTTACTTCAATGATTGTTCCGGTGTAGTAATTGAGACCACGAGCCAAATTTAAATCAAGTTCCAAAGAAGCACTTTTAAAATTAGAAATAAGTTCAGGATCGTTATTTATCCAATGTTGAACTATCTCCTCTACTTCTTCGATCCCCTTCTTCCCAATATCAGAATTCGCAAACATCTCTTTTAAAATTTCAAGTTTACCTGTTATGTTATGCGGAAATGGAGAAGAATGCAGAACCTGAAATAGATTTCGCCATTCAGTATCCGGAGTCTTAAATCTATTGGTTATCTCAAAGAGAACCTGATCTCTGCCAACTTTATCAATCTTATCAATGAGGGTAACGAATTCAATGAAATCATTATCACCAATATTAAGATGATGAGCCAATGCCAACAACAATTTCCTGTTATTGATCTTAATTGTTGTTTTAATTCCAAGAGCAGAAAACACCTCATCAATAATCTGTATCAACTCCACTTCATTTAACAATGAAGTACTTCCAATCACATCAGCATCGCATTGATAAAACTCTCTGTATCTTCCCTTCTGCGGACGATCTGCTCTCCACACCGGTTGTATCTGAAATCTCTTGAATGGAAAAGTGATTTCGTTTTGGTGCATCACAACGTATCGCGCAAAAGGAACTGTAAGGTCATAACGCAAACCCTTTTCCGCAATGTCAGAATGTTTGAGGTCTGAAGTTTGTGGTTTTAGTTCAGAAAAATTTATTCCTGAATTAAGAATTCTGAAAAGCAACTTGTCTCCTTCCTCGCCATACTTTCCTTCAAGCGTGGAAAGGTTTTCCATCGTAGGAGTTTCAATCTGCTGGTAACCGTAACGCTGATACACATTCCGAATAGTATCAAAAATAAAATTCCGCTTCATCATTTCTAATGGAGAAAAATCGCGCGTGCCTTTCGGAATGCCCGGCTTCATAAGCAGCCTCTCCTAATCTCCCCGAAGGGGAGGAATAAACCCAAAAAATATTTTGACATGTTTTGCATAACGGATTTAATTCCCTTCCCTTTGGGAAGGGTTAGGGATGGGCTTCTATCTCACCAGTGACCGATACTTTACCCTGTGCGGAGTGGTATCTCCAAGCCGCTGCTTTTTATTTTCTTCGTACTCGCTGAAGTTTCCGTCAAAGAAATAAACCTGCGAGTCGCCTTCGAAGGCGAGGATGTGCGTTGCAATGCGATCGAGGAACCAGCGGTCGTGGCTGATTACAACAGCGCAGCCCGCAAAGTTTTCCATTGCTTCTTCCAATGCGCGCAACGTATTTATGTCAATGTCATTTGTCGGTTCATCGAGGAGGATTACGTTTGCTCCTTCGCGCAAGGCAATTGCTAAGTGGACACGGTTGCGTTCTCCGCCCGAAAGCACTTCCAATTTTTTGCTCTGATCTGTTCCGCTGAAATTAAATTTAGAAACATACGAGCGCGAGTTGAATTGTTTTCCTCCGGCAAGCATCGTATCTGTTCCTCCTGAAATAATTTCATAAACCGTTTTGCCGGGAACAAGATCATCATGCGCTTGATCTACATAAGCTATCTTAACTGTCTCACCAATTTTTATGGAACCGGTGTCGGGAGTTTCTTTTCCTAAAATCATTTTGAAGAGTGTTGTTTTACCAACTCCGTTCGGACCAATTACCCCAACAATTCCATTTGGCGGAAGAGAGAACGTTAAGTTATCAATCAACATTCTATCGCCATAGGACTTTGAAAGATTGGTGGCTTCGATAACAGTGCTTCCTAAGCGTGGACCGGGAGGAATAAAGAGTTCCAGCTTTTCTTCTTTCTCTTTTACATCTTCACTTGCCAACCTGTCGTATGCTGCAAGTCGTGCTTTCTGTTTTGTGTTGCGACCTTTCGGACTTGTGCGCACCCATTCCAACTCGCGTTTCAAAATGCGCTGACGTTTGCTTTCTGTTTTTTCTTCCTGCGCCAAACGGTTTGACTTTTGTTCCAGCCACGAAGAATAATTTCCCTTGTAAGGAATTCCTTCTCCACGGTCAAGTTCAAGAATCCAACCGGCAACATTATCTAAGAAATAACGATCGTGAGTAACTGCGATTACAGTGCCTTCATATTTTTGAAGATGTTGTTCTAACCACAAAACTGATTCCGCATCAAGATGGTTTGTCGGCTCATCGAGCAGGAGTACATCAGGTTGTTGCAGCAACAATCTGCACAAAGCAATTCTTCTTTTCTCTCCACCGGAAAGATTTGTTACGGATGAATCTCCGTCAGGGCAACGAAGCGCATCCATTGCGACTTCAATTTTATTATCAAGTTCCCAACCGCCTGCATGATCAATGGCATCTTGCACACGTGACTGGCGTTCGATGAGCTTGTTCATGGCATCATCGTCCATCGGTTCGGCAAATTTGTTGTTGATCTCTTCAAACTCTTTGAGAAGATCAACCACCTTCTGGCAACCTTCCATCACAATTTCTTTTGCAGTTTTTGAGGGATCGAGTTCAGGATCCTGCGAGAGATAACCAACAGTGTAGCCGGGAGAGAAAACCACATCGCCATTGAAGGATGTATCAATGCCGGCAATGATTTTCATCAATGTGGATTTACCTGCACCGTTTAATCCGAGGATTCCGATTTTAGCTCCGTAATAAAACGAGAGGTAAATATCCTTGAGTACCTGTTTGCCTGAGGGGAACGTTTTGCTAACGCCCACCATGGAAAAAATTATTTTCTTGTCGTCTGCCATTGTTAGTTGATTGATTTGTTGATTGGGTAGATTAAGTTGGCTGGGTTTAAACAAATCGTCCAATTAGCTTAATTAACCATGCCCTAAAAAGGAGCGCGAATATCGCAAAAATCCTGATTGGTGAGAGAGTACAAATGAACTTTGCAAAGTTTGTTTTTCGTGCAACAAAGAATGGTATTTTTGAGTATCAGTTTAATTACTCAAACTACTAAATGAAAAGAATTCTAACCTTCCTTTTTCTTGTTTGTATTTCTGCACAAACATTTTCTCAATCATCAAACAAAATTGCCATCTCGCTGAGGCAAAAAATAAGGCAGAGCGAGACAACAAGAACGTCCGACAAGGAGATTGCATTGTTCCTTCGCGGAGATGTTGCTAAAATAAAATCGCTGGTTACGCAACTTGGCGGCACTTACAAATATGCCGCTGGAGATATTTCTGCCGTGCGTATTCCATTTTCAAAGATCAACGATCTTGCTGCTTCAACTTCTGTAACATGGATTGAGGATAACAATCTCAAGCTAAAACCGATGAATGATGTTGCTGTAATCAACAACCACGTGGTGGAAGTACATAATGGTTTTAATCTTCCGCAGGGATATGACGGCACTCATGTGGTGATGGGAATTATTGACGAGGGTATTTATGCTGCGCATCACGACTTCAGAGATCCGTTTACAAATGAGACGCGGATAAAATATGTGTGGGATCAATCGCTTGTGGTGAGCGACACAAACGTAATTCCTCAGCCCTACAATTACGGAATGGAATATATCGGAAATCAGATTGATACTGCCACACTTCATCATGACGGACCTAGCGGACACGGCACGCACGTTGCGGGTATTGCCTGCGGAAACGGAAGCACGGTGAATAATTACAAAGGCATGGCTCCGAATGCTGACATCATCATCGTGAAGATGAACCTGAATGTTCCAGACAATGATTTTCTTTCTTCGCTTGTGGATGCTGTGAAATATATTTTTGATAAGGCAGATGCATTGGGTGAGCCGGCCGTTATCAACGTTTCTCTTGGCACTTATTTCGGTTCGCATGATGGCAGAGATATTCAGGCGCAGGCAATCGCAAACCTGATCAGTGCAGGCACTGGGCATGTGGTGTGTGCATCAGCAGGCAATGCTGGCACAGCGCCCATCCATCTTGGTTACAATGTTTCATCTGATACTTCGTTCACTTGGTTTCAATTCACAAGTCAGTATATTTATTTTGAAATGTGGGGAGACAGCGCAGATTTTCCGAATGTGCAGTTCTCTGTTGGTTGCGATCGTGTGAAACCTGATTATTCTTTGATCGGCAATTTGCCTTTCAGCAATGTTTCTCCTTTCCTTAATCAGGATGTTCTGGATACTGTTTATTCTGCTGGAGGATCAAAGATGGGTACTGTTGAACGTGCCGCGCAGTTTGCAAACGGTTCTTATGAAGTTCAGTTTGCAATCCGTCCGGATTCAATTCAAAACATTAACGGTACTGATACTTCAAAATATTACTGGCGCCTGATGACGAAAGGCAGCGGACGAATGGATGCATGGAGTTTCGATATGGTTCATTCCGGTCTTCCTGATTCAACTCAGATGGCTTCCATCACAAAATATAAAACTCCTGATGTGGAGCAAACGATTGTGAGCAGTTTTCAATGCAACGATCATGTGATTACTGTAGGCAGTTATGACAACAGAAATTCCTATTCAAACGCAAACTTTACGCTCACACAGGATACTACAGTTCATCCCGGGCAGCTTTCTGTTTTCTCAAGTCATGGACCAACGCGCGATGGAAGAAATAAGCCCGACATCACTGCTCCGGGTGGATGGGTGCTTTCCTGCGGACCGAATTATGTAATCAATGGTTTGCTTGCCAGTGACCCTACAAAAGTTGCAGCAGGTGGTCAGCATTTTCGCAGCAGCGGAACGAGTATGAGTGGGCCAATGGTTGCCGGAATTTGTGCGCTCTATCTTCAACGTTACCCAAATGCAAACTGGCTTGATGTGAAGAATGCACTGCTCACCTGCACAACGGTTGACAACTTCACCGGAGGAAATCTTCCCAACACATTATGGGGCTACGGCAAAGCAAATGCTTACAACATGCTTCGCGGATGCACCATCGGCATTGATGAAAACAATATGCCTGCTGCCGAACTCGCCAACTTCCCGAATCCGTTCAGCGATCACACTACTATTATGTACGATCTTACTTCGCTTGCTTCTTTTACAAAAGCCGAAATCAAAATTACGGATGCGCTTGGCAAAACCATTAAGATGATTTCCCTCAATGACAAACTTAATTCAGTTGATCTTGAAAAAGGTGATCTCAAAAGCGGGCTGTACTTCTACTCACTTCTTATTGACGGCAAACTGATGAAGACGAATACGCTGACAGTACTGTAAACTGCTGATAAGAATATCGGAAATCAAATTTCCATTTCTGCAAGTGCCATCCTGAACCTTCAGACCCCTACTTCCATTTCTGCAAGTGCCATCCTGAACCTTCAGACCCCTACTTCCATAAATGGAAATACTATTCTAAACGTTTTACGCACTATTCCAATTTCTTGGAATACCATCCAGAACGTTATTACCCCTATTCCTGATTATTGGAATACGATCCTGAAGATTTAGACCCCTATTCCAACTTCTTGGAATGCCATCCTGAACGTTTTTACCCCTATTCCAATTTATTGGAATGCCATCCTGAGCGTTCATACCCCTGTTCCAATTTCTTGGAATACCATCCTAAAGGTTCAAACCCCTATTCCAATTTCACGGAATACGATCCTAAACGTTATTACCCCTATTCCAATATATTGGAATGCGATCCGGTTAAATTTATGCTGATTTTGAAAACATCTCTTTACAAAATAACCAAGCGAATGAAGGTTTACTATTTTTGCCCGCTCAAACGAACATCCTTTTGGCTGCAATCAAAAATTACTTTTCGCTCGTAAAATTTTCTCACACCGTTTTCGCATTGCCGTTTGCCGTAATCGGTTTTTTTCTTGGTGTGAAAGAAACAGGCGCAACCCCCGACTGGATTTTATTTCTGAAAGTAATCCTTTGCATGGTGTTCGCGCGCACCGCAGCAATGGCATATAACCGGTATGCCGATAAAGATTTTGATTTGCTGAACGAGCGGACAAAAACGCGGGAGATTCCTTCAGGAAAAATTTCTTCTGCTTCGGCAATTGCTTTGATAACCCTCTCCTCCCTCCTCTTTATCGCCACTACTTTTTTCATCAACACAATTTGCTTTTACCTTTCGCCTGTTGCGCTTGCCGTTGTGCTTGGCTATTCTCTCACAAAAAGATTTACCGCGCTCTGCCATTTCATCCTCGGACTTGGTTTATCACTTGCCCCCATTGGCGCATATCTTGCCGTTACCGGAAAGTTCAGTTTGCTGCCCGTTCTTTTTTCTGCCTGTGTGTTCACGTGGGTTAGCGGCTTCGATATTATTTATGCGTTGCAGGATGAAGAATTTGACAGGAAGCAAAAACTTTTTTCTGTTCCTGCATCTGCAGGAAAAAAAACTGCGCTACGGATTTCAGAAGCCGCGCATCTTATTTCGGCAGCAATGGTTATAGCAGCAGGAATTTATTCTGAAGCAGGAATGTGGTATTGGATTGGTGCCTGTGTTTTTTGTTCGCTTCTTTTCTACCAACATTCATTGGTGAAACCCGATGATTTGCGAAAAGTAAACCTCGCCTTTTTTACAACCAACGGAATTGCAAGTGTGGTATTTGCTTTTTTTGTGGTGATAGAAATCGTTAGAAACTAAATAGCCCACGGTTTAAACCATGGGCTACCTCTTTTTTTAATTTCTTATTTTCCTAAAACTTTCTGCACCAGGTCAGCCGCTTCTTTCAACTGAATGGCAGAAGAAACTTTTAATCCGGAAGCATCAATAATCTTCTTTGCTTCTTCAGCATTGGTTCCTTGCAGCCGAACAATAATAGGAACAGGAATGGTGCCTATATTTTTGTAAGCATCCACAATGCCTTGCGCCACGCGGTCGCAGCGAACAATGCCGCCAAAAATATTTACAAGGATCGCTTTCACGTTTGCATCTTTCAGAATAATCCGGAATGCCTGTTCAACACGGGCAGCATTTGCAGTGCCGCCTACATCAAGAAAGTTTGCCGGCTCGCCACCTGCAAGTTTAATAATATCCATTGTAGCCATTGCAAGTCCAGCACCGTTCACCATGCAACCCACGTTACCATCCAGCTTCACATAGTTCAGATCATGCTGGCTCGCTTCAAACTCTGTTGGGTCCTCTTCCAGCGTATCTCGCATGGCAGCAAAATCAGGATGACGGAAAAGAGCGTTGTCATCAAAATTTACTTTTGCATCAACAGCAAGAATTTTATCATCAGAAGTTTTCAGCACAGGATTGATTTCGAAAAGAGATGCATCAATACTGTCATACGCTTTGTACAATGAAGTAACAAACTTCACCATCTCTTTAAAAGCCGCACCGCTCAAGCCAAGGTTGAACGCAATTTTTCTACTCTGAAATGGTTGCAAGCCAACTTTCGGATCAATCTCTTCTTTAAAAATGCGTTCAGGAGTTGTTGCAGCTACGTGTTCAATATCCATTCCTCCCTCGGTAGAATACATAATAATGTTGCGACCGGTTTGGCGATTCAGCAACACACTCACGTAAAATTCTTTTGTGGGAGAAGCGCCCGGGTAATACACATCCTGCGCAATTAAAACCTTGTGAACTTTTTTTCCCTGTGGTCCGGTTTGAGGAGTTACCAACTGCATGCCGATAATGTTCGATGCTTTCTCCTGAACTTCGTCAAGTGTCTTTGCAAGTTTTACTCCTCCGCCCTTTCCTCTGCCACCGGCATGTATCTGCGCTTTCACCACCCACCATTGTGTGCCGGTTAGTTGTTGCAATTGCTTTGCTGCTGCAACGGCATTGTCAGCCGTATCAGCAACAATGCCTTCCTGAATTCCCACTCCGAAACTTTTAAGAATGGATTTGCCTTGATATTCGTGAATGTTCATTTGTAAATTGTTAAATAAACTGACTAAGTTGATTGAGTTAATTTATTGGGGTCGCAAAAATAGAAATGTTATCGGTTATCCGTTATTAGTTAGCAGAAAAAAACGAATGACAAATAACTATTGACCAATAACTGAATTCTTCTTCTTGAAAATTCCCTTCGGGAAAACATCCTTGTAAATGGCATCGAAGAAAAACTTGAGCTGAATAACGTAGATCGGGGAATTAAAATTCTTCTTGAAATCTTTTGTTGAGTTGAGGGCAACCCGATAACCGAGACCACCGGAAACTCCGATCCATTCAATAATGTTGTATGATGCATTGACAGATGGTTCAAACAAAACCACCGGAAAATTTTTTGTACTCAACCGTTCATGTGTGTTGTGATCAATGTATTCATAATGCGAATTGCCGGCACCAACTACCAACGGCACGGAAATATGCCATGGATAGTTGCTGTAAAATTCATACTCGAACATCGTGTTCACATAATGAAATTTTAATTGACCGTTTGTTTGATACGAAACATCGTTTTCAGCGATGCTGATTTTATCTACCACATTAGAGTAGAGCCAGCTATAGCCAACAGCGATGCGGACTTTCTCATTAAACTCGAGTCCTGCGCGAATGCCTGAAACATTTGCCGCCTGGTTGCTGATAAAAGAATTGTATTGAGTGAGGTTGAAAAAAAACTCCGGCTTCTTTCTCAAACTCATTGCAATATCATCGAGCACCTGCGCATGAACGATGCAAACGATTAGAAAACTGAATAAGAAAGTTACGAGGCGCTTCATCTTGTTTGGTCAACTATTTTAATACTTGCTATACTTTCTTTGAACATAAACGTTACGGGGAAAGAAATATTTAACGGATCGTTCACCCGTTTTATACCAAACATATTTCCTACTTTCGTAATTCAACAAAAAGATAAACCAATCTCATGAAGACAACTTTTACCACGCCCATCTTGCAATTGTTTTTAGTTCCGGCTTTGCACAATATGCACATCAGAACATTAATCTGCCGGGAAACTTTGACGACCCGGGTGAGTGTAACTCATTGAAAGCTTTTAATGTAAAACGAGCGAATCAGACTTAGCAACAAATCAAACACCATGAATAAAATCACCGCTGACTTATTTCATATCATTGTTGCAACCATTGCTGCCCTGGTAGCGGGTTTCATCTGGTATCTTCCCTTTGTTTTCGGTGACCGCTGGAAGGAACTTGTAAAAGAATATACCAGCTTAACTGATGAGGACCTGCAACCGGAAGCATTCAAGCAGGTCACAAAATTGTTTTTTATGATACTCATTAATGCCATTGTGCTCTATCTTCTCATTGACCGGCTTGATATTCAAAGCCGCCTTTCTGCTTTGAAGATTGCTTTTGCACTGTGGGCAGGATTCGGAATGACATTCAGCAGTTGGTCAGTGATTTTTGCAAAGCAAAGACAATCACTTTGGCTGATTAACAACGGAGCTTATTTGCTAATGCTCTCCGTGATGTCCTTCATACTGGTGACGTGGCGGTAAAATAGCTTTTTACTGAATGATCAAGCGCTGACTGTAAACGCTGCGATCCGTTTTCAACTGAAGGAAATAAATTCCTTTCGCCAGGTTTCCGGCATCTATTTTTTTACTTGTTGTGTTTTCAGACCACACTTCCTGACGAACAATTTTTCCTGAAAGATCAGTAATTAGAACAGTTCCTGCTCCCGTTTGTCCATCTACTTCAAGAGTGAAAGAACCTTTAACCGGGTTCGGTTTGATAGAAACGGCATGTTGAATTGAATATTCATTCAGTCCTACATTCAGATCGCAAATTGTGTCACTGGTTGAAGTGCAACCGTTCGCATCTGTAATCAGAAGATGATAGCAACCGCTCACTGTCAATGCAAGAGTAGATGAAGTGCCGCCCGCAAAAGGAATTCCTCCCAAATACCATTGGTAGGTATAAATGCTATCTGTAATAGAAGATGTAAGAACATCATTCGCATTGCTCAGCGTAGATGCCGGTGGACCTGCAACCTGCATAACATTTACTGAAGCAGATGTTGCCATACAGGTACCGTTCGTAGAAGAAACATAATATAAACCCTGGTTGCAAACTACAATGGACTGAGTGGTATCGCCAGTGTTCCAATTGTAATTATACATGTAAGGTGATGTGAGGGTATCGCATGTGCCCGGGCAAAGATGCAACGTCCCCGGAGCATCGCCTCCATGATATACAACCTGAAATACTCCACTTGATTTAAAACTGCCGCCCTGAAGAAATACTCCGGAATCATACACACCGTCTGTAACATCAGCAATTGCAATTTTGAGATGGTATGTTGCACAGGGAATTACTCCTGCGCGAGCAGTAAGCACTGTTGTGTATCCATCGTATTGCATTACCGTTCCTTGAAAATTGTCAACGTAATATTGGCAATTGGTGCATGGACCTGTAGAAGCCATTCCGACCTGCGTGTAACCATTGTTGATACTGTCTATTGAACAGGGAGTATTGGTACCCGGAACGAGTGCAATATCCTGCTGACCATTAATACCGGGACCACTAATAAAAAAACCGAATACATCATTGAAACCCTGATCCACAAATTCATTATACTCTTCTGATGCGAATACGTAGTTGAACACTACGGAATCGGATATTGAAGTGAAATCAAATTCAAGAATGGATGCATCCTGTGTAATTCCTGAAGTGTATTGATCGAGCAATAAATCTCCGGGTTGAAAATTGTCAAATGTTGCGTTGTCTGAATTGTTAGGTCCCGGTGCATTGCTTACTGTTCCGGTAGTAAGAATAATACCGCTGTTAATTCCAAAGGCATTTGATGGCTCAGTGAAATGGCCGGAGGCATGTACCGTATCACCTGTATAGGTAATGTTTGATACTGTTACGCCTCCACCTAGCAGTGTTTGAACCAACTGAGCAGGATTAAAAGTGCTGTCAACTGTAAGCTGCGCCTGAGAAGTTGCAGAGAGTAACAGAAAGGCAACAAAAAGATTTGTCCGGAATGAGTAGAGTATTTTCATGATCGCTGATTTTAAATTTAGGCGAACGAAAGTAAGAAACTTTTCCCAATCTGCTTTCGAACGGGCTATTTTACCAGTTCAACCTGCTCGTACATTGATTCGCGCAACAATTTAATTTTCTCATCGGAAATGTATTCATCATACATCATTCGCTTATCAATAATGCCACCCGGAGTAATTTCAATAATGCGGTTTGCTACGGTCTGCACAAACTCATGATCGTGCGATGTAAAAAGAGCAATGTGTTTCCAGTCCTTCAGTGCATTGTTGATGGAAGTAATTGTTTCCAAGTCTAAGTGATTGGTTGGTTCATCAAGAATAAGGCAGTTGCCGTTGGCAAGCATCATGCGGCTCATCATGCAGCGCACTTTTTCGCCACCACTCAACACGTTCGATTTTTTAAAAACCTCTTCCCCGCTGAATAGCATCTTTCCTAAAAACCCACGTATGTAGGTTTCATCTTTTTCCGAAGAAAACTGGCGCAGCCAATCCATCAGGTTATCGTCACTCTTAAAAAATTTTGCGTTTTCATTCGGAAGATACGATCGCGTAATGGTGCTTCCCCAGGTAAAAGTACCTGCATCGGGCTTCTCTAAGCCCATCAGTATTTCAAAGAAAGAAGTGATGGCGCTATGCTCCTTCGAAAGCACCGCTACCTTATCGCCTTTGCTAAGCGTAAAAGAAATATCATTGAAGTAAACCAAACCATCTGGAGATGATTTGCTCAACCCTTCAACCAGCAGCAACTGATCGCCACAATCGCGGTCGGGTCTGAAAACAATGCCGGGATATTTGCGCGTTGATGGCTGAATATCTTCCAGCACTAACTTCTCCAATAACTTTTTACGGCTTGTTGCCTGTCTTGATTTGGAGGCATTCGCACTGAAGCGTTCAATAAAATCCTGAAGTTCCTTGCGCTTATCTTCCGTCTTTTTATTCTGATCGCTCCGCTGACGCAAAGCAAGCTGACTGCTCTCATACCAGAACGTATAGTTGCCTGCATACAACCGTATTTTTCCGAAGTCAATGTCTGCCACGTGCGTACACACGGCATCTAAAAAGTGACGGTCGTGAGATACTACAAGAACTGTATTCTCATATCCCGCTAAAAAATTTTCCAGCCAACTGATGGTTTCAACATCCAGATCATTGGTTGGCTCATCGAGTAATAAAATATCAGGGTTGCCGAACAATGCCTGTGCAAGCAGCACGCGCACCTTTTCCTTTCCGTTCAGTTCACTCATCAATCTGGAGTGATACTCTTCATGCACACCTAAACCACTTAGCAGGTTAGCCGCATCGCTCTCCGCATTCCATCCTTCCATTTCGGCAAACAAGGTTTCCAGTTCTCCCGCCTTTACTCCATCCGCTTCGCTGAAATCGGGCTTGGCATAAAAGGCATCTTTCTCCTGCATCACCTTCCACAGTTTCTGGTTTCCCATCATCACGGTATTAAGCACCGTAAAATGGTCGAATTCAAAGTGGTTTTGCTTCAATACGCCCATGCGCTCTCCGGGAGTAATAGAAATCTGTCCGCTTGTAGGATCAACTTCACCAGAAAGTATTTTTAGAAAGGTGGACTTGCCTGCACCGTTGGCTCCTATAATTCCATAGCAATTGCCGGGGGTAAATTTTAAATTCACCTCTTCAAACAACACGCGCTTGCCGTAGCGTAACGATAAATTTGATACTGATAACATGAATAGCTTTTTTGCGGGGCGCGAAGGTACTAAAAAAAACGGGAGGTGCCAGCAGTGGAAATCCCTATTCTCGTGTTAAAAAAGAACATTCCCTATAAACTGAAAGGCATAGCGTTTCTACAGCGGGCTACTCCTCTTTTCCGGTGGATAAAAGCAGGTAATTCAACACCAATCCCGATTTAAGTTTACGTTTGTATTCATCCTGCATCCATCTCACATAGCTTTCGGTAGTTTTACTTAAGCAGCGCGCGTAAATGCGGATGCGGTATTCAATTTCTTCTTTAAGAAGTTCTGCCAGCACTAACGCCTCATCTACATCTATGCTGTTTTGCATGCACATGAGGGTATGTTGTTCTATAGAGCGGTCTATAACTATTCGTGGTCTATGGTGGTGACTAGCTGCCAGTTTATGTTCCTTCTTGACATCAAAATCAATAGAAGCAGATTTTATGAATCTCTGTCGTAGTTCGTCAGGCATTAGATATTTGAACGACCGCTCAATTTCCTCATCGCTCCAAATACCAGCCAGGTGCAATTCAGGCGACCGGAATATACTGCCCCAATCAATATCTGCTTCCCATAGCCCGAACCTGTTCAGGTTATTACCTAAATCAATCACTGTAAATTCCTTTTTATCGGGCAGCACGCGCGAACCCCTGCCTATCATCTGAAAATAAAGCGTGAGCGATTTGGTAGCGCGGTTAAGTATAATGCTTTCCACTGTCGGTTCATCGAAACCGGTGGTAAGTATGCTTACCGAGGTAAGTATGGCATCGGGTTTCTCACGAAACCAGGTCAGTATCTCCTTGCGCTCGCGGGCGGAATGTGTATTGTCTAAGTGCCTTACATCTAAACCCGCCTGCCGAAAGTTGGCATATACATGTTGCGAAGTTTGAATGCCGTTATTAAAGATCAATGTTTTTTTACCTAAGCTTTTTTCCCGATATGCACTTAGCAGCTTATCCTGCATGGCATAGTTATTATAAAGCCGTTCGCTGGAACTAACGGTGTAATCGCCATTTAAGCCGACCTTTAGCGAGGTTAACCCCACCTGGTAGCTATAGGTAGTGGCGCGTGATAAAAAACCCATTTGAATGAGCGAAGAAATAGACTCCCCCACGATAAGCTGATCGTAATTATCTTTCATGGGGAGGTTTATATTGGAGCTTAACGGGGTTGCCGTTACTCCAAGCACTACTCCTTTTTCATAAAACTTAAATAATTTTCCGAATGAGTTATAGTGGGCTTCGTCCACAATCATAAGCCCAACATTGTCGAGGTCAAGGATTTTATCGCGCAGCCGGTTATTGAGCGTTTCCACCATGGCTACAAAACACATATAGTCATTAGGCACCGGCAATTCTTTTACCTCGCTTTTAATAACCATATTGACTACCCCAAACTCATTAAGCATTTTATGGGTTTGCCCGCAAAGTTCAATGCGATGGGTTAGTATCAGTACCTTTTTGCCGGTGGATTGAATAAAGCGTTTGGCTATTTCAGAAAAGATAACCGTTTTGCCGCCACCTGTTGGCAACTGATACAGGAGGTTATACTTTACAGGATGATTTTTAATGCGATCTAATATCTCCTCGATAGCCCCCTGCTGATAGGCATACAGCTTTTTGCCAAGGTTTGGCTCCGGTGTTTCCAGGGTTTCAGGGGTACTCAATGGGTGGTGTGGGGTTAAAAACGGGCGGCAAGATACGCTGCAAATATGAAAATACGGACAATAAAAAATCCCGCCTCTTTTCAGAAGCGGGATTTCTATTTATTTACTGACTCTTTAATTTATGCTGCTAATTGATTTACCGGATTGCTCGGTGCACTCTTGCCTGCAATGAAGCGAAAATAATAGCGGGTACCTAAAGTTCGAAAATCCGCCAACCATTTTTTACTTCCCAATCTAATAAAAAGTTGCTGTAAATTGTTTTTTCTTACGCCTTTTTTGAAGATCGTTGAATTTTTAATAAAAATCCATATTCTCATATAAAAGCACTATGAAATTTCTTCATGACTTGTTCAATTCATGACGTGACTTGTTCAATTCATGACGTAACTTGAACAAGTCATGATGTAACTTGAACAAGTCATGACGTAACTTGAACAAGTCATGACGTAACTTGAACAAGTCATGACGTAACTTGAACAAGTTATGTGGTAACTTGATCAAGTCA
>JBBRND010000021.1:0-88118 GCA_038230515.1 Bacteroidia bacterium | reverse complement strand
GTTGCACCACTTGAAGAGTTTATAAAGTTCATAACATCACCCAAACAAACATTCGTTGCATTGAAACCGGCAGTAGGCGCAGGATTCACGGTGATGTAATTTACAATTGAGTCAATATCGTTGCAGGACCCAAGCGATGCAGCAAGAACTACAGTGTAAGTGCCAGGAGTTGTGTAAGTGCAAGAAGGATTTTGTTGTGTTGATGTTGCAGACCCATCACCGAAATTCCACACGTATGAATTTCCACCTCCACCTGTCGTGTTGTTTACAAAGTTTACAGTGAGAGAACCACAAGCTGTTGTTGCACCAGTTGAAGTAAAGCTAACCTGCGGAGCATTATTTACCGTTACACTTTGAGTTGTTGTATCTGTGCATGTTCCGTCTGATGCAATCAATGTAACCGTGAAAGTATTTGCTGATGTATATGTGTAAGAGGGGCTTGTTGATGTTGAAGTTCCGGTTGCATCACCGAAATTCCAACTGTAACTTGTTGCACCACTTGAAGAGTTTATAAAGTTCATAACATCACCCAAACAAACATTCGTTGCGTTGAAACCGGCAGTAGGCGCAGGATTCACGGTGATGTAATTTACAATTGAGTCAATATCATTGCATGAACCAAGCGATGCAGCAAGAACTACAGTGTAAGTGCCAGGGATAGAATAAGTATGCCCAGGATTTTGTTGTGTTGAAGTTGCAGATCCATCACCGAAATTCCACACGTATGAATTAGCGCCTCCACCTGTCGTGTTGTTTACAAAGTTTACAGTGAGAGAACCACATGCTGTCGTTGCTCCATTTGAAGTAAAGCTAACTTGAGGAGTATTGCCAACAGTAACAGTTTGAGTTGTGTTTGCCAAACAACCGTAACTATTTATCACAGTCATCAAGACAATAAACGATCCTGCGGTAGAATAAGTATGGTTTGGACTCATTTGACCGGAGGAATTTCCATCGCCAAAATTCCAGGCGTAACCGGTTGCTCCCGTTGAAGTATTTGTAAAGACAGTTGCATCGCCAAGACAAACAGTAGTTGCTGTGAAGGAAGGAACAGGAGTAGGGTTGAGAATTATATTTACTGGCACACGGTAATAGCCAGGACAAATTTCTACATAGTATGTTGTGGCTGCAGGAATAGCTGGGGTAGTGAATGTACTTCCAGTTCCTACCGAAGCTCCTCCTGTTGCAGTTGTGTACCAGTAGTAAGTAACTCCGAATGGAGCAGTGCCGACAATAGAAGCCGTTAATGTTGCTGAAGTGTTCGGGCAAATGGTGTCACCGATTGCTGTTACATAATAACTCGCAAAAGTTTGTGCTGGTAATCCAGTTGCTCCTTTTGTAGCCCCGTTCGGAGGAAATTCCAAAAGCCCTCCCGAATCTGTGGTCCCGTTTGCTCCTCCAGTTGCTGTTCTTACTGGAGCTCCATTTGTAATAGAAATATAACCACCACCTCCACCACCACCTGGACCTTCTGTTTCTGTCGGCTCAAATACATTTCTGATAATTTGATTTCCACCATTACCACCGTTTGCATTGATGGTACATCCCGAAATAGTTCCAGTTGCATTAAGTATGATAGTACCTCCTGCTCCCGCTCCTCCTGCTCCGTCTGTACCTCTTGTGGGAGTGCTTCCTCCATTAGAACCGTTGGCTACAATTTGTCCACTTCCGGTTATGTCTGCAAAGGAAAGAATGTAAATAAGCCCTCCGCCATTTCCACCGGGGCCTCCCTTGTTTTGATTTTGATCTCCTGCGCCTCCGCCACCACCCAAAAATAATCTTCCGGTCGAATAATCAAGCGGACGACCGCCAAGCCCTCCATTGTTGCGTCTGTTATCGCCTCCCCAATTACTATTGCCAGGTCCTTCGATCAAGGCATTTGCATCGTTGGCTGAATAATCATACCCGCCCCGCCCACCACCTGAACTATTATTCGATGCGAAACCAGTCCACTCAAGATTCCATGCAGATGCCCATGATGGAGTTGACAAATCCGGAATTCCATATCCATTCCATGTTGCAATGTTGCCCGCATTTGCACCACCCCCACCTCCGGAAGTATGCCCCTGCCCGCCACCGCCTCCATTAGCTGGCGCACCTCTATCATACCTTCCTCCCATGTTGTCGTAATCCCCTTGATTACCTACTATACTTTCTCCCTTCTCTGCTCCAGATAAAGGGGTATTCCAAACATAATCGAGTGTACCGAACTGTGATTGGTTATCGAGTGCGCCCCCTCGAAATCCTTTACCCGTTGCATCTACTTTTCCTCCGGAATTTATTACCGTGTTTCCTAAAACTTCAGTGACGACAATACCTCCGGTCGTTCCATCCCATGCCGGACAAGTCATCGTACCCCCATTGTTTATTGTTAATGTGCTCCATCTTGGTACACGGATTACTTGAGTTCGTCCAGGTGCTGAATAGGAGTGTTGTAAGCCACAATCAATAGTAATACTTGTGGAATTGGGAACGCTAGACACTTGGGCAAATTCATTAAAACCGCAGTTGTTGTAGGAAGAAATTGCTCCGTATGTGCTATCATTAGGTGTGTTTATGGTAGTGCCCTGTATCTGAATGATGAAAATTAAATCTCCAGGAGCAAGGTTGCCAGAGAAACGTCCGTTGCCGTTCAAGGTACTGCTGACTACGGCTAATGTACTACTTCCCGCGCTTACACTTGATAACAATGGCGTATATTCATTTACATTTACTGACGAGCTGATCGTTTTAGCACCGTCTTTTCCACGTTGCGCGAAACAAAAGTTTCCTGTTGAAATGATCAACAGGAAAGCAATGTTGATACTTGTAAATTTTTTCATTTGATTTTGTTAAAGACTTTTATCGAAGAAAATAGTAAAAGGTTTTCTGAAAACCTCTGCTAAGGTAGTTATTTTCCCTGATGTAGCTGGCTTAAGAAGCCACTTCATTACATTCTTCATTTAAAAATAGGTTCTTTATTACTCCCACTTGAAAAATTTAAAGGCAAGCAGGTACACCACTATGCCCCAAATAGTAACAATCATAATTTGATGACCGACCTGGAAAAGCCCCATGCCTTCGAATGCAACTTTACGCATGGCATCATTGAGATAAGTTAACGGAAGTGCTTTACATATTGGTTGCAGCCATGATGGAAATGCCGTGATAGGAAAAAATGTTCCGCTTAAAAGAAATTGCGGTAGCGTAATGATATTTGCAATAGGAGGCACCGCATTTTCATTTTTTGCTACTCCTGAAACGACAAAACCGAAACCCATAAACACAATTAAGCCAAGTACAGAAAGTAACAGCATGTTGAGTATAGTCACCAATCCATTAACGAGTGTGAAGCCGAATGCATAATGACCGATGAGAATGATCATGATTGCTCCTGCAATTGCGAAGATGAGTCGGCTTAATGCTTCGCCTAAAACAATAAACTGCCGTTTGATGGGTGTTGCAAAAAATCGTTTGATCACCAATGTTTGCCTCAAGCTGAGAAATACAAATGCAGTGCCGAACACTCCGGTGCTTAGCAATGAAAATCCAAGTTGACCAGGTAGAATAAAATCAATCGTCTTGTATTGCCGGACACTGATTTGAGTTTCCTTTAACTCTGCGATAGTGGGCACATCGGTGAGCAACGCTTCATTGAGCTTAAAGAAAATATTACTGAGTACGGATTTAAAAATGCTTCCGCGATCGGGTGAAGCGGATGTCGTTTCTACATTTACCGTATAGCGCGGCATTGCTTCTACTCCATTGTCTTTTATGAAAACGGTTGCATCAATTCTTCCTTTTTCAAGATCGCTTTTTAGTTTTTCTTCTGTTTCATTTGTGTCAAGCCGAATTACTGAAATGTCTTGCATCGCCATGTAGATGGGGTTGTTTGTGTTGCAGCCGCTCTTTACTGCAACATCTATAGAGAATGCGCCCCCTCCCAGAAAGCCGAACACCACAATAAAGATGAGTGGAAATAAAAGAGTGAACACTACTGCACTCGGGCTTCGCGTGATTGAGCGCAAACTTGCCCGCGTAATAGCAAACATCGCTTTCCACTGATTGTATTTTTTTTCTTCGCTCAACGGATTTTGGTTTTTAGGAACGGTTTCAAAAGTAATAAAAGAAGTTAACTGTTATTTGTTGTGCAATCTGACGAAATACACACAACAGGTTCTTTGCAATTCCTAACTTGCCGCGATGGCTCATCAGATTTCTGCATTTCTACTTACACTGAACAGCGAAAAATATCTGGAGAAGATTCTTTTGCAACTGAAGAAAGCGTGTGATGAAATTGTAATTGTTGATTCAGGAAGTGTGGATTCAACAAAAATGATTTCACAAAATCATCGGTGCAGATTTTTCGTTCGTGTATTTGATGACTTTAAAAGTCAGCGCGCATTTGCCCTTGAGCAATGCGCGCATCCTCTTGTGCTGATGGTTGACAGTGATGAAGTGCCTGATGATCTTCTCATCTCCGAATTAAATCTTCTGAAAAATTCTTCTTCGCTTGATGATGCATACCGGATAAAAAGAGAATGGTTTGTGCTCGGGAAAAAAATTCATGCTGCGTATCCTGTTGTGTCTCCTGATTTTCCGGTGCGGTTGTTTGACAAGCGCATTTCAAATTTCTCAACCTCTCCTATTGTGCACGAAGAGCCATCGGGATACAAAACCATTTCTGTGATTAGCGGCTCGCTTCATCATTACACTTTCGAAACGAAAAAAGAAATTGCGGAGAAATTAGATCGCTATACTTCCTTATCAGCACAAACATTATTGAACAAGAAAAAAAGTTTGAATGTTGTTCAGCAATACCTGAGTGCTACGGCTGCCTTTGTGAAATGGTATTTTGCTAAGGGCGGCTGGCGCGATGGCGTTGTGGGATTGGCAATGGGGAAGTATGCGTTTAATTATACTTTTCTGAAATACCGGAAGGCGAGAAAGCGAACAGCCGGATAATTTAACCACAGAGGCACGGAGACACAGAGAAAAAAGTGAACTGAGTTGATGAATGAAAATCGGGGGCTGCCTAAATCAACCTAATTAACTTAGTCAACCAGTCAACCAAGTTTTACTCATCTCTCCACTCATGCCCGGTGAGCGAAAGAAACACATCTTCAAGGTTTGCTTTCTTCACTTCTTTAGTGCGCTCAAATCCGGTTTCAACAAGATGGTCTATGAGTTTGTCCGGAGTGTCGAGTGCAATTATTTTTCCTTTTTCGATAATAGCGACTCGGTCGCAGAGGGTTTCGGCTTCGTCCATGTAGTGGGTGGTTATTACTACGGTGGTTCCTTGTTGGCGTATTTGCTGAATGAGTTCCCACAGGTTTCTGCGCGCTTGCGGATCGAGACCGGTGGTGGGTTCGTCTAAGAAAACAATTTTAGGTTTGTTGATGAGTGTGGTGCAGATGCTGAAGCGCTGCTTTTGTCCGCCACTGAGTTCTTTGTATTTTGATTTGCTGCGGTCGTCAAGCCCAACGAGTTTGAGCATGTCGTGCACGTTTACTTTTACGTTGTACAAGCCGGAGAAAAGTACGAGCAGCTCATTCAGCGTTAATGCAGGGTAATAGCCCGCTGCCTGCAACTGCACTCCGATTATTTTTTTTATTTCGTTGCTGTCTTTATCCACGCTCATACCATACACCGTTACTTCTCCCGAACTTTTCTCGCGAAGTGTTTCAATGATTTCGAGCGTGGTGGTTTTGCCGGCTCCATTGGGCCCGAGCAGGCCGAAAATTTCTCCCTCATACACTTCGAAACTGATGCCGTTTACGGCTTTCACTTCGGGGTAGTGCTTTACGAGATCTTTTACAGTGATGATGGCGTGGGACATGATGGAATGATTGAGAGGGCGAAGCTATGGAAATTGACGATAAATTTCTTTGCGATGTGCGAAGCGGGCGTATTGCACGAGGTGTCTTCAATAAATAGACCAACGCGGTAGTCGCCTATGCGGATACGGTAGGCGTGCGTGTGACCTTTCATTTTTTTCAAATTGTTGATTGCAGAGATGCGCTCTGCTTCTTCGACCTGAACAATAACTTTTGCAATTTTCTTTTTTACATCGGCAGAACGAACGGCATCAAGGTCTTTTGAAAAAATTTCAAGAAATTCAACCTCCATCAGGATTTTAATTTTTTCATGATGGACTCGCGGCTTACGGTCTTGCTGCGGTCGGATTGTTTCATCAACAGCAAAAGCCCGGCATCTTCCATTTCTTCGCTCGAAAGTTCGGAAGTGTTGAGGTTGAGTTTGTGCATGAGGTCATACAGAAACTGATATTCTTTTTTGTTGCGCGGTGTAATTACGAAGGTATTCATATCAAAATATTTTTTCAAAGATACCGGGGAAAAGTTAATTGGTTTAATTAAGTTGATTGGTCAATTAAGGAATTCCCGTTGCTCACTTAGTCAACTAATAAACCAATTGACTTAATAAACTAAACTCATTCCTTCACCACTTTTCCCCGCCATACTTTTTCTCCTCCTCTTGCTTGCACGATGTAGATGCCAGTGGGCAGTTGCGAAATATCTATGCTCAATTCCCCACGGTTGAAACCGTGGGCTATGTTAAAACCGTGGGCTATGTTGGCAACATTCATTACCTCTTCTCCCAACATATTATACACCGCTACGCTTTCTATTTTTGTTTCTCCTGCGCGCAGGGTGAGGAGGGAGGTGGTGGGGTTTGGGGTGAGAAGGAGTTCGGATGGAGGAGTTTTGATTTGTGATTGTGTGCCCGTAGTAAAAGGGGAATGGAAATATTCATACGAACAATCTGTGCAATGTTGGTCTCCCATGCTGCCATAGCTGCAACGATGGTAATGATCTAAAATTCCAATGAGGTCAAATGCGTGAGTGCTGTTATTTCCTCCACCACCGCAGTATTCTGTCCATTGAGAGATTTCTTGATTGAACCCGTTGTACGAGTAAGCAGTAGTATCTCCGCAGGGATCAATGTTGCCGAGAGTATCAATAATTTCATGAGATGAAAATGCGATAAGGTTGTTGGCTGTATCGCGGTAATATTGTTTTAACCATGATGCATACCACCCCATGTAGAAGTTATTGTAAGAGGTGTCAACAATCAATGTCAAATAATTCTGCGGGTTATAAAAGTACTGTGACCGAGCGGGAGGATTACCATACGTTAGATAGTAATCAATGGAATCATTGCCGAGATAATAATACACGATGCTGTCATGATAGACAAGAGAACCTGAAGAGGCATATTCCTCAATCACTTTTGCGGTTCTATTTAATGAATCAACATAAAAAATTCTCGCTAAGGTTGTATCCCATACATTGGTTGAATCAACATAATTAAATCTTATAAACGTTATGCTGTGATTTATTGTATCCCGCAGATAAGAATTTCTATATCCGGTTGTATCCGTGATAATGCTTCCCAAATATTGGTATCGGTAATCGTATGTTTCAATCAAACTATCATTCAAGTCATATTGGTTAGTAACTTCTTCCGCGGTATTCCACATGGACGTATCATAAAATTGATGTGCTTCAGAAAGTAATAAATCAGCGCCTGAATAATTGTACAGCACTCTGCCCATGAGGTTCCAGCTCGTGTCATAACCATAAGAATTTATCAGCAACCCATTTACATCGAATGAATCTACGCTAATTGCAAAAACAGTATCTGTAAAGTCCTCTACGTATTGGCAATGACTGATGATGACGGAATCTATCACTTGCGCCTTACTAATCCTAAGAACAAAAAACAAAAGAAAAACAGCCGCAAGTATTTTTTTCATCCCTCTGAAAAATTTAATCTCCGAAAGATACACAAAACTATTTTGTCATTCCCTCTTCTCACTCTGCGTTTAAAATTTCCTACTCTATCGGGCTGCAATGATAATTGTAATATTCCTCCAGCCGTTTTTCTTCGGGAATCAGAAACTGAGTGTTTAAAGGGTTGATGTCCCAATCGCCATGCCCGCCTGCATCAATAAGAATGCGCAGGTTGTACAGAAGTGAAAACAAATCCATGTGATCCTTTGTGCCGATCTGTTTATGCATTTGAGAAATGTATTGTGTAAACGTGTTGTACTTGATGTCTGCCATCAATGCCTTCTCTCCGTTGGTAAGTCCGTGCGCAAGTACCAGCGAAACGATCAAGCTGTGTTTAAAAAGATACAACGGCTTTCCGTTTGGTGTGAGGTATGCAGGAACTTTCATCACCGGACGCTTTGTTAGTTTCTTCATCGCTGATGTTTTTAGTTTTCAGCGCACGATTTACTACATTGCTTTTATTCATTAAACACAAACCGTTTGTGTTGACAAGTGGGCGGCAATTAATTTCCTTTATCCCGCTTTAAAATTGCAAAGCCCGGCTAAGTATTCCGCATACACAGTTGCAAACCGGTATTACCTAGTTACAGATAATTACTGATGAAGACGAACAGCTAACGTGTATGGTTGAACTACTACAGTGTAATAAGAAATATCTGGGGTGTAATGATAATCTACTAGCGTGTGGTAATAATCTGCTAGAGTGTAATAATGATTTATTAGGGTATGATAAAGAACAAATAAGGTACAATAGAATACAACTAAAATCTAATAAGGAATAACGATAGCATAATTATGAACAACTTGGGTATAAAAATCAGAAACTATGGAGTAAATGACAATTAAAATTCACTATTTCTAACAATCTATTATCAAACAATCTAAAAACAACTATCATTATGGGAAAACAATCTAAACGTGGTTACACCATTTCCGATGCCAGCATGTATGAAGATGCCAAGCTGAAAAGAATTTTCTTTATTGAAGACAAACCCGACTTCATCACTTTCGATGGCGACTTTGCCGATCCGTTTGCGGCTGACATGCTAACCCAAATTGGGGTTGCAGAAGCCCTGCCAAGCGATGAAACGCTGAACGACCAGGGTGCGCAACTTACTGTGGAGGTAGAAAAGCAGATGGAAAAATGCCGCAAGAAATTTCAGGATGCAAAATTTTTTATCGAGAAAACATTTCCTGACAATCAGAAAGTGTGGGACGAATTCGGATACGATGACTATGCCGGTGTGCGCACTGTGCAGCCGCTCATGATTGAGTTCATGAAAAACTTTCACATCATTGCTACTAAATATAAAGTTGATCTGATCGCAAACGGGTATGCACAGCCAAAGATTGATGAGATAAATACGCTGTGTACAGCACTTGATGATGCGAACAATACTCAGAATGCATTTTTGAAAAACATTCCGGTACAAACGCAGGCGCGCTATGCGGCTAATAATAAAGTGTGGGATAAGATGGTGCTTATCTGTACTGCGGGCAAGCGCATTTTTATTGACAACTATGGCAAGTATCAACGCTACCTGTTGCCACCGGGGGAAGAAAACCCTCAGGCGCTTAGCATTTCCGGCACCGTTACCGATCAGGCAAACGGCAATCCGCTTGAGGGAGTATTGGTGAAAATAACTTCACTCGGAATTGATACAACTACCGATGCAGCCGGTAAATACGAAATTGGCGGATTGCCTGACGATACCTACTCACTTGATTTTACACTTGCCAGCTACGTTACAAAAACCGTGAACGCTTCCGTAGCCGGTGGAGTAGGAGTAGTGGTGAATGTGCAGATGACACATGTTTAGAAAATAGCTGATTAAGTTAATTGCTTAATTAAGTGAGCAGCGTGCTTTCCTAAATTAAGCAATTAACTCAATCAACCAGTCAACAAAATTACGCTTTGGTGATCTGAACGCTTGCGCTGATCTTTACTTCATCGCTTAGAAGAATTCCGCCAGCTTCGGTTACTACATTCCATTTCAATCCGAATTCCATACGGTTTATTTTTCCGTTGAGAGTAAAACCGAACTTTGTGTTTCCCCGTGAGTCCACCGCTTTGCCTTCAAACTCTACATCAAGAGAAATTGGTTTTGTAATGTCGCGGATGGTGAGCAATCCGTTCAATGTAAAATGCGTTGCATCTTTTTTAACCATGCCGGTGGAGTCGAACGTCATCTTCGGAAACGTGGAAGGGTTGAAGAAATCATCCGTCATCAAATGCCCGTCACGTTGCTCGTTGCCCGTAGTAACTGATTTTACATCTCCCTCGAAATGGATTTTAGCTGTGCTGAAATCTTCTTCTTCAGTTTCGATGGTTGCATCAAATTCTTTTACTGAACCGGAAACGGTAGTAATCATCATGTGCTTTGCCTTGAACTCAATTTGAGAATGGCCTTTGTCAATGTTCCACTTAGTAGTGGTTGCTGTTGCTGTTGTCATAACTTTTTTGTTTTTAGAATTTATTATTTATTTGATTTAACTGTTTGATTTTTTTTATCCGATTCTGAAAGCCCGCATACTGATGGAGCCAAGCGTTTCTTCATTTGTAAATTTTATATCATCGCTGCTGTCTGCCAGTCCGAGTGAATAAATCATCGGCACGTAATGATCTGTCGTAGGTACTGAAAGTTTTGCCGCTTTGCCCTGCTTTTCATAATCAACAAGCGATTGAAAATCTTTGGTGACAATTTTATTTTTTACCCATTCATCAAACTCAACAGTCCAGTCATAAGGAGCAGCATCAGTTTTAGCAAAGAGCATTTGTAAATTGTGAACAATGTTTCCGCTGCCGATAATGAGCACACCTTTATCGCGAAGCTTTTTCAGCCGTGCTGCAAGATCGAAGTGATGCTGCATCGGTTGATAGTAATCAATGCTCAACTGAAATACAGGAATGTTTGCACCGGGATAAAGATGTTTGAGAATACTCCATGAACCATGATCAAGCCCCCACTCTTTATCTTCTTTTGCTTCGGGAACCAACTGCATTACTTGCTTTGCATATTCGGGCGAGCCGGGAGCAGGATAAGTTTGTTTGTATAACTCACCCGGAAATCCACCGAAATCATAAATAGTTTCAGGCGTTGGATTCGTGCTTACGTATGTGCCATTCGTGAGCCAGTGCGCACTCACCACAAGAATTGCATTTGGCTTTTCTTCCACGCTCTTTCCCATTGCTTCCCAACTGCGGGTATATGAATTATCTTCAATCGCATTCATCGGGCTGCCATGCCCCACAAAGAACACCGGCATGCGTGATGAGCTGCTGAATGAATCTGTAATATTTTTAAGATCGTTGAGTTGCATTGCACTTGCTGCTATCGGTAGCATTGCTGCTGCCTGAATAAACTTTCTTCTGTCCATAATCCCATCCGTGAATTACGGATGCAAATGTATGCCAACCGGAGCGATACAGCATTGATGTAGGGTAAGAAATGGCAGTAAGAACGAATGCTGACGAAAAAGAAAATTATGTTTCGCACCTTGCAGCATAAACCTAACCGAAGTGAATGTAACGTTTAAGCAGAAAGTATATTCGTGCTGCCAGCAGCAATTGAATACAAAAATTCAAAACCTTCAATTGGTTCTCGATGATCTAAAAGAAGGAGCAGAAAGTGATGCTAAAAGTTCAGCGGGAGATAAGCATGAAACAGCCCGGGCAATGATGCAGATTGAACAGGAAAAAATAAGCAGTCAGTTGAGAGAATTTAAAAAGCAAAAAAATGATCTTGAAAAGATTGACATCAATACGCCCTCACTGAAAATAATAAACGGCTCTCTCATAAAAGCAAACAACAGCTATTTCTTTTTGAGTGTAGCTATCGGAAAAGTAAATGTGGAAGAAATTCCGGTGATGATGTTTTCCACGCAATCTCCAATGGGACAAAAAATGCTTGGACACAAAAAGGGCGATCTTATTGAGATGAACGGAATAACATATAGGATTGAGGCGGTTGAATAACGAATCAAAAAAATCTGGCTCAGTGTTTATTAAACCTGCCTCCCCGCCTGCCGGTTTTATTTTTCTGTTCCCATGACGCATGTTTCTTTCCCGCTTTATTTTTTCCGGAACTGCTTTTATTGCCTGCGGGTTTGGCAGAAGATCTATTCCGGGATTTTTTTCTTTCAGGATCAAAAAAATCAGGTACGTTTTCTTTTCTGTGCTTGTGCTCTTTCCGGTAATCTCTTTTTCCGGAGTTCTGGTTGCGTTTATCACCGTCCTTTTCTGAAGAAGAATTTTCTATAAGTTTAAAAATGCCGGAAACTTCTTCTTCCGTTAACTCACGCCAGTCGCCAACAGGAAGTCCTTTCAAACTTACATTCATGATGCGTATGCGCTCCAGTTTTGTTACCTCATAGCCGAGGTATTCGCACATCCTCCTTATCTGGCGGTTCATTCCCTGCACCAATATTATCTTGAAAATAAAAGGACTCTCTTTTGTAACCACACATTTTTTTGTGGTGGCTCCTAAAACAGGAACTCCGTTTGCCATCGCGAAAATAAATTCTTCCGTCACAGGTTTATTTACCGTAACCAGGTATTCTTTCTTATGATTATTACTTGCGCGGAGAATCCTGTTTACAATGTCGCCATTGTTGGTAAGGAAAATAAGTCCCTGCGAATCCTTATCCAGTCGCCCAACAGGAAAAATACGCGAACTATGATTTACATAATCCACGATATTATTTTTTGTAGTTGCCTCAGTAGTTGTAGTAACTCCAACAGGTTTGTTGAAGGCGATATAAATATTGTCTTCTTCCTGTTTAGGTTCCAGGGCATGACCATTCACCATCACTCTATCACCCGCAAAAACCTGGTCGGTAACTTTTGCTCTCTTTCCATTGATAAGCACATTGCCCGATTGAATGTACCTGTCCGCTTCGCGCCTGGAACAAATTCCGCTTTCGCTGATGTACTTGTTGAGCCGCGTTGAATGAGTGTGTGTCATGAGTAACTGATTTGAAAAATGCAGAAGCACTGATTACTTCTTGCTTACCACCTGCTTGCGTATTCTGCTCAGCGATTCAGGAGTAATGCCGAGATACGCTGCAATCATGTGTTGAGGTATGCGTTGCGCGAGTGATGGATATGTTTTCATAAAATCGAGATAGCGTTCTTCCGCACTTGCACTCATGCTGAAGATCACTCTTTTTTGCGTAGCCATCTGTCGGTTCTGCATGAGCCGCTGAAACAAAAGCGCGAGCGCAGGAATTTCATTAATTGATTTTTCCCAATCACTAACTTCCATTGCAAGCACATCACTCTCTTCAAGCGCATCAATAAAATAAACTGACGGAGTATGTTTGCTGCTGCTTTCCATGTCGCCAAGCCACCAGTTCTCCGGAGCGAACTGCATGATGTGTTCCTTGCCTTTGTTATCCACGGTGTACATGCGCAAACATCCATGCACAGTGAAGTATGTATCTCTTGCCACATCGCCTTCGCGCAGCAGGAATTCATTTTTCTTTAGATGCTTCGGAACAAACAAAGAAGTCCACTTGTGAAATTCTTCCTCAGTAAGAGTTACTTTTTTTTCGAGAAGATAGTTGCGGAGAACATCGCTCATGGTAAGACAAAGGTGAGGTAAAAAATTTATTGAGCCACTAAACACTAAATTATTCCAAATACAAATTCGGATTTCGTTGGCATCTTTTCGTAATTCGCAGATTACTCAATCTTATCATCAACTTCATCAAACTTTTTTTCAGAAAAAGAACCTGAAGTGCGGTAGATAACGGAGCCGTTTTTATCAAGGAGAAAAAAGTAAGGAGTGTTGTCGTCAGTAAGTTTGAGTGCCGTACTCACTTCAGCCAATTCGCTTTTGCAA
This sequence comes from Bacteroidia bacterium, assembly GCA_038230515.1. Taxonomy (GTDB): domain Bacteria; phylum Bacteroidota; class Bacteroidia; order AKYH767-A; family 2013-40CM-41-45; genus JAPLDB01. Next base: position 74,482 of record JBBRND010000021.1, on the reverse strand, counting down.
AACAACACATGCCCTTTGATGTCTTCCTGTGCGGTCTCTTTAAATTTTTGTTTCACCGTTTCCATAAATTTTACGTTGCCGCCTTTGAAAACAGGAATGAAGAAAACATTCACATCATACATTTCATCCATCAATCCTGTCTTTGCAATAAACTTATTGTAAACCGGATCGAGCCAGCTCTCTAAATCTTTTTGCGCCTTTTGCGAAGCAGCAAAACAGATGAAAGTGTACTTGCCTTTGGTATCGTCAGGAATGGTAACGGTTTTATCCTGCAGGGTTTCTCCTGAAAAGGACGGAACGGTTTGCGCAGAAAGAAAGTTTGTAAAAAATGAGAGTGAGAGAATTACAATGAAAGTTTTCATCAAAGATTATTTAATAGATGATAACGCAAGAACTGTGCAATTACTTTGTAATCACGAAAGCGCCTTCAGCAAATTCGTATCAAGCGCGCTTAAGAAATCTTCTGTGTTGAGATAATGTTCCGGTTTGGTATCGTTTCCGTAAATACATACTGCAAGATCTTTCGTCATCTTTCCACTTTCAACGGTATCCACGCAAACTTTTTCCAGCGTTTTGCAAAAGTGAATGAGTGGTTGGTTGTTGTCCAGCTTGCCGCGAAACTCAAGTCCTCTTGTCCATGCAAAAATACTTGCGATGGGATTGGTGCTTGTAGGTTTTCCTTTTTGATGTTCGCGGTAGTGACGGGTAACAGTTCCATGCGCTGCTTCTGCCTCCATTGTTTTTCCGTCAGGAGTTACCAATGTAGAAGTCATCAGGCCAAGTGAGCCAAAGCCCTGAGCAACGGTATCGCTCTGTACATCGCCATCGTAATTTTTACAGGCCCACACAAAATTTCCGTTCCACTTCAGCGCGCTTGCCACCATGTCGTCAATCAGGCGGTGCTCGTAGGTAATTTTTATCGCATCCATCTTCGCTTTAAATTCCGATTGATAAATGTTTTCAAAAATATCTTTGAAACGGCCGTCATATTTTTTAAGAATGGTATTCTTCGTGCTCAGGTAAAGCGGCCATTGCTTAATGATTGCCTGGTTGAAACAAGCGCGAGCAAAACCTGAAATGCTTTCATCCGTGTTGTACATCGCAAGTGCTACTCCATCACCTTTAAAATTATAAACTTCGAATTGTTGCGGAGTGCTACCGTCCTCAGGAGTAAAAGTGATTTGAAGTTTACCTTTTCCTTTTGTTACAAAATCTGTAGCGCGGTACTGATCGCCAAAGGCATGACGACCGATGCAAATCGGTGCAGTCCAGTTAGGCACAAGACGCGGAATATTTTTGCAAACGATGGGCTCACGGAAAACTGTTCCGTCCAGTATATTCCTGATCGTTCCGTTTGGCGATTTCCACATTTGCTTCAGCGAAAATTCTTTTACGCGCACTTCATCGGGAGTGATGGTGGCGCACTTAATGCCCACGCTGTATTTCTTAATTGCTTCCGCAGCTTCAACGGTTACTTTATCATCGGTCTTATCGCGGTACTCCATACCGAGATCGTAATACTTAATATCCAAATCCAGATAAGGCGTGATCAGTTTGTCTTTGATATATTTCCAGATGACACGCGTCATTTCATCGCCATCCAATTCAACAACGGGGTTGGCTACTTTTATTTTTTCCATAAATGTGATTGCTTTTTAAAATTTTGGGATGCAATGATAAGGAAAGAAAAGATTTGCCGGGATGCATCTTCCTATTACGTGACCGGGAATGGAGATTATGAAAAGTAGGGAGATGAAATATGCAAAGTGGAGATGTGATGTATGAGTTGGGATTATTTGAGGTATGCTTTCAACTGATGTGAAATATACATACCCATTATGTTGAATATATATTGAAATAGCACTAGATACGAGGTTTTGAAGGGTATTGCGGAAAATTTACTGTTTGATAAACTTGCTTCTTAAAATCTTTTGGCGGGTTGAAACTTCGAGCCAATAAATGCCGGAAGGCAGTTCAGTGACATCCGCAATCATTTCAGATTTCTGATTCTTGATTTCCGATTGAAGAGCCACGCCTAACATATTGTAAATTGTAATAATCGCGACTGCCCCCATCGTTAATTGTGAATTGTAAATGGTGCATTTATCAACTACCGGATTTGGATAAATTGCAAACTGCCCATTACCAATTTCTGATTGAATTTCTGCCACGACATCAAAGATCGCAGCTTCCACTTCGCATCCGTTTGCATCTGTAGCAACAACATTGTAATCTCCAGATTGAGTTGCGAGGTAAAAATAATCTGTAGCGCCAGGAATGCTGTTCCCTGAATAGTACCATAGATAAGAAACAGCGCCTTGATTTGCGATGAGCGTATCGCCATTCTGCATAATGCCCTGGGGTGGCGGATATGGATAAACGGTAATGTAATTATTGAGAGTGAGAGTATCGCTCGTTATTGAATTGGTTGCGATAAGAGAAACGGGATAATTGCCCGGAGTATTGTAGCAGATATTTGTCGGGCTTGCATCAACGCTTGTAGAAGGGTTTGCACCTGCAAATGTCCATAGATATGTCGTTGCGTTCTGAGAAAGGTTAGTGAAATTGGTGCATGTGCCGGGACAGATGTGATTGGGTGATGTGAAAAGTGCAACGGGAATGGTTTGTGAGAAGTAAATATTGTCAATGTAAATGTATTCCGCGCAGTTTAACGCGCAACCGGGAGTGATGACGATGAAATCGAGATTTGCAGGAGACATAAAGTCAATTGTAAAAGGCTGCCAGTTAACATCAACTATTGTATCACTGCATCCAAGCAGAGTGGCACCCACAAGTTGATCTGTACAGATATTTGTTTGTGCACCGCCTGCAGCGGGGTTGCCGCTGAAGCCGTAAAAGCAAACACCTGAACATACGCTGCTGTAAAATCCGGAATCACTTCTCTTAGCGTAAAAATTTATGCGATATGAATTTCCGGCAACAATAGGGGTAGAAAGAAATTGCCCAAACGATTCTGCTGCCCCGTTCGAATTGCCGTACGTAGCAAAGCCCGCGTAACCCAATCCATTTTGCGCACCCGTTACTGCCTGTGTTGTCCAGCCCTGATACGCGCAGTTCATGTAATCCGCGCTATATACTACATCAAGCCAGTTATTGGCTTTTTGCAAATCGCCATTCACGGTGGGGCAGGAAGAGAATTGTTCGAAGTCGGGATTCAACACGATATTCTGCGCGGAAGTTTTCAAGATAAATGAAAGAAGAAACAGTGAAACAAGATTTTTTTTCATGAGAGTAAATTATTGTTTTACAAATTTAATACGGAAAATTTTTTCAGATGAAGTTATCTCAAGTTGATAGAGGCCAGAAGAGAGTTGCGAAACGTCAACAGATGTTAGATGTTGAATATTAGATTCTGGAAAAACAAAAACCTGCTGACCAAGTATGTTGTAAATTGAGATCACGGCATCTGCTTCCAGTTTCCAGTTTCCAATTTCCATTTTCTTTTCTACAGGATTCGGATAAACTTCAAACTTGAAACCCGAAACCTCAAACTGGCCGGCTACCACATCAAAGATTGCTGCTTCTACTTCGCATCCATTTGCGTCCGTAGCAACAACATTGTAATCTCCGCTTTGGCTTGCGATATAAAAATAATCTGTAGCACCGGGAATACTATTTCCGGAATAATACCATTGATAAGAAACTGCGCCTTGATTAGCGATAAGCGTATCACCACTCTGTAGTATTCCCTGTGGAGGAGGGTATGGATAAACAGTAATATAATTATTAAGTGTAAGCGTATCGCTCCCGTTTGCATTTGTTGCGATGAGTTGGACAGAATAATTTCCGGGAGCATTGTAACAGATGTTTGTAGGATTGGCATCTATACTTGTGGATGGATTGGCTCCTGCGAAAGTCCATATATATGACGTGGCATTTAGGGACAGGTTGGTAAAGTCTGTGCATGTTCCGGGGCAGATGTGATGTGGCGCGTTAAACAATGCAACAGGTTGCTGATTGGAAACCTGCACATCCAGATCATCGAAAAAATAATACGCTCCGTAACTGGAACATGGATCAAATTGCTGATACATGGTTAGTGCATCGGGTAGAAAATTTCCAATAGTGATGTATTGATAAGCAGAGTCGGCAATAAACTGCATGGTCAATAATTGCCAAGTGTAAGAATAATAAACAGTGCCGTAGGTTACCTGAGGAATAACAGGAATCGGACCTGTTAAGAATTGCGTCAACGGCTGCATACTGAAAGCCGCGCTTATCTGATCTATGCCACCACCACCATAAACACCTGCAGTTATTCCATTGGTAACATAAAAACTAACGCTATAAGTTTGACCGGGAACTAACGGAGAAATTAACTGTGACGAAAGATACTCTCTGAAATCCTGCGGGCTGTTATAGTATAACGCAGCACCCATGCATCCGTCTCCTGAATTAGTATTAACAGTTCCGATAAAACAATTAGGAAGCTGAACAATTCCGGAACCTAAGTTGCTGAAATAGTCAGGGCTGCCGCCACCATTACAATTATTCCATCCTGTGGCAAGGTTATATTGTCCTGGTCCGTTCGGTAAAGAGGAGTAAGTTTCAAAACCGGAATTGGAAACAAGATTCTGCGCAAAGGAAGTTTGAACAATTAAAAGGAGAAGTAAATAAAATAATTTTTTCATAATGGAAAAGGATTATTGTTTTACAAATTTAGCCCGGAAAATTTTATCGCCTTTTATTTCGATCCAATATATGCCGGAGGGTAGCGTAGTAACATCCAAGTTCGTTTCTGATTTCGAATTCTTGATTTCGGATTGAACAGCCACTCCTAATGTGTTGTAAATTGTAATGTTTACGGCTGTTCCTATTGTTAATTGTGCATTACGAATTGTGCATTTATCTTCAACAGGATTTGGATAAATTGCCAACTGCCCATTGGCTATTTCGGATTGCACTGATGCTACTACATCAAAAATTGCTGCCTCCACTTCGCAGCCGTTTTGATCGGTACATACAACGTTGTAATTTCCGCCTTGAGTTGCAACATAGAAATAGTCAGTTGCTCCATTAATACTGCTTCCATTGAAATACCATTGGTAACTTACCGAACCCTGATTTGCAATTAGAGTATCTCCGCTCTGAATTATTCCCTGAGCAGATGGAAATGGATAAACAGTGATGTAATTTGAAAGAGTTATAGTATCATGTTCATTTGCATTAGATGCAATCAAGGTAACATCATAGCTGCCTGGCGTAAGATAGCAGATGCTTTGCGGATTTACATCTGTACTTGATGTTGTTGAAGCTCCAGGGAAAGACCATTGATACGAAGTAGCATTGACAGAAAGATTCGTAAAGACGGTACAGGTTCCCGGGCATAAATTATTGGGAGCCGTGAATGCTGCTTGGGTTGCTGCCGAGGTATCGCAGAACTTAATAACCCAAAAGTCGGTGCTGGAAAGGGTAGCATCCCAATTCGGTTGTGTCTTGTCGCCTGCTATGTCTCCATAGGTTGCTTCGGCTATTCCGTAACATCCGTCAATAGTTTGAAGCATCATCGGATATATTTTCTGATCCGGGTTTGTGAAGATGGTTTTATCCCAAAGTTTTGTGCCGAGAGAATCAGTTCTTACTACCCATGCCTGTGCCAAGCCAAGATTGTTTTCGGTTTTATCTCCGCCAATGTTAGAGAATGAATTGCTAATTACGAAATATCCTCCGTCAGCATTCTGAAACACACTTCCGATTTCGTCTTCTTCATCAGTACCTCCAAAATCTTTATCCCATTGAATGACCCCGGCAGATGTAATCTTGAGCAACCAGATATCACCCAACCCTTTTGAATTTTGCGTTTTGTTTCCGCTGATGTTGGAGGCGGAATAGCAGCCGAGCATATATCCTCCATCGCTGGTTTTGCAAAAACTATTCACCTGATCATAATCTGTTCCGCCATAGTCAACGTCCCATTGTTTGATTCCGAGAGAGTCCGTCTTTATGAGCCAAACGTCATTCGCTCCCCAAATGTTTTGTGATTTATCAAATCCAATTGGTGAACTGGATGCGCCACCAATAAGAAACCCGCCATCTGCTGTCTGCATCACATTCGTGCAGAAATCGTAGTCGGTGCCACCGAAATCCTTATCCCACAAAAGGGTGCCGATAGAATCGGTCTTTACGATCCAATAATCATCAAAACCATGATTGGGCTGAGTTTTATCACCGCCAACGCCCGAGCCGGAATATCCAGCGAGTAGGAATCCGCCATCGGTGGTTTGCAAAATGGTAGCAAGCAATTCGTCATTGGTTCCTCCATAGCGTTTGTCCCAAAGTTTGTTTCCGAGGGAATCGGTTTTCACGATCCAGTAATCGTTGAAGCCCTGACTTGCTTGCGTTTTATCTCCGCTTACCTGCGAATCGGAATAGCCGCCAAGAATATATCCACCATCAGTAGTTTGCTGAACTTCACTCAGCACATCCTGATCTATACCCCCGAAGCGCTTATCCCATTGTTTGTTGCCGAGTGCATCAATTTTCACAATCCAGTAATCAATACCTCCCCATAGCGGCTGGGTTTTATCTCCGCTTATGCCAGAGGAAGAATATCCGCCAAGAATATATCCGCCATCTCTTGTCTGATGAAAGCTGTTCACGTAATCATACACATTTCCACCGAACCTGAAGTCCCATTGCTTTACAAGTGGGGATTGTGCCAATGCACAATGTACGATGAACAATGCACAATGAAAAACAAAAAAAAGTTTTATGTAAATTTTTTTTCTCACGATAAAAATAGATTACTGCTTTACAAATTTCGCGCGGAAAGTTTTATCGCTCTTTAGTTCGATCCAGTAAATACCGGAAGGCAATCTCCCAACGTCAACACTCATTTCTGATTTCTGATTCGTGAGTTCAGATTGAACAGCCACCCCTATTATATTGTAAACGGTAATTGTTGCGGCTGCTCCCATAGGGAATTGTGCATTGTGAATCGTGCATTTATTCCCCACCGGATTTGGATAAATTGCCAACTGCGCAGTGCCAATTGCGGACTGAATTTCCGCCAGAACGTTGAAGATAGCTGCCTCTACCTCGCAACCGTTTGCATCGGTGCAGACAACATTGTAATCTCCGCTTTGGCTTGCGATATAAAAATAATCTGTAGCACCGGGAATACTATTTCCGGAATAATACCATTGATAAGAAACTGCGCCTTGATTTGCGATAAGTGTATCACCACTCTGTAGTATTCCCTGTGGAGGAGGGTATGGATAAACAGTAACATAATTATTAAGTGTAAGCGTATCGCTCCCGTTTGCATTTGTTGCGATGAGTTGGACAGAATAATTTCCGGGAGTATTGTAACAGATGTTTGAAGGATCGGCATCTATACTTGTCGATGGATTGGCTCCTGCGAAAGTCCATATATATGACGTGGCATTAACAGAAAGGTTGGTGAAGTTAGTACAGGTGCCCGGGCAGATATTAGCAGCAGCGGTTGCAGCAGCAGTTGGCGGAGTTGTGCTATCGCAAAACAAAACGATCCAGTAATCATCAGAACCATGGGTATTATCCCAATTGGCTTGGGTTCTGTAGCCACCAATTCCTGCCGTAGAACCTTCTCCTACAGCATAACAACCTTCCCTTGTTTGAAGGGCATGCGGATATACTTTCATCTCAGGAGCGGAGAAGATGGTTTTATCCCAAAGTTTATTCCCGAGCGAATCCGTTTTTACAATCCATGCCTGGCTTAGTCCAAGATTGTTTTCTGTTTTATCTCCGCTGATGTTAGAAAAAGAATTTCCGCAGAGAAGATACCCGCTATCTGATGTTTGAACTACACTGCCAAGATAGTCTTCAATATTTGTGCCTCCGAAATCCTTATCCCATTGTTTAGTGCCTGCGGAATCAATTTTCACGATCCAATAGTCATAGCCACCCCATAAAGGTTGAGTTTTATCTCCGCTAACCGGGGAAGTGGAAAATCCACCAAGGATATACCCACCGTCCTTAGTTTGCTGCAATGAAAAAAGATAATCCTGACCTGTTCCACCGAAATCCTTATCCCATTGCTTAATGCCGAGGGAGTCAATCTTTATAACCCAATAGTCAGAAACTCCCAATGAAACCTGCGTTTTATTTCCACTGATATTAGAACTGGAATATCCTCCAAGAATAAATCCTCCATCGGTAGTTTGCTTTATGGAAATAAGAAAATCAATATCTGTTCCTCCAAAGCGTTTGTCCCAAAGTGCGTTTCCAAGGGAGTCTGTTTTTACAATCCAGTAATCATAACTTCCCCACGATGCCTGTGTTTTATCTCCACCGATGCCGGAAGCGGAATATCCACCAATTATAAAACCTCCATCGGTAGTTTGCTCAATGGAAAAAAGATAATCAACATCTGTTCCTCCGTAACGTTTGTCCCAAAGTTTGTTTCCGAGTGAGTCCGTTTTTACGATCCAGTAATCATTACCTCCCCAGGATGCCTGGGTTTTATCTCCTCCAATGCCTGAATCAGAAAATCCACCAAGAATATATCCTCCATCGGTAGTTTGCCTAATAGAATAAAGTTCATCTCCCATCGTTCCTCCAAAGCGCTTATCCCACTGCTTATTGCCAAGCGCATCAATTTTTACAATCCAAAAATCATTACTACCCCATGAAGGTTGGGTTTTATCTCCACTGATTCCGCTATAAGAATATCCGCCAAGAATAAATCCGCCATCAGAAGTCTGTTGAAAGGAGCGAAGCCAATCATCACCATCACCGCCAAAGCGGGCATCCCATTGCTTTGCAAGGGGGGATTGTGCTAAGGCAGAATTAAAAATTAAGAATGAGAGATTAAAAATTAAAAAGAGGTGGAGGGAGAAAACGGATGCGCGATGCACGATGCACGATGCAGAATTGAAAACAAAAAAAAGAATTGAGTAAAAAGATTTTCTCACACTGAAAAATAAACCGCGCATGAACTATTTTTTGTGAGCAGCGGTTGCATTGGCTGCTCCGGTTAATGTATAACGATTAACGCATAACTTGTTCTGTGAAACCGCTTGCTAAAAGTAGAATTTATTTAGTTACACACAAATCATTTTTGAAACTATTCGCGAAGTGGCGAAAATTGCTGAATCGAAAAGCAACAGGGAGCGCAGAATTTTTCGGCAGTTTTTTCTGCTTTCTTTTCAGGTTGAACATTCGGCTTGCCTCGGGAAAAAATTCCGTTTACAACTACAAGCACTCCGTGCTTCAATGCCCAGCATACCAACAGTTGCAGGTTGCGTTTCCGCTTGGCTGATTTTTCTGCTTCGATAAGTTCGGTTTCTTTTTCCGCCTCCTTGTCCGGCTTCACGCCCGTTTTGAAAAACAACCCGTCAACCAGGTTCACAATTGTCTTCTCCTTTTTATCCATAGCAACAGCAATCCTATCATATTGATAAGCGATGGCTATGTAGTAGAGCAAGTCTAACTCATTCTCTCTTATTGCTACTGCTTCTTCTGTTCTTGCATTGCCACAGGGGATCGTATGTGTGATTAAGTATGCCAATGGTGTAGGTATGTTGGCTACTGCACCGGTCGGTTAATTATGTTTTGCAAATTAAATATAAAAGGAAAAATGAAAACAGGGTGTCAGCACCCTTTTTTATGCCGATGCGCTCTCAGTCATTTGCACCGTGATTACTAACGGAAAAATGCAGTTGCAAAATATCCCCGGCAAAAGTTCTTTGATGATGGCTGCTGGTTCTATCGGGGCAGTTACAATTTGCAACGGTGCAGTTGCAGGTTCTATCGGTGCAGTTGGAAGTTGTAACGGTGCAGTTGCGGATTCTATCGTGACAGTTGCAAATCGAAACGGTGCAGTTGCAGGTTCTATCGGGACAGTTACAAATCGCAACGGTACAGTTGCAGGTTCTATCGGCACCGTTGTAAATGCTGATTCATTGAATTCAATGCGGGTTATCAATTTTATCAACTAAATTTTAATTCTAACATTCTAAATCCAAAACAAAATGGCAAAAGGAGACGACTACATCCCTAACGGCAATGTAGATTTTTACAATTGGCAGAAAACGATGGTTACTTACGCATCAACCCGCCTGGTGGGCTGGGGTATTGCCCCGGGCGATTTTACTCCCATCACCACCGAGCAGGCAATTTACGATCCGCTCTACCAAATATTTATTAAGAAGGGACAGCGTAACTCAGGAGATATTACAGACCACAATGACGAGCGCAAAATTTACGAAAAGCTGCTGCGCGATTTTGTGAAAGGGTTTATCGCCAGCAATAAAAAAGTGACCAACGCACAGCGCGAGGCAATGAAGATAACGGTGCCTGACACCACGCGCAGTCAGCGCCCCAAAATTGATACGGAGCCGATTGTAAATGCGACTTCGGCTTCGGGTGCGCGCGTAAAAATTGAGTGCCGCGTGGCAAAAGATCAAACCCGCCCAAGCATGCACCCCGATGCGGATGCGGTGGAGGCGCGCTACATCGTGGCTACCACTGCACCTGCAAATCCTGCTGCATGCAGCCAGGTTACCGCAAGCAGCAAGGCACGCTTTAAAATTGAAAACGACATTGCCGATGCCGGAAAAAAAATCTACGGCTTCTGCCGCTGGAAAAACAACAGCGACAACAGCAAGAGTAGCCCGTGGAGCAAGATGTTTACGGTTACTATTACAGAGTAGGTTTACCTCTCCCCCCAGCCCGCTCTCTCAGGGGAGAGGGGGGAAACAGCGAACAAAAAAGTTGCTGTGTTCTTCTAAAACTTTTACTTTTATCTTTTTCTGAGAATGGGAAAAGACAAATCCTTTTACTATGGAAGTGCGCCTTCTGTTTTTCAGAAAGCGGGTGATCTTCGGAAAAAACTAACCGGAGCAGAATATAAGTTGTGGCAGGAGCTGCGAAGAAAAAATCTGGAAGGATTAAAATTCAGACGGCAGCATCCCATCGGTCGCTTTATTGCTGACTTTTATTGTCATGAGAAATTACTCGTAGTTGAAGTGGATGGAGGTATTCATGATGAGAAAGATCAAAAAGAATATGACCAAGCCCGCACATACCAGATGAATGAACTCGGATTGCGCGTTATTCGCTTTTCGAACGAAGAGGTATGGAATGAAATTGAAAAAGTGGTAGAGGAGATTAGGAGGGTAGTGAAGGAAGGGTAGGATGGAGAAATTATTTAGGGGAATTGCTTATACAACCTCGCGCATTTACCTCTCCCCCGGCCCCTCTCCCTTGGGATAGGGAAGAAACAGCCAATGCTCAAAAAAATCTATTAAATAGGTACACTGTCAATCGTTGCTACATAACGCAGGTGCGTAGGTTCCTCCCGCTTGGGGAAGATCAGAAGGGGTTAAGATTTCAGCAAGATGACGTGTGCAATTATTACGCGATGGGTTCAAGAAGTTCCAACCCCGCCAGATGAAAAATTCTTTGCCGGCTTTTTATTTTCAAGAGCACGTTGTAACTTTCGGAAAAATATTGTAATGAATAAATACGACAAGGTTTTCATTTTTGATGAGATCAACCCGAGTTGGGAAAAGAATGCTTTTACTGACTGCATTATTGGAAAACTCTATTCTGATAAAAGAATTAAGAAAAAAAGTATTGCGTCCGTCAGCGATTTTTTTAGCGATGGAAATTATGATGTAGGCGGAAATCCGGAAGATGTTTTCAACTTCGACTTTCCTCTCTTTCCGGATCACTTAAAATTTGATCTCTATTTCAAGAAGAGACGTTTAAAAGGCTATCACAATGTATGTGGTTTTAAAAAAGCAGAAAAAAAAATCTACCTCAAACTTCAGGTTTCAGATTGCGATGTTTAAAATGAGGGTGTCTTTAATCTGGTGCGGCTGTTGGTTTTGATGAAAAAAGCAAACAGCGGTACCCCTTTAGTCCCGGAATGGAAGGAATACATTTTTGATTCCTTCAGGGGGGCTAACTTCTATTACGAAGCCAAAGGAGCCGACAATATCCTCGAACATTAGAACAAAGCTTTTTCTCACCTCGAAAAAATTTACAACAGCGCTAAGCAGCAACTAATCAAAGAAGCAGTGGCGATGAAGTGAATTTTGATAACCTGATTTTAGTTTGCGAAAGTTATTTTTTTTGACTGCTCCGTTAGCCGAAAGATTTGTGTAGTTCACGAATAGATTTCTTCTCGTAGCCAAAATTCCGGATTTGCTATCAGAATAAACTTCTATCTTTCAGGAAAATTAAAAACCATTCCCATGAAAAAGATTTTTCTCTTGCTTTTCTGCGGCCTTTTTCTTTTTTCAATTAAAGGAAGTTCACAGGCGGCTTATTCTCTTCAGGTCACTGATTATGGAAGTCCTGCTAATGGTTCCGAAGTAAATGCCACCGGATATTCAATTAATAGTCAGGTTTGGGAATATAGTGGTTGTACGAGCACCCCTTCAATTCATATTGCAATAATTGATTCTTCGACTTGCCTCCCAATAAATAATTGCAACCATAATTTCGGTCAGGAAAACTCATTTGTAGATCCTGATCAGGACTGTATTAATGGACCCGGAACCATTTACAACTGTCGTGCGCGCCCGGAGAATTATTTTATTTACCGTTCAAATGATAGCGCACAAATTCAAGCAATGGCTCACGTACTCGACTCTCTTGAGAACGGAAATTACATTATTGCTTATTCATTTTTTCCTGTTACTTACTCCGCTCTTGATACAGCGTTTAGAAATGTTTTTCAGAGATTGGGCTCTACAATAATTGCTTCTCTTCCCGATACCGTGCCTTTCATTTTCTTCTGTAAAAAAGGAAATGCTTCTTCAGTTGTCGAAACCATGGGAACAGCAGCAAACTCAATGATAACATTAAATGCTACCTATTATTGTTCCCCTACGGGAGTATCAGAATTGAGTGATGATAACAGGATCTCCATATTTCCCAATCCTGCTGATGATGAATTAAGTTTTCAAGTCAGCAAGAATAACAACAAACCTGCGCACATCAATATGTATGATGCTTTCGGAAAATTAGTTTGGGATAAATCAATTACTGATGATGCAGTCACCATCAGCATAAAAAATTTTGCAGCCGGACTTTATTTTGTAAAGATTAGGGGTGCGGACTTCACCGTTAGCAAAAAGGTTTGTGTAGTTCACAAGTAGCACTAAGCCGTTTAAAGTCAGGAGTCGGCTGTTCAACATTAAACTTTAGACTTTAAACCTCTTCCTTTCAGAAGAAACCCCTCTGTTTTTCCTTCTCACCCCTTATTTTTTACCACCTGTTGATAAAAAGTATTACTTTTTTCTTGACATACCCCTATATTTTTATGTATCATTGCCGAAATTTTAGCAGTATTTGATCGGACATCCCCTTAAATTCAGGTTGGCTGTGGGCAATAAGCAGCAAACAATAGGAAAAGGCAACAGTCAGGAGAAAAAGAAAGCAGCAAGAAGCCAATAGCCATTAACATTAAACGTTAGACCTTAAACTTTAAACAAATTAATACCATGTCAACTCTCCGTTTCCGCGCTCTCGAAACCATGCTCTCGCGCACAGCATTAAAGTACGCTCCACCATCAAACAAGGTGAGCGATTTCTTCGGCATCAATGTATTTAACCACGATGCCATGAGTAAGTATCTTCCGAAGGAAGCCCTCAAAGCAGTAAACGCTGCTATCAACACCGGTGAAAAGATAGACCGCAAAGCGGCCGATCTTGTTGCTGTCGGTATGAAAGAATGGGCAACCACAAAAGGTGCTACTCATTACACACACTGGTTTCAGCCACTCACAGGTTTGACTGCAGAGAAGCACGATGCCTTTTTCGACATTCATGACGGCAAAGCAATTGATACGTTTTCGGGAAATGCACTTGCACAGCAGGAACCCGATGCTTCCAGCTTTCCGAGTGGAGGCATCAGAAATACTTTTGAAGCAAGAGGATACACTGCATGGGATCCGAGCTCCCCTGCTTTTATCATGGAAAGCGCAAATGGAAAAACACTTTGTATCCCAACTGTGTTCGTTTCTTATACAGGAGAAACGCTCGACTACAAAGCACCTTTGCTGAAAGCGCTTCACGCGCTCGACAATTCTGCTGTAGCAGTCGCTCAGTATTTTGATAAGGACATCAACAAAGTTTTTGCAACACTCGGTGTAGAGCAAGAATATTTTTTAGTTGATACAGCTCTACTCAACTCTCGTACGGATTTACAAATTACCGGCCGCACCCTGTTCGGACATTCGCCTGCTAAAGGGCAACAGTTGGAAGATCATTACTTCGGAAGTATTCCTGAGCGCGCCTACGCTTTCATGCTAGACTTTGAAACCGAAGCGTACAAGTTGGGAATTCCTCTTAAGACACGTCACAACGAAGTTGCACCGAGTCAGTTTGAATGTGCGCCCGTGTTCGAAGAGATAAATCTTGCCGTAGATCACAACGCGCTTTTGATGGACTTGATGGAGAAGGTAGCCCGAAGGCACAACTTTAAAGTTCTTCTGCATGAAAAACCATACGCGGGAATTAACGGAAGCGGCAAGCATAACAATTGGAGTATCGGCACGAACACAGGAAAAAATCTTTTATCTCCGGGAGGAAATCCGAAAAGCAATTTGATGTTCCTTACGTTTTTCATCAACACAATTAAAGCCGTGTACGAACATGCCGATCTTCTTCGCGCAAGCATTGCATCTGCAAGTAATGATCACCGCCTTGGTGCAAACGAAGCTCCTCCCGCCATTATGAGTATTTTCCTTGGCGGACAGTTGAGCAAAGTGTTGGATGAAATTGAAAAAAGCGTGAGCGATAAAAAGATGAGCCCTGAACAAAAGACAGCGATCAAACTGAACATCGGCAAGATTCCTGAAATTCTTCTTGACAACACAGACCGCAACCGCACTTCACCATTTGCATTCACCGGAAACAAATTTGAATTCCGTGCAGTGGGTTCCTCAGCAAATTCTTCCAATGCGATGATGGTTCTCAACACCATTGTTGCCAATCAGCTTCGCGAATTCAAAACAGAAGTGGATGAGTTGATAAAAAAGAACGTGAAGAAAGACGAAGCGATTCTAAAAGTACTCCGCCAGTATATTGTTGATTCAAAAAACATCCGCTTCGAAGGAAACGGTTATGGAGATGAATGGCTTCACGAAGCAAAGAAACGCGGACTCAGCAACATCACTACTACTCCACCGGCACTTGATGCATTTGTGTCGAAGAAATCACTGAAGCTGTTTGAAGAGAATAATATTTTCAGTCACCGTGAAGCAGAAGCGCGCCACGAGATATTGCTTGAGACCTACATCAAGAAACTTCAGATCGAAGCACGTGTGATGGGAGATCTTGCCATTAACCATATTATACCCGCTACCATCAAGTATCAAACCATGTTAGCAGAAAATGTGAAAGGATTAAAAGACATCGGTATGAAAGCGGAGAGTTATTCAATGCAGATGGAAATGATAAAAGAGATTAGCGAACACATCACTGCTATTCATTCTGAAGTAACAGCCATGATTGAAGCCCGTAAGAAGGCGAACAAACTGGAGAACGCAAGAGAGAAAGCCGTTGCTTACTGCGATAAAGTCCGTCCGTACTTCGAAACCATTCGCGACCATGTGGATAAACTTGAAATGATCGTTGATGACGAAATGTGGCCGCTCGCTAAGTACAGGGAGTTGGTGATGATAAAGTAAGGACGAGAAGTAATTATTCTAAGCGCAGATTTGCAAATCAATTTTGTAATTCTGCGGTTACTTTTTCATGAAGTACTGCTTTCATAGATGAGAAATTATCTCTTTCTTTGTCCTGTAACCTTTCGACCTAATTTATTCTGATGAAAATTTTGAAATTTATTCCCTCGGTACTCCTTCTTTTTATCTCTGCTGCAACTTTTGCACAGCGCGGTGTCACCTTCAATGCCGACAAAGCATACGAGAGCGGTGATTACTACGATGCCATTAACCTCTACAAGAAAGCATACACCAAAGAAAAAAACAAAGCCAAGAAAGCGGAAGTCATTTTCAAAGTAGCAGAATGTTACCGCCACACCAATGATTATAAGAATCAGGAAGTGTGGTACGGCAAAGCGGTAAAAGCAAAGATCAAAGATCCGAATGCAGTTTTATTTTTTGCCAATGCACTTAAGTACAACGGAAAATATGACGAGGCAATTGTACAATATGAATCATACAAAAAATTAAATGGTACTGATCCCGCTGGAGAACTCGGTGTGCAGTCATGCACGCAGGCACAAAAGTGGAAAGACCATCCAACCCGTTTTAAGGTGGAGAACGCTTCCCCCATCAATACAAAGTATTCTGATTTCGGAGCCGTGTATTCCAACAAAGATCATCGCCACATTATTTATACTTCAGCCCGCGTTGAAGCAATGGGTAAGAATGATGACGGTGGTACTGGAGAAAAATTTCAGGATTTATTTGAAGCAACCGTTGACAAAAAAGGAAAATGGAGTGCACCAAAACCGTTGCTTGAACCCGTTAACTCAACAGACAATGATGGTGCTGCAACCTTGAGTACAAAAGGAGATGATATGTACTTCACCAGGTGCGATTTTGGAAAATCGAAAATCGGTTTGTGTAATATTTATTATTCACGTAGGAAAGGTTCCACATGGGATGAGCCAAAACTTTTAACTCTTGCTCCAGACAGTACTGTTGTTGGTCAGCCGAGTTTGTCTGCCGATGAGCAACAATTATATTTTGTTTCCAACATGCCTGGAGGGCAAGGTGGTTACGATATTTATGTGTGTGCTTGGGACAAGACAAATAAAAAATGGGGAAGTGCCGTAAATCTTGGTCCTAAAATAAATACGCCCGAAGATGAAATGTTCCCGTTCATTGCTTCTGATGGCACACTTTATTTTTCCAGCAAAGGACATATCGGCATGGGCGGTCTGGATATTTTCAGAACAAAGATGAACGGCAGTAGTTGGGATGAACCAATTAACTTAAAATATCCTGCCAACACTTCTTCAGATGATTTTGCTTTCATCAGCGATGAGTCAGGTGAAACCGGTTTCCTTAGTTCTAATCGCGAGGGTGGAAAAGGCAACGATGATATTTACAAATGGACATTGCCACCATTGGTGTTCACTGTTTCAGGAAAAGTTTTTGATGCTGACTCAAGAGCAAACATAGAAGGCGCGCGCATTGAAATTTTTGCAAGCGATGGAAGCAACATTCCTTTCAACACAGACAAAACTGGTTCTTACAAATTCGATCTGAAGCCCGAGACAGATTACAAACTCGTTGCAACTGTTCCAAGTTATCTCAGTAAACAATATGAACTCAGCACAAAAGGATTAGAGAATTCAAAAGATTTTATCGGTGATTTTGACTTCGCGTTGAAGTCGACTTTGAAAGCCATCGAGCTTCCGAATATTTTATACGATCTCGCTAAATGGGATCTTCGTCCAGAGTCAAAGAAAGCATTGGATGGATTGATTGCAATCATGAATGATAATCCAACCATCGTCATTGAACTTGGCTCACACACCGACTCACGCCCGATACCGATGAGTAATGATACCTTATCTCAGCATCGTGCCGAATCAGTTGTAAACTATCTTATCGAAAAAGGAATTGATCCCGGTCGCTTAGTTGCAAAAGGATACGGGCAACATCAACCGCGTACTCTTGACAAGGACATCGGCAGTTTCAAACAGGGCGATGTTCTTACGGATGCATTCATTGGTGGATTGAAAAAAGTTCCGCAAAAAGAAGAAGCGCATCAGTTGAACAGACGTACTGAGTTCCGTGTGTTGCGCACAAATTTTCTTAAAGGAGAAAATTCGGATTCAATTCCTAACAAACCTGTAATCGAAATTGTGGATTCTGCATCCATGAACAAACCTCCTGAGAATATTGTCATCCAACAAAAGACAGAGGAAGTTCCAACGAAGGTTGAGATTAAAGAAGTGGTAAAAGTTACGGGAGATATTTACACTGCTGATAAAAAAGACACCTACTCATCAGTTGCAAAAAAATACAACATGGATGTGAAAGCACTTAAGGCATTGAATGGTTTGAAGTCAGAATTGATTTACGAGGGCATGGAAATAAAAGTAACTGCGGATGGCGACTACACAGAGTATGACAAGAAATTTTATCTTTTAGACAAGGACGATAAAAAGTGGAAAGACGTTGCGAAGAAAACAAATCTAAAAGAAGCCGATCTTAAAAAGATGAATAAGAATATAGACGAAGATCAGTTCAGAGCCGGCAAGAAAATCCGGATCGCGAAATAAAAAGAAAGCGCTCTCAACCGGCGCTTTTTTATTTTTGTACAGATTGTAATTGTAATTAATTATGAAATCAATCTACGAGCAGCGAGGCGTGAGTTCTCAAAAGGAAGATGTGCATCGTGCCATCAGTAAGCTCGACAAAGGACTTTTCCCGAAGGCATTTTGCAAAATTGTTCCTGATCACCTCGGCAATAATGATGAATACTGTGTAGTAATGCATGCAGACGGAGCAGGAACAAAATCATCTCTCGCTTATGCTTATTGGAAACAAACCGGCTACATAAGTGCATGGAAAGGAATTGCACAGGATGCAGTTGTAATGAACACTGATGATCTGCTTTGTGTAGGTGCAATTGACAACGTTCTTCTTTCATCCACTATCGGAAGAAATAAAAACCTGATTCCAGGGGAAGTGATTTTTGAAATCATTAGTGGAACAGAAGAAGTACTTGAAAAACTTCGTGATCATGGAATCGGAATTTATTCTACCGGAGGAGAAACTGCAGATGTTGGCGATCTTGTAAGAACAATTATTGTTGACTCCACCGTTGTTTGCAGAATGAAACGGAGCGATGTAATTGACAATGCAAACATCAAAGCAGGAGATGTGATTGTAGGATTCGCAAGTTCCGGACAAACAACATACGAAGACGAATACAATAGCGGCATGGGAAGCAATGGCCTTACTTCTGCGCGGCATGATGTATTCAATAAATCAGTAGGAGAAAAATATCATGAAACATTTGATCATGCGATTGATGAGAAATACGTTTATTCGGGAAGTAAATCTCTCACAGACAAAATTGAAATTGGAAATTCAAAAATAGAAATCGGGAAATTAGTTCTGTCGCCAACGAGAACTTATGCACCCGTGATGAAAAAGATTTTTGAAAATCATCGAGATAAAATTCACGGCATGATTCACTGCAGTGGTGGTGGCCAAACGAAAGTGTTACACTTTATTGATGACCTTCATGTGATTAAAGACAATCTCTTTCCTCTTCCTCCTCTTTTTAAATTGATACAGGAAGAAAGCAATTCTGACTGGAAAGAAATGTATCGTGTCTTCAACATGGGACACCGCATGGAAATTTATTGCGAAGAAAAATTTGCACAGCCAATGATTGAAATTGCAGCAACATTCAATCTGGAAGCAAGAATCATCGGAAGGGTTGAAAAGAGTAGTTCAAAAACACTTACAATCAAATCTGCTTTTGGAGAATTCATCTACTGAGTTTTCTCATGTGCTTTTAAAAAATATTTCCTTTCTTGCCGATGATTTATGTCGTCAACAAAAAAATCTCTTCAACTTTTTGCTTTTTCATCGCTTAGCGGGCTGCTTCTTTGGCTGAGCTGGCCTGACAGGGGTTTTACTCCGCTCATCTTTTTTGCTTTCGTTCCGCTTCTTTTTGTAAATCATTATTTCAATGATCATGATGTAAAGAGAAGAAAGTGGAAAGTGTTTGGACACTTCTACTGGACGATGTTTGTCTGGAACATGCTTACAACCTGGTGGATTTACAACAGTACAGGTGTTGGTAGTTTTGTAGCGATTGGGTTGAACAGCTTGTTCATAGCTATCGTTTGGCTGCTGTTTCATATCACCAAAAAGAAATCGGGAATGTTTGCAGGATCTGTTTCTCTTTTCTGTTTCATTATTGGATTTGAATACCTGCATCTCACGTGGGAAATTTCGTGGCCGTGGCTTACTCTTGGAAATGTGTTTGCAACTCACCCTGCGTATGTGCAGTGGTATGAATTTACGGGTGTGCTGGGTGGAAGCATCTGGGTTATCGCTGCAAATCTTTTCTTCTTTGTTGTTGCAAAAAATATTTTTACACGCGATCTGCTTACACAACTCAGGCGCATCAATTCCATGGTTGCGTTATTCGCTTCCGGAATTCTTATTGTTACGCCAATGATTTTCTCTCAATGGCTTTATCAACGCCATAAGGACATGGGAACTCCGGTGAATGTAGTTGCGGTGCAGCCGAACATTGATCCGTATCATGAAAAGTTTAATGGAAGCAGCGATGATCAGCTTGCAAAGATGCTACAACTTGCTTCCACGCAAATTGACAGCAGCACACAGTTTGTAATTTTTCCTGAAACGGCTTTGCCCGATGGAATATGGGAAGAAGATATATCCAGTCACAAGCAGATTAAAACAATTGAAAAATTTATTCATGCCTTTCCGAATGTGACGGTGTTGATCGGTGTATCTACCATGAGAGAATACCAAAACGATTCTTCAAAAACAGAAACTGCAAGAACATTTAAAGACAGCAAAAATTATTACGATGAGTTCAATTCTGCTGTTATGATTGATTCTGCTAATCATATTCAGATTTATCATAAGAGCAGGCTGGTGCCGGGTATTGAGAAGATGCCTTATCCTAAAGTATTTGGTTTTCTTGAACCACTTGCGCTTAAACTTGGAGGTACGAACGGAAGTTTGGGTATTCAAAATGAGCGGACAAATTTTATTTCACTGGACGGGACGAAAGTTTCTCCCGCCATTTGTTATGAAAGTATTTATGGTGGATTCCTGAGCGACTATATCAGAAAGGGTGGGCAACTTATTTTCATCATGACCAATGACGGGTGGTGGGGAAACACTGCGGGTTATCGTCAGCACATGAGTTACGGACGGCTTCGTGCAATTGAATTCAGGAAAAGTATTGCGCGCTCTGCAAATACGGGCATTTCCTGTTTCATTAATCAGCGGGGTGATGTTTTGCAACAAACCAAATGGTGGGAAGATGATGCGATCAAACAAACGATTTACAAAAACGATATTAAAACTTTTTATGCGAAGCATGGAGACTACCTTGGAGTTATTGCTTCGTGGATAGCAGTGCTTTTATTGCTCTTGAATTTTTTCAAAAAATATTTGAGGAAATAAAATTCCCGATTCATAGTACCTTCGCGCTGAGGTCTGATTTTATTCCTAACCTCAAACCAGAAATTTCAAACCACAAACTTTTATGAAATATGATGTAACGGTAATTGGTTCCGGTCCGGGTGGATATGTGGCGGCTATTCGTTGTGCGCAGTTAGGAATGAAAGTAGCAATTATTGAAAAATATTCTGTGCTTGGCGGAACGTGCACCAACGTTGGTTGCATTCCTTCTAAAGCATTGCTTGATTCATCAGAACATTTCTTCAATGCAGGGCACACTTTCAAAACGCATGGTATTGAGTTGAGCGATCTGAAAGTAAATCTTCAGCAAATGATTTCGCGCAAGAACGATGTGGTGAAACAAAACACTCAGGGATTATCATTCCTGATGAAGAAAAATAAAATTGATGTCTTTACAGGTCATGGAAGTTTTGTGAGTGCTCACAAAATCAGGATTCAGAAATCAGAAAAGGATGCTGAAGAAATAGAAACTGCAAAAACAATTATTGCTACTGGATCAAAACCATCATCGCTTCCGGGAATTGCGATTGACAAAGAAAGAGTAATTACCTCCACAGAAATTCTCAACCTAAAAGAGATTCCGAAGCATCTCATTATTATTGGTGGTGGAGTAATTGGTTTGGAACTGGGTTCAGTGTATGCGCGATTAGGATCAAAAGTTTCTGTGATTGAATTTCTCGATTCTATTATTGCAAACATGGATCGCGCGTTGGGAAAGGAATTGCAAAAATCTCTTACAAAACTTGGCTTCAGTTTTTATCTTCAGCAAAAGGTTACTTCCGTTTCTGTGAATGGGAAACAGGTAAAAGTTTCTGCTGATGATTCTTCAGGAAAAAAGATGGAGCTTAATGGCGATTATTGTCTCGTGAGTGTTGGAAGAAAACCTTTCACCGAAAATCTTGGTTTGGAAAATGCCGGAGTAAAAACAGATGAGCGCGGAAGAATTATGGTGAACGCATCTCTTGAAACATCTGCTGCAACTATTTTCGCAATCGGTGATGTGATTAAAGGCGCCATGCTTGCGCATAAAGCGGAAGAAGAAGGAACGTTTGTTGCAGAAATTATTGCAGGACAAAAACCGCACATCAATTACAATCTTATTCCCGGAGTTGTGTACACATGGCCTGAAGTTGCTGCTGTTGGCTACACGGAAGAAGAATTGAAAACGCAGAAGCGTGAATACAAAACAGGTTCATTTCCATTTAAGGCAAGTGGACGTGCACGCGCAAGCATGGATACTGACGGCTTTGTAAAAGTTCTTGCCGATAAAAAAACGGATGAACTGCTTGGTGTACATATTATTGGTCCGCGGGCGGCTGATGTAATTGCTGAAGCCGTGGTGGCAATGGAGTTTCGCGCATCGGCAGAAGACATTGGGCGCATCAGTCATGCGCACCCCACATATACCGAAGCGTTTAAGGAAGCTTGTCTGGCTGCCAGCGAAAACAGAGCGATTCATATTTAGGTGAAAACAGGAATTCTTCTTGTCAATGCTGGCACTCCTGATTCTCCGTCAGTAAAAGATGTGCGGAGGTATTTGCAGGAAGTTTTTTCTGATTCTGAAATGTCGGGGATGAGTTCTTTCAGGAAATGGATGCCGGTTAATTTTATTGTTGCTGCGTTTCGTGCTTTGCGTTTTGCAAAATCATTTCAGAAAATATGGACGGGATATGGTTCTCCTCTTCTCCTTAATAGCACTAGACAGGAATACATGCTGGCAGAGAAGTTAGGGAATGATTTCCAGGTAGAGCTGGCGATGTATTATCAGAATCCTTCCATTGAACATGCGTTGCAAAATTTCCGGAAACCAACTTTCAAAAAGATAAAAGTGGTGTTGCTTTTTCCTCAGCATTCATTGGCGGTTGCAGATTCTGTTCGCGAAAAAATTAAGAGCGTTGTTTCTAAATGGGAGGTGGTGCCGGAGGTGGAGTTTGCAAAGAGTTATTTCAATGATGAAAAGTTTATCCATGCATTTGCCGAAAAAGGGAAAAAATATTTTTTTGATACTTACGATCATGTTCTTTTCTGCTTTCGCGGATTACCGGAGAGGGAACTTGTAAAAGAAGCAACTAACAATTATTGCCTCACTGAAAATTGCTGTGCCGCGCTTACTGAGAAGAATGCGTTGTGCTACCGCGCGCAGTGTTTTGAAACGGCACGGTTACTGGCAAAAAATCTTGAGGTTGATGTTGACGATTACATGGTTTGTTTTCAATCTCTCCCTAGAACCGATGCGGGAATAAAACCTATTGCTGAAAACGTGATTGAAGAACTGGCGGAGAAAAAAGGAATGAAAAAACTTTTGGTGTTTGCTCCTTCCCACACGAGCGATTGCTTTGAAACGCTTTATACAATTGGTGTGGAGTATAAAGAGCTTTTTAAAAAACATGGAGGAGAGAAACTGGAACTGATGGAAGCGATGAATAATGATGCGCTATGGATGGAGGCACTGGCGGAGGTTTGCAGGGGGTAGTTGGCAGTACATCTTTTCATTCCTCACCCCCTCACCTTCATCACTCTGCTCAACGGGCTCACTTGATTCTTTCCATTTTGTGCGTAAGCATAAATCAGGTACTCAATGCCTGGTTTTAATCCCGTGAAGTGAATAAGCTTTCCTTTTTGGGCAGCAGATTTTACTACCACATGCCCTGCGCTGGTCATTTCAACATTCAATTGATTTCCGGAAAGTGAAACCGAAGCTCCGGCAGCCGCTTCTACGGCAATGTAAGTAGTTTGCGTGGGCTTGTAATCAACCCCGTTCAGTATGCGAGCATCAACTTTTCCGGTGCCCACATTCTCTACAGCAATTATTGGTGCTTCTGGTTTTCCTTTTTTAGCACGCCTTAATTTTTGAGGAGTAAGATACGATTGCATGATGTTGGTAGCCGCTTCCTCGCGCGTGGTGCGGTTTGCATCATCATTCGAAATTACTTCCACACGATCAGAATAATTGTTGAGCCACAATTTCCCGATCTCCATTTTAACTATAATCGTATTTTTATTTCCTGTTGTTGGCGCAAGCGCACAAACTTTAATTGCATTTTCTATTCCGTTTGATGCATCAATTCCTTCCGAATAAAATGCATTGGTAATGTGCGGGTCTTTAAACAACGTTGCTGCCGAACCTGTGTGTACGCAATTATCAATGTATTCCTTTACGAGCGCGGCATTAATTTCCACGGAGAAAATACTTCTCAATACTTTTACTTGTTCAAGGTTTGCTTCCATAAGTTAATTGATTTGGTGTGAGTTTAGTTTGAATCTTTACTTCGTTATAGAAACTGATTGCCGGAAGTTATTAAATAGAAATCAAATAATACAAAATGCCGGTCAATTAGTATCAAATGAAACAGAAAAGATACTAAATGAACATTAATTAGTACTTAAATAAAATAAAAAAGTTCTAATTATTAATAAAAAAATACTAAATAAAAAATTAAAGATATAAATTGGTATTAAAATAGTATATTTTTATTGATATTTAGTATCTTTTTTAAATCAAAGAGTACTCTTTGATGGAGAAATAGTATTGTTTGCCTGCCATCGGGCATAAACAAACAGCCGTTAAAGCTAATAACAGTTCAGTGGATGACAAAGAAATAACAATCCTGCATCTTCCGGAGGAGAAACAGTTCGTTCGCAGTTTTTAATGAGATTGAAACGCGGAAGAAAATACCTGGGAGGATATTGAAGAAATAATTTCACCGCACCACCATCTGTTTGAAGAAACGAAATTCATCACCCGCAGAAATTTTTATTGAATACATGCCTGCTGAAATAGTAGTTACAGGAAAAAGATGTTGCGATGAACCGGAGAAATTTTCTTCCGAAATTTTTCTTCCTGAAAAATCAAAGAGTTCGAGTGCATATTTTTTCTCCGGTTGCAATCCTTTCAGCATAATTTTATCTGCAGCAGGATTGGGAAACAGTTGAATGGATTGAAGCAGGTAATTTTCGCTGATGCCGATGGCAGCGCTGCAACCCTGCGGAGTGTATGGAGTGTTGTTGTATGATGAGTGGCAACTATCGCACAACACCGAGCGGATGAAACAGCTTGCGCGGTTCACCAATTCATACTCCGGAAACGAACAATGATTTACGCTGAGCGGAACCAAATTCATGCTCGCGCAAACAGCGTTGGCAGAAAGCAAACCATACAACACCGATGAACCTGCCACCCAATAAAACGACTGGCAAAAACAACTGATCACCTCTCCATATTGATTCGGCACAACGCAATCGTCCTCGTCATGAAAAGCGATAAGCGGAATGTTTCCGTTGTTAAGAATAACGCTGTCCTTACTCACCGCTCCGCAATTATCAATAACACCTTTAAACTGATACGTGTTCGTGAGTGCATTTCCTGATGTATCGAGCGAGCCAACCTGCGCCACTGCCCACGGACAAAAAGCGTTCGCCTCCGATTGATCCCAAAACGCAACGTGCATGGCAGTGATGGAGCCCGCGCTTGTGCCTCCGATAAAATAATTTGTGCGATCAATTTTATACTGCGCAGCATTTGCATCCACATAGCGCATCGCTGCACGCCCGTCCTGGCAAGCCGCGTAGGTTGCCGTCACAAAATTTATATTCATGTTACCGCACAGCGCGCAGATGCTTAGAAAATCCGTGCCGCTGCAATTCCATCCGAGGCGGTAGCTTATTGTTGCCGTCACAAAACCTCTTCGCGCAAACTCCCTGCACTGATAATCCATGTCGTGCATGCTTCCTCCCAGAAATGCACCACCATGAATGAGAAGAATGAACGGTCGCGCACTCATGGTATCAGCAGTTGTGTCAGGATAAAAAACAGTCATCCGCAGCGTGTCATTCACTGCAGTGAAATAATTCTTCGCAATACCGTAAACAACATTTGTATCCATGCGAATGTCGCTGCTGTCGAAGGTTGCAGCATCGGTGAAGCGGTTGGTATTGCAGTAAGATGGAGATTGAGAAAAACTTTTGGTGCAGAAAAAAGAAATGAGGATGATGAAAAATGCAGAGTAGAAATGGTTTTTACTAAAAATCATTTTGTAAAAATAGAAAAGATGATTGATGAAAATTTTCGCAAACAAATTTTATTTCATCCGTATCTTCCAACTAGAAGGATAATAATTATTGAAACGATTGCCGAGATGATTTATCCATCCGAGCGGATGTTGCTGATGCGTAATCAACACAAAACCTTTCTCCGGAAGATCAATCTTAAAATCTTCCTTGCGCAAATACTTCAACGCATGTTCATGATCAAGCTCATGCTGCGGAAAACAATTTTTGTTGAGAAGAGTGGACATCGCAAACTCGTGAGAAGGAATTGCTTTATCTCTCTTCATCTCTGCAATGCACGTTCCGGAATGAATGAGATGAAGGTGCAATCCTAAAAATTTAATAGTGTCAATCCATTCTTTATGCAACGCAACAATAATTTCATTTTTATGAACCAGCGAGTAACTTGTATTGTTTCCGATCCATGAATTCAACTGCTCAAACTTTTTATTTAATTGAGAAAAGTGAGTTGTCTTTGATTTCATTTTCTGGAAAGAATCATCACCCTGCTTTTTCTGTAGCACCGAAATAAAAAACCCTTCTCCCTTTGCTTGGTGAGACAGAAAAGAATAACCAAGTGCTTTATCTTCTCTCACAGTTTTTATTCCCCACTCATCTTTCAATGATAATTCCACACATTCTATTTCAAAATTCTCCGTCATCCATTTTATATTCTCCTCGTTCTCTTTCGGATTGTAAGTGCAGGTACAATAAATTAAATACCCTCCTTGTTTTAGTGCCGGAAGAAGAGAAGTGAGAATCCGTTGCTGACGCAATGAACACAATTCGCAATTTGAATCGCTCCATTCTTCTACCGCATTTTTATCTTTTCTGAAAAGCCCCTCACCGCTGCATGGCGCATCTACAAGAATAACATCAAACAAATTTTCAAGAGACGAAAAAGCAGAAGGATCGTTATTTGTAATAAGCACATTTGCATTCCCCCACTTGATAATGTTTTCTTTCAGCACCGGAATGCGCGATGCAATTACTTCATTCGATACGAGCAAACTTTCTTCACTCATCAAAGAAGCAACGTGTGTTGACTTCCCGGCCGGAGCAGCACATGCATCAAGTATCAACAGTTTTTTTTCTGATAATCCAAGTTGAAGAAACACTTGTTCCAGAAACATCGAACTTGCCTCCTGCACATAATAACATCCGGCATGAAACAAAGGATCCAGCGTGAATGAAGGCCGCTTGTCGAGATAAAATCCCGTTGAGCACCAGGGAATAATTGAATCTCCTAACGTAATTTTCTTTTCAGGATTGATACGAACGGAAACCGGAGATTCATTTTGAAGCGATTCAAAAAACAACTCACTCCCGCTGCCGAGTTGCGATTGAATTCTTGAGATAAAGGATTCTGGAAAATCAGGATGGCTGAATTTCAATTCCCGATTTTATTATTTCGTTGAGAAAAGGATCGCCCTTTAAATAATTCTTGAGGGGATAGGGATGCGGCTCAACAGAAAAAAGTTTCGCAGTAACCGGAGCAAGAAGTTTCCAGTTATCAAAAGCATTTGACCCGAACTGATCGCTCACCAATAACAAGTCAATGTCGGAATATTGATTTGCCGTACCGTTTGTTGCTGAACCAAAAAGAATTGCTTTTTTAATTTGCACGTTAATCTCCTTACAAAGGCGCAAATATTCTTTTGCTACTTTAATAGCAGAAGAGCGGTTAATTTTTTTCTTAGCTGATTGCATTGCTTTAAATAACTATCTGTAATCTTACTATTGACATTGCGATTTACCTTGCTTACATAATCGGGATAGCGACCTTCTATCTGAAATTTATTGAAATCCGCCATAAAGATAAGTTCTTCTTCTGAAAGTTTCAGGTTTGTTTCGGAAATAAGTTTGTTGAGGTTGTGAATTTTAGGAGGATAGTTTCCTTTGTTATCCTTCACCCAATGCGCTTTACACAATTTTTCCAAAACCAAATGAGCAAAGAAAAGCGCATACAAATAATGTTTGGATTTGACTAACTGACTTGCAACCGTCCAATCCTTTTTCGAAGATTCTAACCAATGATTGATGAGTTCTTCTTTATCCATTTAGGGCAAAGTTAAAAATTGAAATAAAGTCAAACAGGAATTGTTTCAATAAGCAGAAAGTTGTTTTTACAATTGCGCAAGCATCTCCTTAATAATTGTCGTCAGTTTTTTTTCTGCTGCTGTTGCCACTTCAAGCACTTCTTCATGAGAAACTTTTTGTGCCGTTTCAAAGCCACCGAGATCAGTTACGATGCTTACAGCAAAACAAGGCGTGCCTCCGTGCCTTGCAACAATCACTTCGGGCACAGTGCTCATCCCTACAAGATCGGCACCAATGGTGCGTATGTAGCGGTATTCAGCGGGTGTTTCAAAACACGGACCTGAAACAGCAGCATACACACCAACATGAGAACGGAAGTTGTGTTTCTCTGCCAATTGTTTTGCAACTGCAATCATCTGCGGATCGTATGGCTCACTCATATCAGGAAAACGTGGCCCCAACTCATCGTTGTTTTTTCCAATCAAAGGATTCGAAGGCATCAGGTTGATATGATCGTTAATGAACACAATATCTCCCACCTGAAATTTCGGATTCATTCCTCCTGCTGCATTGGAAAGAATGAGCCGCGCAATTCCCAATTCCTTAAAAACACGAATCGGAAACGTAACTTCCTGCATCGTGTATCCTTCGTAATAATGAAAACGTCCCTGGAGTGCAATTACTTTTTTTCCTCCGAGATTTCCGAGAATCAGTTTTCCTCCGTGTCCTTTCACCGTGCTCACAGGAAAATTCGGAATCGAAGAATATTCAAGCGCATGAAGAATTTCTATTTCATTCACCAGTCCGCCTAATCCCGAGCCAAGCACGATGCCAAACTCGGGAGCGAAATCTGTTTTCTCCTTAATGTACGAAGCGGTTTGTTTTATTTTGTCTTGCATAATTCAATACGATGGTATCAAATTCTTCTTTGTCGTTGTGATGAAAGAACACTTGTACTGGAAGATAAAAGATGGGAAGTGTGCGCGTAATTTCTTCAAGTTCCGGATTGCGTAGGCGCATGGCATCCTTCTCCGTAGTGACAATAATTTTATTTGAGTTTGCAATGTTATTAAAAGTTTCAGTGATGGTGCGCAGGTCGTTTGCCGTAAACTCATGATGATCTTTGAAAAAGATGGTCTCAAGTTTGTCTGTCTTTCTCTTCAGGTAGTCTGCAATGCCAGAAGGATTTGCAATGCCGGTAACAAGAAGTATGGTAAATCGTTTTTCGAAATAATAATTTGTGCCCATCAACATGGTTCCTTGTTTATTATTGTTGAGCCGAACGATGTCACCATATTTAAAAAAGCTGAAAAATAATTTTTGTTCAGGCAGCAGTTCAAAATGTTCAGCAATGCGTTTGCGTTCAATCGGAACTAATATTTCAGGACATTTACTGATGATGATTATGTCAGCACGTTTCATTCCTTTTTTCCATTCACGCAAAGTACCGGAAGGCAAAAGATAATTTCGTTTAAACACAGAATCATATTCGATGAGAAGAATATTTAATCCCGGCTTAACTGCCCGATGCTGATATGCATCATCCATCAAAATTACTTCGGGCTTGTGTTCGAGTTTTAAAAGATTTTCAATCGCAGCCACGCGATCTTCACCAACTGAAACAGTGATGTCAAGAAATTTTGTATGGTACTGCATTGGCTCATCTCCCACCATTGATGTGTTTGAAGGATTTGAGACGAGCATGTAACCTTGTGTTTTTCTTCCGTAACCACGGCTTAAGGTTGCCACCCTGAATTTTTCTTTCAGTAAACGAACGAGGTATTCAATGTGCGGTGTCTTGCCTGTACCGCCCATTGTAAGGTTGCCGACATTGATTACAGAAAGAGGAAAAGATTTACTACCAAATATTTTTTTATCGTAACAAAAATTGCGCAAGGAAATGATAAGTCCGTAAAGCCAGGAGAAAGGAATGAGCAAAAATTTCAGAAACTGCATTGCGGCAAAGTACAAAAGAATGCAGAATATAGAATTGAGAACGTAGAATGAAAAACTAAACTCATTTTGCTTGTTATCTTTGAAGCGAAAATTTAAAGTATGATAACTATAAAAGAAGTTACCTTTTACCTCGAAACCATTGCTCCGCCATCGTTGCAGGAAAGTTATGACAATGCGGGATTGATTGTAGGGAATGATGCCGATGAAGTAAAAGGGATTTTGATTTCTCTGGATTGCGTTGAAGATGTTATTGAAGAAGCAATCAGGCAAAAATGTAATCTGGTAGTTTCTCATCATCCCATTGTCTTTTCAGGAATAAAAAAACTGAACGGAAAAAATTATGTAGAGCGTACAGTAATAAAAGCAATTCAGAATAACATTGCCATCTACGCCATTCATACCAATCTAGATAACGTTCATACAGGAGTGAATAAAAAGATCTGTGATAAACTTGGATTGAAGAATACTAAAATCCTTTCCCCGAAAAAAAATCTACTGAAGAAGCTAGTGACGTTTGTTCCGAAAGATCATGCAGAAAAAATAAGGCAAGCATTATTTGATGCAGGCTGCGGACACATCGGAAATTATGATGAGTGCAGTTTCAATATAGAAGGGACAGGAACTTTTCGCGGAGGCGAAAACACAAATGCATTTGTGGGGGAGAAAAGAAAGCAGCATCATGAGCCGGAGATCAAGATTGAAAGTATATTTTCCTCTCATCTTGAAGCTAAGATAATTTCAGCGCTGATTAAATCACATCCTTATGAAGAAGTGGCGTACGATATTTATGTGCTTGAAAATTATCATCAGGAAATAGGTTCAGGAATGATTGGTGAGTTGGAAAAAGAAATGGACGAAAAAGATTTTCTTCAATTGCTGAAATTAACAATGAAAACAGGAGTTATTCGCCATACAAAGCTTTTGCGGAAAAAAGTAAAACGCGTTGGAGTGTGTGGCGGTGCCGGAAGCTTTCTTTTGAATGATGCAATGCATGCAGGTGCAGACTTTTTTGTGACTGCTGATTATAAGTATCACCAGTTTTTTGATGCAGATGACAGAATAGTTATTGCTGACATCGGGCATTATGAAAGCGAACAATTTACAGGGGAATTATTAAAAGAATTACTTGTGAGAAATTTTTCTACATTTGCGATCCGTTTGACAGAATTGGTAACAAATCCGGTGCATTATTACTGATCAGCATGGCAAAAAAGAAACCATCAAAAGCAACCAAACCTGCGAAGAAGTCGGCACCCAAACCGAAGAAAGCAAAGCCTGCAACCAAAGCCAAACCGGCTGTGAAAAAAGTTGTCAAGCCTGCTTCCAAAAAATCGAAACCGGTTTCGAAGAAGAAAGCCGTTGCTAAGTCCGCTAAAAAAGAATCCAAACCCGTTAAAAATACCTCATCAAAAGTGTCGTTAAGCAAACTCGGTAAAGCCAAAATCCGGCCCAAATCAGAAAAAGAAGTTCCGCGCAAAATTGAAAAGATCGTTGACATTAGCCAGCTTGAAAAAAAACTTGCTGATATCATGGCGCTTGATCATACCGAATTTTCGGTGGAAGAAAAACTGAAAGCACTTTATGTGCTTCAGCAAATTGATTCGAACATTGACAAGATTCGCACTGTACGTGGTGAGCTTCCAATGGAAGTTACCGATCTTGAAGATGAGGTGGCTGGGCTTGAAACCCGCCTCACTCACATCAATTCTGAGATTGCTGAACTGCAGGAAATGATCACTAAGAAAAAATTGGCGATTAAAGACTCCAAAGATCAGATCAAGAAATACGAGACACAGCAGAACAAGGTAAAGAACAACCGCGAGTTCGAATCGCTAACGAAAGAAATAGAATTTCAGAATCTCGAAATTCTATTGTCAGAAAAGCGCATCAAGGAATTTACTACTGAAATAAAAACCAAAGAAGCACTTTTAGAATCTGCGCAAGAGGCTCTTGAAGACAAGAAAAAAGTATTGAAGACAAAGCAAGCAGAACTTGACAGCATTATTGCTGAAACAGAAAAAGAAGAAACGCATCTTGAGAAAATCTCCCAAAAGGCACGCACGATTGCTGATGAACGTTTGTTAGCTGCTTACCAGCGTGTGCGTGGAAGTGCACGTAACGGACTGGCAGTAGTGGCAGTGCAGCGTGATGCCTGTGGCGGTTGTTTTAATAAAATTCCTCCTCAGCGCCAGCTTGAAATACGCCAGCACAAAAAAGTAATTGTGTGCGAGCATTGCGGACGAATACTTGTTGACTCGAGCATTGAAGAAGAGAATGCCGTAACTGCGTAATCAACGAATAAAAATGAAAAGCCCTGTAGTTTATCACTACAGGGCTTTTCATTTGAGAGAGAATTGAAAAATAGCTGTTGAGTTTTTTCGTTTAATTTATCTGTAGTTTCGCTCGGATGAAAAAAGGGTTGTGGATTTTTGTTTTTGTAGTTGCCGCATTTCAATGCAAAGCAACCTTTGAGTATTCGTCCAATTTGCGACTTGCGTTCAAAAATATTCTGCAACTACAACTGAATGATGCTCAGGGGTTACTTTCGAAAGAAGCCAAGGAGCATCCAGAAAATTCGCTCACACTTCTTTACCTAAACTATTTTGATTTCATCAAAGCATTTATCACGGAAGAAAAAAAATATGCTGATACGTTGCGCCTGAATACTGAAAGGAGGATGCGTATGCTTGATCGTGAGACTGAAAGTTCCCCATTCTTTTTATTTGCAAAGGCAGACATGCTTATACAAACTGCTATGATAAAGGCGAAATTCAGCGAAGATTTTTCAGCTGCGCTCGACATACATAAGGCATTCAAATTTGCTGAGCAGAATTTTATTCTCTATCCATCTTTTTCACTCAATAAAAAAACCTTGGGGCTGTTACATGCAATGGTTGGTGCTATTCCACAACAGTACCGGTGGCTTGTCGGGATTGCAGGCATGGATGGAACCATTCCGGAAGGGAGCAACGAACTTTTCAGGATGCTGAGTGAAACAGAAAGCGGAAGTTATGCAGAGTATAAAGAGGAAGTTCTTTTTTACCTCACGCAGATTTATTCTTCAATTACCACGAACGATTCAATTACTTCATTGCTGGCGGACTCTGTGAAAAATCATGCCGCACATAATCCGCTGATGATGTATTGCTATATGAACCTTACGTACAAGTCGGGGAAGAATGAAGATGCGCTGGCGATGATAAATACGTTTGACGATGTAGGAACTTTTCCTTTCTATTTTCTTCATTATAAAAAAGCGCAACTCCGCTTGCGTAAGCTTGATCTTGGTGCGAAAGAGGATTTTGAATTCTATGTAAAAAATTTCAGGGGATTGAATTATGTGAAATCGGCTTACCAGAAACTAGCATGGATTGCGTTGTTGAACAACGATAGAAAAAAATACAACGAGTATATGCAGGAGTGTCTGCATCGAGGAATTACGCTCGTGGATGATGATAAAGAAGCACTGAAAGAAGCCGAGAGTCATGAAGTGCCTCAGCCGGTTTTGCTTCGTGCCCGCTTGCTCTTTGACGGGGGTTATTACAACGAGTCGTTTAAAGAACTGAGAAAAATTTCTTCACCTTCTAGTCTTGATTACAGAGATCAGTTGGAATTTACATATCGTTACGGAAGATTATTTCACAAAACGAAAGAGATCGAGAAAGCAATTTTGAATTACAATGCTACGCTTCGCAACGGGGAGTCATCTCATTATTACTACGCTGCCAACTCCGCACTTATGCTCGGTATGATCTACGAGGAGGAAAAGGATTTTGTAAAGGCGAAAATTTTTTATCAGCGATGCCTGAACATGAGAAGCCACGATTACCAGAACAGCATTGACCAAAAAGCACAGGCAGCGCTGGAGAAATTAAGAGATTAGAAGAGAAATAATTTTTCAGAACTTGACACCAAAGGTGATCACGAAATTGTGATTCACTACTTTGTTCTTAGAGCCGGCAACTTCTACATCTTTTATAGAATATGGCTGATAATATTCGTTGCTTTCAGAGTATACATAACCAAGATCAATAAAATAATCACTGTCGCGGATGCCGATGCCTGCTGTGTAATTTGTTTTGGAATAATCGGAACCAGAGATTTTAGATCCTGAACTGAAAGGAGAACCATACAAGCCGTATCCACCGCGGAAACTGATATTATTCCAACGATACTCTCCACCTAATCTCAAATTTCCAGAGGCAGCATATTTGGTTCTTATTGCATCGTTCACCGTTGTAAAGTCACCACCAGAAGCGTCATAACGTGAACCCGAATAATCAACATACTCGTAATCGGCACTTATCAAGCCCATTTTTCCAATGATGAAGGCAATGCTGCCAGTTGCTTTTAGCGGAGTGGTGTATGTATAATCATACGTTCCGTCAGGCGATTCGGCAGGTGAGGTTGTAATGCTGTCGAGGTTTGATTTGATAATGTTCTTGTATTCATCTTTCATAGAATAAAGAGTCGGGCTGTTAAATCCAACACCAAGCCGAACCCAATTTGCAGGGCGAACGATGACACCAAGTTTCAAATTTATTCCTGTTCCGTTTGTTGTAACATCCTGCTGCAATGAATAATTATTCAATACAGGAATAATATTGTCTTTGTCTTCTTCCGAGTAAATTGATTCCTCAAGATAACGTAAAGAAGAAATGCCGATTGATCCTCCAAGATATACAATGTTGTTGTAGTTTCCGGCAAGAGAAAAATTCCAGTCGCTTATTCCTCCACGTGTGGTGCTATTTCTACGTTGTGTAATCGAACGTGTAGTAGCATGATCAAGATCGGAAATATATTTTGATCCGTCAGTATCCGGATAAATAATGCCTGCATCGAAAGCCAGTTTTTCATAAAACGGATCAAGGTTATCTGATGTTAACGGACTACCGTTATTATTTGCTGTTTCAACAAAATGATCAAGCATGGAATTTTTTGTGTTGAGTCCTTCAAAAAAAGATTGCGTTTGAAAATTGTTGATGCGCGTCATACCAATTCCAACGTTTACATTTTTCCAACCCTGATTATCTTTTTTGTCGGCTTCTGTGCGATAAGTAAATACCAAACCAAGATTCGGGATATTAAAATTGAAACGATCTTCTGTTGCTGATTTTCCAAGAAAATCTGTCGTGGTTTGATTCATATACAACGAAGAAGAAAAAGTAAACTCGGATTTTCTGTAAACGCCAAGTCCTGCAGGATTGATGGCGATGGAAGAAAAATCTCCTCCTAAAGCCCCGAAGGCACCAGCCATCGAAGAGAAGCGTGCAGTTCCGGTTATGGAAGTTTGAGAGTAACGCAACGCATCAGCATCTGTTTGTGCATTTGAATTGAATGAACTCAGAGCAATTATTGCAAAAAGGGCGAGATATTTAGTTTTCATTTTCTTATTCTTTAATTTTTGACAAAACATTTTGCATATAAAACCCGCACTGAGATGTACTCTGTATTTCAGTGCGGGTGTCTATGGGAATGAACTTACTTTCTTCTTCCTCCTCCCCTGTTTTCGTTACCTGAATTATTACTTCGCGGAGCAGGTGCACTGATGTTTTGCTGGCGAGGTGCTGGCGAGCTAATATTTTCCTGATGACGCGGTTGCGAATTTTCCTGCTTGTATTGGCGCGGCTCCTGGCGCGGTTCTATGCGTGGCTGCCTCTCCTGACGCGGACGCTCGTATGAAGGATTGTTGTTTCTCGGTTGCTGTTCGTTGTGTGGCTCAATTCGCGGAGTATTATTTTGCGGAGTATTGTAATTTCTCGGATTCATATTTTCATTGCGAGGACGGTCATTCCTTGGTTGACTGTACTCATTGTTGTTCCTAGGTTGCGTATTATTTGGTTGACTGTACTGATTATTATCACGGGGTTGAATGTTTTCAGGACGCACATTCTGATAATTCCGCGGTTCTACATTCGGACGAACAGTTCCACCATTGTTGTTGCGCGGGTTTACTGTTACATCGTTATTTGGACGGGAGAAATTATTTCCGCGTACAGGTTGCACAACATCCGGACGGACAGTTCCACCGTTATCTTTTGGATTTTGATTTGCACCAATAGTATTAGTTCTTACGGGTGTAGTTATAGGACTAACGACAGGTTTCCCACCAGTTTCATTCTTGATAGAGATCGGTCCTCTGGTTGGTTCGGTGCTTACAGGATTTTTTCCTCCACCATCAACAACAGTTCTTGGATTTACAGTATTGATTGGTTGTTTGCCTCCGGGTTGTACAATAGGAGAAACTACATTACGACCACTAACCGGAACGGGCTTAGTGCCAGGTTCAGTTCCATTAACGCCATGCGGATCGAGGGTAGTAATTTTATGATCACTAATTGCTTGTTGATATTTCTCACCTAACGTGTAGCCACGAGGAGATGGTGAATTGGTTTTCCCGTTTGAACTGATGGAACCGCGTGGACCGTAATAGCTATTTGTTGTTCCTTCATAGCTGTTGTAATAATACGGATTGTTGTAACCGTTGTGGTAAAGCCCACTATAATAGCCATCGTAGTATCCGTTATATCCGTAAGAATATCCCCATGGACTATACCCATATCCGAAGGACGGACCAAACCAGAACGGATTGTAATAGCAATAAGAAGGTGCCCAGAAATGATAGCCGCAGTAGATGCTTACACCGTACGAGTACGGATTGTAATCATACCAATATGAATTAGTGTAGTACGGATCGTAATAGTTGTATCCGATAGCTGGAGAATAATATCTACGTATGCGCGATGAGTATTGGTAGTCGTAATAATCATCATCATTGTAATAATTATTGGTTACGTAGGTGTTGCCGTTATCATCAGTTGTGCGCTGAGTGGATGAAGGATTCTGATTCTGTTGGGAAGAATAAGTTTGATCCTGTGCTCCGGAAGAATTATTCTGACTGGAATTATCTTGCTGATTATTGCTGTTCTGACTAGGAGTATAATTGCTGTTGTTCTGACTGTAGTTGTCAGGCGCAGGTTGCTGGCTCACGGCAGAGGCAGGTTGAGGTTGCGCTGTGTGATCGCCCGAAGAATAATACACATCATCGGGTGATTGTGAGGATGCATTTTTTGATGATGAACAACTGGCGAGGAAAATGATTCCGGCAGTAGCGAAGATGTTTGTAATGCGTTTCATAATACGGTCTCCTTTTTATTTTAAAGTACAAATGTGGTTGAAATTTGATGAAGTTTTAATTACTAATTTCGTCCTCTCAAATTACAAACACCGTACCAAAGCTCGTTTTTCGTTATTTGCTATACGTTAAACCGGTAAAACTCGGTGTTTTTACATACAAAAACCGATTTAACTTATGGCTAAAGTTCTTACTCCCCGCAGTGAAAATTATTCTCAATGGTACAATGATCTTGTGATCAAAGCCGACCTTGCAGAAAACTCTGCTGTGAGAGGTTGTATGGTTATCAAGCCCTATGGTTACGCCATCTGGGAAAAGATGCAGGCAGTGCTCGACAAAATGTTTAAAGATACGGGTCACTCAAACGCGTACTTTCCGTTGTTTATTCCGAAGTCCTTTTTCAGTAAGGAAGCATCGCATGTCGAAGGGTTTGCGAAGGAGTGCGCGGTAGTAACTCATTACCGGTTGAAGAATGCTGCTGACGGTAGCGGAGTAATTGTTGATCCTGATGCAAAACTGGAGGAAGAACTGATCGTTCGCCCGACTTCTGAAACCATTATCTGGCATACGTACAAAGGATGGATCCAATCATACCGTGACCTGCCTTTGCTTATTAACCAATGGGCAAATGTAGTGCGATGGGAAATGCGCACGCGGCTATTTCTTCGCACGGCTGAATTTCTCTGGCAGGAAGGACACACGGCACATGCCACTGCTGACGAAGCCATTGAAGAGACAAGAAAGATGCTTGATGTGTATGCTGAGTTTGCCGAGAAATTTCTTGCGCTGCCGGTGATAAAGGGTGTGAAGACCGCGAGCGAACGTTTTGCAGGAGCGATAGATACTTATTGCATTGAAGCAATGATGCAGGATGGCAAAGCATTGCAGGCAGGCACATCACATTTTCTGGGACAGAATTTTGCAAAAGCATTTGATGTGAAGTTTACAGGCAAGGATGGCAAACTTGATCATGTATGGGCTACTTCATGGGGCGTGTCAACGCGGTTGATGGGTGCGCTGGTGATGGCACACAGTGATGATGACGGATTGGTGCTGCCTCCTAAACTTGCACCGATTCAGGTGGTCATTGTTCCGATTTACAAAAGCGATGAGCAGTTGAATGAGATCACGGTGGTTGCAAATAAAATAATGAGCGAACTGAGGCAGAAAAATATTTCAGTGAAGTTCGACAACCGCGATACGCACAAGCCCGGATGGAAATTTGCAGAGTATGAATTGAAAGGTGTACCTGTGCGCATCTCCATTGGTCCGCGCGATTTGGAAAATCAATCGGTTGAAGTGGCGCGCAGGGATACGAAAGAGAAAACAGTTATTCATCTCACCGATTTATCTCTGAAGATTGAACACCTGCTGGACAATATTCAGGAAAACATTTACAACAAGGCGCAAAACTTCCGCGAGACAAGAACTTCTAATGCGGATACAATGGATGAGTTAACGCGCATCCTCGACACCGATGGCGGCTTTGTTTTTGCACACTGGGACGGCACTGCCGAAACCGAAGAAAAAATTAAAGAGCAAACCAAGGCGACCATACGCTGCATACCTCTCGTCAATAAAGCGGAAGAAGGGAAATGTATTTACTCAGGCAATCCAAGCAAGGAACGCGTGGTGTTTGCGAGAGCGTATTGATTTGAAAATTTGAAGATGTGTTGATTTTTAAATTAAAACTCCGTAGAGGGAATAAACTTCTGTAGGGTTTGTTTTAGAAAACAGGTTGAAAAACTTTAGAATTACTTTTCAATCAGCTAATTATTTAGCACACTCACAATTATATCCATTCTTTATGTAAGGGTCTGATTCCTTACAGCTGAGGTTCTCTATTCTTTGTTCATGTGTATAGATCGAGTCGCGGCTGCTTATTGCTGTAGTGTCAGAACTGTAACGGGCATAGAATTCAGTGATCGAATCACGCAATATTAAATCACTGGAATAATTGGTTTGCGAGCAATAAATCTGTGATACCACTAAGCTGTCATTTGATTTTAGCTTCACGGTTAGAATTGTGCACCCTAGGTTTTTTTCGCACCAGCAATCACAACTGCATGAGTTAAACAAGGTGATAAGAAAAATTGCGGCTGATGTAGTCAATCCGCTTTTAGCATTCATTATTGCAAGCATTTTCTTTCGCAAACCTACTATTATTTTTTTCTACCCCGCTTTTCAATTTTAATATTTTTGCTCAAAGATTAACCAGCATTGTGCATAGCTCTTCCGTTTTCTCTTATTTTATTCCATCCGCTATTCCGCGAAGCCACTGCGCCATTACGCGATGCACTGTCGCACTCATATTATTCTAAATTGTACCTTAATTATATTTCTTCATTCTCTAATCATTCAAAATCACACTCTAATCATTCTTTTTCACACCGTAGTAGATTATTTTCGCACTCTAGCAGATTTTCTCCGCACTTTCGGAGATTCCCTCCGTACCTTAGCAAATCCCCTCCGCACATGCTGTGTTTCTTTTATATGCCGGAAATGTATAACTTTGCAGCGAAAATTCATTGCTGAACTGTTTCAGCATAAAACCAAATAATGTTATGAAGAAAATAACCCGTGAAGAAAAAGAAAAGATGGAGTTAAAACCACCGGGGCACATGACTCATCTGCGATCAATGTTGATAAACATGAAAGTGGGCGATATCATCCATCTGGAAAAGAAGGATTGGAAATGGAAAAGCAAAGCACCCACTGCATTGTTGCGCAGATTTGAACACAGGCGCAGTGAACGTTTTACATGCCTGATGCTCGTAAGTGGAGATGGTTGGGTGGTTGAGAGAGTGAAGTAGTGTATAGCCCACGGTTAATACCGTGGGCTATACAAAATAAACGCCCCTTCAAATATTCTCCTCATCTTCAAGTTAGGTTTTGTAAACCTTAAGACCAATTGAGATGAAGAAGATAATTTTTACGCTAGTTATTTCATTTATTTCTTTTAGCTCCTTCGTTCTTGCGGAAGATGGTAGTGGTGGAGATGAAATTTTGAAAGGATGCACTCCGCATCAGCGACAGTGCTGGCGCATTGTTTATACCTCAGAGAATAATTTTTCAGAAATAAACCTCAGCAATTTTTCCTCCGGCATTTACTTTTATGCCGTCATGGATGAAAAAGAAAACGTTTGGAGAGGAAGAATGGTGAAAGAGTAGGGCACTTAATACTCACGGCTGTTTACTACCTTCCGTTGCTGCCTCTTGCCGCTTTTTATTAATTACACCCTGCCCCTTACTCCAAACTACCAACTAAAAACTACGAACTCAAATCCTTTGCTGTATCGCAAAATTCTTCTACGTTTGCACCCCCAAATATTTAACCTTCATAATATCATAAAAAGCACGACATGCAAAGTAAAGGCGCTGTAAAACTTTTTGCCATTTTAATGGCTCTGGTTTGTTTATATCAGCTTTCATTCACATGGGTAACCAAACACGTTGAAGACAAGGCAAAGGACTACGCAAAAGGCGATGTACTCAAAGAGAAGGTGTATCTCGATTCGGTAAGTTCGCTACCCGCTTATCCGCTCTTCGGAAGCAGCTACAAAAAATGCAAGGAGAACGAGATCAACCTCGGGCTCGACTTAAAAGGGGGCATGAACGTAACGATGGAAGTATCCCTCGTTGATCTTATCCGCGCTATGAGCAACTACAGCAACGATGGCACCTTCAATGCTGCACTTGCCAATGCACAGAAAGCACAAAGCAGTTCGCAGAAGGATTACGTAACGCTCTTTGGAGAAGAATTTCAGAGACTCGATGCCAATGCACGGCTTGCTGCCATCTTCGCAACAAAAGAGTTGAGCGACCGCATCAACTTCAATTCATCAAATGCAGATGTGTTGAAAATAATAAAGACGGAATCGGACGCTGCTTTTGATCGCACGTATCAGATTCTGAAAACACGTATTGATAAATTCGGGGTAACACAACCCAACGTGCAGAAGATCGGCAACGGAAGAATACTAGTTGAACTTCCCGGCATTAAAGAACCGGAGCGTGTGCGCAAACTCCTTCAGGGAACTGCCAAGCTGGAGTTCTGGGAAACGTATGATAATAAAGACATCTTCCCCATGCTTGAAGAAGCCAATAAGGTACTCAAGAGTATGGGCATCAGTGATACCAATGTAAGTAAACTCAACCCTGATTCACTTGCACCAAAAAATGATGCATTGATTGCAGCAAAAGATTCCACTGCGAAAGACTCAACAAAGAAATCTTCTCTCGAAGAACAATTAGCGAAGAATGATAAAGACACTGCTTCAAAAGACACAACGAAGAAGAATAAAACTTTTGAAGAATATGCAAAAGACAATCCGCTGTATGCAGTGTTGAATCCTTCCGTTCAAACCAACGATAAGAATCAGCAGGAACTTCGCAAAGGTCCGGTTATCGGTTCTTCATTGGTGAAAGACACAGCGCGTGTAAATAAAATATTACAGATGGAACAGGTGCGCTCTAAATTTCCGAAAGAGTTTCGCCCATACTGGACCGTGAAGCCGATTGATAAAGATGGAAAAGTTGTTCAGCTCGTTGCCATTAAAACTCCCGCACGCGAACCCGTTGCTCCGCTTGATGGTTCCGTAATTACCGATGCCCGCAAAATGCGCGGACAGTTTACTGACAACTGGGAAATTTCCATGAGCATGAATGCCGAAGGCGCGCGCGTATGGAAACGCCTCACGCATGACAACGTGGGCAAAGCAGTAGCCATCGTGCTGGACGATTATGTTTATTCTTATCCGAATGTAATACAGGAAATCAGCGGAGGCAACTCATCGATCACAGGAAGTTTTTCTCTTGAGGAGGCAGAAGATTTAGCCAATATTCTAAAAGTAGGTAAGCTTCCTGCTCCTGCGCGCATCGTGCAGGACACAGTGGTTGGTCCTACTCTTGGCGCTGAAGCAATCAATGCAGGATTTCTCTCCTTCGTAATTGCATTGATACTTGTGCTTGTGTTCATGGTATCTTATTAC
Organism: Bacteroidia bacterium; assembly: GCA_038230515.1. Lineage (GTDB taxonomy): Bacteria > Bacteroidota > Bacteroidia > AKYH767-A > 2013-40CM-41-45 > JAPLDB01. The sequence goes on along the minus strand of JBBRND010000021.1, from coordinate 32,174 downwards.
AACAATGCAGGATTGATTGCAGACGTTGCACTCTTCGTCAACGTATTTTTTGTGATGGGAATTCTCGCCTCGCTCGGTGCGGTGCTAACACTGCCCGGTATTGCAGGTATCGTACTCACCATTGGTATGTCTGTTGATGCGAATATCCTCATCTTCGAACGTATCCGTGAAGAGTTAACGTTAGGCAAAGGAGTTCGCCTTGCAGTAAGTGATGGTTTCAAACATGCGTACACTTCAATCATTGACTCTAACATCACCACGCTCATTCTCGGTATCATCCTTTACGTATTCGGTTCAGGCCCGATACAGGGTTTTGCAACTACACTCATCATCGGAATTCTTTCATCGTTATTCTGCGCCATCTTTATTTCACGACTCATCTTCGACTGGATGTTGGGAAAAAATAAAGAGATTAAATTTTGGAACAGTGTTACCAAAGGCGCTTTCAAAAACATTCACATCAATTTCGTGGAGCGTAGAAAATCATATTACATTTTCAGCGGAATTATCATCGCCTGCGGAATCATTGCCTTTTCAATAAAGGGCTTAAACTTCGGGGTGGATTTTCAGGGAGGAAGAACATACGTGGTCCGCTTCGAACAACCTTTAACTACCGTGCAGGTTATTGATGCATTGAAAGCACCACTTACTAAATCTCCTGAAGTAAAAACATTTGGAGGAGGAAATCAGTTGCGCATAACTACGAGTTACCTGATCGAAGATCAGAGTCCCGATGCAGAAGCAAAAGTGGTTGAGAAAGTAAATGAAGGTTTGAAAACGCTCAACACAAAATATGAAGTGATGAGCTCGCAGAAAGTAGGACCTACTGTTGCAGACGATATTAAATCATCAGCCGGCTGGGCAATCTTCATCTCCTGCGGATTGATGTTCCTCTACATCTTCGTCCGCTTCCGTAGATGGCAGTATGGTCTCGGTGCCGTGGTTGCATTGCTTCACGATGCGCTTGTGGTACTTTCATTCTTTGCCATCTTCAATGGAGTGCTTCCATTCTCACTTGAAATTGATCAGGCATTCATTGCCGCAATACTTACCGTAATGGCTTACTCGATGACGGATACTGTTGTGGTGTTCGATCGTATCCGCGAATTTGTTGGCGTGCATCACCATGCAAAAGATCAGAAGAAAGTAATCAATGATGCATTGAACGCAACGCTGAGCAGAACCATCAATACATCGCTCACTATCTTCTTCGTAGTCCTTGCTATATTTATTTTTGGCGGAGAAGTAATCAGAGGATTTACGTTTGCGTTGTTGATCGGTATTGTAATCGGAACGTATTCCTCCATTTGCATCGCCACGCCAATTGTGGTTGACTTTGCGAAGAAGGAGAAAAGTTAATTGAGTTAATTGGTTAACTAAGAAAAACAAAAGCTTCCCGAAATTTTTTGGGAAGCTTTTTTCATTTCATCAACTTCACATAACTTCTTCCATTCACTTCAATACCTTTGTGTGGATTTATTAATAATGTATAACAATTAACGCATAACTTTTCAATGCTCCTCTTTCTCAATCTCGGTGTCAGTGAAGTAATGGTCATTGCTCTTTTCGTGCTCATGTTTTTCGGCAGCAAGCAAATTCCTGATCTCATGCGCGGACTCGGCCGCGCCACCCGCGAATTTAAAGATGCCATGAGCGGCATTGAACGTGAAGTGCGCAACGCAGCAAATGTCCCGCAGGAAGAAGTGAAGAAAATTATAGAGGCACCTGTTGGTCCACCGAAGGAGGGATCCGCACGGGCGGAAGCTCAGCAATCGTCAACTGTAGAAACTGCAGAAGTAAAAAAAGAAGAGAGCAATACTCCTTCTTAATTCTCCAAAGTATTTTTATTGCTTGATGAATTTAGCGCGGAATGATTTTCCTTCGCTAACCATTTCAATCCAGTAAATTCCTTTGCTCAATGCTGAAACATCAACGCTCATTTCTGTTTTTTGATTTCTGTTTTTTGATTGAACGGCCAAAACAATTTCTCCGATCATATCAAGAATCTTTATTGCAACTTCTTTGTCTCTGAACAAGGCATTACTGATGGTCAGCTTTTCAAGTGCGGGGTTAGGAAAGATTTCTAATGCTTCGCTATAAGGCGCCAAAGATGGAGCTACTGCAATAACACTAAAGATAACCGCCTCCACTTCGCAACCATTTGCATCCGTACATACTACATTGAAATCGCCACTTTGAGTTGCAACATAAAAATAATCCGTTGCGCCAGGAATAATTGTTCCGCTATAATACCATTGATAGGAATCGGATCCCTGATTTGCAAAAAGTGTATCTCCGTTTTGCGCAATTCCTTGTGGTGGTGGATATGGATAAACCGTGATGTAATTATTCAACGTGAGGGTATCGGTGCCAACTGAATTGCTCGCAATAAGAGAAACAGAATAAGTGCCCGGAGTATTATAACAAATACTTGTTGGGTTTACATCTGTACTTGTACCCGGATTGGCTCCTGCAAATGTCCAAAGATAAGTGGTGCCATGAACAGAATGATTTACAAAATCAGTACAGGTGCCGGGGCACAAATGATTCGGTGAAGAGAAAATGGCGATTGGTGGTAGCGGAGTAAGACCCGATATTGCATTTGGCAAGCCGATGTTCGTATTAGTAAGAAGTGCAAATCCATTTTGCACATAATTGCATCCCAACCCGACTACATCGGGATCATTAATGATTCCAAGAGAAAGTGTGCCGGAATGAGAAACATAAATTTTATTATCACTTGCAATCTGAATGGCGCCTGAGCGTTGCGATGCGTCAACATCAAGCACAGTTCCCGTTGCTGCAATAGCAGCAGTAGTTCCTGCCTGCATATCAAACTGAAAAAGTTTTGAAGGGGTATAATCGCCACTCATCATATATAACACATGACCAGTGGAAGAAAACTCAACACCATACATTACATCGGCAGCGGGTGCTGTGTATGTTGACGGATTTGAAACCATACCTGTGTTGTTATCGAAGTCTGCAATCTCTCCGGCATAGGAATCGTACATGGTGCGGGCAATGTGAGTTCCGTCAGGAGAAATTTTCATGCAGCCAATAAAGCTATCTGCAGAAGTAAACAACGGACCTACACTAGAAATAACAGGAACTCCAACTCCGGTAGTGGTGACAGGATACGAATAATACGAATTGGAAGTATTGCTAGGTGCATGAGTTACAATCCAGAATCCTGTGCCTGCTGCATTGCGTATGCCGGTAAGTTTTTCATCGCATGGAGTGAGAAGCTGAACATTTTTTATTGCAGTTACATCTCCAAGGCCGCCCTGCAAAGTCATGTCCACAATGGAATATCTCAAACCATTCACTCCGAGAAATCCATCCGTAGTAAATATGTAATACTGATTGCTGTTAGCGGGATCGCTGACAATGAGTGCCGATTGAGTGGATGAATAGTTGCCCAACAATCCTGTGCCGTTCGGCATAATTGCGTGTATGCCGTTGTACACTGTTTGCCCATCCGTGTAAAATAAAAGATTACCCACACCATCGCTGATGGAAGAGCATCCTTCATTGGTTGTAAGCATACCGCCTGTAACATTTACAGGAGTGCCGCTTACAAAACTTACTCCGGTATTATTTCCGAAGTACCAGTTGTCGAATTCATGTTGCGCGAATACTGTTTGAGTAAACAGCGTGATCAGGAGTAGAAGTTGCTTCATAGGAATCATAATTTGATTCCTCAAAGCTATTAAAGTATTTCTGTTCGCGAAAAAAGTTTTGGTGAAAGAGATTTTCTGGAGAAAAAATCCTTTACAGAGAAAAGTAATAGTGGGTTAAAAAGAAACCGTCTTCTCCTGAGTTTCGTGCTCAACAAGGCGGATAAAGCCCTTCGCACTGTCAGTGCCTTTTATGGCTTCAATATTCAGGTATGCTTCTAAATCAAAGTCAAATTCAGCTTTGCCGCTGCCATCAGTCTTCTTAGATACATCAATGGTGGATTGAACGCCCGTTTGCTGACTGTGTGAAGTATCCTGCCACAAGCGGACATTTACATTTGCCACGGGTCTGCTCAGTGTATCAACCACAGTAATGATTGCAATCGTAGGTCCTGATTTTTTGCAGGAGAAAAAAGTGAGCGCGGCAAATGCAGCAATAACCATCATCGCCATCCAGTTTATATTTGTCTTTTTATTATTCATGTTGGTTTAACTAAGTTTGCAGCCCTAAAATTAAAAAGCAAAAATATAAATAATCCGTTATGTCAAAAACATTTCTTCTTACTACGACTATTGTGCTGATGAGTGTTTCACTCTTTGCACAGAAAAAGACCATTGTTAAAACCGCTGCTCCTGTTGAGCGAATGGTGCTTATCACCACTGATTATGGCAACATGAAAGTGAAACTCTACAATGAGACACCTCAAAGCCGCGACAATTTTATCAAACTTGTTCAGCAAGGATTTTACGACAGTTTACTTTTTCATCGCATCATTAAACAGTTTATGATTCAGGGTGGCGATCCGGAATCGAAACATGCTCCGGCAGGCAAGGCGCTTGGCAATGGAGATGTGGGTTATACTATTCCTGCGGAGTTCAACGATTCGCTCATTCATAAAAAAGGTGCGCTGTGTGCAGCACGCACAGAGAATCCTGAGAAAGCCGGAAGCGGTTGTCAGTTTTATATTGCACAGGGGAAAACCTGCACCGATGCAGAACTGGATCAAACTGAACAAGGCATCAATAACAGCTCGCGCATGCAAATGGCTTTTCAGAAAATTATTAATCGCCCTGAAAATGCTGCCTTGAAAGCAACGTTTACGAGGCTTCAGCAAACGAATCAGAAAGATAGTTTGAATGCGCTTGTGCAAAATACAATTCAACCGATGGTAAGTGCAGAGGTGAAGCCATTCAAATATTCTGCAAAGCAGCGCGAGATTTACAAAACCATTGGCGGTGTTCCTCATCTCGATCAGGGCTACACTGTGTTTGGTGAGGTGATAGAAGGACTGGATGTGATTGATAAAATTGCTGCTGTGCAAACTGCTTCCGGTGACAGACCGGTGACTGATGTGCGGATGAAAATGAAAATGTTGAATTGATGTGGTACGAATAACGAATGGAAGAGAAGATTAAACAGCTTATCACTGATGTAGAAAACTTCTCCGCAACTGTAAAGGATGATGCGGAAGTTTTCCGGCTGAAGTATCTTTCCAAGAAAGGAATTATTCCTTCGCTGTTTGGCGAAATGAAAAATGTTTCTGCTGATGAACGCAAAAGTTTTGGTCTTCTCGTAAACGAATTAAAAAATAAAGCGGAAGAAAAACTCAACACGCTTCGCGATACGTTTGAATCTTCTTCAGAAGAAAAAAAAGATATTCCTGATCTTTCTCTTCCGGCTGAGCCGCAGCAGTTAGGTGCGCGGCATCCTATTTCTCTTGTGCGCCATCGCATCCTCGAAATATTTTCTCACATTGGTTTCACTGTGGAGTATGGTCCGGAGATTGAAGACGACTGGCACAATTTTACCGCACTTAATTTTCCGGAGAATCATCCTGCACGCGATATGCAGGATACTTTTTTTATCCGCACGGGTGATTCGAATAAAGATGACATTGCATTGCGCACGCACACTTCATCGGTGCAGGTGCGCGTGATGGAAACGCAGAAGCCGCCCATCCGCATACTTGCTCCCGGACGTGTGTATCGCAACGAAGCCATCTCTGCGCGCGCGCATTGTTTCTTTCACCAGGTGGAGGGGTTGTATGTTGACGAGGGCGTTTCGTTTGCAGACCTGAAGCAAACGCTGATGTATTTCGCGAAAGAAATGTTTGATGCGGATACAAAGATTCGTTTGCGCCCGAGTTATTTTCCGTTTACGGAGCCATCGGCAGAGATGGATGTATCGTGCAACATTTGCAGCGGCAAGGGTTGCAACGTGTGCAAGTACACGGGCTGGCTGGAAATTCTCGGCTGCGGAATGGTTGATCCAAATGTTTTGGAGAATTGTAAAATTGATGCGAAGAAATATTCCGGCTTTGCTTTCGGTATGGGCATTGAGCGCATTGCCATGCTTAAATATAACATTAACGACCTGCGGCTTTTTTCTGAAAATGATGTGCGGTTTTTGAAGCAGTTTGTTTCTGCATAAAAAGGAGCCGCAGATTCACAGATTTTTAAAAATTTCATTAGCAGACTTTACTAAAGTTTTTTAATCATCGTGATTATTTCATCTCCCACCCCCCAACCTACCCTAAATTCCCTCCCCCAGAAATGATTTTCATATCAATTTAAAGGTTTTAAGCCATTTCGTCAACGGAAAACGATTTCCGGTTGACCGTTTACCGCATCCGGTCGAGCGGAAATGGTTTCCGGTTGACCGTTTACGGCATCCGGTCGAGCGGAAATGGTTTCCAGTTGACCGTTTACGGCATTCGGTCGAGCGGAAATGGTTTTCGGTTGACCGTTTATCGCATCCGGTTGAGCGGAAATGATTTTCGGTTGATCGTTTATCAAAAACATCGTTTTCAATCAAAAAACGAATACATTGAAGTGGAATTACTTCGGCATTTTGCTCATATCCATATAAAGGGCATTCCAGCGGTGCCCGTCAAGGTCGGCAAAAGCGCAACCATACATCCAGCCCTCTTTTTCTCCGGGCTTGCCGAACACGTTGCCGCCTGCATCTGCCGCATTTTTTGCGATGGAATCCACTTCTTCACGGGTTTCGGCATCGAAGGAAATTAAAACTTCGGAGCCAAGTTTTGCATCCGCAATTTCATGCTGAACAAATCCTTTAAACATGGGTTCAGCAAAAAGCATTACAATATTTCTTCCAACCTGAAGCGCAGCATTTGTATCAGTGTTGCCGTATTTTGTGTTGAACGTAAAACCAAGTTTTATGAAAAACTCTTTCGATTTATTTACATCCTTTACCGGAAGATTGATCCAGATTTCTTTTGTCATAATTTATTTTTAAATAATTTTCACATCGCTTCTTTCAACTCCACCATTGCAAAACCGCACAGCGAAATAAATTCGGTAACCATTTGCGGCAGCTCTTCTACTTCAAATTTTTCTGCGGCATGTTTTTCAATCTTCTTTATTTTTTCCTCGCCACCTTTTATTCCCATGTAAGTAATTTGCGGCTTGAGCGAATGAGCAGTGGCGCGAAGTGAATCGTAGTCGGCTTCATCAAGATGTTTTTTCATCGCTTCCAATTGAGCGGGACACATTTGCAAAAAGATGCCGATGTACTTCGCCATTTTTTCTTTGCTGCCACCAGTGAAAGATTGTAAAAAAGTGAGATCAATAGTTTCGTATGCCATGGCAGGTTAGTTTTTTTGAATGATGATTTTTTTTGTAATCGTGGAAGAAGATGTAATGATCTTTAGAAAATATATTCCTGAACGCAACCCCTGCACGTTCACCACAATTTCGGATTCTTGATTTCGGACTTCGGATTGAACAGCCATTCCAAGCATATTGTACACAGTAATTGTTGCGGCTGCTCCCATCGTGAATTGTGAATCGTGAATTATGAATTTATCACTTGCAGGATTCGGATAAACAAAAACATCCTCTTCCACATTTTCCGGAACCTGAATATAAAGACATGCGTCTTCCGCCAGCACATTCCACACTAACGAATTTGAAGTGACCACGTTTTCTGTAATGCCGTTCACTTGTGTAAAAGCCAAAGTTTGTGTTACAAAATTTGTGGTGTCAATATTCGGATGCGCATCCTGCTCGTGGCAGCCGCTGTGCCCGAGCGAATCAGTTCGAATCAACATCATCTGCGTGCTGTCAGTTGCATTCGTATAACTTGTGCTGAAGCCAGGAATTATGTATCCACCGTCATTCATTTTGGAAAAATGAAATGCTTCATCCTGTGCACCGTCACCATACGTGCGCGTCCAGATTGTATCACCGTTTGCATCGGTCTTCATCAGGAAAACGTTCGTGCTATCATCTCCGCGATCATGAGATGGAAAATCCAACGATGAAATCTCATCTTTATGTTGCGCAGGATTTCTCATCCGAAGCGAATGACCATACCCCATGCTGTTCGTGTATCCTGAAAGAACAATGGAGCCATCCGGGTTTTCGAAAGAAGTATAACTCGCATCGCTCTTTGTGCCGCCATACGTTTTTCCCCAAATGATATTTCCGGAAGTATCCGTTTTCATAAGAAGAATATCAAAGTCGCCCTGACCGAAACTAATCGTTGATCCGCTTATCAGATAATTTCCATCGTGCAGTTTGAGAATATGTCCGCTTTCATCCCAATGAATTCCACCGAATGATTTTGCCCACAACATATCGCCCTGCACATTGGTGCGCAGCAGAAAAATATCTGACTCGCCCTGTGTTTGAGAAAATGTTTTTCCGGTAATCACAAATCCACCGTCCGGAGTTTCGCACAACTCTACACCTTGATCATCTGCAACTCCACTTCCGTATGTTCGGACATACAGTGTGTCGCCATTTGAATCTGTACGGATAAGCAACACTCTTTTAAATCCGGCTCCACGTATGTAGCCCGTCATTGCATAACCGCCATCAACTGTTCTGATAATTGCACTTGCGTAATCAAGATCAGCAGTAGAAAAAGTTTTGGACCACTGCATATTGCCCGCGTTGTCTATTTTGAAAAAGTATACATCGTCCAATGTGTTCCCGTTAAAACTTCTGGTTGAGCCGGTACACACCAATCCGCCATCAGTTGCAAGAACCATTGCGCTGGCAACATCATAATTAACTCCGCCAATGGCGCGCGCCCAGATTACCTGTCCGTTATCATCCAGCTTCATAATAACAGGATCGGCATCTCCACTGCCTGTTGAGGTAGTTGCACCCATATAATAAATGCCTCCACCGGGAGCGGGAAATGCTGTGAGAGAAACCTCCTGATTTACTCCGCCATACAACCTTTGAAATCTTGTTTGAGAAAAAGTAGTTGACGCGTTACCCAACAACAGGAGAAAAAAAAACAGGCGAGATAAAAATTTCATCAGGCAGTTACTTTCTTTTTCCAAATGGTAAGTTGTGCAATCTTGTTCAGCAAGTCCTGCTGCGCAAACGGTTTCGAAATGTAATGCTCCATTCCTGATTCAAAACATTTTTCTACTTCATCGTTGGTTACGTTTGCAGTCATTGCCATAATGGGCGTATTTCTTTTCGGTGCTGGAAGCGTGGTGCGGATTTTTTGTGTGGCTTCAAAACCATCCATCTCCGGCATCTGCACATCCATCAGAATAAGATCATAATCTTTCAGCAATAATTTTTCAATGGCAACTTTTCCATTCTCTGCCACATCAATATTTATTTCTTTGATAAGATCAGTAAGCGTATCCACTGCCACCATCTGGTTGAACGGATTGTCTTCCACCAGCAGAATGTTCAATCCTCTTAACTCTTCCGCTCTTACATCGGTTTCGTGAACAACCGATTTGCCAACATCTTCTGCTTTTCCGATTGGGTAGATGAGATGAAAGCTGAAGTTCGTTCCTTTTCCAAACGTACTTGTAACCTGAATGGCTCCGCCCTGTAGTTCGATCAGTTGCTTTGAAATCGTGAGTCCCAATCCAGTGCCTCCATATTTGCGTGTAGTGTCGCTGCTTGCCTGCGAGAAACTTTCAAAAATTTTTCCCAGCTTATCTTGAGGAATGCCGATGCCGGTGTCCATCACCGAAAATTCCACGTCTGCATTTTCCTCATTTTTATTTTTCACACGCACCTGAACTGTAATGCTTCCCTTTTCAGTAAACTTAATGGCATTGCCGGAAAGATTGATGAGTATTTGCGAAAGCCGCACCGGGTCGCCAATCAGCGCCTTGGGAACATCTTCTTTAATATCCAATTTGAATTCGAGTTTCTTTTCTTCTGCACGGAAAAGCAACGTGTGATAAACTGTTTCCAGCACATCACTCACCAGGAACGGAGTTTTTTCGAACTCCATTTTGCCGGCTTCAATTTTTGAGAGATCAAGAATATCGTTGATGATGACTAAAAGATTTTCGGCACTCTTGCGGATTACGCTCAGGTATTTTTTCTGCCCGTCATTAAGCTGCGAAGTCACCAATAAATTTGTGACACCCACAATGGAATTCATCGGGGTGCGTATTTCATGACTCATGTTTGCAAGAAACTGCTGCTTAAATTTTTCTGATTGCTCCGCATGTTCTTTAGCACGAATGGCAGAGTCCAAACGTTCGCGCGCAAGCACGCCTTGCTTGATCAAGCTGAGTTCGTTCAGCGTTTTGTTAATGGTGGCTTCGAGGTCGGCAAAGTCAATCGGCTTGGTTACAAAATCAAAAGCCCCGCGGTTCATTGCTGTGCGAATGTTTGCAAGATCTCCATACGCTGACACTACAACTGCTTTGTAAAAGTGATGCAGCTTTTTTATGTTCTCCAACAGAGTAAGCCCGTCCATGATAGGCATGTTGATGTCAGTGAGTACTACATCATATCCATCAGGAACACCTTGAAGTTTTGCCAATGCTTCTTCACCGTTGCTGGCAAAGTCAAAATGGATTTCATTATTTTTTATGCGGTGGCGAAAACGCTGGCGGATTAGATGCTCCAGATCCGGCTCGTCATCCACTACTAAAATTCTTGCAGTTGTTTCTGTCATGTTGTTTTACTAAATCTGATATGGCAAATGTAATCACATACTCTTGATTTGAATATTACGATTGGTTGAGTTTCAGAATTTTTTCTTTGAGAAGAATAAAGTCAACGGGCTTGGTAAGGAAATCGTTTGCACCTATTTCAATTGCTTTGTTGTAGTTGGTTTCGTCACCATAGGCAGTTACCATCATTACGCGGAGAAGCGGAAACTCGGTGCGGATAATGCGCAGCAGTTCGAGCCCCGTCATGCCAGGCATGTTGATGTCGCTCAGCACAAGCACCAGGTCAAACGGATCGAGCATGTGCAGGTAATGCACAGCATCTTCTCCGTTAAACGCAAAGTGAAAGCTGAACTCTCCGCTCTTTAATTCTTTTCTGAATTTCTGGCGAAACAGCAACTCCACATCTGTTTCATCATCAACGATCATTATTTTTATCATACAGCAAAAGTATTATCCGGGTTTGAAAATTTCTGAACCCGAAATTTTATTTTTCAAAGATGCAAAAATGTTTTTAAAAAACCGAAGTGTCGGGAGATGATGAGTACTGTTTTTAAAATTTGGGATGAAGCAGAAGGATGCCTTTCGGCCAAAAGGTTTGGGCATCTGACCAAAGTGTTGGGTTGGCTGGTAAAACCGTTGCGACCTCCGGTCGAACCGTTGGGTTGGCTGGCTAAACCGTTGGGGCCTCCAGTCGAACCGTTTGGTTGGCTGGTAAAATCGTTGTGGTCTCCGGTAAAAGCGTTCGGTTGGCTGGCCAAACCGTTGTGGTCTCCGGTAAAAGCGTTTGGTTGGCTGGCTAAACCGTTGGGGCCTCCGGTAAAACCGTTGGGGTCATTTTTTCAGCAAAATGCATTATTTTTCAAAAAAAGAGGGTTTAGAAAAATCAATTTCCTATTGGCTTGCTTCGTCTCCGATCTCCGAACTTAAAACTCCCGCTGAACTCGATGTTTCCGCGCTGAGCCCCAGCCTTTATTTTCTGCAAATAGAAACGGGAGAAAAAACTTTTCAAAGAAAACTGGTGAAGCTTTAACCAATCTTCAATAAAAAAACAATCACAAAAAAAACGGGAGTTTAAACAGCCCCCGTTCTTTTTTCCAGAAAGTAGATTTTAGTGAACCCTTTTTACGTTTACTGCATTCATACCCTTTTTTCCTTCTGTTACTTCGTACTCTACTTTGTCGTTCTCGCGCACTTTATCTTTTAAGCCGCTGTGATGAACGAATACCTCCTGTTGGTCATCGCCAATGATAAATCCAAAGCCCTTGGCTTCGTTGAAGAATTTTACTGTACCTGTTTTCATTGAAATTAATTATTAATGATTAGTGGTGCAAACATAATAGATTCATCCTTCAGCAACAAATTTTACCTGCACATCAAAATTTTCCTGGCTGTTTCTCCTTCTTTCTTGGGAGAGGCGTTCTACCCAAGCAATTGTTTCACCAACTGCGATACTACTTTGTTATCTGCCTTGCCGGCAAAATGTTTTGAAGCAACGCCCATTACTTTTCCCATTTCGGCAGCAGAAGTTGCGCCAACCTGGGCGATCAATTTTTTCAACTCCTCTTTAATTTCATCCTCGCTCATTTGCTGAGGAAGAAATTTTTCGATCACAGCAATTTCTTCAAGCTCTGTTTTTGCGAGGTCAGCGCGGTTTTGGGTTTGATAAATCTCTACCGATTCTTTCCGCTGCTTCACTAATTTCTGAAGCATCTTCAACTCATCTTCCGAAGTAAAAGTTTCTCCGGATGTTTTGGCAAGAAGTATTGCGCTCTTGATGGCTCGAAGTGCGCGCAGTGCCGCTTCGTCTTTGGCAAGCATCGCTGCTTTTAATTCAGGATTTATTTTTTCTTCTAAGGTCATAGTTAAAATGTATTTTAATATTTACTCAATAAACTAATTGCATCATATGCACATCAAGAAACTTTCCAAACTTAAATCCTACTTCTTTCATCACACCAACATTCCGGTATCCATACTTTTCATGAATGTGAATGCTTGATTCATTTCCCTGAGTGATACGCGAAAGTACAGTATGATTTCCAACTTTTTTTCCCTCCAGCGTAACCCACTCCAATAATTTACTGCCGATGCCCTGCACACGAAAATTTTTGTGAACATACACGCTTACTTCAACCGTTGTGTTGTATGCACTCCGGTCGCTCCATGGACTAAGCGAAGCCCAGCCAACTATTTTTTTTTCTTTTTCAGCAACCACAACAGGATGATTTTTTTTATGATTCGCAAACCAGGTGAGTTGCTTTTCATAAGTCCGAAGATCGGTATCAAACGTTGCAGAAGTATTTACTACCGCATCGTTGTAAATATCGAGAATTGCGTGCTGGTCGTTTTCATTCGCGGGACGTATGGTTATCATTTTCAGGACTAATTTTTGTTTCGTTTTTTTTAAAATGTTCGCATTTCAAAAGTAAGCGATAATCGTTTATTGACAAAACAGGATTTGCGTTATTCAAGACACCTTCGTTTTTGATTGATGGTTGATGCAAACTGTACCCGGAGATTCATGAAAACGAATTCAAGCTGAAAACACGGAAACGAAAACTGTAAGAAGATACGCATCTTTTTCTAAACCGATTTACTCTTCGGAGGTATAATTAAGAATGAAAAAAGTAATTTTTCTACTTTCATTCGTGTCTTTATCAATCGGTGCTTCTGCGCAACCTTACATTGACATTGCTTCAGTTTATTATCAGCAAAGTCCGGCCGACAACCAGAGTAGCACAAAAAGCCCGATGAACACACAACTTACTTCCGTCTTTTTAACGCTTCCGTTTCAGGTTGACAGCGATTATGTCATCGTGAATCCTACGTATGAAAATTATCGCCTAAACATTTCTTCAGAAACCGATCCGATCAACCTAACTGCTGTGTACATGCCTGTTATCTGGGTTCACGAATTTAAGAATCCGAAATGGAGTACAACGTTGATGTCTATTCCGCGTCTCAGCAGCGACCTCACCAAGCCACTTGGCGGAAATAATTTTCAGATGGGAGGCATTGCACTTGCTACTTACAAGAAAAAAGAAACGCTTAAATATTCCTTGGGCGCATATTACAATTCCGATTTCTTCGGAGCGTATTATATTCCGCTTCTTGGCATTGACTGGAATATTACAAACAAATGGAATTTATTCGGAACACTTCCTATCAATCTGAATCTTGAATACAAGTTGCATAAAAATATTCATACAGGTGTAGGTGTAAATTTAATTACGAACAGCTACCGGATTCAGAACAAAGATTTTCTGCGTGTTGACGACTACAGCGCAAAATTTATTCTCGACATCTATATGATGAAAAATCAGGTAATCAGTTTTGAAGCAGGCCATTCGCTCTTCCGTTCTTACGCAATGGGAAATATGGAAGGCGGAAAACCTAACTACATGCGGGACTTAAATGTGTCTGACGGTTATCAATTTAAACTCGCTTACATTTTTCGCATACGCACTGACAAATGAAAATACGAACACAAATGCAAAATCTCTGCAACATTAACTTGAAGCGAAGATTTTTGTTTTAGTTCATTAGTTGTTTCATGCGTGCAGAGTGGTAGTAGCTTCCTACAAAATGAAAAGGAGCTTTGCTTAATCGCAAAATATTTTCTGAGGAAAGAGAAGAAGGATTTATAAATAAACTTTTCAAAGCATTCAAACCTTGTCTGCTTCTGAAACGTTTGTGTAGGTAGCGTTGCAGCTCTCTGTAAAAATCAGGCGGAAATGTATTCTTAAACATAAGCGCAAGTTCATCGCTATCCGTCCAGTTTGATTTTTCATTAAGTTCATCTTTCACTCGTTCATAAAATTTTGTTCCCGGCAATGGATAAGAAACACTTACACCAATATCATCAGGCATCAGTTCCAACACCATATCAATTGTTTGCTGAATGTCCTCGCGTGTTTCGCCCGGATAACCGAACTGCAAAAAGAAAGCAACCTTAATTTTATGTTTCTTCAGTAATCGTGATGCCTGATAAATCTGATCAACAGTCGTCCCTTTATCCATTGCATCAAGAATTTTCTGAGAACCACTCTCAGCTCCCACCCACACAATTTCGCAACCCGCCTTTGCAAGTGCTTCAATATTGTTTTCCTGCAAAAGTAAATCCACCCTTGACTGTATTTTAAATTTGATTTTTAATTTTTCATTCTGAATGATCTCAGAAAATTCATTGATCCATCCTGGCTTCAATCCGAAAATATCATCTGTCATCCAGAAGTGATTTACGTCAAAATTTTCCTGAAGCATCTTCAATTCATTTGCCACGCGCTGCGGAGAGTGTGTATTGTAGCGATTGCCATAAATCGGTTTTGCGCACCAGTTACATTTGAACGGACATCCACGCGTTGTACTTATATTTAGAGAAAAATATCCGGAGTTTTTTATCCATCGTGTTTTGTATTCACTTACGTCAACCAAATCCCAGGCGGGAGAGGGAAGTAGGTCAAGACCATTGAGCACATTTCTTTTTCCGGTGATTATCGTTTGGTTTTTTTTTCTGAAAACTAGTCCATCTACTTTTTCAAGATCAGTTTCTTTGTTAGATATTTTATTGATAAGTTCCTTCAATGTCAATTCTCCTTCACCAGTCATAATAAAGTCGGCTCCATGATCAAGATACTTTTCAAAATGATCTGTTGAGTCACTGCTGTTGATGATTACCGCACAAGCAAACTGCTTTGCCAATTGTGTCATCTCAAATGCCGCCTCGCGCATATTAGTGAGGCACATTTTAGTGAGGTAGTTGAAACCATCATCACAGATCACAACAAAATTTGGCTTCTCTCTTTCAAGATGCGGAATAATTTCATCTGTAGATTTTGAAAACATCGGATCGAAAAAAGATACATCAAATCCTGCCTCGCGCATAACCGCAGCAGCGTAAAGAGTACCGAGTGGAGGATACGGCTGCATCTGCTCATATTGCTTCGGATCAAAGCGCAGAAAATAACTATGCGTAAACAATATCTTCCTCATGAAGAGAGATGTTATGTACTCGCTCAAATGTTTCAATTTTTTCCGAATATAGTTTCAAAACCTTTTCCTGGAATCCTAGTGGATGATGCTTTGCGGCATTCTTTTTCGAACGCATCCTGAGGTCAAAAATGAATTTATCGAAATGTTTGAATTTCTTTTTCCTATGTTTCAGTGTAATGAGAAAAAAATATTTTTCGAATTTTTCGCCCACTTTTCCGGAAAGAATTTTTTCAAAGATTGCCTTAAAAAAGTATTTGTTCTCTTTTATCAAAAAATTTGGTTGCCTCAAAGGAAAATTCGGAAGAAATTTTTTTGACCATTCATTTGAGTTCATAAAGTCAGTATACAACGAATAGTTATACGTAGGAATTAAAAAAGAAATTTCTGTTGCAGTGAAAATATTTTTGTCAGGCACTTCAAGCGTATCTTCAGACAAAAAGTAATTCAGGCAAAAATATTTATGTGAGTTCAACAAGAAAGATTTTTTGAAAAGCACCAGCAGTGTTCGCGCCACCCACATTCTTTCTGGAGCAGTAATGATGAAGTAGTCAATGTCAGAATTATTGTCCATATAATTTTTGGAGAGAGAACCCGATAGAGCGATTCCCCTTACAAAAGGAAACCCTGCAATCAATTTTGAAAAACGCACGGCAACCTTTAATGATTTCCTGGCGTTCACTTCTCCTTCTATTCTTCTTTGAACAACGCTTTGATCAGGATTCAAAAAATAATATCCTCCTTCAAACTGAATAAGACCATTTTTTGATAAATCACTAATTGCAAGTGTGATCTCTTCGTACTTGAATATTTTTTCATTAAGCAGTTGAAAAAGCTCAATTTCTGTAAGCGGATGTTTGAAGATGTCGAAATATAAAAGCGTGCGCAGCACTGCTGCCTTTTGAGCAGAAACTGTTTTTGAGAAAGAGAATTCTTCAACTAAAAAACCCATTGCTGTAAAAGTAGTGATTGAGTGGAAAAGCAAAAATTATTTTTTTCTTATGGAGAAAACAAAATTTTCTTCAAGGAAATTTTTTTGATAAAAAACAATTTTCATGCTGAAATTGTTTTGTGTTGCCTTTACTTTTATTCTTGTAATATCACAATCTTCGCTAAGAATCATAAATACGTTCGATTCAGATTGCATATATGATCCCATTTGCAGAAACAGATTGTCAAAATATTCATACTGTTCACCAGCGTACCATGCAAAACATTCTTCCGATTTTCGTTTGCCTTTGTAATAGGGGGGATTGATAATAATAAAATTAAAAATATGCTGAGGAATGTTTTCAAAGAGATCACCCTGAAATAATTGAAATGATAAATTGTTCAACTGTTTGTTAACGAAAATATTTTTTATAGCGTTTTCTGAAATATCAGAAGCAGTTACAATTGCTCCCCTCCTTGCTGACCAGATTGAAATCAATCCGCTTCCGGCACCTAATTCAAGAAGTGTTTTGTTTTTTAAATCGAACTGTTCAAGAAAAGTCAAAAGAATTTTTGTACTGAAAAAAAATCCCGGATGAAAAACTCCGGGAAGAACCTTGATCTTTACGCCATCATAAGAGTAGTTCCTTTCCTTCCGCAAATACCATTTCAAAAAGGGTCTATATGTACGACTAAGAATTTTTTTGAAAACTTTTTTCACGTTTAATAGTTCAAAATCCTTCTATCTCGGGTTGACGATAATTCCAGATTTTCTGCAAAGCTTTTATCTCGTACGGAAATTTGTAGAAATGATTTTTGTACCGAAGAGAAGAAAGTCTTTTCATCAGACGAACTTTTCGTTGAGACAGTCGTATGTCCGAGACAGTTGGAAAATATCCATTCAGTACAGTCTCAAAATTCTTAATGTAGTCAACCATCTCAGCCGTAAGCCACGGAGTAAGTGGATTTTTTCGAAGATCAAATTTTTCCCACAGTGGACTTATCCAATCCTCAAGTTTTTCAGGGAAGGCGAATCCACTTGCCAAAACCTGTTTGTACATTTCGCTGCCTTCAACAGCGACAGGGCTATAGATGTAAATTATGATTTCAGTTTCCGGATTGATTTCTTTTATTTTCCGGATGAAGGCAATGTCGTCACGAATTTGTTTCCACACTTCTACTTTGTTCTTTGAGGGAGTTCCAAGAACGAAAGAATATTCAGGAATTATTCCGAATTTTTTCATTCTCGAAGCAAACTCCTGAATTTGTTTTGAAGATTGAGTCCCACCTTTGTCCATTTTTTTCAGTATCTCATCGTTTCCCGTTTCCGCTCCGAAGAAAATCATTTTGCACCCACTTTCGCGCATCAAGGCGAGGGATCGATCCGAATATTTGTCAATGGTATCTATTCTCCCTTCACCCCACCAAATCATTTTTTCGGGATTGATGAGTTTTGAAAATTCAATAGTTCTTTTTTCCGAGACGAAAAAATTATTGTCGTGAAACTCGATGGCATTGCCACCAAAGTTCTCTTTCAAGTATTTAATATCATGATAAATTTTTTCTGCTGACCGCCCCTTCCATCGCGCGTTATAAATTGGAACTACTGCACAAAACGAGCAAGTGAACGGGCAGCCGAAACTTGAGTGATAGGCAATCGTCTTCGTTCCAAGATACGTTTTGCCAAGATATTTTTTCAGATCATAAGACGCATTCAATTTCTCGTAAGGAAGCGGAGGCAATAAATCCTGATCGTAGATTTCATCTTTTTGAGTAATAACAATTTTTTCTCCCTCTTTAAAAACCAAATTGCTCAGTTGATGAACCGACAGGTTGTTGCTTAAAGCGCCAATCAATAAAGGAAATGTTTTATCTCCGGGACCATTAATTACATAATCAACACAACCCGAATTCAACACAACTTTATATTGACTGCTTGGAAAATAGCCCCCCCAGATAATTTTGATTTCAGGAAATTGCTGTCGGATTTTTTTTGAGAACGGGATGGCTTGTTTTAGTTGTGGTCCAGGCATTACCGTACAACCGAAGTATCCAAACTCTCCCGAAGAAAGACAAACTTCTATTTTTCTCCAAGGATCACATTCGAGGTTGCCATCCACTATTACCCAATCAATTTTCCCCTCTACAGATGCCGCCACCTGCAAAACGCTGTTCGGTATTCGCGGTTTGCTGTTGGCAGCACGTGGGTTGAAAAATAAGATTTTTTTCACGCGATAAAACTAGTTTTTAAAGGCTTATTGATATCAATTTTTTTCGACCTCTTTTCTTACCTCGTACAACCGGTAATTCTCACTCTTCATAATTCCTTTGTCGAATTTGGCGAGATAGAATATTTTCAATTGAGCATCTGAATAAACCGGTAGGGATGAATCACCGAAATCTTGAAATAATGAATCGTTCAATACAAGAATTGATTTTTGAAAATTACTTTTTTTTAAGCGCGAAATCAATTCCTCTTTATCAATCACAAAAGGATGCGTGTTCCATTTGCAGAAACTTCCGAATTCGTTGGCTTCGGCATAAAAGAGTTTCTTGTTGAGATATGCACTTATCGGTGGTGCTGAGCTTTGATGGCTTACCACGATATTATCTTGAGCGTAATTTTTCTCTACAAGATACTCTGCAACTTCTTTACCTTCAGAAAAAGGTTTTGAAAGATCGAGTGAATAAACGATGAGAGAACTAAAAAATTGGATAAACAGTATCGAATACATAATTGAAACTTTAAACCTGGAATTAAACCGCTTTAACTTCAAATAAATTTTTTCAGGAAAGAGGGTGTTTTTTTCAGGCGAATACTTCGAGAGCCACAATGAAGTAATAAGAAGTAAAGTGATGTATCCAAAATATCTTACTCCAGCAATGATGGGCGACCAGAAAATAAAAAGCGCAATGGTAATTGATGATAGATAAAAAACCAAAAGCGATAGCGGCTTATTATGGAATAAAATAAAAGGAATAAGGAAACAAATTACGGATGGAATTACGCTCAAATTTTTTGAAATATCTACTAACAAATTCGTATTCCAAAAATGATACTTGAAAAAATTCGGGAAATGATACATGCCTTTGAAAAAAAGGGAAAACGCTTTCCCGATTCGCTTGAAGGAAAGATAGGGATCGGTGTCGTACTGATGAAGGAAATGATCGGGCGGTGGAATAATACTCCAAAGGATGAAGAGTACAGCGAAAACGAAAACAGTACATGCAATTCTAAATTTCAGTCTTGATATTTTTTTCTTTGAATCGAATCGATAAGAAATTACAGTTACTATAAAAATTGATACTGCGCAAAAAAGGGAAAACAAATGAGTATATGAAAGGAGTAGTAAGAAAACAAGAATGGCGGTGTATTTTTTTTTTGCGCTGCATAAGAGCGTACATGAAGTAAAAAGAAATAAAACACCAAGGGAATAATTCCTGCTGATAATGTTGTATTCGTAAAACATAAAATATCCGAACACAAAGGGAACTTTGAAAAAATCAGTAAACGGAGCATTGCGCAGAAAAACAATAACTGCCGACAATGAAATTAAGATGTGAAACAATTGCATATAAAAAGGATCGTGCGTAAATCGGGTGAGCGCATAAAGCATGAAGTTCCAAAGCAGCGGATGCCCATCATAACGGGCATTGTAAATTAGCTCTGCAATACTTCCGCTGTCGCGAGCAAGTAAAAAATGGTGGGCTTCATCTAGCCAGATTTCATGATGCAAAATCCCAATAAAGCTCAATGAGAAATACACAACAGCAATAAAAAAATATTTCGGTGAAAAGCCGCGCTGAAAATTTTCTTTGAAGATTTGCAAATGCATAAAGGACTATTTCACTGAAAATTTTCTTAGAGTATAAAATCCAATACCGCGGTTTTTATCACTGAGGTAGATAATTTCTTTGCCGTTAACCAAAAGGGGTTTCAGTTTCCTGTCATTTCCGAAGGTCATCTGGCCAGAAAAAAAAAGTTGATTGTTTCTCAGAGAAAGATTTTGAATTGTGGAAACGGAATCATTGATTGGAATTTCCTTCTCCTGCGAACCTTTTTCATCAAGGCATTTCACAAAGAGTTTATGGTCGCGAAAATCAAAATCGTATGAGAGGAGTGATGCTTCCTCACGGAGATAGTAATCGCTTTTATCGGACACAACGGAGGTTGAAAAAACTTTGATTAAAGCGAAAAAAAGAATACTTAGTCCTAGCCACAGGAAATCTCTTTTCACTAATTCTCTGAAAGATACTGTCGTAAAAAAAAGCATTATCAGTAAATATAATCTTGGGAACCTCAAGAGCAGAGGCAATGATTGAAATTGTGCAACAGGTATGGAACAGATGAGAAACAAAAGAATAAGACTGTAAAATAGCTTGGGTGTCGGTTGTTCTTTTGATCCGGAAATTGCCAAGGGAAGTAACATGACCAAGCTATAATTGGAAGTATATGCTGTTAACAGGAAGCTGAATAACAAACCAGTTCCAAGCGCAGAAAGATCGGATAATTTTTTTGTAAGCTGTTTGATAAGAAAGAAAAACAGCAATCCGGAAATAATTCCGATAATGATGTTGAATGCAGGAGGCGAGTTTAAAGGGGCATCGGGATTCAATAGTTGGTCCGGGATGAACAGATTTTTCAGCAAGACAAAAAATGATTGGTAAGTAGTTGCCCACGGATTGTTAATCTCATTGATAGACATTCGGGGCACGTAGCTGAAAATATATTCGAAAAGAAAATTCCATTCTGTAAAATAAACTGCGGATAGAAAAAGTGCCGACGTGAAAAGAACTGTGAGAATTGCAACTCGGAATTTTTTCCTGACCAACAGATAAATGAGCAAAACAGCGGGCGAAATTTTTAATGCAATAGCGAGTGCATAAAAGGCGGCCGAAAGAATGGACTTCTTTTTTTCTTCAGCAAGAAATCCCGCCATCAGAAAAGAAGTAATCAGCAAATAAGTTTGTCCGAAGAGGATGTTGTTGCGAAACGGAATGATAAAAATAATCGGAAGGAAAAAAATATACTGCGACTCGATCTTTAAGTGCCTCAATAATTTGAAAAGCATAAGGCAAAATGCCAAAACAGAAATAACATTGAACAAAAATTTCGAAACATACATATCCAAAAAAGTAAACGGGATGTAGAACAAAAGAGTGAATGGCGGAACAACAGCGTAGTTCATAAAAAATTTCTGATGCCCGATGACGGGCAGCTCACGAATCAGAAGATTAAATTTATACGGCTCGTAAATATCTTTTACACTCACTCCCTGCAAAGCGAATTTGCTCCCGAAATAATAATTGCCATAGTCGTGAATAGGGTAATTGAAAAATACAACAGAAAAAATAATTCCGAGTAAAGCAAAGAATAAACACGCCAGAAAGTTTTTGTCCTTCAACATTCTGAAACAAATAACCGTTAAAAATTTCGAAATACGAATTCCGAGTTTCGAAATCATCCTTCGCGGATTTTTTTACTTTTGCCGACCTACAAGTTTGCGGCTAACGGTGGATCACTTTTCCAAACCTAACTTCAAACCCGAAACTTCAAACCAAATACACGTATGGCTACCGACCGTTTTCAAGCACACGATTATTACTTGATGGACGAACTCCTCACTGAAGAGCAGAAACTGATTCGCGCAAGTGTGCGAGAGTGGGTTAAGAAGGAAGTTTCGCCCATTGTGGAGGGTGCCTGCCAGAAAGCGGAGTTCCCCAATCAATGGATAAAAGGATTAGCAGAGATCGGAGCATTCGGACCCTACATACCGCAGGAGTATGGCGGTGGCGGACTTGATCAAATTTCTTACGGATTGATTATGCAGGAACTCGAACGTGGTGACAGCGGCTTGCGCTCCACTGCGTCTGTGCAGAGCTCGCTTGTGATGTATCCTATCTACGCTTACGGAAGCGAAGAGCAACGAAAAAAATATTTGCCAAAACTTGCGAGTGGAGAATGGATGGGGTGTTTCGGATTGACAGAGCCGGATCATGGAAGTAATCCTGCCGGAATGGTGACCAACATCAAAGACAAAGACGATCATTATTTGCTGAATGGTGCTAAGATGTGGATCAGCAATTCACCATTTGCTGATATTGCAGTGGTGTGGACAAAGGACGAGCAGGGCGTTGTGCGGGGAGTAATTGTTGAGCGCGGCATGAAAGGATTTACGACTCCTGAAACGCATGGCAAGTGGTCGCTTCGGGCAAGTGCTACGGGTGAATTGGTTTTTGATAACGTAAAAGTTCCCAAAGAAAATATTTTGCCGAATGTGAAAGGGATGAAAGGTCCGCTCGGTTGTTTGAACTCTGCGCGGTACGGAATAAGTTGGGGAGTTATTGGCGCTGCGATGGATTGTTACGATTCGGCATTGCGATATTCTAAAGAAAGAGTGCAGTTCGGAAAACCGATTGCCTCGTTTCAACTTACGCAGAAAAAATTAGCGGAGATGATTACGGAAATTACCAAAGCACAATTGTTAACCTGGCGGCTCGGTGTTTTGAAAAATGAAAACCGTGCTACGCCTGCACAGATAAGCATGGCGAAACGCAACAACGTAAACATGGCATTACAGATTGCGCGCGAGGCGCGGCAGATCCATGGCGGCATGGGCATTACAGGCGAATACCCCATCATGCGACACATGATGAACTTAGAAAGTGTGATTACTTACGAAGGTACGCACGACATCCACCTTCTTATTACAGGAATGGATGTGACGGGGATTAATGCGTTTGAGTAGGAGACCACTCTCCCTGACTCCTCTCCCAAAGGAGAGAAATCCAAAACTATTTTAATTGTTTCTCTGCTCGCGAAAATATTTCCCCGGCACCAGCAACATTCCAAAACATTCTCCATCTTCTTTTCCGAGGTGTTTATGATGCGCTTTGTGCGCTCTGCGCAACGCAACCAGGTATGGGTTTTTGCTGCGAGTAAAAAACTTCAGTCGCTGATGGATGACTACTTCGTGCACGAAAAAATAGGCAATGCCGTATAACGTAATGCCAATGCCGATGTAGAGTTTGTAATCGCATCCATTCATTACTCCGAACATGATAAACAACCAGCTTGGTATGGCGAAGATGAGAAAGAAGAAATCATTTCTCTGTAAAATGTGATGACCTCCGGTGTGATGATCCTGATGAACCTTCCATAGAAATCCATGCATGAGAAACCGATGACTCATCCACGCTACGCTTTCCATAACGCAAAAACTGGTGATGATGATGAGGGTGTTTAGAAGGAGTTGCATGATAGGGAAAGCAAAATTACGGAATCTGATTTGAAGATGGGACGTGTACTATAAACCATGCCTGGGAAGGAATGTTAAAATCAATTGAGTGTTTTGTCGGCAACAATCGGTTTTTAGTAAACATCAATCGCTGTTTAGCCGATAGCAATCATGGTTTGATAAAAATCAGTTGTGGTTTGATTGGCAACAATTATGGTTTAGCGGATAGCAATCTTGGGTTGATAAAAATCAATTGTGGTTTGGTCGGCAACAATCGTGGTTTAGCATTTTAGTAATCGGAGTTTTGCCGCTAACAATGGTGGTTTAATAAAAATCAATCGTGGTTTTGCTGCTGTTAATGGCGGGAGAACGAAAATCAATCGCGGGATTTACAGGTAAATTTCAAAATTTCGAAGGTTGTAAGAAAAGTGTAAGGTTTAAGTAGTTCCGCCCCAACATATCGCGCAGCACCTGATGGGTGGAGAAAAAAGCACCACTGGTCGGTAACCCACAAATCCTTTCATTTTAAGATTCGCGTGGACTTTATGTTGGCTGTAGTGCTGTTTTTCTCACGAAGAACAAATGGTTGGGTTACGCTACAACTTTCTTTCGTGGCGATGTCCTCGTCCTGCGGATTTGTTGTTTAGCTCTCAACAATTTTTGAGCTTTGAGAAATTCGCTGATTCGTTTTTCTTCGTCCTTTGTCAACGAACCTTGTCCGCCAATAAAGTCCACATCAAGTTCTGTTGTTTTATTTTTCATTTTGGAAAATATTTGTTTAGAAGTTTTAATGCTGCGTTGCTATCAATAATCATAATTCGTCCACTAAAATGCAAAGCACCTAAAGTGTCAATGTAGTGTTGAACAAGTTGTGTTTTGGAAAAGAAGGAAACATTGCCTTCGTGTCCGCGCTGAAAAGAAAGTTTGCACGCAAACGCAACCAAGTTGCCGGGAATACCTGCGTAAATTTTTGTCTTGCCCTTATTGAATGGTGCACTCTCAACCAAATGCATGTAAACATGGTCAGATTTAATTTCTAAACTTATCAGTCCTTGAACAATTGTTTGATTATTTACGATTGTTAGTTTGTAAACATCTCTTTCGGGTTGTTTGAATTCGTCTTTCCAGTCAAACTGCCAACCGTTTTTCTTTGTCGTTGTCTTGAGGTCAGCCGAAGAAATGAGTATGATGTCAGTTGGGAAACTGTCACCAGTCACCACATTTTCAATGGAGTTGGTCAGTTTGTCAACCACAAAATCAAGTCCTGTTTGTTTCTGTTTTTTGCTCACTTTTTTCTTTCAATGGTGTTTCCAGATAAGTCGGGACAAGCTGTGATTGCTTCGCAGTTTACTCGTCAAAGATACGAAATTGGTGTCTAAAAACTGTTGATTAAATGCTCAAATGTTTCGGCTTGCAGTGTCTCAATAGCATTTCACTCAACCCATCAGTTCTAAATCAAATTTTAAAATGAAAGGTTTACTTGCGCTCACTTCCATTAACCTAACAAACCCTTCTTTTAAAAATTTGTATTTATCTGTTTATTATCTGCCGTAAAACTCTTGCTACAACGTTGCACTCTTCCAAATCTTGCACTCATTTTATTAAATGCGAAGTGTATCATGTCAATTCGCTCTATAAAATAAATTATCACTGCCGTCAATGTAACTGTTTGAAAACATAACTTGGTTATCACAGATTAAAATATATCCATACAAATATTTCGAGGAACTACTTGATTGGAGTCCCCAATTATTTGTGCCAACCCTTCCTATATTCCAATTTCCTTGTGCTTCTACCGCTGAGTTTTCTGTCACGGTAAATTGTCTTGAGGATGTAAAAGTTACGATAACAATTTTATCAGGGTTATGAGTTCCTGGGTTTGTGCACTCGCCACAATACCATGACTTCAATTGCCATTTACCAATAAGTTTGTTTGCAATTGCTGTTGTGTCTAAATGCATCGCATCATTGCATTTCTGAATTCCCTGCCAGTCAATGTCCAAAGATTTATCCTTCGTACAAGAGTTAATAAATAAACCGACCATAACCGAGATGATGATTAAAATATTTTTTTTCATTGCCTTAATGATTTTAGTTTGTCAAAGTTAATTTTTTGCAGTCATTTTAAAGTTTGCATTTATCTTCATGTTTGCTGATGTTTACTCTTTCTCCTCTTTGTTGTCTTGAACTTTCCAAGTGTCATTTTTATTAATTCTTGAAGCCATTTTTCCTTCAGGTAAATTCAAAATATTTTTAATGCTATTATCTTCTTCTATTATTTCCTTTAAACCAACAATCATAATATTCGCATTGGAATTTGTTGAAATATCGTCAAAAAGCTGCCATGAACCATCGTTGTGATGGTAAACTCTCGTAATTAAGTAATGGTTATTCATTACATTTTTTGTAGTAAATACAGCAGTATTTAAATGCTCCTTCATTTCCTCATTTGAATTGTTTCTCGCACAAGAGTGAAAAAATAATATGTTATAGATTAAACAAAGTTTTTTGGAGTTGATTTTCGTATTAGAAATTAAGTACTCAAATAACAGCTAACAATTAAATCCCCGCCACTCCGGTTGCCATTTATTTCTGTCTCTAATTATCGTTTTCTGATTTGATATCCACGGCATTCCGCAAAATCCGTTGAAACATAGTCGCTGCGATGGCAATCACTACCGAACCGAAGGTGATGAGGATGCCCATAAAAACTCCGCCTGCGGGATCATCACTATCATGGTTCAGCATAATGAAAGCTTCTTCTACCGCAACAAAACCAATGATGGCTATCGCGCAGTATTTTATAGTCTGCAAAGCATTCACGGCCGCTTGCGAGAATACCTTATTTTGTCCTGCATATCCCAACACCTTGAATGCTTGATAGAGTGCTACGAAAAAAGGAATAGACCCTATGTAAACAAGTGCTAAGAATGGATCTTTGAAGTAAATCTCAAAGTTCGTGGCGTGCGCGTTCACGCCCTCTATCTGAGGTTCCCAAAGCAAGAGAGCAAGAGTGCCGATGCCGATGAGCACTATCACTACTTGAAGAAATATTGCTGTGCTTCGTTTCATTAATGGTTTTTAATATTTCCGTGCTATTTCATTTCCGTAACGGCACTTTCAATCTTTACGAATCGTACTGGTAGGTAACTCACAAAGCCCTTCATTTTAAAAAATTGAGTTTAGCTTTTTTGTTAGCTGTAGTAAAGCTTTCGCCACGAAGCGATGCACTTTCAAGTCTGCACAAAACCTGCGATGAAAGAAGTAATTCTCGTATCTTTGTCGCTGCAAATGAAATTCTACGATAAATATCCGCAGCTAAAAGAAAAAAGTTTTCTGGCTCAAATGCTGACAAATACTGTATTCTCCACCATGTCGTTGGAGAACCAACAAGTGTCAAAGCCGAAAGTGCAGGAGATTGTTTTGTCATTGTTGAAGGAACAGGAATTAAAAGGTGGTCAGTTCTTCACTAATCAATCTTAGTAACGGCTCAAAGTTTCCTTTGTCAGCCGACTTCATTGCATCAATATAAATTTTACGACTGTCGCCTTCCCGGTGATAAAGTTCAAGCGGTTTGTAACCAAACTTTAACGCAACAAGGTTCATTACAATTCGTCCTGTCCTGCCGTTGCCATTGTTGAACGGGTGAATACGAACAAACTCGTAGTGAGCAAATGCCAAGCAATCAAGATGATCTTGCGAAGTCGTTGAGTTGCTTATTTTAAAATTTAAGTTATCAATGAACTGATACATGAGTTGCAAAACTTGTGTCGGCTGCGGTGGTTCAAGTTGTCCAATGTAACTTGTGTTGTCCGCCATATACCAGCCCAATCATAGAGGTCGGTAAAAGCGATGCGGTGAATTTCTAAAATGAGTTGAGTTGAAAATTGAGTTTCACTGTCAAGTCCGAAAACATAAAGTTCGGATGTTGCAAGTCCCTTCGCCTCATGTTCGTTGATGAGATTTTTGTCAGTCAGTCCAAGTTTATTGTCGTCTGGGGAAGGTGTCCAATTTGTATTATCTTCCATGAGTCAAAGGTAGAAAGTTTGATGTTAGCAGTGTCCTCATTTCATTTCCGTATCGGCACTTTCAATCTTTACGAATCGTACTGGTAGGTAACCAACAAAGCCCTTCTTTTAAAAATTTGCATTTATCTTACTGTTGTGTGCAGTTTTGCTTTCGCCACGAAGCTGTGTCGTTGCAAGTTTGCACACACTTTATTCAATGATTAATTTCCTCACAACATTTCTTTCTCCATCTTTTACACTAACAAAATAAATTCCCCTTGTAAAGTTAGCATCAATAATATATTCGCTTTTTCCGAAAAGTTTTTCTGTGTAAACAATTTCTCCGATAGGGTTAATAATTTGAAGCAATAATGTTTTTTTGGACGAAAGATTTTTTATAGAGAAGGGGTTTGTTGTTGGATTAGGAAAGAGTTGAAATGAACTCTCAGAACTTAATTCGTTAATCGCATAAAAAAATGGATGCCCAGGTGCATTTTTCAAAAGAAGAATGCCAGTGTCTCTTTGCGCAACTATGTAATATCCGTAATCTGATGTCTGATAAATAAATTTTCCAAATTCATCTGAAGCATTTTCTCCTATCGGTATGTTGTTTAAGTAATCTGGATTGAAATGGCGAATGAGTACACCGATATTAAAATTGGCTTGCGATAATAAATAACCTGTTGTTAATATTGAACTGTCTCTGCCTGCTGTGATAGTAGAAAGTAAAGTGTTGTTTGTTGTGGAATCAATGCTTAAAATACTTCCTAGTGAATCTGTTTTCACAAAAAGAGCATAGTTATTTCGTACAGTAATGAAAGCAATATCATCATTGGGAAATACGACACACAACTTACCGCTACTTCCAAATTCAGGATAAGTTTTAATCCATAAACTATCTCCGTTGCCATCCAATTTCAAAAACATTTGATGAACTGCTCCCGATGTATCTGTAACCTGACCGCTAACAATGGCGCCATTATCTGAAGTTGCGTTGATGGAAGTGAAATTGTAATCACCGTAATAATATTTTTCCCATAGCATGTTACCGTCTTTATCAAGTTTATAAAGATGCTTGTTGCGTGGAGTGCAACAATTAACTGTGTCTTTTACACCTAACAAAAAATATCCGCTATCGGAAACTTGTGTCACACTTTGTATGTTGTCCCGCAACAACAACACATTGAAATCCCATTGTGAGTTTCCTAAAGAATCTATTTTTGAAAGCTGGTCGTACCAACTCAAATAATATCCATTATCAAACGCATGGTGTATTTCATTGCGCCCATAATCTAATTTCGTCCATACGGAATCACCATTCTTATCAAAAAAAGTTAGCAAATTCTTTCCACAGCCACATGTATCAAAAGTTGTGTACCATGAAACCAAAACCCCATCGTTGGTTCCTTCACAAGCGATTTGTGGTGTTGCAGAATGTTGAAAGAAATATTTCTTTACGAATGATGTCTGAGAAAAGCCAATTTCAAAAACGAAACAAGGAAGCAGAAAGATTAATTTTTTCATCTGTTCTTATTTTAGGTTTAGTTTGTCAAGGTTACACACTTTCAATTTTGCAGTATCGTTGCTACGAAGCGAAGCAGTTGCACATAACGTTGCGGGGATAAACGAAGTTTTAAAAAAGGGGGATTAGAAGCGATACTGTTCGTTAAAAAAAATGCAACAAATAGATAAAGTTTTCTTCCGCTTTCCTCTGTTGCATTTTTTTTAGCTTGCACACACTTCATTAGATGCACAACTGTTTGATAACCCACCAAGCCCCCTTTTTTAAAATTTGCGTTTATCTTTTTGTTAGCTGCTGTCGTTCTCTTCCCGCGAAGCACAACTCTTTCAAGTCCGCACACACTTTGAACGAAGCGATTTACCTCTATGCTGCAATGTTCCATGTGATGCAATTTAATATTCCTCCTTCGTCTGCTAATTCGTTGCTGTCAACTGTCGCAATAGTTTGTCCTTTGAAAACTTCCTCCAAAACTTTTACTGCTTTGTCGTCATGTTTTGTTTTGAATGTAGGAACGATGATGGCTTGTTTCATTTGCAAGTAGTTCAAGTAAAGTCCTCTTGCACTTGTCAGCGTTTGGTCGTTTGGTGGATTGTAAGGAAGTTCAATCCAATCAAGTCCTGCGTTGTGCAATGACATTCTAAAACATCTTTGAAATTCTGCGTTCTCTTTTGAATAGTCATTGATTAAAACTGTGTCGCTGTCAATGAAACGAACCATGCCGTCTGCATGTCCTGTAAAATCATTGATGTCCCAAGGCACGAAAAAAAGTTTGTCAACTTCAAAAAGGTTTTTGAGTTGCTTAATTAAATCTCTTTCTGAAATGTGTTTGTTTTCATAAAAAACTTTGTCGCACATAATTACTTTGTCCGTTGTCCTTGAAACATTGCCACCGTCAACAATCAGTTTTGATTTAGTAGTTGTCAAGCTGATTGCTTTGCAAATACTGTCAACATCAGAAATAGTTTTCTGATATTTTTTCGGTTGTAAGTAGTCGGGGTTATAAGTGAAGCGAACAAACTTGTCTTTGCTTATTTGAACAGGCATGAAGTCAACAGCCCAAATATCTTTCGTGTCTGGAAGAAATTGAAAGTTGATGTTACAGTCATTCAATACCTTTTCAAATCGCTGAAAAAATTTCGGCTGCTTGCGAAGCAGGCAGTCCGAAAGAAAAAGTTTATTGGTGTGGCTGTCCGTTAGCATTTACAATTTTACATTATAGCCCATGATGTTCTTGGCTTCCTCATTTGAAATTTTGTTTTCGCTTAAAAGTTGTTTCACAACTTTTTCTTTGTCTTTGAACTTGTGAGCAAGATTGAGTTCAACGATATAGCGATAAGTTTTGCCAATAAAGTTTTGTATGTCCTCTGCTTTTTTTGTCAAACCAATTCTTGTTGACTGCGTTGGTTCTTCCTCTTTAATTACACCTTGATTTATCTCACGAAGGCAAAGCCCTTTATCACCGTCCATGATGTTGCCCAACTTGTCAAAAATTTCTCTCGTAACATTTGATGCTCCGCTGATGTATTGATTTGTCTGCATATTGCGGATGCCACGAATTAAAATGCTTGCGTAAATTTTCTTGTCGTAGTTTCCAAAAGTCAAATCAATACCCATGTCGTTGAAATACCAATTACCTGCAAAGAGTTGTTGATTTCGTTTGTGAACATAAGGGTCGGGATGATTTTCGCTGTCGTGATAATAAACTTCGCACTCCGTAATTCTGTATGGTTGGTCGCCTACAACAAGACACAAATAATTCATCATGTAATGTGTGTGTGTTTCAAACCTGTCATCAAGTGTTTTGAAATCAAAGCCACCGTTTATATCACTCCAAAATTCAAAAAGCTGGTTGGCTTCGTTCCTTGTGTCTTTCTTCGGAAATGTTTTTACAAAGTCGTCAATATATTTTAGTCCAAGATGTTTTAAAACTTCAATGACTTCATGAGGTTTCTCCATGTTGCCTTCCGATAGTTGTCCCAAAATGGTGAGCATTCTCGGATGGTTTGCCCGCCTCAATTCTTCCAAAACATTTTCAATTTTATCCCGCTTCGCAAGTAGAATTTTCTCGTAAACAAAAATGGTGTAACTGTGAGTAGTGATGCCAAGTTCAGGCAAAGTGCTGAAAGCACTTGCCTTGTTTTCTTGTGCATCTTTTAAAATTTCAGTTTCGGGTTTGGCTGGACTTAAAAGATATTCTTTTGCTGTCTTATGAAGTTGTCGCACTCGTTCTTCAACTTCTAAATGTGTCGGCACACTTCCGTTGAACCATAGAAGTTTTTCATTCTCCTCTGTTGTTGGTAGTCCGAAACTTTTTAGAATTCCGTCCTGAAGCGATATGATTTCTTCAAACAATTCTCCGTCTTCCGAAGGTCCACCTTTTTTGTCCAAGGCAATTTGGAGCTTTGCAAGTCCTGTCAGTGCGTTTTTAATTTGTTCTTGTTTATTCATGCGTTTGTTTATTCGTGGTTAAAAAGTTGCAAGTTAGCAGACACTTGCTACGGAGCGTTACGATTGCAGCTAACAATTAAATCCCCGCCACTCCGGTTGCCATTTATTTTTATAATTTGTAAAGGGGCGTTGCATTTTCTGAGAGATATTTTTTTCGCCTCTAAAGATACCCTTTTTCCCAATCTGTAAGATTTCCTCCTTTTTTTCGTGAAACCAACGCCCCGTTATTTTGCGTTAAAATAGCCATGAAGAAACTTAATTCCTTTAAGATAGCCCAGCTATCAATGACAGACCGGATCATTTCTTATGCGAACGATCCTGCCAATGTCGCAATTACCAATAGCGTGCCCGCCCTTCAATCCGCCATTGCAGCACTGGTTATTCTGGACGGTGACGCGAATACACTTCTTGCAAAATTCCGCCAGGTAATTACCGGCATCACCGCT
>JBBRND010000020.1:0-88704 GCA_038230515.1 Bacteroidia bacterium | reverse complement strand
TAAAAGAGTGAGGAAGGTTCTTCGGATCAGCATGCTATTAAAGCTGCTTAGGGGTTCATCTTCTCTCACTCTTCTCCCTTTTATTTTTTCTGCAAGGTTCTAACTTTTTAAAGAACTTGTATCTTCGGCAAACATATGAGGGGTTTAAAACCCCTTCGGTGTTTGGGTTTATTTATTTGTTTAGAAGCTTATACAGGTAAAAATCTAATATGGCAAAGTCATCAATATTTGCTTTTTTCATTAATTCTCTCAAAGCGTCTCTTGTCGCTTCATAGCGTTCTCCGAAAGTTCCCCTTTGATAGGTAAGTCCAAATGGTTTTAAGCTTTGAATGAGAACATTATTGTGAACATAATATTCTTGAGGTTTGTGAATTGTCAGAACTTTTGATATAAACGCGTTGCCGATAAATGGAATTGATAATTTTCCACTCTTTGCCTCATCAATTCTTGTTCTTAATGAAATACTGTCATCACAGATATATTTCATCAATTGAGCGAATTTATTTGGATTGCGCTCAATTATGGATTTTACTATTGGTCGGATTGTTCCCAATGGTCTTGCTTCCCAGGAAAAAAAGAATTTTAAATCGAGATTTCTAAAATTTGGATCGTCTAAAGCAATTTTAATCTTTTTAATAATTTCATGTCTTTTCTTTTTTTCTATTTGATAGTCGCTTGATTTTCGAAACGCTTTCAGTTTTCTTATTAGTTGCTGTTTATTTTTAAAATATGCTTCTACGATTTCTTCTTGCTTTTTTTTGAAGTTGGAGATTTCATTTTGATCTTGCTTTTTTCTTACAAGTCTCTTATCATATTTAGGTTTGTACTCCTTAATAAAAGCATCGGTTAAGGGTTCAGAATTACCGAGTGTTGCGTTAAACCAGTCGATGAGTCCTTTGCAAGCTTTTCTATCCGAAATTTCAACCATCATTTCGATATTTTTTTCAAATCCACCATTAGTACAGTTCGCTGAGCCAACAAACGCTTTTAATTTGTTCTTAGTCTTTACAATATAAACTTTGGGATGAAAGAAACCTTTTGTTAGAACATTTGCTATGAACTTGTCTTTAATTTGCAATGCCAAGAGTTTACTTAAAACTGCCGGATCAGTAGGTAAATCAACACCAACAATGTAATTCTGTTTGCAGTTTCTTTTTGGAATTGATTCCTGAATAAAATTATAACCTTTAAGATTCATAAGTGCAACAGCAACCCAGATCTCGTCTGCACTCTTAAGTGAATTTTCAAAAGTGATAGAAAATTTTGTTATTAATTTTGTCATAAAATTTGAAGTTGAATCTGTCCTCACAGGTTTCCGCTAACAATTAAATCCCCACAAACCTATCCATTTATTCCCCTTTCACTACATCAACATTCAACCCTTCATCATCACCTCTTTCAGCAGCGCAACCTGATCGCGCAACTTTTCATTTTCTTTCTCCAATTCATCCACCCGTTGTTGCAACGGATTGGTGGCAACAGGCGGCAACTCTGCCGGAAGCTGGTCGGCAATTTCGCGAATGAAATTATACTTTAGCACCTGGCTTATGGTGAAGAGCGTATCAATTTTAATGGTGGGTTGCTTCAGGTAGCGGGCAATTACAAGCCGCGATATTCCTTGTTCGCGCGCCCAGCCCGATTGAAAGATTCGTTTGTCGGTTACATGCTTTCTCAGCCGCTGCCCAATGTTGGGCGCGCTTATCAGTTTTATTGCCATTTTCAATTATTTTTTTAAAAAATGTATCATTTTTGATGCTTAATGTATGTCTATTAGTAGCATAATGCTAAAAAAACAGTAGCATAAAGATAGCAAAATAGTAGCATAAAGATATAAAAAAGTATCTTAAAGCTATTTAAATAGTATCATTATGCTATATAATAAGTATCTTAAAGCTATCTAAGCAGTATCATTATGTATCATTTTAAGATCATTTTTAAGTATGGAAAGAGCAAAAAATAATCCCGATTTTCATCGGGACTATTAAAATTCTGTTTCGCACTAAGCAGCCGGAGATGCCGGGCGACCTTGTGCAGCAAAGCGCACCTTCAGCACATCAAACGCTGCCTGAAAACCAGGCAAGCCCGCTGCTGCTCCCGCTTCTATAAATTTATAGATAGCAAGTGCGCCCACGTAGCGCTCATGTGCAGCCAGACGCTTGGTGTCTTTCACGCGTTGCGCCAGCGGAAGCAGTTGAATTTTTTCCACTTTATCCAACTGTTGCCAAAGCGTGGTGTCTTTGCCAAGGTTAGCAACTGCAGTTTGAATTGCCGGAGCAAGTGATGCATTCAGAAGCAACCCTTGCTCAAGCGCATCGGCAGCAAATGAATCGTTCTCCAGTTCCATGCCGAAGAGAGAACTTCGCTCTTCTTCAGTTAGTGATTTTGCAGTGGCATCAAGCCCGAGGTTAATCTCGGTGAAGCCATTGTCAATGTGAGTTTGATCGGCTGGTGCTATCGAAGCATCCGTCCGGTTTTCAGTAATGTTTCCCATTGGTAAATGGATTTAAGGTGAGTAAATAAATGAATGGTCATCGTGGAAAAATTTCTCTGTTGAAGTGCGAATATGGAAAGAAAATTAAAATGCAATCGTATTGTTAATAAATATTTTTGGGGGTGAGGGGAGAGCAGGGCACATTTCTAATCTGCAACATAGCTACGCACCCTGCGTATAGCTACCCTGAAAATGATGAATGAAGATTTACATAAAGCATTTGACCGCCTTGCGGAGTTAAAGCAGCAGGCAGAAAATGCACAGCAGCGCACGAAAGATTTCCTTATGCATACCGGAAATTTTTTGACGGATGCAGCTCTTAAATTTTATTCAAACCTTGACGACATGGATGCCGATGACATCCGCAAATTCGGAAGCATCATCAATGAATACACGCGCTCCCTTGCCGAAGATCTGAATGCGCTGAACTACAAAGTGAAAACGCAGAAGTAGTTTTTTCTCCTGAAGGAACGAAGTATATAAAACAAAATTCTTCGACCTAAAAAGAGTATGCTGTCATGCTGACGAATGTCAGCATCCTTTGAATTGGAACCGAATGGTGCTGAAGATTGTGCGCCTCACCCCACACAGAACTTATGAATTAACTACAGCAGGATAGCGTTGTTTCAGCAACACATACACTCCAAAGAGTGATGCGCTGTAAAACAAATCTCCTGCAATCTGATTTCCGAAAAAAGGAATCGCTGCTGTGTAGCTTTCCACCGTGCCTTGCCATGTGAGCGGGTATAAACTGATGTCAGCGTACCAGAACGGAAGATTCGTTACAAGAAAAAATAAAATAGAAGCCGAGATGGATGCAGCAGGAACGGAGAGCACATTTATCTGCTTCACCATTTTTATTCCGATCCCAACAGTAATTGCAAAACAGAGATAAACCGGAATCATGGAAGTATGAAATCCGATGATGGCATCTGTAATCAACATTGCAATTGTGGGAATAAGAAAAGCTAATTTTTTATTGCTGATAACCGAACCGCTAAACAAAGCCAGCGCGCCAATGGCAGTAAAATTAAACGGATGTGGCATCAATCGGGTAATGCAAGCGAGGAGAATAAGAAGAGTGATGATGAAATATTTCTTTTGGTTATTCATAAGAGTAATTTATTTAAGGACGGCAAATTTAGAAATCAAAGTTAAGATATATTCAAGTGATAATGAAAGTTTCAACACTTAAAATTTAAAGTTCACGATTGCATACACGGCTCTACCGCGCGTAGTGAAACCATGAATCTCTTCATACTTTTGATTCGTAAGATTTTCTCCCCGAAAATTGAGTGAAACATATTTCTGCACATTCCAGTTTACCGCAAAACCCAGGAGCGTGTAAGCATCAACCACATTAACAGCTAACGCACCGTAAGGACCGAGTGAGCCGTTATAGTAAATGTCATTTCTTGCAGTCACATATCTTACAGACAAGGTAGAGGTGAATTTTTTGTTAGGAGAAAAAACCAGCTTCAGGTTTGCTTCGCTCGGTCTTCTCACAAGCCCGCTGGTTTTTGTTTCTGAATTAAGAAATGCCCCGGTGCTGTAAAGTTGAACATGCTCACCATTGCTTTGCTGTTCAATGGAAGAAGAAGGATTGTATTCGATAGTTCCGCTAACTAAGGTCGCATTCGCTTCAAGTTTCAGTTTGTCATTCAACGAAGAGAGAATATTCAATTCAATACCCGCAGTAGTTTGTTTGCCGATGTTGAGGTAGCGGTCGCCACGGTAGTCATCGCGGCCGAAATCATTTCCTAATGTATCAATTTCAATTTCTTTGTTCCAGAGATAAACATATTCAATCAGGTTTTGGGTTTCAGATTGGAATAACGAAATTGTATATTGAATTTTATCAGTTACTTTTTGCTTGAAACCAATTTCACCCGATGATGACTTTTCTGCTTTCAGATTTTTATTTCCTCTTGTAAGATTGGCTGAAGTGCCGCCATCCCAAGGCGTGTAAGTTTCAGGAGCATACAATTGGTAGAGCGAAGGATTATTAAATCCGGAAGAGAATGAAACATAAAATAAAGAATTCTCTCCAGTGAGAATGCTAAATGTTTCATCATAAATAAATTCTCCTCCGCAAACCGAATGATTGCTGTAACGTATTCCCAATGTTAAATTTAGTTTGTTGAATGATTCAGGCAACAATGCACCATTCAAATCCGCACGGGCATAAACTGCAGTAGTGGTTGCCGGAGTAATTGTATCAAGATTCGTTTTTGATTCAAACGGGTATGCCCCACCTGCAAAAACGTAATCCTCCTGCTGCATATCTTCCTGGTTGGCGGATGCGCCAGCGAGAAAATCGGCATGCTTAAAATGTGCATTAAGATTCAAGTCAGTGGTTTTGTATCTTCCACTGTATGTACTTTCAAGAAATGAATGATCAAAAGTTCCTGCAGCATCAACAACACTTGAATCATTTACAGCATAACGTTTAGTATCCGTAAATCCACTGCTCAGGTGTGTAGAAAAAACATCATTGAACTTCCAGGAGAGATTTCCATTAATCAAATGTCTTCTGAAATTTAATTTATAATTATCGTCATCCTTGTATGCGGCATAATCAAGATCCGTTTTCATTTCAGTTGAGCTGTAACTGAAATCCAAATTAAGTTTTTTGTGATGATAGCCCGTATTAGCAAACCACATCAGGCGATCCCAGTTATCATTGTCGCGATGTTTGAAAACATTCGGATCAGTAACCGTGTCCATTGTTGCATCCAATCCATCCACTAAAATTTTTTCAATACCTGCGTCAACGTAAATTCCATTTTCAAAAGTGTAACCGAGAGATCCATTCCCTCTTCTGTCAAAAGTTTTCTTGCCAAAAGTTCCAACCGTTGCTGAAGCATTACCATGAAATCCTTTTTGAGTACCATGATTGGTTGTAATGCTTATCACGCCCCCAACAGCAGCAGAACCATACAGCGTACTGTGCGAGCCGCGAATGATTTCAATTCGGTCAACTTCAGCAATTGAAAGTTCGGAAAGATCAATCGTATTGTTCACAGTGCTTGCATCACTCATGCGCACGCCATCAACAAGAATAACTGTTTGATTGCTGTTTGCCCCACGCATGAAGATGCTTTCATTTGCTCCTGGATTTTGCCCCGCACCAATAATGTAAATACCTGCTGCATCATTGAGAACATCAGCTATTGAAGCGTAACCTGCCTGTTTTATTTGCCCGGAAGTGATAACCGAAACACTTCGTGGTGTTTCAAAATTATTTTTTTCAAGCTTCGATGCAACTACGTTCACTTCGTTGAGATTAATTTGACGTGTGCTGTCTGTGCTTTGCGCCATTACGTTAGTCAGAGAGAACAGGCAGGCAACAATTGAAACTGATTTTTTTTTCTCCATTTGAATTAATTTTTATTGTGTTAAACAATTGTAATGGAGTAAAAAGAAAAGGAAGGAGCAGGGGAAAACCCAGCCATTCCTGCTTTTTACCCGAAAGCCATTGAAATGATTTATGCAACAGGCAGGTCTTCTGACTTACTCTTTCTTCCGAAACCTTCCCGATCAAAATAAAAATGGATCAGTGGTTATATTTCCGGTAGAAACTCTTGGAAGCAATTACGCACTTCTTAGAACGAGCTTACAGCAGCGGGAACTGTACAGGATTTACACCTGCTTCCCTTTTAATCTCCGACCAAAATCGGAGAACCGTTTGCGGTGACCAAAGTACAGTATAAACTGAAATAAAAAAATAATTGATTCTTAACCAATGCCCTCTTTCTTAAAT
The DNA here is from genome assembly GCA_038230515.1 of Bacteroidia bacterium. GTDB lineage: Bacteria > Bacteroidota > Bacteroidia > AKYH767-A > 2013-40CM-41-45 > JAPLDB01. The sequence continues at coordinate 82,450 of JBBRND010000020.1, read as the reverse complement.
GGGTTTCTTCTTAGCCATTCATCGCCCATTTTATTCAAAAATAATTTTTCAAAAACGTTGATTAAGAATTTTACAAAACGACTCTTCACAAAAAGATAGTCGTTAGAGGGAACTGGTTTGCAACCAACCGATGCTTTTGCCTCTCTCGCAGTACGACCGAGATCAAGAAATTTTTTCTTCATCAAAATTGCCTGCTCTACTCCATCGTAGAGTATATTAAAGTAGAGAAAAAATTCTTCATTGAAGGTGTAGTCAATTCCGATGTAATGCACTTCAAGCATTTCAGAATGGTTGATGTGGGAGGCAAACGCAACCATCTTGTTATTGATAAAATATCCGTTAATGAAAAATTTTTCTCCGAATGTATTTCTCATTTCAACGAAATAATTTTCGTCAACAATTCCCATTCTTAAAAACTGTTTGCTGATAATTGCATTAAAAAGCTCTGCAATGCGTGGAAGAAAGTTCTTAATTTCTGATGTGCTAAGATTTCTCACTTCGAATTTATCTTTTGCTTGCCGTATAAGTTTCAGACGCTTCTTGTATTTCTTGGTGATCGAATTAAAATAGTCCTCAAATGAATTCCATTTTGATTTCAGAGCAAGAGACATTGTCATGTCTTCGGCATATTTTCTGAATCCATGCTGCTCAAGCATTGCCAGTTCTTCTGATGTGCAATCCATTTCCTTTATCATCAGCAACTGACATTTCTCTGCAACTCTTATTTCTTGAACCAAATCAACGATTTGCTCAAGTGAAATTTTATTTTCGAGAAAATGAAGACAGGGAAAATCAACTCTGAAAAGATTACCACAAAATAGAAGACGAACTTTCTTTAATTTGAAAAACAGTTTGAGCGAAGCAAGAAGAAATGCCGATCCGTTTTCTGAAAAATTTCTTCCTGAATAATTCACAATTTGTAGATAAGCGCAGGCAACTACCTGTTCATCTTTTGAAACTAACACATATCTGAATTCCATATCAGGCGGATTGCATCGTTCAAGGGCACTGAGGTAAGTCGAATGGATATGTTTTTGAGTTGCATGAAATTGATCCCATCGCATCTCTACTTCCCGAATCGAATTAAAAACCTCTAGCTGAAAACCACCGGACGAAAAACTCATGTTATAAAGAACAAAAAATAATCCCGACTGTTTTCAGCCGGGATTAAAAGTCTGTGAATAAAACTGAAAGTCCGCTATCAGTTTTTATTGATAAATACTTTTTTACTGATCATGTCTGTGTCGCCTTGCAAGCGAACGTGATAAATGCCTGTGCTTAATCTATCTGTTGCTAAAGGAAGCAAGTTGGAGCCCTCATTAATAAATGTTTCGGTGCTGATGATAACTTGTCCCTGTGAATTCAAAACGTCTAGGTGGAAGTTTCCTGAGTAAGATGACTGAACTAGAAGGTTCGTGTTTCCTGTCTCTGAATTCGCTACCACCACATCAATCCTACCTTCTTCTTTACAGCTACTCACAATAATAGGATTAAATTCCTCGTAGTGTCCGTCATAATCAGTTTGCATTAATTTGTAATAGCCAAGTTGTGACAGTGGCTTTTCATCAGTAAACTCATAAGTGATATTTACAGTGCTGTTACCATGGCCTAATACAGTACTAATCGGTTCGTAATTAACGCCATCTTTACTTCTGTTAATTGTGAAGTGATCGTTGTTAATTTCTGAGGCAGTAGTCCATTTCAGAGAAAGATTCTTTCCCTTACAGTTTCCTGAGAAAGACAAAAGTTGAACAGGCAACGGACTGTTGTTTCCTGAAAGAGTCCACCAGTTTGGAAAACTTGTTGCACCGGTAACCAAAGTTCCCTGTACAGGATTACTTTGCGCACCTTGGTATGGAAACTCCCACGATACTACCGCAGGTATCCAACGTTGTGCCCTTAACGTGTTAACCGTTATCCCCAACATTTCGTTTATAGAAGAACCTGCAGACATTGCAACAAACGTAAGGTTAGCGTTGGGAGCAGTTCCGGTTGATTTCAGATACCAGAAGCGATCTACAGTGTTGGCACTATTGTCAACACCTGCATTGTTACGGACATGCGTAACAGTAGGAGGATAAGGCAAATTTAAATTGTTAGTATGGTATGTAGAAACCATTACAGTATCTGCATTACCGGAAGGCAAATCAAAAATGAACGGAATTAAATCAGCTGCAGCAACTGTATAACCGAACGGAATAGTATGCGCTCCGGTACCACGTTTGATAACCCATTTCACAAGCCCGCTGCCGTCTTCTGTTTCACTTCGGATAAAACCTGCTGCTCGTGAAATGGCTGCAGTAGTTGAATCTTCAAGTATAATCGCTCTTCCTCCATTTGCAGTTACATGATCATTGTCAAGATTAAGTTCTCCGGCAAGCAAGTTCAGGTGATTACGTATGAAAACCGAATTTACATTTGGAGTGTTAGTTGGATATGCAAAAGCAACTCCACTCATGTTTATATCTAAATTGTAATACTTATGGAATACGCCAATTGTTGCCAAACCGATGTTGAAGCCGGAAATTATTTGATTCGCACTTCCGTAATATTCTACGGTGCTTCCTACCTGTAGCCAATAGGTCATTTGACCTGTTGCATCAAGCGCTGCAGCAGCAGTGTTGTTGTAAAATCCGTTTGGATGTTGGGTTTTTAATCTGCCATAGACGGTGATTCCAGAATATGGGAGGTTTACATTCGATTTTATGGAATTGCCTCTAAGTGCAAGAGTACCAGTATTCATAATATTAAATAAATCAAAAACAAATCCTGAATTCCATGAAGATATCTGAACATTTCCGCTACTTACATCAACTGTAGTTCCATTGTCAATATATTGTCTTACCTGTTGAATATTGTGAGTAACACTTGACCGGACAAAGTTTATAGTTCCGTTGCGCTGAAAACGAAGAGAACCTGTATAACCCGCTGCGCCAATTGCATTAGTCATAATTCCATTTCCTCCAATTGTGTAATTAGGACTCTTCACAATTATTGTCGGAGGTTGGGCAGTATTACCTGATGCGTTATTATCAAAAGTTATGGTTCCTCCGGTATGAGTGAAATCTCCGGACGCATTGCCATCAGAATTAATTGTAAGAGTTATTGCATCCGATGTTGAATTAACTGTATTATTATGCAGGAACAAGGAACCACCTGTCATGTTAAATGCTCCGAGAACATTTGCAGTAGCAACTCCGTTTTTTCCTTTCATAGTTACACTTCCTCCGGCAATAACGAGGTCACCTGTTACAGTTAGCATCAATGTATCATTTAATGCTGAAAGGAAAGTAGTGCCTCCGGTAAAAGTCATGCTTCCACCTACGTTCATAGTTACATTGTGCGTGGTGGATACAACAGCGGGAGCAGGATTAAAACTATTGTTACCTGCGGAAACAGTAACGCTTCCGGTAATATTAAATGTTTCACCATTTTTGCCATAGCTGGAAACAAATGCACCGTTGGCACCAGAGATGATCAAACTTCCACCGATGGTTACATTAGTAGTTAGGTAACAAAAATCAGGAGTAACATAAGGAACACCTACAAACATGAAAGAGTCCGTAGTTGCAGCAAAATTTACTTTGCAATTGTTGGTAATATTGAAGGTCGCAACTCCGTTATTATTATTTGCGGTATGGTAAGCACTGAAATATCCTCCGTCAAAGTCAACAGAATTGACATTGAAGGTAATGATACTCGGGTTGCTGTTTGCTGTAGAATATATCCCTCTTAAAAAACCTCCATTCTGATCAAGCATACCAGTAACAGTAAAAATTAATGACCCGTTTGTAACCCACTGCTTGTTGTTAAATATTGCGTTACACTGACCTGCCGCTTGTGTGTAAAAACCGCCAATGGTCATAGTGAGCGCACCACTTCCCTGATAAATTCCATACACACCCTGACCAACTGCTGTTCCTGAAGTTGTAACCGTAAAGTTGCCTGCCGTTTGAAATACCGTAGTTCCACTTGAGGCATTTGCTTTAAAGAAATTAGTTGCTGTAGAACAATTGAATGTATAGTTACTGCCCACAATAACGGAGTCAACACTTACGTTTAACGTATCCAATTCCCCTGTGAAGGAACCTCCATTGATAGTACACAATCCGGTAGTTTTAAATGTGTGCGCTCCAAGGTGATTGGCAGAAACAAGTTGTGCGGCTGCATTACTCATTATAAAATCGCGACCTACTACTACTCTCAACTTTTGTAAATTGGTATCTGAATTAAGAATGTAAGTTGAGGATGCACCGTTAATCAGAAAATCCTGGTTGATAGTTACCGTAGCAATACCTGTTGCTTTCGGAACAATTGTACCTCCTCCTAAAAGTACATTATCAGCCCCACCTGAAATTATAAAATCATTGGTAGTGAAAATCATTACGTTTGTATTGCCATCCAGAAAACGAACCTTGGTTGGCGCTCCACTTATGGTAGTGGTGTTGGTAACGGTCAACCTGAACGGAGCATCGCATTGAGTAACGAACTGGCAGGAAGAAGTTCCGTTAATGGTAAGGTTTGTAGCTACGGTAATTCTTAAGTCACCGCCCGTTTCCGTTCCGGTACCAACCATTCCATAAAATAAATGACCGAGCGTTACATTACCTGAAGCAGCCCATTGATAAAGGCAAAAAGTAGTGTCAGCAAGTACTGTCGGACTCAGAGAGGTACTGTTGTCAGTAAAAGTACCTGTTATTAAATTAAAACTTGGAGCAGAACCTGAACGGACAATTAAACTTCCTGTATTGCTTATATTAACTGTCTGTAAGGTTAGCGAAACAGATGAACCTTGCCCATCATCCATCAGAATGATGCCATCAGTAATTGTGAAAGTTCCTTTAATTCTGTTAGGTCCGAAATTTCCTTTTTGATTCCAACGGAGACCTGCAGTGTTTACACTCAGCGTTACGTTTCCAAAGTTACTTGTTTGTACACGCGAAAAATCTCCGAGAGGAATGGAAATATCAAACCACTTCATAATGATGAGGTTACTGGTCGGACTGAAAGTTTCACTCGTAGTATAAAAAATGCTTTCGTCAAGTAAAACATTATTAAACGGATTGTGAATGTAAGTCCCAGCAAGATTGATATTAAAAAGTTTGTTCAGACCGGTATTGGTCTGCTCTATTGAACCGGTATTATTTACAACACCGGTATTATTTATAATAAGATTATTCGCAAGCTTTAAATCACTGGCATTACTTGAAACAAAAAGCAGAGTTCCATCTACCTGCACATTATTTACAATGTTTGTGTTGATGTCAACAGTACAGGTTGTTCCACCCGGAATCACCACATCATCACCAGTTGCGGGTGCTCCAGCCGGAATCCATGCGCCCGATGACCAATTGCCCGCTCCGGAAAAAGTTTTTGTTACTGCAAAAACATTAGTGCTGAGTAAAAATATCAGCAGCGAAAAAGATAAATAAAAATATTTTTTCATTCCGGGAATTGATTTAAAGTTAAGTATTCCAGATTTCGAAATCCTGTTGCGCACACTACAGCGAACCTCACAGTTTTTCTCAGGTGTAAATATAAAGAAGAATTTCGTTACTTGTATCACTCCGATGAAAATATTTTTTAACCGCTTAAACTCTTTATTAACAGTGCGTCAAGGATAGCATTTTAAAGCGATAAAGTCAACAAAATGTTGGAGAACGAATGATGTTTGTGGGTGAACAACCGGAAAACAACAGTGAAGGTAAAAAGTGCATTTGTCGAATCCCTTCCCGATATTAACAGAATTGTTAATTACTGAACCAGAACTCTGGTTTTTATTTCTACCTTCGAAAAAAAATCTTTCATCATGACAATATTCATACTTGGTATTTTACTTTTTATTTTTGCAAAAAATGTAGCAACCCTTTTCCCTTTTCGGCAGCCGCTGCTCAACCTTATCCGTTATGCAGGTTTGGCAATCGCCATCATCGGCATCGGCAATGCATCCGTAAAACAAATTGAAGCAGGGCAAGTAGGAGTGCAAACATTATTCGGCAAAACGCAGGATCATATTCTGGAAAGCGGACTCAACGTTGTAAACCCTTTTGTTGAAGTGAAGGATATGGATATTAAAACACAGAACTACACCATGTCTTCCATTTCAACTGAAGGAGATAAAACAGGTGATGATGCCATTCGTGTACTCAGTGCAGACGGGCTTGAAGTGGTGATAGACCTCACTGTACTCTACAGGGTAATTCCATCAGAAGCGCCACGCATTTATCGAGAGATCGGATTGGATTTTAAAAACGTGGTAGTGCGCCCAATAACGCGAACTAAAATTCGTGACAATGCTGTGTACTACGATGCCGTTGCGCTGTACAGTAATAAGCGTGATGAATTTCAGGTAAAAATTTCTGAAGGAATTGAGAAAGATTTTAAATCGCGCGGACTCATACTCGAACAACTTCTTGTGCGCAACATTACGCTCCCTGTTTCAGTGAAAGCAGCTATCGAGTCAAAAATTAATGCAGAGCAGGACGCACAAAAAATGCAGTTCGTTTTGCAAAAAGAGCGACAGGAGGCAGACCGGAAACGGGTGGAAGCTCAAGGTATAGCCGACTATCAGCGCATCATCAACAGCGAACTGTCTGATAAACTTCTGCAATATGAAACCATAAAAGCGCAAAAAGAAATTGCACTTTCGCCAAATGCAAAAGTTATTATTATGGGCAAGGGTAACAACCCGGTTCTCATTGGTGATAAATGACTTTATCAGAAATTGCAACTGCCCGTCTCAGCAATCAGCAACTTATTTCTACTTCTTTCAAAACGCCTGAAGAAATTGTAAGGTGGATGGGTGCCATGCAGGCGCAGGACTATGGAATGTCAAAGTGGGCAATCGGCATACGACTCCCATATTCAACTGACAAGGAAATTGAAGCTGCAATTGACAGAGGAGAAATTATCCGCACGCATGTTATGCGACCAACGTGGCATTTTGTATCTGCAAAAGATATTCGGTGGATGTTGGAGCTTACTGCTCCACGCATTCACACCATTGTAAACTCAAGCAACAAAAGGTTAGGACTTACAGAAGCAATTCTTAAAAAAAGTATTTCCATCATTGAAAAGTCATTAGAAGGAGGAAGGCATCTTACCCGCGAAGAGTTGATGACTGAACTTGGAAAAAAGAAAATTGACGCAAGTGATATACGATCGGCTCACATCATGTATCGTGCTGAGCTGAATGGGCTGGTTTGTAACGGAGCCATGCGAGGAAAGCAAATTACTTATGCACTTATGGATGAGCGAATACCCACAACAAAGAAGTTTGACAAGGATGAAGCGCTTGCAGAACTGGCATTGAGATATTTTACAAGTCATGGTCCGGCAACGGTTCAGGATTTCTGTTGGTGGAGTGGTCTGGCAGCAGGTGACGGAAAGAAAGGAGTTGAACTGAACAAATCAAAACTTTCTTTTGTGAATGTGGACACACAAACTTTTTGGTTTTCAGAAAACGGATTGAAGAAAAAATCGAAAACGGAAACCGTTCACTTCCTTCCGGCTTTTGATGAATACATGCTAAGTTACCGCGATCGCAGCGCCTGCATTGATCCCGCAGTGGGGCGACATGCAATGACCGTGAACGGAATTTTTAAACCAATCATTGTTGTAAATGGAAAGGTGGAAGGAATATGGAAGCGTTCGTTGAAAAAGGAGAACATTGTTGTAGAACCATTTTATTTCGAAGGAGCGAAAAAATTTAAAAATAAATTAATCGAAGATTCTTTGAAACCGTACGCAAATTTCCTTAACCGAAAAGTGCAACTGATTTGACAGCAGGTTTAGTGGTTTTTCTTTTTCATCATAAAAAAACTGTAAACACTAAACCAAAAACCGAAAACTGTAGTGTACTTTCGCGGCCATGCATCAAACCATTCTGATCATTGATTTCGGCTCGCAGTTCACGCAGCTTATTGCCCGCAGGGTGCGAGAACTGAATGTATATTGCGAGATACATCCTTTCAACAATTTTCCTGAGCTTAATCATTCCATCAAAGGTGTTATCCTGAGCGGAAGTCCTTCTTCAGTTCGCGAAATGAATTCTCCCAAAATCAATCTTAACCTTATCCGTTCAAAAGTTCCGTTGCTGGGTGTTTGTTACGGTGCACAACTTATGGCTTATACAAATGGGGGAGAGGTGGTGCCTTCCAGAATGCGTGAATACGGACGGGCACACCTGAAAACGATTGACGGCAATTGCGAGCTTTTTAAAAACATTCCGGTTGACAGCACAGTGTGGATGAGTCATGCAGATACCATTGCAAGCATCCCCGAAAATTTTGAAATAGTTGCCGGCACGGCTGATGTAAAGGTGGCAGCGTTTCAAATCAAAAATGAAAAAACCTACGGCATACAGTTTCATCCGGAAGTAACACATACAGAAATCGGGAAAACGCTGCTGCATAATTTCGTGATTAATATTTGCGGATGTGCCGGTGACTGGACTCCGATTTCGTTTATTGAAGAAAGTATTTCGATCCTGAAAGCGCAGTTAGGCAATGACCAGGTAGTGCTTGGCTTAAGCGGTGGTGTTGATTCTTCGGTTGCAGCTGTGCTACTGCATCGCGCCATCAATAAAAACCTTCACTGCATTTTTGTTGACAATGGCTTGCTGCGTAAAGATGAATTTACAAGTGTGCTCGATTCGTATCAGCATATAGGTTTGAACGTGGTTGGTGTGGATGCAAAAGAAAAATTTTATGCAGCACTTTTAGGATTAAGCGACCCGGAAGAAAAACGTAAAGCAATCGGCAAAACATTCATTGAAGTATTTGATCAAGAAGCGCAACGCATTAAAGAAGTAAGATGGCTGGCGCAAGGAACAATTTATCCTGATGTTATTGAATCCGTTTCTGTAAAAGGTCCATCAGCAACTATTAAATCGCATCACAACGTGGGTGGGCTGCCTGCCGAAATGAAACTTCAACTGGTAGAGCCGTTGAAAGCACTGTTCAAGGATGAAGTGAGAAGCGTGGGAAAAGAATTGGGCATTGATGCTGCTATTCTAAGTCGCCATCCTTTCCCCGGACCGGGGCTTGCCATTCGTATTCTGGGTGATATTACTGCCGAAAAAGTAAGCAAACTACAGGAAGCGGATGATATTTTTATCTCAGCACTAAAAGAAAAAAATCTCTACCATAAAGTTTGGCAGGCAGGAGCTATTCTGCTGCCGGTGCAAAGCGTAGGAGTAATGGGTGATGAGCGTACCTACGAAAATGTAGTATGCCTTCGTGCTGTAACATCTGTTGACGGCATGACTGCAGACTGGTGCCACCTTCCTTATGATTTTCTTGCCGATGTTTCCAACGAAATTATCCGCAAAGTAAAAGGAGTGAACCGCGTGGTTTACGACATCAGCAGCAAACCACCGGCAACGATAGAGTGGGAGTGAGGGGTTTTCATTCTTACAGGTGGTTTTTTAGTTTTACACCTGACAGGAGAAAAAAAACTACCTTTAAAGTGGTGGGTTCAATTAATACATCCAAATAGAAGTAATTCGATATATATTATATTTGTATTTTCGTCAGCTTTTCAATCCCGCTTCACAGGGTTGACTTAACTCTCTACTGATGAAATCACTTCCTCTCTTTATCCTCCTGCAGTTTACTTTTATTACCGTTTCCATGGCTCAGGTTGACGGAGTGAGCCGGACAACTCCCGGAGCGACCCACATCTGGGATGGAAAAATATCAGGGAAGATCATCGAAAAAGATTCTCGTGCGCCTGTTGAATTTGCAAATATCGGTCTTTATCATTCGGGCATTGAAGTGCCGATGGACGGTACAGTTGCCGATGAGCAGGGATCTTTCAAGTTTAAAAATCTGAAACCGGGTATGTACATGATTGAAGTCACCTTTATTGGTTTTGAAACGCTGTCAATAGATTCACTGAACGTGACTGAAAAAAAATCATCAGTGAGTATCGGAACAGTATTACTGTCTTCGAAAAACAAAGTGTTGAAGGAAGCAACAGTAGAAGGCGAGAAAAATCTGATCGAAACGAAAATTGACAAGCTTGTTTATAACGCCAGCAAGGATATCACATCCAAAGGCGGCAATGCCACTGATGTGCTGCGTAAGGTTCCGATGGTTACCGTGGATCTTGATGGAAATGTAACGCTACAGGGAACTCAAAATGTAAAAATCCTGATCAACAACAGACCCTCCTCCTTAATGGCCGGGTCTGTTGACCTTGCGTTGAAATTAATTCCGGCTGATGAAATCGAAAAGGTAGAAGTCATTACCAGCCCTTCCGCAAAATATGACGCTGAAGGCACGGGCGGCATTATCAATATTATTACCAAACGGAAAAGCATGGCGGGTACGAGTGGAGAGGTGAATATTGGTGCGGGTAACAGATACAGCACCGTAAATGGAAATATCAATTATAAAAACGGCCGCTTTGGTACGGGGCTGAGCATAGGTGGTTTTGGTTATGGCGGAAACGGAGACCTCACTACTAAGCGCGTTACCACCGATTCCGCAATCACAACTACCCTTCGTGAGCAAGGCAAGAACAGTCTTCTCGGGGTTGGGCCTTTCATCCAGTGGACAACCGACCTCGACATTACGAGTAAGAATACAGTGAGTACCTCACTTCAATATTATGGCTCTTACCAGCATACTAAAATGAACAACTTAAATTACCTCAATGATGTGAACCAATTTAATTCATCAGGTAGGACGGACAATAATGAACTCGGGTTAGATGCCTTGCTGGAGTATAGGCGGTCATTTGAAAACCAAGACCGGGACTGGACAGTTACCTTGCAGCAATCCAATAGCACAGAGATTACGGATTATAATGTGGAACGGATCTCTATGCTGCCTTCACTTGGCAGTTCTGATGAGAGCAGCAGGAATAATAACGCGAACAGAGAAACAACACTGCAAACAGATTTTACGAATCCGTTTTCAAAAAAAATTACGCTTGAGACAGGAGCCAAAGGCCTTATTCGCAATGTGACCAGCGATTCAAAAACGGACGTCTCTTTTCCATCTTCAGGATTTCCTGAAACAAATATTGTATCAGCATTCAACTACGACCAGAACATTTATGCAGCTTATGCCGTTGGTGCACTGACTCTGAAAAAATTCGGTTGCAAAATAGGGGGGCGATTTGAAGAAACTGATCTGAATGGTGATCAGAATTCGGACAGTACGAGATACAAAAAAAATTACAACAACGTAATTCCCAGTGTAGCTCTTTCTTTTAAAGATGACAAATACCAATTCAAACTCAGCTATACACAACGCATCACCCGCCCGTCAGCATCTTTTCTGAATCCATACAGGAATACAAATGATCTATTCAATATCACTTATGGGAACCCGGAACTGGATGCTGAAACCAGTCACTCGTTTGAGCTGGGGTATTCTTTGTTCAAAGAAAAAGTGTCGTTCATTATCACGGCCTTTCATCGCTTTACAAATAACGCCATTGAACAATACAGCACTGTTAAAGGATTGATATATGAGACTACGTATGGTAATATCGGGAAAAATTTTTCCGATGGAGTAAATGTCGGTACCCGCATTCGCTATCGCAGTTTAACTGTTTCAATGAATACAAACGTTTTCTACTATGATGTAAAAAGCACACGTGCCGAAATTCCCGCACATACTTCTGCTATTAACTACAGCGTTAATCTCTTCAGCGACCTCAAGATTAATGACCGATGGAAGCTCCAGGCATTTGGAGCTTTTAATGGCCCCAGGTATTCCGTGCAGGGATATACAACTTCATTTTTCTTTTACAACGCGAGCGCACGCTTCGAGTTTAAAAAGAAAAAAGGAGGCATTGGCTTCGGTCTTGATAATTTCGCAACACCGTATATTCACCAAAAGAGCGTATATAATGGAGCGAATTTTTCCAATACATCAGACAATAAAATATTTTTTCCCGGAATACGAGTGACTTTTGATTATAGCTTTGGACACATGGATTTCGGTTCAAAGAGAAAGAAGAAGATCAACAACGATGACCTCAAGCAAGGCGAGAACAACGGGTTCGGTGGTGGTGGTGGCGGGGGGGACGAAAAGAAATAAGCCGAGTTTGCTTCAAAGCAACGAATTTCAACTTTACCGAAAAGGCGCACTCATACATTTGCAATCAAAACCTTTTTTGGGTTATTATTCATCCTGACAAGTTATCCGCCTGGGCGGATTTCTGTAAGGTGGCTTTTTAGTTTTACATGTGACAAGCGGGTGTATTAACTATCGCGAGGTGGGTTCACAAAAATACTTTTTACATTTGCGAATTAGTTCTTTGACAAAGTATTTGATTTCATAAACTGTAAATACAAGTTTTACACCGTTCACACCAAATGAACCTATCGAAGCCAGATGAACGGAGTTGTGATTTGATTTCAAAGATTGATGTTTCACATTAAATTGTATGTTAATGACCACAGAGAAGAAGTTGTGATTTGATTTCAAAGATTGATGTTTCACATTAGATAGGCGAGCATAGGGTGGCGGAGGTAGTTGTGATTTGATTTCAAAGATTGATGTTTCACATTCAAAAGTCCGGTTCCGTGGATGTTCATGAGTTGTGATTTGATTTCAAAGATTGATGTTTCACATTACTACACTGAGAAAGTATTTGCAATTGCTAGTTGTGATTTGATTTCAAAGATTGATGTTTCACATTGTCAGCTCCCACCTATGTTGAAGATTTTGAGTTGTGATTTGATTTCAAAGATTGATGTTTCACATTCGGGAGAAAGGTAACAATCATCCGCAGTGAAGTTGTGATTTGATTTCAAAGATTGATGTTTCACATTTATTGTACTCTCAACAAAGGGAGATTGCTAGTTGTGATTTGATTTCAAAGATTGATGTTTCACATTTCAGAAAAGAAACCTGCTTACAAACAAGAGTTGTGATTTGATTTCAAAGATTGATGTTTCACATTATTGTTTCTGCTGCGGGATATAAATGCACAGTTGTGATTTGATTTCAAAGATTGATGTTTCACATTTTGTTACATACGTGAAGAGTTTGCCGCCTGGTTGTGATTTGATTTCAAAGATTGATGTTTCACATTAGTAATATCTACATCAACTTCACTTCACAGTTGTGATTTGATTTCAAAGATTGATGTTTCACATTAGATAATAGCCCTAAAAATTTATTTCTAATGCGTTACAAAAAAATGATGTGAAATAAAATGGACGGGATTGATCAGTTTTACACTGTTCTTTCCCGTTTTTTATTTTCTAAAAAAGCTCGAGCTGTTTGGGTGCTGTTGCAAGCGGATCTGATTTTGCCCCCCAATAGTTTCGGATGTCTCCGTATTGCTTATCGGTAATCTGTAAAATGCTTACTTGTCCGCGTTTAGGAATTAGTTTTTCTACCCGCTTGATATGTACTTCCGTGCTTTGCGCACTTGCGCAATGGCGGTTGTAAACAGAGTATTGCATCATGGAGAAACCATCTCGCTGCAAGTCCTTACGGAAGCGTGCGTAATTCTTCCTGTCTTTCTTTGTTTCTGTGGGCAAATCAAAAAATACGAATAGCCACATGATACGGTAGGCATTTAAACGTGATTTATTTTTGTCAGCCATCGCGCTGTTAAATAAGCGTGGGGTATTTTAGTTGTCCATCTGCACATCCATGCTAATCACTCCAATTAATGTTGCCTTTATCTCTTTGGTGAGGATGTGCTGTTCGGGGTATTCGTTATTTATTTCCACCACCAATTTGTCAACGAATGGGCGATAGGGTTCCATAATGTCATCAGCTAAACAAAAAGCATTGTACTTATTGTGGTGATGAATGCCCAGTGTAGGTATCAAACCCGAACCAACCAGCGCACGCGCAATAGCAGAGCGTAGAATTGTATAGCCAAAATTTAATGTAGAGTTAGGTGATGCACCAAACCTGTCGCGGGTAAAAGGAATACCACCAAACACAGGCGGAAAAAGATGGCTCCAGTAATGTCTTGCTGCTTGTGCTTCTTCGTTGGAAGTATCACCACTCAATACTTTTGTAGAATAAAGTTTCAATGCGTCATCATTTTTATTGAGCAGTTTAAACAGTTGTGCTTGATTTTTTATTTTGGCTTTTATGGTTTGCTGCCACAATTGTTTTTTTAACGGCTCACTTGCATCTATCTGATGCCTGAACCGTTCGGTTTGTAATGTATTTCCATCCAACGGAAATAGCATGGAAGATGGATGATGTGTTTTATCGCAGATCACGACTGCCACATTATTTTCCGCCAGCTCCTGCATCACACTTTGCGTAAATGTGATTGAATGATGGTCGAGAATTACAAAGCCGACATCTTCTATTGAGCGGAGTTTCACTTCGTCAGTTTCCTTATCGGTAATCACCAACTGATTTAGTTTTGTACTAAGGTGGTAAGGATTGCTGAAATAGAGAGTTTGTTTTATCATCATCTAAAACTTAAAACCCCGATAAGTTTTCTATCGGGGTTTAGGTTAATTTACCTTTTTAATTTCACCTATCGAAGAAATGCTAAAATCTACATCTTGGACGAGCGCATCAAATGCACTTACCATTAAACAAATTTGGCTTCCTGCATTTTCAAAATCTATTTTGTAAACTTCCTTAAGTTCAGTTGCAGGTCTTGCTTCAGTATGATGTCGAAAATATATTCTGCCCGACTTATCAAACTTTACAATTTTATATAATCTTAAATTTAGTTCACTTTTGTTTAGGCTCCATATTTCTTCGGGATGGTCTCTATAAAACAAAACCATTGTTCCTTTTTTTATGACTACTTTCAAAGGCAACTCTCTTAAACTTTTTTCTTTACCTGTTTGCTTTGAAGGTTCAACAATATTTAAGTTGCGTTTAGAAAGTTTAAGGTGTTCCCCTGCTTCGAGAACATTGAGAATATTATAACTCCTTTTCACAACTCCTTTACTATTTTCTCCTTCGTAAATGGCCATCAAATAATTTCCATCATTAGCTACGTGATAATTTTGCTTATGCTCAAACCTTGATTTATCTCTTTGTGATTTCAAAAATATTGGGGCTGTAATTGTTGGTGTGTAACACCGAACCTTTTTAATCGGTACACCGCTCGCCATAAAGAAACCATCTTTAATAGCTTGCTTCAATCCATTCTCTTTTACCTTTTCGCTGATAATAGATTTTACAGTTGAGTCAACAATATTGGTGATATCACTAACAGCTAAACTCTCAACTGATTTTCGAACAACATATTTTAGAGTTGTATCAGTTGTTTGATTTGGTTGAATAATTGCTCCGTAAAAAGTTTCCTTGTGTAGCGAACCCCTAACGGTATCTCCCTGCTGATATTTTGGTTTTCCATTTTCGTACTGTACTTTGCCTCGGATGCGTAACTTCTTTTTACTTTGTTTTTTCATATTATCAGGAGTATGATGTGAAATCAAAACCTCCTGTTCCATACCTTTTACATCTTCAGTAAAAGTTGCCCAAGGTTTTAAATTGCGCAATACCTCTTTGGCTTCGGGGTTTCTGTTCTCTTCATCAGCATGATAATATTTTGCAAGCAAATCATATTTATCTTTTGTCATACATGCAATGGTAATTGCATCAATGCAGTGATGAATGTGATTGACACGTTCCTTCTTGCTATACTCTTGTTGCAAGCCCCATAACTTTCTGAACTCTACAACGGCATCTCCTTTTACAGAATATACTTTTGGAAATACTGATTTCAAATATGCTCTCGAATATTTTGTGATGATGCCGGTATCAACCAACTGACTGTTTTTAAAACCGCTTGGTACATCTTCTCTCGTAAAACGTTTTAATTTTCCTTTCCAATAATCCAAATGCAATTTAAAGAAATGCTTTTCTCTTATTCGTTTATCCTTTTGTTCTTTTGTTTCTAATCCTCTTGCTTTTTTTCGTGAGTTGAATTTCCAGTCGAATTCTTCAGCATTCTTTTCCCATTTGGATAAACGAGGAAGAATGTCTTTGTGATTTTCTAATTCAAATGGTATTCTGTTCTTCTTTACTTCACGATTGAATTTATTTTCACAGAGCGTCAGATTCTCCTGTGAGTTATCATAGCTCAAACTTTTTGGTATCGTGTGTTCAATATCAAATTGAGGATTGCCTCCGATAAACTGACAGATGCCGATACTTTTTCCTGTGTATAAACAAATTTTGCTTTGTTCAGTCCATAACTGAAATTTTAAAATCTCCTCCTCACTCGGTTCAATGTCTCGTCCGCATTCTTCTTTGTACAGCTTTTTTATTTGCTCCTTGTAATCCGCTCTTGCGTCTGCTCTTTCTCTCTGCCAATCCTGTATTGCTTTTCTTTTGTTTGCATCATTCAACTCCCGCGTAAGTTCAATATGGATTTTTGTTTCTTCATCTATCTTTCCTTCTTTGGTAAGAGTGTTCACCAGTTTTCTTAATTGATGCATTGTTCTCAACGCCATTGGATTTTTTATTGAACCAGTCACAGGACTTCCTAAATATAAATTGCCATCATCAGCACGCTTCGGAGTTTTAAATTGCTCCATGTCTGCCGGATGATAAAGGAGAGAAAGAGATTTTTCATTTATTTCAAAATTGTCTTTTAGAAACTCGGCAATCTTCTCATCTAATCGTTGTGACCTAATAAATTCGCCCCGATACTTTCTTAGTTGAGTTAAATATTTTTCTTCAATCGAATTGAATCTCTCCTGTTGCTCTGTAACATTCAGTTTCTCAAATGTTCTGTTGCCATAAACAGCGATTGTTTTTTCTTGAACATCTTTTTTATCTCTTGCATCCAGTACATAATCCTTATCAGAATTATTGTAATGCTCTTTGAATTGAGCCATTAACTCATTGACAATCCCTTCACGTTTCTTTATTTCATTGTAATCATCAATTAATTCTTTCAAAGATTTTTTTATCAATGCTTGACTCTCTGTGTCGTTCCATATTTCGTTCCCTACAACACTTTCAATGTTGGCAAGAAATACAGCATACGAATAAATAAGCCCCTCGCGTAAGTAGGGCAATATTTTGTTGATTGCCTTTATACTTAAACTTGCATAATCTTTCTTTAAATTTATCAATGAAAACTTTTTTGCTTTCACATCATTCAAACCTAATTTTGTTTTTGCAAACTCTTGTAGTTTCTCTTTTTTATCAAAGGAGAATAATACATGCCAAACATCATTGACTACTTCAGCAATAGTTTTATTTCCGCTCTTAATATAATTATCAAATATATTTTGTTGCCATTTTTCACCGAAGATATTTGCCAACTGCGCAATTGTCGGGCAACCACTCACAGCAGTATTATTCTTGTAGTTGAAATATCTGATTTCGTTTTTTGGAGTAAGTTCTTTTGCTATGTCTGTAAAATCAAAATTGGGTTTGCTCTTGCGAATAAATTTTGACCAGATTTTCCTTCTTTCTTCTTCTGTTAAGAAAGCCAGTTTCCCATTTGCATCAGTAGCTTTTATAGAATTAATAAACTGCAAAGCCCGATACTCTTCGTAAGCAGGATGTGAAACAGGACAGCGTGGCTTATCTTTTTCAAATGTGCATTTGCCAATTGACCCCTTTTGTGATTTCAAAGGGCGGAAATAAAAGATAGCATTTTCAAGCTCGGAAATAATTTCTTTTGATAACTTTTGTACTTCGCATATTTTTTCAAACTCTCCTCGATAATGTTCTTCCCTTGAGGTGTAGTGCTTTCTGATTTTTTCTTTTTTCTGATGGAGCAGATAAAAGTATTGTCCGAGTGTTTCGCAATTTGCTTCCTTAATTTGATTTGATAAACTTGCTATTCGTCCTTTAACAACACCGAGATTCTCGGTCTTATTTATCAGTTTTACTAAACTCCCTTTTAATTCTTCAAAGGGTTTTAATTTATTCTCTGCAATTGTTTTATCAACACTCTTTAATAACTTTTTAACCGCCTTATCTTCTTCCTCTAAATAATTTTCTTTGGCATCTTTAATGTCTGATAATATTTCTTCAGAAGTATCTGATGTTTCTACAATTTGTAAAAACTCTTGTCGTACCTGTTCAATAATTCCATCATCACCTTGGTCAAGACGATTACTCAAAAAACCTCTTCGCTGACTCAAGTGATAAAGCGCCCGCCCCAATTCTTTCAAAGGGATACTTTCTCTTGATGCTTTGTCTCGAAAATAGTAGGGATTGATATTTGTTGCTTCGTCAGTATGTAACCACTTTATAAACTCTTCGCTTTTTGGGTATGCTTTTTTATCTTCAATCCACAGGTTTAATTCTTCCATTGATAAAGGGCACATGTTATGTTTTATCAAGACAGTAAGTGTTTCTTGCTTTCTTAATTTTCGTCTGAATTTTATTCTTCTTGCACTTCGAAATTTTGTTCTCTCAGCGGCTTTAGAACTTTCAATTCCTTTTTCAATCTTTACACCTTCTGAAAAGATGTGAACACCTTTGTCCAGTAGAGATGTAGTGTTTTTTTCACTGTCAACCACCGCCCACCCAATAGAGTTAGTACCCAAATCAAGTCCAAGTATTTTTGCCATTGTATTGTATTTTATTTTTAAAAGTTAGGAGAGGCAAGCTAAAAAATAATTTGCTGGTGAACAAAAATCAATTACATTTGTACAAAGAAATTTTTATTCAATCTTTGAATTTCTTATCACAATAAGGCTATATGCCGAAGGTGAAAACCTACAAGCCCCGCGTACCCCGTGGGGCTTACTTTTTTAAAAATATTTTCTTTTCGTCACCGCTTTCTTTTCATTCACCTATAAAAAAGTAACGCTAACGTAAAAAACCAGTGCTGGTGCAACTTTCATGGCATCAAGTGGCACTTACTGATGTAATCCCTTTGGTGTAAAATAAATTTCAATCCTTACCGTTAAATAAAAACAACAGCAACCAACAGCATGATCATTTCATTACACGGATATTTTAATTCTAAAATAAAGTTAAATGAAAAAGATCTTAAAAACTCTGCTGGGGCAGAGCGATGCAGAACTGGTAACACTGGTTCAAAACGGCAACAGGCAAGCGTTTGATAAGCTTACAAACCGTTGGTCAAAAAAACTATTTGCTAATTTATTTTTTTTACTGCACAGTAAAGAACAGGCAGAAGACATTATGCAGGATACTTGGCTGTTCGCATATGAGTTGCTGCGCCAGCAGCACTACCGCGAGCAAGGCACGTTTGCGGGATGGCTGTTTAAGATTGCACACAACCTGGCGCGGAAGCACAGAGAGAAACGGAGTCACTTTGTGCTTGATGAAAATATACTCAACAAGCTTGCAACTCTTCCAGCATCATTGCGGCAGCGCAGAATTCCCGTCTCGCTGCTGAAGAAAGCATTCTGCGCGTTGAGCACACGGATGAAGCAGGTAGTGAAGCTGCATGTATTTCAAAAGCTCACACTTAATGAAACTGCGCAGAAGCTGGATCTTCCGCTTGGCACGGTGGCTGGTTATTACAAAGAAGCAATCGCAAGAATGCGCACTTACCTGCTTGCTCATCGCGGGAGTTATTAAATTCTTTTTCATCAGGTGTGCGGGGCATCATCCTTAATTCCAGTATTTCTTTTTCATTAAAAAAAGCGGCTGCGCAATTTCGCACTTCCGCTGAGAGAGTGAACACAGCGGCTGAGTGGAACGCGACTTCCGCTAAGAGAGTGAACGCAGCGGCTGAGGTAAACGTAACTTCCGCTAAGAGAGTGAACACAGCGGCTGAGGTGAACGCGACTTCCGCTGAGAGACTGAACGCAGCGGCTGAGGCGAACGTAACTTCCGCTAAGAGAGCGAACGCAGCGGCTGAGGTGAACGTAACTTCCGCTGAGAGCGTGAACACAGCGGCTGAGGCGAACGTGACTTCCGCTAAGAGACTGAACCAGCGGCTAATTGAGAATGATGAACAACTTGAAAAACAAGAGCATACGAAATTTACACTTCCATCGTAAAAAATATTTTTCTCAAGCCCCCCTAAAAAACACACTTTCCGGCATTATATATAGTACAATTCAATTAATGTTTAACAATTAAAATTTAAAGATCATGAAATCAAGTAAAAGACCGTTGGCAGTAATTGCCTTAAACAAACTGAGGAAGATTGGTAACTTCATTCTGAGAGTTCGCACAATCGTGCTGAACATTGGCGACCACGCGTTAATTTTCGTAACCCCATCACCCGCACTTGGAGGAGTGAAAACTAATGTGGATGCTTTGGAGGCAGCGGAAGTAAAAGCGAAAACCCACGTAACAGGCAGTGCGTCTGCGCGTGACCTTGAGTATGACCAGTCGCTTAATGATGTGTATGGCTTGCAGGGCTATGTTCAACTGCTTGCAGATGCAGCAGCAGACGAGGCGACTGCTATCTCAATCATCCTGGCATCGGGTTTCGATTTGAAGAATAAGGGTGTGCGTGTAAAGCCCCCTCTTGCAGTGAAGAATGGCGATACAGATGGTCAGGTAAAGTTAGTTGCAAAGTCAGCAGGCAAGCGTGTATCGTACGGATGGCAGCAAAGCACTGACGGCATTGTGTGGACAGATCTTGCGGTTACGCTCCAGGCAAAAACAGTGGTGAACGGACTTGAGCCGGGCAAGAAAATATTTTTTCGTTTCCGCGCTGTGCTTAAAGATGGTCCGGGCTTGTGGAGTGCAGCAGTAAGTATTATTGTGCAGTAAGTGCGTAACTCTTTTGTTGTTTCATAAAAAAATCCCTGTCGGAATTCTGACGGGGATTTTTTTATGGTTCTTTTTTTCGTTGCAGATCATTTCCGCGTTTTAATTTCCATTTACTTTGCGGAATAATTCTTCAGCAATTTCATGCGCAACTATTTCTTCCTTTTTGTTTTTTCACTTTTCTGCTTGAGTGCTTATTCTCAGCGTTACGATCTGAATAAGAAAGACACTTCAGAAGTTCAGTGGATAAAAGGCAGAAAGTTTTACGTGTACAAAGTGGAGAAGAGTGAAACCATTTTTACAATCACCAAACGGTTTAAAGTTACAGAAGATGAATTGCTGAAAAACAATCCTGATCTGAAGGATGGCTTGAAAAATAAAATGGAACTGCTGATTCCCTCATCACCGGCAAAAAAAACAGAAGCAGAGAAGAAACCCGAAGAAAAGAAAATTATAAAGAAAGAAATCAATGTAGCGTTGATGCTGCCTGTAAATATCTGGAAAACATTTATTCCTGATTCTTTGAAAACAGATACTACTCAGCATGAGAGTTTGGATGCTGAAACGGTTTCTCAACTGGAGTTTTACGAGGGAGTCATGCATGCAGTAGATTCGCTTGCAGCAAAAAATTTAAAAATTCACCTCAGTGTTTTTGATACCGAGAATGATTCAATGCGCGTAAGCACGCTGTTGAAGGATTTGCAAATGAAAGCAATGGATTACATAATTGTAAACGGAAATCAAAATGTGTTGAAACGGATTAATCAGTTTTCGACAGCGAATCATATTCCTTTACTCACGTTCGCGCTTAACTCAAATGATGTGTTGAAAAATAATCCATACGGGTATGCGTTAACTCCCGGTTCCTTGACCCAGATTTACGAAGCAGGAAAATTTTGTTCTCAGAAATTTAAGAATGCAAATGCAGTAGTGGTGAAGCCGGGCACATCAAAGGAGAATGAGAGAGGACTTGCATTCATTAATGGTTGGAATGACGACTCAGAATTAAAATGCCGTTCGCTGGATTATTCAAAAGGCGAATTTGAATTTCTGCTTGCCAGCATGGTGAAAGGCAGAAACAATGTACTGTTCATTCCCTCATCAAACGAGGACTTTGTAAACTCTGTGATAACTAAGCTGAACGATACAACGGATGTGTTCCAGATAACCGTAATCGGTATTCCCACCTGGCAGTTTTTTGAAAGCACCGACCCGGCAGTAATGGAAAATCTTCACACGCATCTTTTCTCGGCATCTCATCTGGACAGGGCCGATGCAATCACAATAAACTTCCGGAAATTTTTCCGTAATCAATACATGACTGAGCCATCCGAATCAGCGTATGAAGGAAATGATGCAATAATGCTGATCTGTAAAAGTTTTTTGAGCGATGTAAAAGATTCAGGTCCCGTTGCAGACGGTGATGGAATCTATTCAACGTATCGTTTCAAAACATCAAACGGATTGAATGAAAACCAATACATCCGCATGATTCGCTATGATAACTACCAGATGGTGGAAGTGAAGTGAATTCCGGGAATTCAGTTCCTGTTAAAAATTTGTTCAGGAACTTTTTCCAGGCAATTTTATTTTAATTTTCAAATCACTTATATTTGCAGTCAAATTCTAAAAATAATGGAGCATACTCAAGACGCATCGCATAGCGAACAGAACAGAGGAATCTGGTACACATACTTTGGTGAGACAGGTGCAGCCACCGTTGCATTTCTATATATCATCATTTTATTCGGCTGTATTTATTCTTTTCTGCGCTGGGGATAATTTCCCAAAATTTTAACGGGACATCTGCTTGATTTTTGCCACGTAGTTGACATCCTGGGCGTAGTAGTTTCCCAAAAAGTTTAGATATTTTTCGGTAAGATGAAAACATTCGTCCTGCCACATTTTGTAGTCAGCAACGCAATCAGTCCAGGTCGCATACACAGCATAATTATTTTTCCTGGCGTATTTTTTTAATTCATCCTGAGTGCCTTTAACAACGGTATCTTCATCGGGCAGGTAAATGCCGATTGCAGTAGTTGTCCGTTTGAATGGATAACGCATACCGAGCATATTATTTGCACGCTTGAAAAGAAATGAAGTCATGTGTGCGCTCTCAATCAATATCTGCGCATAAACCTCATCAGGACAAATAATTTTGTTCAACTGAATTTCGCCCTTAAGATTTTCGTTTGTACATTCAACCACGTATCTGCGCTTATGGAAATATTCTGCCGAAGTGCGCGATTCTGAATTAGTGACCGAACTGTAGTCGTTTGTACAGAAACAAAGTATCAGGATGGCGATTAAAGAAATCGTAAAACGTTTTACGGTCTTATTGGAGATTAGCAGAGTCGGAGCGAGATGATTGACGCAATCCGGATTCATGCAAACCGAAAATTGATTTTCGGTTTTGAAATGTGGGGAATGACAACAGCAAGTTCTCATGACTTTTTTGTTTTAGTATTTGTTCGTTCCACATGGCTGTGTATCTATCTTCAATTATAAAGAAACAACCGTGTAACGTCCAAAGCCATTTCTATTTGGCGAATGGTTAACCTTTCATGGCTAAAAGCCGCTACAGCACTGCGAAATAGCCAACCACCATGTCAGAAACACACCCTTCCATCATACCATAATTAACATTATGTTAAATATAATAATGCCTATTTTGATCCATTCCTTAGAATCTGCCGGTATTCAATCAAACAAATCAGTAGCCATTCATGGCGGAGTTGAAAAAATAGCACTGCTTTCAACAGCCCTACCCTAATTAAAACTCTAAGAAAATAGTTGAACGAGGTTAAACCGGATCCACATCAATCACAATTCCGGTGGCGTGGTTTTTCTTTTCAGCAAAAAAGGATTTAATCTGCTCACCCAGGATTTCCTTCACCTTCTTACTTGAGGTCTCCCTTTCTATCTTGATCAGGATTCTCTTAAGCCATAGATTTTTTATCCGGGCTATCAACGGTTGATGAGGACCAATTATCCGGTTTCCGAGTTTTAATCTTAATCCGTCAGCAAATTGAAAAGATGTTTCGTGAAGGAAATCAGAATCGCGATGCTTCATCATAAGTTCTATCAATCTCGTATGTGGCGGATAACTAAATTTCTTCCGCTCAGCCAAGTCGCGTTGAAAAAATGCTTCGTAGTTGTGATTGATTACATCCTGAATTACCCAATGTTCTGGCTGATGTGTCTGAATAATCACTTTACCACGCTTCAGCTTTCTGCCTGAGCGTCCACTAACCTGGCTCATTAGCTGATATGCTCTCTCATGCGCTCTGAAATCAGGAAAGTTCAGCATCTGATCGGCATTGATGATACCAACGGTGGAAACATTTTCGAAGTCCAGCCCCTTAGTTACCATTTGTGTCCCTACAAGTATGTCCACCTTTCGTTCTTCAAAGTCAGAGATAATTTTCTGATAAGCATTTCGCGAACGTGTTGAATCAAGATCGAGCCGGTTTATGATTGCTTCCGGAAAAAAAATAGACATCTCCTCTTCTATTTTTTCCGTTCCGAAACCTTTTATCTCCAAATGATGATCACCGCAGCGACCGCACGTTGACGGAGGATTCTGTGTATAGCCGCAGTAATGACACTTTAATTGGTTTATCTGTTTATGATAAGTAAGTGTAACTGAGCAGTTTTTACACTGCGGCATCCACGAACAATTGTTACACTCAAGCACCGGTGCAAATCCTCTTCTGTTCTGAAAAAGAATAACCTGCTCCTTGTTCTTCAACGCTTCTTCAATTGAATCAAGCAGCAATGGAGTAAAGTGCGACTTCATCAACTTCTTTCGCGTTGCTTCTTTAACATCAGAAACAATTATTTCAGGAACTTCCATTCCTCCGAAACGCTCAGAGAGATTTACCATCGCATACTTGTTTTCCTTCGCATTGAAAAAACTTTCCAGCGATGGCGTTGCAGAACCCAACAGGGTTTTTGCAGAAAATATTTTTGCAAGCATCAGCGCTGCATCTCTTCCATGATAACGAGGTGCCGGTTCATTTTGCTTGTAGGATTGATCATGCTCTTCATCAACAATTATCAACCCGGGATTTGAATAAGGCAGAAACAATGCTGAACGCGCCCCAAGAACAATCTGTGCTGTTTGAATTTTCTCTTTCTTCTCCTCATCAAAATTCTTTACTGCCTTCCATACTTCCACGCGCTCGTTACTGTTCTGGCGTGAATGATAAACTCCAACTCCACTTCCGAAATGTTTTCTCAGGCGATTTATCATTTGTGCTGTGAGTGCAATTTCAGGTAACAGGTAGAGCACTTGTTTTCCCTGTTTCACTGCTTCTTCAATAAGATGAATGTAGATTTCTGTTTTTCCGCTGGAAGTTATGCCGTGAAGAAGCACAACATCTCTTTCTTTAAAGTGAGTATTTATTTCTTCGAGAGAGTTTATTTGCGCCAAACTTAATTCAGCAACCGGTTCAACAGGAGAATTAGCTGAGAGAAGCCGATCAACCTGCACTACTTTTTCATTAAGAATTTCCTTTTTGATTAAAGCCACAATTGCTGAACTACTTACCTTCTCATCTTTCAGCAATTCACCTTTCAGAATATTTTTTTTCTCCTTGTTATCATAATGTAACTTCATAAACTGCATGAGTGCTTCTAATTGCTTAGGAGATCGTTTCTCCAGCGTTTCAAAAACTTCTCTCAATAAATTTTCATCTGCATACTTTTCACTTAGAGAAATCCGTACTTCTCTTTTGGGCTTGTAACGATCCTGAACTTCTTCAGCCATCAATACCACTCCCTTTTCAATCATCTCTTTCAAAATTGAATGAGGTGATTTGCGCTGAATAATCTTTGCCACTTCTGTAGCAGTCAGTTCATGTTGCAGCAACAGCGCCTCGTAAATCAGAAATTCTTTTTCAGAAAGATCGTGATGATCGTGTTGGTAATCCGGATTGAGAATGATTTTTGATTCACTTTGCAGCTTTAATGCGGCTGGTAGCGCAGCATTCATCACCTCTCCTATGTGGCAGAGATAATATGCGGAAATCCATTCCCAGAATTTCAATTGAGTTTCACTTACGATTGGCTCAACATCCAGCACACTCTGAATTTCTTTTATCTCGTAAAATTCGGGAACTGTATTGTGCAACTTCCTGATGATTGCAGAATAAAATTTCTGTTTGCCAAGTTGAACAATTACGCGCTTGCCAACAGCTACTTCTGAGGCATGCCTCTCCCCTACTTCATAAGTAAGAAGATTTGGGATTGCAATGGGTAAAATTACATCAGCAAAAAAACGCTTTGCCATGGAGCGAAAGTAAGTGGAAAGATGGGAATAGGTACTTTACTCAATCATTGAAACCTAAGGTTTATGAAGCAAGAGTAAATTGTTTTTTCTGAAATGCAACTTGCTTAGCAAGTAAAGAATATTGAAGCGACTAAAGTGTGGAATGGTTTCATCCGGCTAATTCTTTTTTTACTTTTGTATTTCCAATCAGATGAGGCGATAAAATAATCTTAAATGCAAAAAAAAACGCATTAGAAAGAATTCCTGTTGTGAAATAGAAATTAGACAAGGCGCTCAACATTATTTTTATTCCTACTCCTAAAATGATATGAACGTTAAGAAAGAAAATATGAGCATGCCCCATGTTCTGCTTACTCTGCAAAAACATTTGCAGACTGCTATCGCTTTAGAACATTCCACCTTGCCTCCATACCTTAGTGCATATTGGAGCATTCATGGTAATTCAACCCACGCGGAACATTCAAAGAAGTTTTTGCTTTCAGTTATTCAAGAAGAAATGCTTCACATGGCGATGGCTTGCAATATTCTCAACGCTTTAGGAGGTAGTCCGGTATTAAATGATGTTTCCCTGTTACCTTCTTTTCCTTGCGAATTGCCGGGTCATAGCAAAACAAATAATGCATTTACGGTTCATTTGAATAAATGCTGTCCACATGCCATTGCAGATTTTCTTAAAATAGAATTGCCGGAAGAAATGTTTGGGACCAAACATCATGAAGATGGCTGGTGTACGATTGGTGAATTTTATGACGAAATAGAAAACCTCATAAAACATGACTCCTTATCAGACAGTGATTTTAAAGGTGGAAAACAAATAGCTGCCTCTTTTAACCCTGCGAAAGGGATGTTGTACACTGTAAACTGTAAACAGGATGCCCTCAACGCATTAGATGAAATTATTGACCAGGGAGAAGGGCATTCAGGAAAATTGCATGACAAAGACCATCAGCTTACTCATTACTGGAAATTTCTTTCCATCCAGGATTTGATGCAAAATGATATTTGGAGTTACGAAGAAGAAGTGCTTGACATGAGTATTGATCCTGATGAGTTTTATTTTTCAGAAGAAGCTAAGCAGAGAAACAATAGTTTCAATTGTACTTACAGCGAATTACTTGATTCCATGCAGGTAGCTTTCTCCAGCAAAACCCCGTCATTCGATGAAGCAATAGGCATTATGTTTAAACTTAAAAAACCTGCGCTTCAATTAATGAAGATTCCGCTGATCGGTAAAAAGGGAAATGCAGGTCCTACTTTTAAATACATTCCTGTTGGTGAAAGGAAAGCTAATTAAGCAAATTATTTTAATCAATAACTATGAGTTCAATTGAAGAAGTTAAAGAATTAATAGAAAAATTAAAATCTTGTCCACCCTCAGGCATCCATGAATACTTATCACCCATCCCACCTTTTAATGAGCGGTTTGGCAAAGGTTGTACATTACAAAAATCTAAATACATTTTCTATCCTGATATGTTCGGATCGGGGCGTATTAAATAAGTAAGCACAATTTCAATACTTGCTTCGCATCAATACATTCTCCATCTTGCAGATATAAAGCGCATCATGAATTGGAGAAAAATAGTCAGCCGCGCAACGGCAACATTCCTGCTTCTTGTTTTGCTTTATTTGCTTTTCCGGAATTCGATCCTGCATTTTGCAATTGATACGATTTCAAAAAAGCTGAACAAGCGATTCAATCTTGAGCTAACTGTCGGACAGTCTTCCTTCAATGGGTTGACTACTGTACAGATGAATGACATCACAATTGTGCCTGCTGCGGGCGACACCTTGTTTCATCTTGATACTCTTTCTGCAACTCCGGCATTTGGTTCGTTGCTTGTTTTCAATCTCAAACTGCGTTCGCTGGAAATGAAAAGTGGATTTGTACACCTAAGCTGCAATGATGGTTCGTGCAATTACTCGTCTCTCTTTTCTCCAAAACAGGACACTGCCAAACCAAAAGCAGCAGAGAAAAATTTTTCTGCTCTCTTTCATAGCTTCTTTTCAAAGGCATTTGATCTTGCACCGCAAAATGCGGAAGTGAGGAATGTCGGATTGAGTTTTATTTCCGATACGTTCCAGGTAGATGTGCGCATTCCTGAATTTTATTCTTCTAAAGAAAAGATGGAAGGCGAGTTGCTCGATGTAAAACAAAACAAAAGCTGGAAACTGATCGGCTCATTCGATCAGGACAGGCGGCAGTATGATGTAGAAATTTATCCGCTGAATGATGATGCGCGGCTCCCACTAATGAAAGAGCTCTTCAACCTCTCGTGCGGCTTCGACAGCATTCATGCGGCACTAACTGAAAATGATTTTACGAAAAACAATTTCACAATTGGAGGAGAAGTTTCTTCAACAAATTTTTTCTTTTATCAATCCAAAATTTCTGACGACACCATTAAGATTGAGCATTTGCAGTTTGATTACAAAGTATGCATCACGCCCAATTCTGTTTCGCTTGACAGCGTTTCTTCTTTTATGATGAACAAAATTACGATTCATCCTTTTGCAAAGGTTACTTCTGATAAAGGCAAAGTTTACGAGTTGCAGATCAAAACGGATACCGTTGATGCGAATGGTTTTTTCTCTTCGCTTCCGGCAGGAATGTTTGACGAAACCCGCGATATACAAGCAGATGGTACACTTCAGTATTCATTAAACTTCAAACTTGACTCCTCTCAACCTGACAGCGTAGAGTTCAATTCACAGATGAGCAAACTCAAATTTCGTGTGCGCAAATCAGGAACCGAAGATCTTTCTAAGATGAATGAAGAGTTTCTGCATACAGTTTATGAGCATGATCGCCCGTTCCGTTCATTCATGATAGGTGCTTCCAATCCCGACTTCACGCCTACAGATCAGATTTCCGCAAATCTTAAAAATGCTATCCTCACAAGTGAAGATGGAAATTTTTTCTTTCACAACGGTTTCAATGAAGATGCATTCAGAAAATCAATTGCTGAAAATTACCGCAAGGGAAAATTTGTGAGAGGCGGAAGCACGATCAGTATGCAGTTGGTGAAAAATGTTTTTCTGAGCCGCCATAAAACGATTGCGCGCAAAGCAGAAGAAGCGCTCATTGTTTGGTTGATTGAAAGCAACCGATTGTGTAGTAAGGAGAGGATGTTTGAAGTATATCTCAACATTATTGAACTGGGGCCCGGAGTTTATGGTGTAGGTGAAGCATCACGTTTTTATTTCAATAAGAAGCCGGCAGAGTTGACACTTTCAGAAAGTATTTTTCTTGCAAGCTTACTTCCGCATCCGAAATGGTTTAAATATTCTTTCGATGAACAAGGAAATCTGAAACCTTATCTGGCAGATTACTACCGGGTGGTTTCAAATTTTCTTCTTCGTAAAAATCTTATCTCACAAAATGAATACGATGAGATAACTCCAAATGTAGAATTGAAGGGAATTGCAAGGGAGATGGTGGTTCCTACAGATTCAATTCCTGTTGATGATGTGGAGTAGAATTTTTCCTGAGCTGTTAAGAACATCTTAATTCATCTGTCCCCTACTTTCTTTTATGTAATTTTGTCGCGTGAAAAAAAAGTAATTATTCATTATGACGAAACAAATCAAATCTGTAGCAACCATTCTTTTCATTTTTATTTGCGGGAAAGTTTTATCTCAGCCCTACGCACCACAGCAAGACAAAATTGGATACGCACTACAGGCAATCAAGTATGCGTACGTTGATACTGTGAACGACAAAAAACTTACTGATGATGCCATCCGCGCCATGGTGAAAGATCTGGATCCACACTCTGTTTATATTCCATTGGAAGAAATGCGCGAGATGAATGAACCGCTCGTTGGAAAATTCGAGGGTATCGGGATTCAATTCCAGATTCTAAGCGATACAATTATGGTTACTCAAACAATTCCAGGTGGGCCGAGTGAGAAATTAGGAATACGCCAGGGCGACCGCATCGTAAAAATTGACGGAGTGGTAAAAGCCGGAGTAAAGCTCACAAACAATGATGTGCTGAAATTACTTCGTGGAAATAAAGGAACAAAAGTTACCGTAGGAATTCTTCGCAGAGGAAATGCTGATCTTATTGACTTCAACATTACACGCGATCAGATTCCTCTTTTCAGTGTGGATGCATCGTACATAATAGCTCCGAAAGTAGGGTACATTAAAATCAGCCGTTTTGCTGATAACACGGTAGAGGAATTTAAAGCGGCTCTTGCAAAATTAAAAGCGCAGGGAATCGAGTCTCTCATTCTCGATTTGCAGGATAACGGTGGCGGCTACCTCAATCGTGCCGTTGAACTGGGTGATGAATTTTTATCTGATGGAAAAAAGATTGTCTTCACTCGCGGGCGTACTACACAAAGCGAGGACTATAATGCAACCTCAACCGGTGGCTGGGAAAAAGGGAAACTTGTCGTGCTCATTAATGAAAGTTCGGCTTCGGCAAGTGAAATTGTTTCAGGCGCTATCCAGGATTGGGATCGAGGACTGATTATCGGCAGGCGTTCTTTCGGAAAAGGGCTTGTGCAAAAACCAATTCAGCTTCCGGATGGTTCCATGATACGATTAACTGTTGCGCATTATTATACTCCTTCCGGTCGCTGCATACAAAAACCATATGAGTTGGGTGATGATGATGAGTACGATCTTGACCTTTCAAACAGAATCAAGCATGGTGAACTCACTAATCCCGACAGCATTCATTTTAGCGACTCCACAAAATATTTCACTAACAACAAGCGGCTCGTGCATGGTGGTGGTGGCATTATGCCTGATGTATTTGTTCCACTTGATACTTCAGAGTTCAGCACGTTCTTTTCAGAGTTGAGAAGACAGAATGCGTTCAATGATTTTCTTCTTACCTACGTTGACAACAACAGAAATGATTTGAAAAAAACGTATCCAACACTTGATGATTTCAAAACAAAATTTTCTGTATCAAAAAAATTGATGGACGATTTTCTTGCGAACGCAGAAAAATTAGGTGTGAAAAAAGATTCGACAGGTTTGAAAATTTCAGAAACATTAATCAAACTGAACATAAAATCTCTTATCTCACAAAATCTTTGGAACCTCGAAGGCGCTATTGAAGTTTACAACGAACGGAATCTCGCGTTACAAAAAGCACTTGAAGCATTGCACGACAACACATTTTCAAAAATGAAAATAGCAGGAAATTAATTTTTGCAGTTTTATTTCAAAGGGTCTTCACCTTCGCCCACTTCTTGATCTGCCATTGTACCACAGTAGTGCAGATGTGATTTCTACGAACATCATAAACCTCGACCTTGTTTTCAAAAACCACTGAATCGTTTGTTTGAAGAGGAGTAAGAATTTTTTCTTCCACCATTTTCTTTTCAAGTTGAAGCGCAATAGCAACATTCATCTTCGCCTGGTAATGGTAGGTTACATTGATGGTTTTCATAATGAGCCGATAGTCAGTTCCGATACAAATCAGCAACGAAATGCCACTCGCATATTCAGCAAGAGTAGCCAATGCGCAGGCATGAATTCCTTTCAGGTGATTTAAGTTTTTCCTTTTGTAAGGAAGGAAGATTGTAACACCATCATCATGAACGGAAGTTATTTTCAATCCGTGTGGTTTGTTGAAAGGAACGGCACGAAGCAAAGCAATATTGAGAAATGCGAGGTAAAAATTACTTCGTTTTGCTTTTTGCAATAGTCGCAACAATAGTTTCATTTTCTTATCGGTTGATAACCGTGCCTGCGAGTTTGCTGTAAGCATCGTCAAACTCACTCATCATCTCTTCCACAATTTCCTTTACGGACTTTATGTCTTCAATCATCTCCACACTTTGTCCAGCACACCAGAGTTTGTGGTAGTTGCCGGGTTTCACTGCTGCTTCGAGCCAGTCCATGCCGCGTTTTGCAACCAACATCTTAAAATATTTTTTGGTGCGCGGGTTGCGGCTCATGTACCTTTCAAACCGGCTTTGATGTAATCCAATCTTTTGCGCGTAAGGAGTATTAATGATGGTACAAGGTGTTCCGCTGATGCGGTCGGTCATCACAATGTTATTCATGTGGGCTTTTACCACTTCGGTTTTATACTCCTCTGTGATGCTTGCCTCCTTGCTTGCAATAAATCGCGTACCGACATAACCCGCGTCAGCGCCTGCAGCCAGCACGCTTAACAAACTGCTACCGTGAGAAATTCCCCCCGCTGCAAGAATTGCTTTATCGGGAAAATGTTTTTTCAGAGATGCAATAAGCAACATCAACGGATACGGTCCAGCATGTCCGCCCGCACCTTGACCCACGGCAACAAACCCATCGCAATTCAATTCATAACATTTCTTTGCGTGTTCAATGTTGGTAACATCGCAGAAAACCCTTGCGCCATAACTGTGTGCGGCTTCAATCGTTTGTTCGGGTTTGCCAAGTGAAGTAATGTAAACGGGAACTTTATTCTCCACACAAATGTTCAAATGCTTTTCAAAAAAAGTGTTGCTTTTCTGAACAATGAGATTCACCCCGTAGGTTCCCGGTTGTCCTTTGCGTGAATTGAGAAGTTTATTGAGCGAAGTCAAAATTCCTTCCAGTGCTCCTTTATTACGGAAATTCAACGATGGAAAGCAGCCAAGTATTCCTTCCTCAACACATTGATGAAGCATGCTTTCATTTGTGACGAGAAACATGGGAGCCATCACAATCGGGTAACGAATGTTGAGCTGTTCGGTGAGTTTATTTTTAATAGAAATCATTTTTCAGCATTTGGGTTTTTCAAAAGTACGATTTGCCTTCATTTTAATCATCCTCCCTTGAAAGAACTCAATAACATGAAATTGTAATAACTATTTCTGCATTCCGTAATGTGTTTGTCGTCATTCGCCCAATAGTTCTTGACCGTTAAGTTTCTTTTACTATTTTTGTTCTTGTTGGATCACTGTAGTTACCAATGAAATATTTTTTCTGCGCTGCTGCTCTTCTTTTTTTTTCTCAAACACTTTTTGCTTCGCACATTGTGGGTGGCGAAATGAATTACCATTACTTAGGCAATGATCAGTATGAAATAACTTTAATAGTTTACCGCGACTGTATCAACGGGCAAGCGCTTTATGATGATCCGGCAGCACTTGGAATTTTTGATGCAAGCGGAAATTTTATTCGATTTGTATTCGTGTCGCTGAATGATTCATCCTCTATTCCAAATGTAATAAATACTCCATGTCTCACTCCTCCTACTGGTGTGTGCGATCAGGTTGCTCATTATTATACAACCCTTACGCTGCCGCCTGCTCCGGGAGGATACACGATTGCTTACCAACGTTGCTGCCGCAATTATTCCTGCATTAACATTAACGGACAATATACAGGTGCAACTTACACTTGTGTAATTCCTGATCAGCAATTCGCTGATGATGCTAACCCGGTTTTTAATCATCTTCCACCAACTTTCATTTGTATGGGAGCGCCATTCACATTCGATCATTCTGCTACAGATGCTAATGGCGATTCATTGGTTTATTCTCTGTACACACCTTATGCGGGCGCTGATCAAATTAGACCTCAACCTGACACACCATCTACTCCTCCGTACATTCCCATTATTTTTCAATCCCCATATTCACTCTCGAACGTAATGGGCGGTGTGCCACTAACCATCAATTCATCAACAGGAATTCTTACTGCTACTCCGACAGAGCAAGGACAGTTTGTGTATGGAGTTCTTGTGCAGGAATACCGCAATGGAATTTTGATTGGTGAAACACGAAGAGACTTTCAGGTGAATGTTACTTTATGCGAGAATTACACAGTGGCATCCATTTTTTCTCCAACACTTGTGTGCGGTTCATTGAATGCATATTTTCAAAATACAAGTTATGGTGCATCCACTTACTCGTGGTCATTTGGTGACCCGACAACGACAAATGATACATCGAGTTTGATGAATCCGGTGTACACCTACCCCGATACCGGTACCTATCCGCTTATGCTGATTGCCTACGCAGCGAATCCAGGTTGTAACGATACGGCCTTTGGTGAAGCCCGTCTGTACCCTGCCTTCTTTTCCCGTTTCGGACTAACGCATCAGCCCTGCACAGATCAATTTCAGTTTCTTGATTCATCGTACAGTTTACATTCAAGCTCGAATTACTGGCTTTGGAATTTCGGTGATAACCAGTTCTCTTCCTCTCAAAATCCTTCGCATCAATATGCTACATGGGGTAATTTTATCGTTACGTTGATTGCATCTGCTGATTCAGGTTGCACTGACACGGCATCAATAACTGTTAATGTTGATCCGGTTCCTGTAAGCAATTTTAATTTAGTCCTTGATACTTGCGCCCATACAGCTACATTCAATAATTCATCGCAAGGTGCTTCAACGAATCAATGGATTTTCGGTGATTCAAATTTCAGCAGTGATATAAGTCCTCAACACAATTACATGATTGACGGAAATGTTACTGTCTACCTGATTACCACCAATGACAGCGGTTGCAGCGATACCTCTCAAATGACTTTTAATCTTCCACAAGTTCCTATTGCAGATTTTACTTGGGATCTAATCCCGTGCGATTCCCTTGTACATTTTCATAATTTAAGCATCAATGCTCCGAATTATACGTGGGGATTTGGTGATAACACAGTTGCATTTAATCCTGATCCTGTTCATTTGTATGTTCACTCAGGAGGATATATAGTGCAGATGCAGGCACTCGGAACAAATCTTACATGTACTGACAACATCACAAAGACAATTTGGGTGAATCGAAAACCGAATGCAGAGTTTACCCTGAATCTCGATACTTGTACATTCCTTGTAAGTGCAAACAACTTCTCTATTGATGCAACAAAATACCATTGGCTATTTAGTGATGGATTTCCGGATGAGTCGTTCAGTGTTTCTCACAAATTTTCTACAGATGGAACTATTTCCGTTCAACTCATTGCTGAAAATGATTCAGGTTGTAAGGACACAGTGAGTATGACTGCTTCCATTCCTCCGCTACCTCACAGTAATTTTGGCTGGACTCATGTGGATTGCGATTCGCTCGTTTCGTTTAATGAGCAATCTGTAAATACAGTTGCTTACCAATGGTTGTTTGGCGATGGAGATTCAATTGATGTTCCGCGGAATGATCATATCTATCATATTGCCGGAGATATTCCTGTTAAACTTGTTTCAACTTCTCTATATGGCTGCAAGGATACGAGTGAAAAAAATCTTCACCTCATCATTCGCACGCCTGCTGACTTTGATGTGTTTGTTGATTCATGTTCTCAACTTGTTTACTTCAATAACAAATCGCCAATTGCTGTAAACTACGACTGGAACTTTGGCGATACAAAGGCAAGTACTGAAAAAAATCCGGTGCATGTTTACAAGGACAATGCAACGGACTACGTTGTTACGTTTACAGTAAACAAGGAATCCGCCTGTCAGGAATACATTCAGAAAACAATCCGCTATGAAGTTGCAGATGGCGAAAACGTTTACATACCAACTGCATTTACTCCGAATGATGACGGCTTGAATGATGTGTTTCAACTTTCATTATGGAAACCGTGCGATAATTATTCCATCACTATTTTCGATCGCTGGGGACAAGCAGTGTATCAAAATGATGATGCCTTCTCAACCTCATGGAATGGAACTTCCAAAGGCGATGCAGTTCCCGAAGGTGTTTACGTTTACATACTGAAGGGATCGCATTTGAAAAAAACTGGGTACGTTCTACTGATAAAGTAGTTGATTAGGTTAACTAAGTCGAAGTAGTTAATTCGGGACACGAACTCTTGTTTTTCTAAATCGACCAATTAACTCAATTAACTTATTCTATCCACATTGCTTTTGTTGAGAACATAACTTTCTCCAAAAAATCTGCGCACTCATTCGGCTACTTTTGCAGAATAGAAAATAAAGTCTCCTGTGTACATAAATTTTAACGGAAGTATTGTAGATGCTTCTCAGCCGGTGCTTACGCATACCAACCGTGCGTTTCGCTACGGAGATGCGGTGTTTGAAACCATCCGCCTGATGAACGGAGAAATTCTTTTTTTTGAAAAACATCTGGCACGAATGAAACGAAGCATGGAACTTTTATCCATGCAATGGCATCCTGATTTTTCTTTTCAGAATTTGCATTTACTTATCCGGCATCTTGATCAGGTAAATAATTTAAAAGGCAACGGGCGAATCCGGCTCGAAGTTTTCCGACAGGATGGTGGGTTATACACCCCCAAAACCAATGAAGTAAATTACCTTATTGAAGCAGAACCTCTTTATGAACCCGAATACTTGCTCAATGAAACCGGACTCCGGCTTGGAATTTTTGCTGATGCCGCAAAGCCCCTGAATAAACTTTCGAACCTGAAAAGTTCCAATGCACTTATTTATGTGCTTGCAGGTTTGCATCAGAAAAAATCAGGCGTGGACGATTTACTTCTTTTCAATGCAGACGGAAATATTGCCGAAGCCATCTCCTCAAATATTTTTGTAATGCTTCATGGAGAACTCTGCACTCCTTCGCTCGATCAGGGTTGTGTTGAAGGTGTAATGCGGGAACATATTCTTGATGTGATGAGATCAAAAAATAAAAAATGTATGGAACGAAAACTCACCACCAATGATCTTCTTTATGCCGATGAAGTTTTTCTTGCCAACACTATTGAGGGCATAAGGTGGGTGGGCGCTGTCAGAAACAAGCGTTACTTTAATACCTTCAGTCGAGTTCTGGTGAATGAGTTGAATGAAATGCAGCGCAAGAAAATGTAAGTAACTTTTTGAGCCCCGTCTTGTCAGGGCTAGTGCCACACTATCTTACTCACCCACTAAGTTTGTCAGATAGAATTATCCTTTTATCTGAATCCTAAGTTACCTATCAAAAATAATTTTTTCGCACTTAGCTAAAAACTTATCATCAACGGTTGCACCGATGCCTGGAGAATCGGGAAGATGGATGTCACATTCATTCTCAATGCGCACACCATTCACAACCGGATCAATGTGATGATTGAAGTTATAATCGAGATCGTAAAATTTTATGTGATCGAACGCACAGGCAAAATGTGCATTGGCAGTAAGGGCAAGATTTGATTCGATCATGCCACCCAACATACACGTAATGCTATTTTCTTTGGCGATGCGGACGACCTCAATCGCTTCGAGCATTCCACCACTCTTTGCAAGTTTGATGTTGATGTACGGACAGATTTTATTTTCTACAATGTATTTCGCCTGGTAGGAATAGAAACAACTTTCATCAGCCATGATAGGGACAGAAACAGTTGAACTTATTTTTTTCATTCCGCCATAATCAAAATGCCTGACAGGCTGTTCGCAGAACTGAATGTTGTCATCTTTCAGCGCAGATAAAATTTCAATTGCATCCGCAACATTCCATCCCTGATTAGCATCGAGGCGCAAAGGAATTCCTTTTCCAATTGCCAAACGAACAGTTTTCACTCGTTCAATATCATCATCAGGATTTTTTGCACTGCCAACTTTTAATTTCAAAATTTTCACTCCTCTTTTCTTCAACTTTATTGAAGCATCTGCCATTTCATTTGCAGTGCCGATTGAAACAGTGTGATCTGTATGCAACACTTTCTTTTCTCCGCCAAGAAATTTGTAAAGCGGAACTCCTGCATGCTGCGAAGCAATGTCATAAAGAGCCATGTCGAAGGCGCTCTTAACAGTTGGATTATTGGGAACGTAATCGTTGAGCAGCTTCATGCAGGCGGAAATGTCAAGCGGATTTTTGTTGAGAAGAAGATTTGAAAAGTCTTTTGCCAATGCAAGATCGCTTTCCTGTGTTTCACCAACGATCATCGGAAAAGGTGAGCCCTCACCCCACCCAACAATTCCGTCATCAGTAAAAAATTTTACAAGAACATTTTTCGCTTCATGCAAAGTTCCCAATGAAATGATAAATGGTTTCATCGGGATGTTGTAAGCGTAGAGTTCGATGCGGGTGATGAGCATTGAAAAGTTATTGGTTATTCGAAAAAACGTAAACTATTCGTTCCAACTCTTGTAGTAATCTCCACTCATAATTTTTACGCCATCTTCTGTAATCATTAACGGACGAAAGGTGTCAATCATTACGGCAAGTTCTTTGGTTTCTTTCTGTCCCAAGCTTTTTTCTACAGTGCCCGGATGCGGACCGTGAGGAATTCCTCCAGGATGAAGTGTGATCATACCGCGGGTAACTGCTTTGCGACTCATAAAATCTCCGTCAACATAATAGAGAACTTCATCGCTGTCAACATTACTATGATTGTAAGGAACAGGTATTGAGAGCGGATGGTAATCATACATGCGCGGAACAAAAGAGCAGACAACAAAATTGTGAGCTTCAAAAGTTTGGTGAGTTGGAGGCGGCATATGTACTCTCCCTGTAATGGGCTCGAAGTCGTGAATGGAAAGTGCCCACGGATAAAAGAATCCATCCCAGCCAATGGCATCGAAAGGGTGTGAAGCATAAATATAAGGATACATCATACTCTGCTTTTTGATCATGATTTTGAAATCCCCTTTCCGGTCATTTGTTTCCATGTCCTTCGGCTTCCGGAAGTCGCGTTCGCAATAAGGAGAGTGTTCTTCATGCTGACCATACGGATTGCGGTAACGCTTCGGTGTTTCAATTGCGCTGAAAGATTCAATAATCAGCAACCGATTTTTATCAGAATCAAAACTGACTTGATAAATTATTCCTCTCGGAATAACAAGGTAATCACCGTAACCGAAATCGAGTGAGCCGTAAAGTGTTTTTAATTTTCCTGTTCCTTCATGAACAAAAATCACTTCGTCTGCATCTGCATTCTTGTAAAAGTGATCCGTCATTGACTTGCGCGGAGCGGCAAGAGAAATGTGTACATCATTATTCACTAGAACAGGTTTTCTGCTTTTGAGGAAATCATCTTCAGGTTGAATGTGGAATCCTTCAAAGCTTTCATGTCTGAGAAAACGTTCGTGGCTGATCTTTGGTGCTGCGCTGTAACTCTCCCCTACTTCTTTAATTATTGTTGGCGGATAGCAGTGGTAAATCAGCGAATAGACATTAGAAAAACCATGCGTGGAAACCAATTCTTCTGAATACAATTCTCCGTTTGGCTTGCGAAACTGTGTATGGCGCTTGTGAGGGATAGAACCGAGCGAAAAATAATGAGGCATATTTAGAATAATTTAAAGCAAAGATAACTGGAAAAAGTTATTCCAGGGATAATTACAGGCTACCTGACACTGATTGATAAAGCAAGAAACTGGCAAGAAGCCATCAGACATATTTTCTTAATTCACTTTTGAATAAAATCTTACACATGTAAGACCTACGCAATGTAGGGGCAACTGAACAGGGTGCTTTTCGAATAACTTGCTTGTAACACAAACAGCCCTCACACGGGAATAAAAATAAACACTATGAAAAAATCTTTTCTTCAAACAATGATTAATTACGTGAACAGCGTAAAGCAAATCGCCAAAGAGAAAAAACAAACAAGCAAACCAAAGCAAAGGACAGTTACCGATGCTCTTGTTGCGCTTGCACTTGTATTTCTTTCCATGCAAACTTTTGCAACTACTTATTACTCGAGAACAAGCGGGGGTAATTGGGCAGTGAACGCTACCTGGAGCACTGTTACTTATGGTAATGCTACCAACACGGGCACGTATCCTAAAGCGGGTGACATTGCCAACATCGGTGATGGTTTTACTATTTACATTAACGCATCTGTTAACTGCGCAACACTCAATATCGGACAAGGTGTATCGGGCATTCTGGAGTATAAGAGTGCAGCCAACTATGTACTCACTGTTTCAGGTGATCTGACGATGAATACAGGGGCTATATTCAGATACAATACTGCCACAATTCGTTCGCACAGTTGTTTGGTTGGTGGTGACTTTACCAATTATGGTGTGGTTGATTTTTATGTAGCAGCAAATCAAATTGTAAATCTTACGTTTAACACAAACAGAAATTCATTGATTACCGGCACAGGTATCTGGGATTTAAACCAGGTTACTTTGAGCAAGATTACAACTACTGCAAACATGATGGATGTGCAAACAAACAATTTCGAACTTGGCATACGCACGTTATCGTTAGTTTACGGAACTTACAATCATAACAATGTTGGCGCATTTACGATTGGCCCTGCTATTGCTACTTATACTATTGGGCAAAATTCCATTGTAAAAATTCCGCGAGGTACTATCAATTTTGTGCCTGCAGGAACTACTCTTGTGCTACAGGGCGCTATTTATATAAATGGAGGTACTGCCAATGTTGGAAGCGCAGCAGGTACCATGGGTATCAGCACTGACCAAAACGGTGCATTTGTTCCTTATCTCGAAATATCAAGCGGTACGATGAATGTAAAAGGTGGTATTTGCTTTGGTGGCGGTTCTGCGCTTGATCCATTCAGTTTCAGAATGACGGGAGGAACCCTGAATCTTAATACGGGAACAACAGGAAGCACACGTTCTGTATTCTGCGTGAACAATGTTGCAAATAGTTCATTCTTTATGAGTGCAGGAACAATTATTCTTCAAACTCCAAACAGTACCGGAACTTCTACCACCGACTTTGCCATTAACGGATCGGCAGGAACGGTAACAACTACCGGTGGATTGGTTCAATTCGGAAATGCATCTACTGCAACCGGAAAAACATTCAGTTTTACTCCGTATGCCAACGCTACCTATCCTAATTTCGAAATTACGGGGTCGGCTGGAGCAGCAATTTCCCTACGTACTGCGCAAAATACAACAGCAGACTTTAAGTTACTTTCTCTTTATATTGATGCGAATAAAACGTTCGACATTCGCTCTATTGCGGGCACTGCTGGTGATACCAAACAAATGACCTTACTCGGTACCACTGCCGGAGGCAATGCACTGTATAACCTGGGATTTTTTACCGCACGTCAGAGTACTGTTACTTTTAACGTAGCGGGGCCACAGGCAATCGGTGGCACAGTCAACACTTCATTTTACAATCTCACAATTAACAATGCGAGCGGTATTACGCTGAACAGAGCAGAAAACGTAACCAACTTCCTAAGCATGGTCAACGGAAAACTCTTCACCACGAATATAAATATTCTTACCTGCACTTCACTTGCAAATGCAAACCTTGGTTCTGCTTCCTCTTATGTTGACGGACCGATGGTTCACACCCAGGCAACTGCTGCAAGCACGGTGAAAACATTCCCGATTGGAAAAACAAACGTGTGGAGACCGGTGGTTACTACTATCAAGCACAGCAATGCTACTTCCGTAACATACCGTGCCGAAGTATTTAACTCTCCAGCTTCTGCCCTTCCTTATACCAAGCCGGCTTCTATTGCAAATGTATCCTCAGTCCGCTATGTAAAATTTATCCGTCAGGCGATTGGTAATTTTACGAATGCCAAAATACAGATGTATTATAGCTTAGATGACCTTGTACTCGATTTCGCCTCCCTTCGTGTAGTACATGATAATGGTGCTGCTCAGTGGATCAATGTAGGTGGAGTGGGTACAGCCAACGGTACAGGAAACATTACCTCCGCTACTTTCAATGTATTCAATAATTATTTCGCTCTTGCAAACCCTCCGGGTGGTGGCAATCCGCTGCCGGTGTCTTTGGCAGAATTCAGAGCTTCTCTCTCAAACCATAAGGTATATGTAAACTGGGTTACAGAATCAGAACTGAACAACGCACGATTTATCGTAGAGCGTTCTGCTGATAATGCGCACTTCTCAACCATTGCTATTGTGGAAGGGGCAGGTAATTCAACCAGCATCCGTCATTACGAATCCGTGGATGGTAGTCCATTATTCGGAGTATCTTACTATAGGATAAAGCAAGTTGATTACGATGGTGAAGAAACCACCTATCCTTCTGTAAGTGTAAAAAGCAGTTCGCGGAGTGCCTTTGATGTTTATCCTACCGTGAACAATGGAAGCGATATTCATCTACGCTATGCCGATAATGATTTAAGCACTTACCAGATTACTGTGCAGGATGCTGAAGGAAGATCTATTCCAGTAAAAATGAATATGGCAGATGGCGGACTTGATATTAGTATAGACGAAACCTATCGCAGAAACGGCAGCATTTATTTTGTAACTGCAGTGAACGGTGATGATGTTTTGAGAAACAAGTTTATCATCTCTGAAAAGTAGAAAAAAATTATTCGTTAATTGTTACCTGTTAAAAGTAACAGACAAAACAACAATAAGAATTTGAATTGAGTTTAAGGGTTTAATGGTTATTATTTGTTTCAATGCAACGCCACCCCGTAAGGTGGCGTTGCTTGTTTAAAGCGTAGCTGAGATTTGGCAAAGTTATTCCTTAATAATCTTCTCACTCACGTTCCTTTTTGCTCCACTCAATGTAACAACATAAACCCCCTTCGCCAACTCGCCAGTAATTATTTCTTTTTTGTTTTTGCCGGAGCTAGCGGTGATTGTTTCTGCTATAAGTACTCTGCCGGTGATGTCAGAAAGAGTCATGCTTAGTATTTCGGAAGACGCAGAGTAGAAAGTAATGACCCCATTGCCATGCACAGGATTAGGCGAAATAATAATTGAATTTTCTTTGCTCAAATCAGATACTGCATTCAGAGTGGAGTCGTATTCAATAAGATCATTCGCATAGTTTCCGTTTACTCCATTGAAGTCGTAGGTTTCGACATAGATTCCAGATACAGTGTTATAGCTATACAGAACTCCTCCATTACCAGCACCCCCATCAGCACTGCCATAGAGAATGCCGTTGCTAGCCCTGGTCATGCTGCGATATGGATAGCCGCCTTGTGTAAAATCAAAATGATGAACAACTGCGTAAGCACTGTTTGCAGTATTGAAACTAAAGAGCGTTCCATATCCATTGCCTCCTCCAAGTTCTGTAACTCCGTAAAGAAAGCCATTGGATGCTTCAGTAAGCCGTCCCCAACAGTTGTTGCCCGTCAGCGCATCCATATCGTACACCGGTGCAAGTACATTGTTAGAGGTGTTGAAGCTGAAAATAATGCCAACATTATTTGCGCCTCCGTTGCGGGTTAGTCCGTAAATTAACCCGTTGCTTGCCTGCATCGGGGTTCCGCTGGATATTCTTCCTTCAGCAGCAGAAAAATCATGCACATCAGCATAGGTCTGCGTAGTGATGTCGAAGCTGAACAATGCACCGTTATTGTTTAGCCCACCGGTTCTTGCATAACCATACAGTTTTCCGTTAGTTGCCTGAAGGAGATCGCGCCACGGCAAGAAACCGGTCGTATCAATAAAATCAAAAAGATCAGCATACGTATTTGTTGAAGGATCAAAACTGTACAGAACTCCCTCTCCATTGGCTCCTCCATAAGGAACTACGCCATATAACTTACCGTTGGTTGCCTTAATCATACTGCCAACCGGGCTTCCTCCATGAGTCATGTCAAAATTATAGACTACGTGGTAGTCGCTATCAGACGGGCGAAAACTGTAAATTATTCCCGCGTCATTTGTACCTCCAGCATTGGTCAATCCGTAAAATAATCCATTGTCTGCCTGTGTGATGGATGCATCAGGAAAACAACCTTCATTGCCGGGATAGTCGTGAAGCTTTTGAAAGATGCCAAGTATGTCGCATACAAATACAACTCCGTAGTTGTTATTGCCTCCCATACTGGCCATTCCATAAAGCATTCCTGCACCTACCTCTGTAAGCGATGCATACGGTATGCTTCCATCAGAATTAAGAAAACTATAAATATCATTGTACGTTCCGGATGCTATATCATACTTAAAGATATTACCCTGACTGTTTAGTCCACCATAATTTGACATTCCGTAAAGCAATCCATTGCTGCTTTGAATAACATCTCCAAAGGGCTGACCAATCATGTCCCAAATATCTGCATAAACACCGGAAGAAATATTGAAGCGGAAGAGGACTCCCCCACTATTCACACCACCGGAGGAGGTCATCCCATAAAGATTTCCGTCAGTTGCCTGTATTAAACTGCCTTGAGGAAATGAACCAGTGCTGTCAGGAAAATCATAGATATCGACATAAGAGGAAGTGACCGGATCAAAAGAGAAAATAACTCCATAGTCATTGATGCCTCCCTGATACGTCATTCCATAAAGCAATCCGTTACTTGCCTGCATAAGAGAACCATAAGGTGATGCGCCACCGATTCCATCGAAACTGTACAAACTGTTAAATGTTGCAGATGCTATATCGTAGCTGAAGATAGTGCCCTCATTCGAGTTTCCACCAGAGTAGGTCATACCGTAAAGCATGCCGTTGGCTGCCTGCACCAAATTGCCATAGGGCGTATTGCCCTGAACATTGAAGTCATAAAGATCGGCATACGTTCCTGTCGTATAATCATAGCTGAAGATAGCACCTCTGTTGTATGCACCACCTCTGTTGGCAAGCCCGTAAAGCTTTCCGTTGGCGGCTTGTATCAAATGCCCGTTAGGATTGCTGCCGGTGGCAATGGCAAAATCAAATATTTCTGTATAGATATTGCTTACAGGATCAACAGTGAAAATAACCCCTACCCCGTTAGCTCCTCCTCCGCCAGTTATTCCGTAGAGAGTATTATTTGTTGCAAGCACCATTGTGTATTCCGCCACATAAGGTGCAG
The DNA here is from genome assembly GCA_038230515.1 of Bacteroidia bacterium. Taxonomy (GTDB): domain Bacteria; phylum Bacteroidota; class Bacteroidia; order AKYH767-A; family 2013-40CM-41-45; genus JAPLDB01. Next base: position 37,947 of record JBBRND010000020.1, on the reverse strand, counting down.
AAAAAGAATAGCGGTTTGCAAAGCTGGTTCCGTCTCCGTTAATCTGAAAGATGTTGCCGCCACCAAGTGCACCTCCGTAAAGCGTAGTACTCCACAGTTGCGGATTTTGTGCAGTCGCTGCAATAGTAGCACCAAGAAGAACAAGGAGTATAAGTTTGTTTTTCATAGTATGAATTTTGGTTTGTTGCGCAAACGTAGAAAAAGAAAAAATGCTAACAAATTATTTTCAAGCAAGGTAAAAGCCATCAAAGAAAGGGTGTTGCAGAACCACGTTGCTGATAACTATTTATTATTCTGTTGCAGCACACTCTTTTTTTACTACCTTCGCGCTATGTTTGTAATGAAAAATCTCCCCCCTGCAAGACGCCAGACGAATCCTATTCTAAAGCAAAAATCTACCAAGGCAACCATCCGTGTACAATTGGATGCGCGCACGCGCGTTACTCTTCCTGATATGGAAGCTTTTAAGCTTTGGGAGGTTCGCTACCCGAATGCGAAGGTGATTGTTTAAGAATCTCTAAACGACTTTTCCGTTTTTATTTTTCCTGATGGTAACGTGGGGTTGACTTGTCATGTCTCCCTTTTGTTGGTTTGTGCAAACTGACAGAGCAAAAAAGTTTATTGTTCTACGCTGCGCGCTATCTATAGGGGCAGGTTAATTAAGTTTAATAAGGTAATTGAGTTAATTGGTAAAAACCTCTTCCTCAATTAACTTAATCAACTCCGTTTACTCAATTAACTTGTCTCACTCCTTTACCACCTTCCCACTCACCATCCCTCCTGCTCCACTCAGCGTAATTACATACACTCCCTGTGCAATATTGCCAACGGGTATTTCTTTTTTGTTGATGCCAGGCGTGGCGGTGATGGGTTGGGTGAGGATGATTCTGCCGGTGATGTCAGTAACGGCAAGCCGCAGGTTTGCAGATTCGAGAGAGGTGAAAGAGAGCGTGAGGGAATGGATGGTGAGGTTAGCGGCAAGGTCGGAATTCAGGATCGTATTTTCATTTACCAATGTAGTGTTGTAGCCAAATTTGATTACCCAATAATTGTCGGCATTCCCAGCCCAATGATTAGCAAAAATATATCCTCCATCAGTAGTTTGTTTGGTATAAGCATAACCGATCATAGAACAACAGAAAGAAGTATCCCAATCATAGTTTCCTGCGTTGTCAATTTTAATAATATCATATCTTACCCAATCATCAAACCATGCAGAAATTACATATCCCCCATCGTTGGTTGGTTGAATATCACCGCAAGAGGCGTATTGATATTGATATTCGTGGCTCCCGTAATTTTTGTCCCAAACTGTATTTAGTGCTGAATCAAATTTTTCAGTATAGATATATCTCCCTTGAACACCACCTGGACGAAATGAATAGGATCCTGCTACAACGACACCATTGTTGAGAGTTGGTGTAACATTTGATACATATTTCATGCTGTCAGGAACTCCGCCAGGTGAAATATTAAAAACTCTTTGTGAAACTAAATTGCCAATGCTATCTAGTTTGATAATCCAGCTACATCCCCAACTAGTATCAGCATTAAGAACATCTCCATCATCGGAGTTTGAATGACCAACAACTACATAACTACCATCTGTTACCTGACAAATATCATACGCTTCATCATCAAGAGAGCCACCGTAGCATTTTTGCCATTGCAAATTACCGATGCTGTCAATCTTTACAATCCAATAATCTTTTCCGCCATGATTACCTGAAACATCGCTGTCATTTGATTGAGTAAAACCTGCCGCTATAAAACCATTGTCAATTGTTTGCTCAATAGCAACAGGAGTATCATAATAACTGCCACCAAAAGTTTTTTGCCATTCTATGTTTCCTGAACTGCTTAATTTTACAATCCAAAAGTTTTGATATCCTTTCAAGACTGTTACATCTCCATCATTGGAAGATGTTTTGCATAAAACAATGTATCCACCATCACGAATTTGCTTTACAGAAATGCTGTAATCATCATAGGAACCTCCCAATGATTTCTCCCATTGAAGATTGCCTGAAGAATCTGTTTTTACAATCCAGCAATCATTTTCGCCATGATGACCGGTAACATCTCCATCAGACGATTGAGAATTTCCTCCGATAATATATCCTCCATCATTTGTTTGTTGCACAGATGTAGCTTCTTCACCAACCGTTCCACCGTAATAGTGTTGCCACTCAGCCGGTGGCATCTGACAAAAGCCGGAGTTAAAAACACAAAAAGTAAAACCGAATACGAGCAAGTAGAAAATCTTTTTCATGACTCCAATATTTTGGTTTGCGAAAGGTGCGCAAATCATTTTGAATATTTTTCAAGTATTATTCGAATCGCTGATTAGCGTGGGTGAATGTACAAAAATCAATTGTGTGTTTCTGAAGCTGGAGGCGATACTACAATAAATCCGAACACTGAAACCTCAAACAAATAGCCCACGGTTTAAACCGTGGGCTATAAAATTAGCTGATCTTCTGTATATCATGTAACAGATAACCAGTAACGGTTACAGCTATTCCGCAATGCGTCCGTTAAAGGGCGGAGTATAGGGTCCGCTTTTGCCGGGGTCGCTGCTGTTTATCCAGCGGGCATAACCGGTAAACATTTTACCCGCTTTAACAGGATCCATTGGTATGCGAACGGTGGCTTTGGAAATAATAACCACCTTGTCGCAGTCGTCAATAGTAGTAACTGTTTTGTCAACTGCATAATGAATCTCCACTCCGTTTGCTTCCGGGTGCAAGCTGGGGCGGTCGCTGTCTGCTTGAGCGCGAAACTGAAGCCGCTCCACAGAACCTTTCTGGTTGCTTACTATTACTGAAGGCACATCGGTAATTTTCGGGCGCGGAGTGCGCGAGCCGTCCGGCACAGGTATGCCCAGTTTAACGCGCTGTTCATCCGCAACCAGCGAGTTGTTTGCAAGCCACTGCTTCACAAATTTGCGTATGGCTGCCTTGAACGCTTTGCGCGAATCTTTGTAAGCTTTAACATCCGCTTTAGAGCGTGTGCCCTTTACGGCAAATTTTGCATAGAGCGGTCCGAAAATAGTTTGCAACGCGCTTAGTGCGGTCACATCTCCGGCCGTAATTGCCCATGACACTGCATTGGCAACAATTAGTACCAGCAGGTTAAGCTGCCAGTCGTTAAATGCTGCATCCACTCTTGGGATGTAATCTTTCTTTTTACTCATAATAATGATAATTTAGAATTGTTTAATTTATATATGAACTTGATACTAAAACTTTTATTCAGGGTAGATACTAATTCTGTTAAAGTAGTTTAGCTTTTAGTTAAGGTTGTTTCGCGCGCTGGCGTGGTAGTTACGCACGTGGGCGTGGTAGTTACGTTCGTGGGCGTAGTAGTCACGCATCTGGTCGTGGTAGTTACGCACGTGGGCGTAGTAGTTACGAACGTGGGCGTAGTAGTTACGAACGTGGGCGTGGTAGTTACGTTCGCTGGCGTAGTAGTTACAATAGCTGGCGTGGTAGTTACAATGGCTGGCACTGTAGTTTCCCTTTCTATTTTCTTCACTTCTTTTCTTACTGCCTTCTACCTACAGGGGGCTGCTAACTTCAGGCGTTAAACTATAAACCTTAAACCTTTTTCAATGAACGTTAATTTATGAGTGCAAATAAACAACGGGCGGGTTGTTGTTAGCAAGGGTATTGAATCCCATTTTTCGGGAATTGATTCCCACTCCATAAACAATGTTTGGATAGTTGATAAATAGTTAGTTATCTTTATCTCCCTAATCAAAATGCACTGAAATCAAAAGATTATCCGTGCACGAAACATCTCTTTCATGGCGCACTTCTCTCAGCCGGTTATTGATGAAGTTATTTCTGTTTGCATATTCAGCAATAACGGTCTTATTATCCGTGCGCTTGAACGCGATGTTAATGCAAGTGAATGTTACAAAGTTGTTATGCACTCCACCGATGTTGAGAAAGCAGAGGAAGCCATTAAATTTTTTAAGCCAAAAATTGCCATCGTAGATTTTAATTTTAACCATACGCACGGCACAGCATTTGTAGAAAAAATAAAACAGTATAACCACGATCTGCTGGTTATTGCAGTTTCCAATCACGTTACTGACTTCCGCATTATGCGCATGCTCGATGCCGGTGCACGGGCATACCTTAGCTTCAACATGTCTGAAATGGAACTGAGCGATGCCATACGCTTGCTGCTGCGCGGAAATTATTTTTACAACCAACACCTTACTACTGCACTGATGGAAGAATACAGAACCTGGAACAACATTGCCGATGCACCATTCAGAATTGTGTTTGAAGATAGACTGCTCGATATTCTTCATGAGGTAGATGCCGGGAAAAACTATATTCAGATTGCAAACGGTGACAGAGCCGTAAACAAAAAAATCGGAAAATATGTAAGTAACTTTACCGCCAGATATAATTGCGATGTACACGGACTTATCCGCAGAGCAAAAGACTGTGGATTGATGTAATTTATTTTTTTGCCTTATACTTGTAACCTGAAAAAATAATAGACTATGGCACTAAAAGATTATCTGAGCGAAGCCGAGAAGGAACTCCTGCAGATGTATGATATGATACAGCTTAAACTTCGTGAGAACTCCTTGCAGCTTGATGAAAATGGAGCCATGCTGATAAAGGACACCCGTGATCTGATTGCCGAACTAAAAGTGAAAGCAGAGACAGCTCAAACAATACAGGCGAACGAAGAATTGCATTTCCAAAGTCTTCGAGACGAGAGCAAAATGAAATGCCCGCAATGCAATGCCATAGTTACCGGAAATGTTATAGGTGAAGAAAAAGATAAAGATGGAGCGCGTTTATACAGAAAGCACTGCCCTGAATGTGGAACCGATTTCACCGATCCTATTCCTTTTATGGAGGAAGATTATTTGCGCTGGCAGGAAAACCTTGTAAACGAGTTCACCAAATCCGGCACCGATGGCACCAAGTCCGGCCAACCGGGCTTTGATGCGAATCAATTGAAGAAACTGAAAGAAGAGATTGAAGAATTAAAATCTCACCTGAAAGTAAAAGCTATCATCAGAAATAATATTAAAGAGGTAAAGAAGATGTGTGATGAATCCGCCAAAGCTTTTTATAAAAAACTTTCGGAACTTTACGCCAGCATTAATTCAAAAAATAAAACCGGGCTGAATTAGTTCTTCGTTTTCGCTCGCCCCACCTTTCTCCCCCTTGCCCACAACTCCACTTTGAGGAAAGGAAATTGTTTTTAGATTTGGGGCATGAAAAAGGAAACCAGCTTTGAACACTGCCTTGAATAAATGCGCCACCTTTCATTTCAGTACAACTGCCTGCCGTTCAAAAATAGTAAAAACCGATACTTATACTAAAGCCGCATGAAAAAATTACCTGATGATGAACAGGATTACGAAAACATGATGGAAATGTATTTCACTCTTTTGGATGCGATAGAAGACGGTACAGTCGAGACAACTCCCGAATTTAAAAAGCTGATGGCAAAAACTCTCCGGCTTTCCGAAAAATGGTGCGAAGCTGAATTGGACTTATGTGCCATTGGAGGTCTGAAAAAAAGTTTTGATAATATTCAAAAAGGAGCCAGGAAAATAGAATGCTTAAAATGTCTTCAACGGGTAGAAGTTAATGATGTAGGCACTTTCAATACCATTGAAGGAATTCCATATACTGTTCGCGAATGTCCGGTTTGTTCCATCAGCTATAATTATTTTATTTATAGCAGCAATGCAGACCGGCTTCCTGAAGAAAAATACCAAAAAGCATTGAGAGAAATTATTTCTCCGGATAAAGAATCTGTAGTTATCGGAACAAATTCGAATAAAAAAATAAAGCCCAAGGGAACAGCATATATTCAGATATATGAACCAGTGTTAAGTGCAGAAGCAACTGCCCTGCAGAAAAAAACGAAGGCAGCCCTTCATAAAAAAATAAAAGAGATTAACCCTCTCCTTCAAAAATACTTGTTTGGCATCATCAACAAAAACTGAAGCAGCAGGGGTTTCATAAACACTTCCATTCACCCCACCTTTCTCCCCCTTGCCCACAATTCCGCTTTGAGGAAAGGAAATTGTTTTTAGATTTGGGCGATGAAAAAAATCTGTGTGGTATTGTTTGTTGTTTTTCTGCTCTCTGCTTTTGCAGGAAGCGCGCAGAGTACTTGGCAGAAAGCTTATGGAACCCTTAGCGATGAGGATGGTATTCGTGTAAAACAAACCAGTGATCGGGGATATGTTGTGCTCGGATATACAAGTAATGATAGTCTTTGCCTTTTAAAAACAGATAGTATTGGAAATCTTTCCTGGTACAAAACATTTGATACTATTACTCCAGCCGATGAACTGTTTTCAATTCAAGAGACTCCTGACAGCGGATACTTTATTGCTTGTTCGCAATCCATGTACGTTATCAGAACAGATAAGAATGGAGATACAATCTGGACTAAAAAACTCGAAGACGGTCAAGGCAACACAATTGCATCAGATGTCTCACGCACAAGTGACGGAGATTACGTAATTGCAGGTTCGAATCATAACAATCCAGGGGACGAAAATATACTTCTGGTAAAAATGAATATCAATGGAGATACTGTATGGACAAAATCCATTGACAACCATGAAAATGATAGGGCATCATCGGTGCTTCAGAGCAACGATGGCGGATTTGTCATTACAGGTTTTAGTAGTCTTTTTTTAAACTCTGATTCCAGCTATATCTTTCTTTTAAAAACAGATTCCTCCGGTAATCCTCTTTGGGAAAAATCTTATGTAGTATCAGGAGATGATTATTCAAGTGCGCTTCAGGAAACTTATGACGGTGGATTTATAATCACAGGACAATCATTTAATTTCACAACTTCCTATGGAATCATACTTAAAACAGATGCCAGCGGAAATTTAATTTGGAATAAGGCAATTGAAAATGTGGGAGTATATTCTGTTTCAGAAACAATTGACAGTGGAAATGTTTTTGCAGGATTTACCAGCACGGTTATTCCAGGATCCGTTTTTCTTTTAAAAACCAATGCAAACGGTGATACCGTTTGGAGCAAAGTTTATGGAGGAATAGTAGAGTGTGGTGGCGAAAGTGTTCAGCAAACTTTTGACGGAGGTTACATTGTATCAGGTTTTACTAACGGAAACGGGGTTGGTGGATTTGATATTCTTTTAATTAAGTCCGATGATAATGGTAATAGTGGATGTAATGAAATCAACAGCTCCGTTTCTATTTCCTCTTTACCAATTCAGGTATCTTCCATCGTTCCTACTGTTTCTTCTGCAAATTTATCAGTCGTTTCATCGTTCGTTGAAGAAACTCATACTATAACTGATACCACCTTATGCTTTTCTGATGCTGTTTCCGAAATCAGCAATCCCAAATCAGAACTCCTCCTCTCCCCCAACCCCGCCAGCACCTTCATCTCTGTGCTCACTACTGATAACTCAATTCACTCTATAGAAATTTACAATACATTTGGTGAAAAGGTAGCGGCTGTTTCTCCCCTCTCCCCAGTGAGAGGGGTCTTAGTAGAGGCCGATATTCACGCACTCCCCGCAGGCATGTACTTCCTGAAAGTAGTTAATGAAAGCGGTAGTGAAATTATTAAGTTCGTAAAAGAATAAATCTACCTGCTCCTTCTGCTGTACACAAAAATCAGAACAATCAAAACCAGCATGTAAATTATGTAACTTACCATGGGCGCTGCAAACGACAAGCCAATCGCTACAAGATAAAAGAAATTGACAAGCCCGTATATGGGTAATTGCTTTCTGAAATTTTCCTTAGTAAACTCTGCTGATGCAAGTTCCGGATGATGATAAATATACAGTAACATGCCGAAACCGGTAACATTTGTTGCTACTAAATTAATGCCATAAATCAATACAGGAATTTCTTTGGATGGGTATTTTCCTAAAAGTGAAGTGGGAAACGGAATAAAACTTACAAAAAGTAAAAGCAATATATTCATCCAGAGAAATACACTGTCCGTTCTGCTAACAAACCTAAACGACTGATGATGTCCAACCCAGTACAATCCGATTACTGCAAAACTCATCACATAGGAAACTATCCTCGGCAAAAGTTCGAACAGCGCCTTAGGAAGGTTTTCATAACTTACCTCTGGCAGGCGTATGTCGAGAATAAGAAGCGTGATTACAATAGCGAACACACCGTCACTGAATGCTTCAAGTCGCGTTTTGTTCATAATGAAATTCAGGTAATACTGAATAGCAAAAACGAATTTACCTCATTAAATTCCCAATAGCATTATCATAAATTTCCTTTGCCTCTTTAATGCTGCCGAATGATTGCTCATCAATCAGCAGTTCGCCATCTGTAACTGTGCCGAGGTTTGCCCATTCAACATCGGCTTTATTCACTAGATCAAGAAATTCATCAAGCTGATCTTCGCTCACACTCACCACTACCCTGCTCTGTGCTTCGCCAAAAAGAAAAGCATCGGCACGAACATCAAAATCTGTTTCGATGGAGAAGCCAAGGTTGCCTGGTCCGCCAGAGGACGGATTCGATTGGGCGAACATCGCAGATTCACAAAGCGCGATGAACAAACCGCCATCGCTGCAATCATGTGCGCTCTGAACAAGTTTTCTGCTGATAAGATTCTTTATAAGGTTCTGAACTTTCACCTCAGTATCAAGATCAAAAAAAGGAGCGGGAGAAAGTTTTACTTTATGATATGAATAAAGATATTCAGAACAGCTAATGTCATTCTTCGATTCACCAATTAAGAAAATCGAATCGCCTGCATGTTTGAAATCAAGAGTCATGCGGTTTGCTTTGCTAGGAAGAATTCCCATCATGCCGATGGTCGGAGTCGGAAACACCGGACCTTCATCGCTGCTTTGATTATAGAAACTCACATTGCCGCCCGTAACAGGAGTCATGAATTTACGACATGCCTTGCCCATTCCTTTTATTGATTGAACAAACTGCCAGTACACTTCCTTATTATATGGATTTCCGAAGTTCAGACAATTGGTGATCGCACTCGGCTCTCCACCGCTGCACACAATATTCCGCGCTGCCTCAGCAACAGCAATGGTACAGCCCGCTTCAGGATCGGCATGAACATAACGGGCATTACAATCAACCGTAAACGCAAGCGCCTTGTCCTTTCCTTTTATATTTACAATGGCAGCATCGCTTGGAGAATTCGTACTCATGTTCACCGTACCCACCATGCTGTCGTATTGATTATACACCCAACGCTTCGAAGCAATGTTAGGATGACCAAGAAGGAATTTTGCAACCACTTTTAAATCTTCCGGATCTTCAACGGAATCAATGTTAAATTTTTTACTCTCAGCAAAATATTTCGGTTGCGCATATTCACGCTGATAAACAGGAGCACCACCACCAAGCACAAGAGTTTCAGCAGGAACATCAGCAACCAATTCACGCTCCATATAAAATTTCAAACGACCGCCTGTTGTTACTTCGCCAATCTGAACACAATTTAAATCCCACTTTTCGAAAACTTTATTCACTTCACTCTCTCTGCCCTTCTTTACTACAACCAACATTCTTTCCTGCGATTCGCTCAGACAAATTTCCCAGGCATTCATATTCTTCTGCCGTGTAGGAACTCTGTCAAGATGGATAATCATTCCGTGTTTTCCTTTTGCACTCATCTCTGAAGTGGAGCAGATAATTCCTGCTGCACCCATGTCCTGCATACCGACTACAGCACCTGTTGCAATTACTTCAAGAGTTGCTTCGAGCAATAATTTTTCAGTGAACGGATCACCAACCTGAACGGAAGGTAAATCGTCTGCGCTGTCTTCATGCAAATCTCCCGAAGCAAACGTAGCTCCGTGAATTCCATCTTTGCCTGTGGCAGAACCAACAATGAAAACAGGATTGCCTGCACCGTAAGAAGTTGCAGAAATAGTTTTCCCAACTTCAACAATTCCCGCACTCATTGCGTTCACAAGAGGATTGATGTTGTAGCAATCGTCAAAGAAAACTTCACCGCCAACAGTAGGGATGCCAAATGCATTTCCGTAGTCACCGATTCCTTTTACTATACCGCGCATCAGCCATTTCGTTTTTTCTGAATCAGGATTGCCGAAACGAAGAGAATTAAGTTGAGCAACTGGGCGCGCACCCATCGTAAAAATATCTCTGTTGATTCCTCCAACTCCTGTTGCCGCTCCCTGATAGGGTTCAATAGCAGAAGGATGATTGTGCGATTCAATTTTGAAACAACAAGCAAGCCCGTCACCGATGGCAACGAGTCCTGCATTTTCTTCACCGGCTTTTGCAAGCATGTGTGGTCCTTCCTTTGGAAGCGTTTTCAACCACTCAATGGAATTTTTGTAGGAGCAATGCTCGCTCCACATCACTGAGTACAAACTCAGTTCAGTAAAGTTAGGTGTGCGCCCTAAAATTTCCCTTATCTTTTCAAATTCTTCGGGGAGAAGTCCGAGTGACTTTGCCTGTTCAATTGTTGCAAGCGATTCTTCTGCGACTTGATTCATTCTTTTGCGAGGACGTTCTAAAAATCTATTAACGATTTACCAATAACTTTTAACGGTTCAAAGGTACTGACAAAATACTTTCTTTACTTTTGTTTCTGTTAAATCTTTATTGTGGAAATATTACTCGCAGCGGGCTACACAGCGCTGTTTCTTTTTCTTATCCAGCGCCTGAAATTCTTCAGGGTCGAAGTTATTTCTTCTCGTTGGATCAAAGCACTCTTTATTCTGAAAGTAATAGCCGGCTGCTCCCTCGGTTTACTCTACACATATTATTATACCGATCGCAGTACAGCGGACACGTTCAAATTCTTTGACGACAGCAAAGCACTTTTCAATTCGCTGTTTACACATCCAAAACAATTCTTTCAAATTTTCTTTGGAGTGAACAGCAATACTCAGGAGTGCTACAACATTTGCTCACAAATGAACGCATGGAATAACCAGGACGTTTTATTCAACGACAATAAAACGTTGGTGCGGCTCAATGTTCTATTTCAGTTATTTTCCCTTGGTAAATATTATGTTCATGTAGTGTTTCTCAACTTTTTTTCTTTCACAGGGCTTATTGCTTTGTTTAAACTCTTTCAGGCATACATGAAAGAAAAATCAAAAATTCTTTTTTTTAGTATGATGTTTCTGCCTTCTGTTCTCTTCTGGGGTTCAGGAATGCTGAAAGATGGATTGCTCCTTTTCGCACTCGGACTTCTCCTCTATTCTTTTCGTAATCTTCTTGCTTCACAATATTCTTTCAGAAGCATTGTTGCGTTTGCATTTTGTTTTCTGCTGCTAATGTTCACAAAACTTTACACACTCATCATTATTGTTCCTGCTCTCATTGCATGGTACTGGAGCAGAAAAGATTCAGAAAAAAGAATCGCATTGAAATTTATTGCTTGTTATTCCATTTATGCGCTTATAGGTTTTAATGTTTACCGCCTCTCTGAAAAATACAATGTCGTGGACATCATTTATTACAAACAAAAAAATTTCAATGTGCTTGCCGAAGCCACACAGGCAAAGAGTGTAATTGAAATTCCGCAGATTGATGCTACTGCATGGAGTTTACTTCTTCACTCTCCCGCAGCAGTTCTCCGTGTTTTTATACGCCCAACCATTTTTGATTCCAGTTCCCCATTAGTTTTGATGTCTGCAATTGAGAATATCTTCATCCTTCTCTTTGGAATATTCTGTCTTATCTATTCAAAAAGAAATGGCAATCTTTCCCTTCATCTTTTCTGGTTTAGTATTTTCTTTATCGTCTGCATGTATGCACTGATCGGATTGATCACTCCGATACTTGGAGCTATGGTACGTTACAAAGTTCCTGCCTTGCTGTTTTTGATTTTTATTTTTGTGGCTTTGCTGGATTCAGAAAAAGTAAAAACAAAATTTCCTGCACTTCAAAAACTTCTGTAGTATTGTTTCCTCCAATCAAATTGTATGAGTTTATTCAGGAAAAAATCTGTTGATGTAATCATGAAACAGGCGAGTGACAATGAGTCGCTTCATGGCAATTCATTGTCAAAACATCTCGGTGTTCGTGATCTCACTGCACTTGGCATTGCGGCCATCATCGGTGCGGGAATTTTTTCCACCATCGGAAATGCAAGTGCTCAAGGAGGACCGGGGGTAATTTTTCTTTTCATCTTCACCGCTATTGCCTGTGGCTTTGCTGCATTTGCGTATGCAGAGTTTGCTTCACTCGTTCCTGTAAGCGGCAGCGCATATACTTACAGCTATGTTGCTTTCGGAGAACTGATTGCATGGATCATTGGCTGGGCATTGATTATGGAATACGCCATCGGAAATATTACAGTTGCTATTTCATGGAGCGATTATTTTACCGGCTTGCTCGACAGTGCAGGAATTCATTTGCCCGAATGGATGACGATGGATTACCTTACTGCATCAAAAGGATTTCATTCTGCTGAGGCACTGATGGCCAGTGGCAAAAGTTTTGCAAATCTTGACAGTAATTTACAGATCGCGCACACGGCCTGGACAACTGCTCCTGCTCTTGGCTCATTGCATTTCGTGGCCGATCTTCCTGCCTTGTTTATCATCATTGCGATAACAGCTCTTGTTTATCGCGGTATCAGGGAGTCACGCAACTTTGCAAACATTATGGTTGCGATAAAAATTGCAGTGGTGCTTTTAGTAATTGCTGTAGGAGTATTTTATGTGAACACAAATAACTGGCATCCGTTTCTTCCGAATGGAATTCCAGGTGTACTGAAAGGTGTAAGTGCTGTGTTCTTCGCTTACATTGGTTTTGATGCGATCAGTACAACTGCGGAAGAATGTAAAAATCCCCAGCGTGATTTGCCGAGAGGTATGATGTGGGCAATTATTATTTGTACTGTTCTCTATGTTGCTGTTGCGCTCGTACTCACCGGAATGGTAAAGTCAGATCAACTTGCAGTTGGCGATCCTCTTGCATTTGTTTTTGGATTGATTGGTTTAAAATGGATGAGTGCTGTGATTGGTGTGAGTGCAATTGTAGCTATGGCAAGTGTGTTGCTCGTGTTTCAACTTGGGCAACCGAGAATATGGATGAGCATGAGCCGCGATGGATTAATGCCGAAAAAATTTTCCACGATACATCCGAAATATAAGACACCGTCTTATGCAACAATTGTAACGGGATTTGTTGTCGCAGTTCCTGCACTGTTCATGAACCTTACCATGGTAACTGATCTCTGCAGCATCGGAACTTTGTTTGCTTTCGTGCTTGTGTGCGCAGGCGTTTTAAAATTAGAAATAACTCCCGGAGCACCAAGAGGGAAATTCAGAACACCTTATCTCAATTCAAAATTTATTGCTCCTGCGTTGGTGTTGTTGACAATTATTTTGAGTTATCAATACAACAAAGAAGGCATGATGAATTTTCTGAACAACATTCCGAAAGCATACGACTCGCAAACTTTTATCAGCAATCTTTCGAAAGATGAAATTGCAAATGCAAAAAGTGCAATACTGATTTCTGATTCAGTTGGTTTTGCAAAATCAAATTCTGATCTTGAAGCTTACCTGAGCAACCTGGATGAATTCTCATACACAAGAACATTGTCGCAGCTTTCCGTTCCTGAAAACAAAAAATTTGAATCCGGGTTATCGCTGTTCAAACACAAAGTACCTACGTGGATTTTTATTTTGGTCTGTCTTTATCTAACGGTATTGGCTTTCAGAAAAAACCTGTCATTGATTCCTCTTCTCGGTTTGGTATGCTGCCTCTACATGATGAGTGAAATGGGTATCACCAACTGGATCGGGTTCTCCATCTGGCTTGTAGTTGGCTTGATAATTTATTTCAGTTACAGCAGGAAGCACAGTAAATTGAACACACAGAATGTTTAAAATAATATGAAAGAAAAAATAATTCTCATCACAGGAGCCACAGCAGGATTTGGAAAAGCGATTGCTTACAAGTTCGCTGAACATGGATGGAACATCATCATCACCGGCAGACGCGAAGAACGATTGAAAGAAATTGAAGATGATATTGTGAAAACATTTTCGACAAAAGTTATTTCGCTTTGCTTTGATGTGCGAAAAAGAAAAGAAGTGGAAGAATCACTCAATGACATTCCGCACGACTGGAAAAAAATTGATGTACTCGTGAACAATGCCGGACTTGCTCAAGGATTGTCATTGATTCAAGACGGAAATATTGATGACTGGGAAACAATGATTGACACCAACATAAAAGGATTGCTTTATGTATCGCGGCAAGTAATGCCGATGATGATTGCACAAGGATTCGGACACATCATCAATCTTGGCTCCATTGCAGGTAAGCAGGCATATTTAAAAGGAAATATTTACGGTGCAACTAAGTTTGCTGTAGATGGAATTTCAAAAAGCATGAGGATTGATTTATTGCCTCATGGAATAAAAGTTACGAATGTAAGTCCGGGTGCATGTGAAACAGAATTTTCGTTGGTGCGATACAAGGGCGATGCTGAGCGCGCCAAAAAAGTTTACGAGGGCTATGCTCCTGTTACAGCATCTGATGTGGCTGACGTAATTTTCTTTGCTGCCACGCGTCCTGCTCATGTTGTATTAAATGAAATTGAAATTACTCCGCTTGCACAGGCGAATCCATATTACATTGCTAAAAAAAGTTGATAAAGTTGAATAAAAAAAAAGAAAATACTTTTACCAAATAACCTAATTAACCAATCAACTTAATTAACCATGACATGAGTCGTTTCTTTTCGTCCATCGGCAAATTTATTTACCCTGTCCGCAAGCAAATCAATAAACTTTTTAATCACGGAACTGTTCTTTCAAATAACCAATCGGTTATGACTGCAACAAAAAGTATTTACGATTTTACCATTGAAGGAATTGACGGAAAAGAAATTTCTCTTTCTCAATTTAAAGGAAAGAAAATGCTGTTGGTGAATACTGCTTCTGAATGCGGTTTTACTCCACAGTATGAAGGGCTTCAGAAACTTTCAGAAAAATTTAAGGATAATTTAGTTGTGATTGGTTTTCCTGCTAATAACTTTGATGGACAGGAGCCGCGTGACGAAAAAGAAATTTTAAATTTCTGTCAGCGCAATTATGGAGTTACGTTTCCTCTCGCAAAAAAGATTGATGTGATTGGTGACAATCAAAACGAACTATTTCAATGGCTCACAAAAAAAGAACTGAACGGGTGGAATGACCGCGACCCAAACTGGAATTTCTGCAAATACCTTGTTGATGAAAACGGAAATCTTATTAAATTTTTCTCTCATAGATTGGATCCAATGGATTCAAAAATTATTGCAACGATAGAACAATATTCATTGAACTCTTAAACAGTTAAACTCTATTCCTCACTTATCTCAAATCTAACTCACTATGAAAATCGGAATTATCGGAACAGGCGTTGTAGGCCGCACTCTTGCAGAAGGGTTTCTTGCCATCGGACATGATGTAATGCTTGGCACACGCAACATTCAAAAGGATGAAGTGAAAAAATTTCTTGCAGAAAATGACCGCACACTTGCGGGAAGTTTTGCTGACGCTGCAAACTTTGGCGACATGATTGTACTAACCGTTGCAGGCAGAATTGCAAAAGAGGCAATCGCTATGACTAACAATGATGACTTCAAAGGGAAAACTGTAATTGATACTACCAATCCTATCTCGCAGGAACCTGCTGTAAATGGTGTGATGAAATTTTTTACGGGACCGAATGATTCTCTCGGTGAACAGATTCAGCAATGGTTGCCTGATGCTCACGTTGTGAAATGCTTTAACAGCGTAGGCAGCGGATTTATGACAAACGGAAAACAGTTTGGTGAAGTGCTTCCCACCATGTTTATTTGTGGAAACAATGCCGATGCAAAAAACCAGGTAACAGAAATTCTCACCGCCTTCAATTGGGAAACGCTCGACTGCGGAATGATTGAAGCAAGCCGCGCTATTGAACCACTTTGTATTCTTTGGTGCATTCCGGGGTTTCTGCACAACCAATGGATGAATGCGTTTAAGATGTTGAAGAAGTGAGGGGGCTTAAGAGAAAATTTCCGAGCAAGTTGTTAGTGCTAGAAAGTTATTCCTTTTTAAAATAGTAAAAGGCATAGAAGTAATTACGATAAGATTTTTTATTTTTTCGATATCAAATCTATAAATATTTCACCCTTAAAAAAGAGTCCCCCGAAAAATATCGGGGGACTCTTTTTATCCGAAGAAAATTTATTTTCCTTCTCAGAAATTAATTGTTTCTGGCGCTGATGGAATGCCTACTTCAACATCGTTAATAGTTAGCGTTACATAATACTGGCGCTGCTCGGTGGCGGCTCCGGCAAGGTTCGGCCGCGTATCTATTGTGTGCGGATGGGTGATGGATTTTAAAAAAGTAAATTCAGTTTCTGCTCCACGCTTGCTGTAAACGTCTCCACCATCGCAATGCTCAAGCGTAAATTTAATATCCACTCCGAGTGGAGTTTTTGCCAGCTTCACGGTTGTTTTCACCGTTAATCTGTCCACGATGACTTCGCTGCCTATCACTTTAATTTGTTTGCCCAGCGTATCGGTGTAGCCACTGTTATTTTTCATGGCACCAATGGCGCTTAAGATGGGTTTCATTTTTAAAGCAATTGCGTCATCACGATCCTGTACTGCCGTGGCGGAAGCGGTAAGGGCAGCATCGGCCGCATCAATTCCATTAATCATTGCCTGGCAGGCAGTTTCTTCAGCAGTAACTTCTGCGGGAGATAAGCCGCAGAGTGGACCTACTGTGGCGATTTCGGTTTTGTAATTCAAAAGCCATGCACGTTCTCCTTTAATGTCGTGCGGGAAAAAATATTTATGTTCCATTTTGGTTTCCCTGAAGCATTAGAGACATTCAGGGGCGGCAAAAATATTTTTTGGAATTATTTATTTATGAAATAAGTATGAAATTCTTACATGGAAGCAAGCCAATGGAAAATGTATTTTTTTGAAACCCTCTTTTTTTGGAAAATAATAAGTTTTGCTGAAAAAATGACCCCAACGGTTTTTCCAGCCAACCCAACGGTTTTACCGGAGACCCAAACGATTTTCCCAGCCAACCAACCGGTTTTTCCGGAGACCCCATCGGTTTCGCCAGCCAACCCAACAGTTTTACCGGAGGCCCAAACGGTTTTGTCAGCCAACTCAACGGTTTTACCAGCCAACCCATCCTTTTTGCCGGAGTACCCAACGATTTTACCGTGCAACCGAACCTTTTTACCGGAATATGCATCCTTTTGGATAGAGTGCCGAATCTTTTTACGGGATGGCTAAACATTGAAGCGCGCACGTATAACTTTTCCTTACTTTTGGCGAAGGACGTTGACAAGCTCAGTCCCATCAATTTTATGAGCGAAACACAAACCAACAAAGCCATTGACTTCGATACTTTCAGGCAAACTGTAATTGCTGATTACAGGTTAGCGTGCGAAAGCCGCCAGGCAAGTTTGATTGGGAGAAAAGAAGTGCTTACCGGCAAAGCCAAGTTCGGAATTTTTGGAGATGGAAAAGAAATTGCACAGATAGCCATGGCAAAGCAATTTCAAAAAGGCGATTGGCGTTCGGGATATTATCGCGATCAAACTTTTATGTTTTCCATTGGCGAGAGTGATGTAAAAAAATTCTTCGCACAGTTGTATGCAAATCCTGATGTGGAAGCAGAACCGGCTTCAGCAGGTCGTTCCATGAACGGACATTTTTCTACACGTAGTTTGAATGAAGACGGTGCATGGAAAAATCTGTCTGCACAATATAATTCTTCGAGCGACATCTCCCCTACTGCCGGTCAAATGCCGCGATTAGTTGGGCTTGCATGGGCTTCAAAACTTTTCAGAAATAATTCAGCGCTGCATCAGTTCACTCAGTTCAGCAATAAAGGAAATGAAGTTGCATTCGGAACAATTGGTGATGCAAGTACATCAGAAGGAATTTTCTGGGAAGCAATCAATGCAGCAGGTGTTCTTCAGATACCAATGGCGATAAGTGTGTGGGATGATGGTTTTGGAATTTCTGTTCCTGCAAAATACCAAACCACAAAACAAAATATCAGTGAAATACTTTCCGGATTCGAACGCAATGAAAAAGGAGAAGGATATGTTATTCTTCGCGGCAAGGGTTGGGACTATGCGGGCTTGTGTGAGATGTATGAAAAGGGAATTGAGATTTGTCGCAAAGAACAGGTTCCCGTTCTCTTTCACATTCAAGAAATGACTCAGCCGCAAGGTCACTCTACTTCGGGCTCTCATGAGCGATATAAATCAAAAGAACGTCTTGCGTGGGAAGAAGAATATGACTGCATAAATAAAATGCGTGAGTGGATTCTTTCATCTGCAATTGCAACTGCTGAAGAATTGGATGCGATTGAAGCGGAAGCAAAAAAATCTGTTTCAACTTCTCGCAGACAGGCCTGGGATGAATTTATGAATCCTATAAAGGAAGAAATCGCAACCGTGTGTTCTTACTTTGATGCAATTGCGAAAGAAAGTTCGCAATCTGTTTTTATTGAGATAGTAAAATCGGAATTGCAATCAACACTGGAACCCGCACGCAGGGAAATAGCAGCCGCTGTAAAAAAAGTGTTGTACTTAACGCGCGGTGATAACAATCAACAAACAAGAAGTCAACTTAAACAATGGCTGTCTGTTTACGATGCAATTAATGCTGATCGCTACAACTCGTATCTGCACAGTCAGTCATCAGAAGCGGCATTGAACATTGCTCCGGTAAATGCTGTGTATGCGGATGATGCTTCGCTTGTTGACGGAAGAGAATTGATGCAGGCAAATTTTGATGCATTGTTTTCTAAAGATGCGCGGCTCATTGCCTTCGGAGAAGATGTCGGAAAGATTGGTGACGTCAATCAGGGCTTTGCAGGATTGCAGGCAAAGTTTGGTGAGATCAGAATTTCTGATACAGGCATTCGTGAAACCACGATCATTGGTCAGGGCATTGGTCTTGCCTTGCGCGGCTTGCGACCGATTGCTGAGATTCAATACCTCGATTATCTTTTGTACGCTGTGCAAACGTTGAGCGATGATCTTGCTACACTTCAATACAGAACCAAAGGCGGACAGAAAGCTCCGTTGATTATCCGCACGCGCGGTCATCGCCTTGAAGGTATTTGGCATAGTGGCTCGCCAATGGGAATGATCATCAATGCACTTCGCGGAATAAATATTTTAGTGCCGAGAAACATGACGCAGGCATCGGGCTTCTACAACACGATGCTTGCAAGCGATGAACCTGCACTCATAATTGAATGTCTGAATGGTTATCGTCTGAAGGAAAAACTTCCTTCAAACCTTGGCGAGTTCAGAGTGCCTGTTGGTATTCCTCAAATTCTTTGCGAAGGAAATGATATCACGATTGTAACGTACGGTTCTTGTTGCCGCATTGTAATGGATGCAGTAAAACAATTGCAGCAACTCGACATTCAGTGCGAAGTAATTGATGTGCAATCATTGTTGCCGTTTGATATCCATCACTCGATAAAAAATTCGCTGAAGAAGACAAACAAACTTTTAGTGATTGACGAAGATGTTCCCGGTGGAGCAAGTGCATACATTCTTCAGCAGATTCTTGAAGTACAAAACGGTTTTGAGTTATTGGATGCTCCGCCACGTACGCTGACAGCAAAACCGCATCGTGCAGCGTACGGATCAGATGGAGATTATTTTTCCAAACCGAATATTGAAGACGTTGTAGATTCTGTTTATTTTCTGATGAAAGAGTATCAACCGGAAAGATTTCCGGATGTTTAAAAGTTACAACGCCTAATATTCATCGTCATCTTTTTGTCAGGAAATTTTGTTTTCATTTGCGCCCGCGTTTTTCTGTTTATATACTATCTACCACAATCTGTTTACTAATTCATGAGTGAAAAAATAACTGAAAAAGAATCGCTGTATCATCATCTTGATGAAATGGAAGTTCTTGAGTTGTTGCAAAACATAAATGCAGAAGACAAGAAAGTTCCTTACGCCATCGAGCGTTGTCTTCATCGTATTGAAACGGTTGTCATTCTCATCACACAAAAATTAAAAGAAGGCGGACGCTTATTTTATCTCGGTGCAGGCACCAGCGGACGACTTGGAGTTGTAGATGCTTCTGAACTACCTCCAACTTTCGGAGTGGAACACGGTCGCGTAATCGGTTTGATTGCCGGTGGTGATGCCGCAATACGCAAAGCAGTTGAGTTCGCTGAAGACGATGCTGAAGGCGGATGGAAAGATTTACAGGCACACAATGTTTCAAAAAAAGATGTCGTGATCGGCATTGCTGCATCGGGCACAACTCCTTATGTAGTTTGCGCAATGGAACAGTGTAAAAAAAATCAAATTCTCTGCATTGGCATAACGTGCAATACAAACTCACCTTTATCGAAAGCGGTTCACTATCCTGTTGAAGTAATTGTAGGTCCTGAATTTGTAACCGGCAGCACACGTATGAAAGCAGGCACTGCACAAAAATTAGTTCTCAATATGATCTCTACTGCTGTCATGATTCAGCTCGGCAGAGTGAAGGACAATAAAATGGTTGATATGCAACTAACCAACAACAAGCTCATTGATCGCGGCACACGCATGTTGATGGAAGAATTGCGCATCAGCAAAAACGAAGCAGATAAACTGCTAAAAACATTCGGCAGCGTACGTAAGGCGATTGATGAAGTGAAGAATAGTTGATTTGGAAATTGGTTGATTGAGTTAATTGGCAAAAACAAAAACACAATTTTTCTTAAACTTAATTAACTCAATTTACTTAATCAACCAATCTGCTTTTTCCCTTAACAAATTATCTTTGCACAAAACTCCGCATAACAAATGCAGAATATCGAACCGTTTTACAGTTGGAGAGATTTGTACACTGCTTCCGAAGATGAGCGTTCGCCTTTTTACGGAGCCGTTTATTCTGAATTTGAATTTACGAATACGGTTTACAATTATTTTATCCACCCGCAGTGGGATGAGTTTGGTTCGAATACTCTCTATGTAAAAATATTATTTGCTGACTACGACCGTCACTTTGCGGTACTTGAATTTATCGGTGAATGGAACGATGCACTTTACAACGACATTATGTTTTTGAAACGCGAAGTGATTGAAGAACTGGAACGCGAAGGCATCAATAAATTTATTTTGATCGGAGAAAATGTTTTGAACTTTCATGGCTCCGATGAAAGCTACTACGAAGAATGGTTTCAGGATATTGAGGACGGTTGGATTGCAGCCACCAACTTCCGCAATCATGTAATGAATGAAATGCAACGCTTCAATCTTGATTCATTTCTTGTTACAGGCGGTGAACTCGATGACATGAACTGGCGAATGGCAAACCCGCTTGATCTTTTTGCAAAGGTGGAAGGAATTATTTCGAGAAGATTAAACTGAAATAATTTTTAAAAATCTCTCTTCGCTGATCTCCCATCTCAATACTTCCTGCTCAAAGCTGAGAAAGTTAGGGACGGTTCGATACTGCCTTACAAAAGTAAATCCTACTTTCTTCAATGTATTATTGGGCGCAGGATTCAGCGCGTAGGGCTCGCAAGACAATTTCTTCAACTTACAATTATAAAAAAAATAGGGAAGTGACCTCTTCACTAACTCGGTCCCGTTTCCTTTTTTTCTAAGAGAAGAATTTCAAATATGCAGGTGCATGGATGCCTCCTCTCCGAAAATAATTTTGTTGACGTTTGAATGACCAACAGGGCTTCCATCAACGAGCCAGATAATACAGTATGATTTTTTTTCTTGGTAATCTTGAGAAAGTTGTTGTTGCAACATTTCCCTCAAGTCATCTGGCGCAGGACCCCTGACAAGATCAACTCCCATGCTGACAAGAAATGCAGGATCGGATTTAGTCCAGTAGTCAACAAGAGATTCAATATCCTGCGCAGAAATTTCGCGAACAGAAAGTACGTTTTGCATTCTATTTTTTTCAAATATACAAACATGGAATTGACTAGAACACTTCATCGTTGTAACTTGACACGATGAATTTTCTAAGATGTCTGCGGTTTATCAGCCGGAGGACGGATTCGCCAAGGCGAACAGTTTACGGTTTACTTCTTCTCTTTAGCGGACAAGTTTTCGCTCAGTCAACTGATTCCTTAACCACCTTCGGTAAAGCATCTTTCTACCATGACAAATTTGAGGGTCGAGAAACAAGTAATGGCGAAGAATACAACATGAATGATTTCACGGCTGCGCATCGCACACTTCCTTTCAATACGATTTTACTCGTGACAGGAAAGCACAATAACAAAAGTGTAATTGTGCGTGTCAATGACCGCGGACCTTTTAAGAAAAGCAGGATCATTGATCTCACACGTTCCGCTGCGATGAAGCTTGGAATGATTCCGTTCGGTGTAGTGTCTGTTAAAATTCAGGAGCTTACATTTCTTAATAAACTTGCGATCTCTGATTCAATCATGAGTGAAAATGAAGTGCGTGATTGCTATTCAAACAAAGTCACATTTAGCGACTCTGCAATTTTTGTTTGGCAGACAGAATCCCTTAAGCATGCTTTTTACATGGCTTCCGAACTTGTTCTTGATTATCATCTTGAAAATGCTTTTGTGAAAGCAAGCGGCAACGGAACAAAGAGAAAATACATTGTGCTTATTCCCAAACCTAAAACAAATGAAGAAAACAATTATTCCTAAAGGAGTTGAGAAAAGCCGGCTTCAGATTTGCGAAAGTTGTTCAGCCATCGTGACGAAACTTTTCAATCAGCATCTCCCCCACTCTTTGGTCAATCGGCAGTGTAAATTCATTCGCGGTTAGCTTCCTCAATTCAATCCACCGAAATGATTGCGCATCATTTTTCAACTCTGCAAAATCAAATTTCGTCTCGCTGATCTTAAATTTAATCTCATCCAAAAACTTTATCAGGTAATAAATACTGATCACTTGCTTTGCTTCATCAAAAGCGGATGGCTGAAAAAAATCTGTTGTGTAAAAGTGTTCAAGTACTTCAACTTCCTGAAACGCTTCCTCCACCATCTCCCGCTTCAGACAATCAATTGTTCCTTCTCTAAACTGCAAACCACCACCGGGAAATTTAGTAACATACTTTCCGTAAATAAATTCATCGCTAACTAAAACGTGATTGTTATCGTAAAGGCAGATGCCGTAAACACGGATGGTGAAGGAGGGCATTTCAATTAACTTTCCCCGCCAGCAAATAAAGCACAGCCATCCTGATCGCTACTCCGTTTTCTACTTGCTGAAGAATAATCGACTGATCACTGTCGGCAACTTCACTTGTAATTTCAACTCCGCGGTTGATGGGTCCGGGATGCATTACCGTAATCTTCTTACTCAAGGAATTTAGAAGTTGTTTATCCAATCCGTACAGCATCATGTATTCACGAAGCGAAGGAAAATATTTTATGTCTTGACGCTCCAATTGAATACGAAGCATGTTTGCAACATCGCACCACTCAAGCGCCTTTCGAAGATCGTGTTCTACTTTTACTCCAAGCGAAGAAATAAATTTCGGCATCAGCGTAGTCGGTCCGCAAACCATTACTTCTGCTTCGAGTTTCTGAAGGCAATAAATATTTGAAAGCGCAACCCTTGAGTGAAGAATATCTCCAACGATCACTACTTTTTTCCCTTTCACTTCTCCGTGCTTTTCGCGAATAGAATATGCATCGAGTAATGCCTGCGTTGGATGCTCATGCGCACCGTCACCCGCATTTACAATTTTTGCATTTACATGCTTGCTTAAGAAAAGTGCAGCCCCCGCATTCGGATGACGCATCACAACAATGTCCACCTTCATTGCGAGAATATTATTCACCGTATCAATCAACGTTTCTCCTTTGCTTACTGACGAGAATGATGCAGCAAAGTTGATAACATCGGCACTCAATCTTCTCTCCGCAAGTTCAAACGACAAACGAGTACGGGTGGAGTTTTCAAAAAATAAATTTGCAACCGTTACATCGCGCAGTGAAGGAACTTTCTTCATCGGTCGGTTGAGTACATCTTTGAAATTATCAGCCGTAGAAAAAATAAGTTCAATGTCTTCTTTGCTGAGATTCTTAATTCCTAAAAGATGATTTGAACTGAGTGATGTCATTGTTTCGTACTCTTTCTAATTTCTTATTTCCAAAATTACCTCATCATTCCCGTCAATCTCTTTCCAATGAACAAAAACTTTTTCTGAAGTAATGGTATCAACAGAAATGCCGATATAGTCGGGAGCGATTGGCAAGTGTCGGCTGTATCTACGGTCAACAAGCGTAAGCAACTCTACCTTCTTCGGGCGACCGAAATCGAGCAGTGCATCCATGCCTGCGCGGATTGTGCGCCCTGTGTACAGCACATCATCAACAAGAATCACGTTCTTATCTTCAATCACAAAATCAATTTTCGTTTCGCTTGGAATTACAATTTCTCTTCTGCGGAAATCATCGCGGTGAAAGGTGACATCCAGATCGCCACACGCAATTTTTTTAGCAGGAAATAATTTGCACAAAACATCGTGAATTCTATGTGCTACCAATACGCCTCGCGGCTGCAAGCCGATGATTACAGAATGAGAAAAGTCGTTATGGTTCTCGATCAATTGATGACAAAGACGATTGATCGTAATTCCGAAGTGTGCGTTGTCTAAAAGAATTCGTCTTTGCATAAGCGAGGCAAATGTACTACTTACATAATTTGAAGTATCAAAAAAAATCCCCTCCGTTTAGGAGAGGATTTCTTTTACTTTATTCTTCTGTTTTTTCTTCTTTCTTTTCTTCTGCGGGTTCTGCAGGGGCTTCGGCTGAAGATTCTGCAGATGCATCAACGTTTGGTTCTGCACTTGCTTCGGCTTTTTTCTCCGCTGCTTTCTTTCTTGTTTTCTTGGCAGCAGTTTCTTCCATCGAAGTTTTCAGATCGCTCAATGCAGACAGATCGCCCAGCGTAGTTTTCTCTGAAGTATCCTTCATGCGCTTCACTGTTTTAGCAGTGTCTTCACGATCGCGGTTTTGAGCAGCACCCTCAGCAACCTTCGCTTCATTGGCCTTCTCATCATGTATCGCGCGGTGAGAAACCAAAATTCTTTTTTGATCTTTATTGAATTCAAGAATTTTAAATTCCGCTTTCTCATCAACCTTCAGCGAAGTTTTTCCGTCCTCTTTAATAATGTGTTTGCCCGGTGCGTATCCTTCAATGCCGTATTGCAATGCAACGATAGCGCCCTTGTCAGCCAGTTTCATTACCGTTCCTTCATGGATGGAGCCGATTGCAAATACACTTTCAAAAACATCCCACGGATTATCTTCAAGCTGTTTATGCCCGAGAGACAATCTGCGGTTCTCTCCATCCAACTCAAGTACTACCACTTCCATCTTATCACCTACTTTGCAAAACTCATTCGGATGCTTGATCTTTTTAGTCCACGAAAGATCGCTGATGTGAACTAATCCATCTACCCCTTCTTCGAGCTCAACAAAAACTCCGAACGGCTGAAAGTTTTTCACCACCGTTGTATGCTTCGATCCTACAGGATATTTCTCCGCAACATTAGTCCACGGATCGGGTTTTAGTTGTTTTAAGCCGAGTGACATTTTGCGCTCTTCGCGATCCATTGTAAGAATCATCGCTTCCACTTCATCTCCTATTTTCAAAAAATCGTGCGGGCTTCGCAAATGCTGACTCCAACTCATTTCAGAAACGTGTATCAATCCTTCCACTCCCGGAAGCACTTCAATAAATGCACCGTAGTCAGCAATCAACACAACCTTCCCTTTTATTTTATCGCCCACTTTAATATTCTCATCAAGCTGCGTCCACGGATGCGCAGTAAGTTGTTTCAAGCCGAGAGCAATACGTTTTTTCTCATCATCAAAATCAAGAATTACAACCTGCAGTTTCTGATCAAGCTTCACCACTTCTTCAGGGTGCCCAACGCGACCCCACGACATGTCCGTGATATGAAGCAATCCGTCAACTCCGCCAAGATCCATGAACACACCATAAGAAGTAATATTTTTAACAGTGCCTTCAAGAACCTGACCTTTCTCAAGCTTCTTCATGATCTCTGCTTTCTGCAGTTCAAGCTCTTCTTCAATCAATATTTTATGACTAACCACCACGTTCTTAAATTCATTGTTGATCTTCACAACTTTGAACTCCATGGTTTTATTTACAAACTGATCGTAATCGCGAATCGGTTTCACATCAATTTGAGAACCCGGCAAAAACGCTTCAATACCGAACACATCCACTATCAATCCGCCCTTTGTGCGGCATTTTACAAAACCCTGAATTACCTCTTGTTTTTCAAGCGCACTATTTACACGCTCCCACGATTTAAGTGCGCGCGCCTTCTTATGCGAAAGAACCAACTGACCCGATTTATCCTCCTGCGTTTCAATAAAAACTTCCACTTTGTCTCCGGCTTTCAAATCAGGAAAGTGGCGAAACTCAGCAAGCGGCACCATGCCGTCACTCTTAAAACCGATGTTAATCAAAACATCTTTTATACCTACTGTAACAACTGTACCTTCTACCACCTCATGCTCAACAACTGAACTGAGTGTATCATCGTACATCTTTGCCATGCGGCCACGTTCGTCAGCACTATAAATGTCGCCACTTTTTCCTGCAGTTTCCCAATTAAACGCGTAAGGGTTCTGTGGCTTTTCAGTAGAGCCCGTGTTTTCGGCTTCTGAAGTTGGGTTAGTGATTTCTTCCGTAATCATTTAAATTTTAAATTGTTAATATTAATTATTGATTTTTATTTTTAGGGGATGCAAATGTAATGATATTCTGCAAGTACCAAAAAAAAGAAAACACTTTGTTGTGAGAGGGGAAATGGGGGTGAGAGCAGTAATTTTGAGTGCAACCCCGAGGGCTTTCGCCCCTTACTAAAGAGCTAAGGATTGGAAACTTTTTTACTTTGAATTAAAGGGACTGCCCTTTCGGGCTTGTTGTCAATCCCAGACGATTTTATCTTCCGCTTAACAGAATCAAAATTAGAGGAATAGATATTACACCAATAAAAATTCCAGTGGAAACAGCATCAAAAATTCTTTCTGTACTATAAAATTTGCTTGGATTATCTTTTTGATTTTCTTCGTACTCACGTTTCCAAAAAAGTTTTTGAAATTGTTTTTGCTTAATCACAGTTATTTTGGATACATAAAAATTGTTGTCAATATAGTTCAGTTCCTTAAAGTCCTTATCAAAAGAGTATGCGATGTAATTTCTAAAGGAGAGAGGAGTATTTTCTTTTGTGTAAATAACTTCGCCCTAGATTCTGTCCATTTTACCAGTTAAGTCAATCGAAGGTTGATTTAGGTCAAAGTGATTCACGGATGTGTATGTGTTAGGAGGAAGTTGAATATTGGGTTTCGTTTTTTCCTTTACGGATACACCAACAGCCACTGCAACATTTTCATTTCTTGCAGAAGCACTGGTTCCAGTTGAAACTTCGACATCTTTCCAATAATTATTGCTTTGATTGTTAAAAATAAAATTGCTTTTATTCCAATCAATAAAAATTGGATTTGAACTTTTATTGAAAATTTTGAATGCTACTGTTCCTTTTTGTTGCCAAAGATTGTAGCTTATTTTTATATTCTTGCCTTCGTAAAAAAAAATTTTCTACAAGATTTACATTTGATGATTGTGCTTCAAATACCTGATAGATTGGCTTTGAGCATCCATTCAAAATTAAGAGCAAGAGGAATACAAATCTAGTTTCCATTTACCGTCTTAGTTTTTGTTTTTGCGATTTCAATAAAATTTAGAGTGTTTACAATTTTACGTTCTACACTCCAATTTTTTACATTTTTTTTATGCATCGCAAAGCGTGCCCTTATGGTTTGCGAATCTAGTGTACCAGTAAAATTCGGAATCCAATTCACAACATACCTATCTTCAATTTCCCCCTCTTTCATTGGAACCTTATACTTAAAAAGATAACGTTGCGGGAGGCGATTGCTTAACGTTTTGATATCTCCGCTAGTATTATGTTTCTCTTCGACATATTGCACAGTTGGCTTGGTAATAATACATCCAGCCCATTCTTGTTTTTTCTCGTCCTGGTAAGCATTGACAATAGCTTTCCCGATAAGTGTTTGCGCGAAAAGATCTTTCTTTTCATGCAGACGAGTATGTGAAAAGGAAAGGTCTCCATGAGAGATTGCGCCTCTTAATGGAAATCCCCACGACATGCACCCTCCAATAATTGATCTTACAGATGCAACTAACAAAAAAAATTGAGATGGGTTGTCATGTTCAGTCCACAAAAAAATGCTACCGGAAACAACTAAGCAGTTAATTGGATAATATTTTCCTGGTGAATGAGAGAAAAGAGAAACTCCGTCATTAACACTCTTTGCAAATAACCTTTCAAATGCCGGTACTAGTTTTTCATGCTCGTTGTTTAGAACCATGTCCTTAAAACCAAGTATGTCAAGAAATGCAACGTATTTTATCATATGTCCATGAGTTACTGAAACATTCATGTGTCTTCAGAACTTCGATCCTGAAAAACCGTAAATGTAAAAAAAAGTTTCTCCTACATCTTCTTCGTGCAGTTCGTTGCAATAAAAAATTTCATCCACAGCGAACTCTTTCAATCTTAAAAGTTTTTACTGAAAACCCCCTTTTCACTTCAAAAACAATGAAGTGAAGTAAACCAGTTTACCTGCACAAGTAAACTGGTTTAGCAAAGAAGTAAACTGATTTACTTCAGAGGTTAATTAGTTTAGCAACTTAGTAATCCGGTTTACCTGTATAAGTTAACCGGTTTAGTAAATAAGAAAACTGGTTTACTTCAGAGGTTAATTAGTTTAGCAACTAAGTAATGAGGTTTAGAAACTTAGTAAACCGGTTTACCTGAATAGGTCATCCGGTTTACTTCGGAAGTATTCTGGTTTAGCAAAGAAGTAAACTGGTTTACAGCTAAACACCTGCCTTGTGCTTCGCAACCCAACTGGTAAAGTATCGAAAACTTGCAGAGTAGAGCGTATGTAAAATAATTTTCAACGCAACGCTTTTTTTAGTTCGTAACAACAAAACAGGATGCATTTAATTTGAGGGCATTTTTTTATTCACGGCTGACTGATAAACCTCAAAATCATTCCCCCGCCTGGCATCCTCATACGCCTGCTGCTCCATCTCTTCAATCAACTTCAACTTACGCTGGTTGATAATCATGTTTCGGATGTTGTTCTTCTCAAAGCTAAGTGGCGACAAACTATTTTTGATTTTAAAACCTTTTATGCTGACGAAATAAATCGTTGTTGAATCCTCAATTTCTATGTTGCGGTTGTTCTGTAGAAACTGTTCCTGATCGTAAGTCTTGATGGGAATCTCTTTAAGCAAATCATCAAAGAGCAACCATGTATCATCATCAAGAAAAAAATTAAGGGCGTATTGATGGCAATAATCCTTCAGTAGTTCTCTTTCTTTCGGATTGTCTGAAGCATACCAATCGCGCGCCTTCTGAAGTTTCGGAGATTTTTTATTCAGCCGGAGATAAATTACTTTCAGAATGTTGCTCTTCAATTCAAAATTGCCGGGATTGGCATTGTAAAAATCTTCAATCTCCTTGTCAGAAACATTGGTATCAAGTTTCTGCTCAATCAATGCCTTTTCGTAAGCATATCGCAAGAGTGAATTTCGGTATTCTTCCAACTGCTTGTCCACATCTTTTTTCTGTTCATCAAGATTACTCTCCGCTTTGTGCAGAACAACTTGTTGATGAATCCAATTGTCAACGTAATTCTTGATGATTGTTGCGCTATCCTGTCTTGATGCGTTAGCCGGAACAACTCCCGCAAGTTCATCAGCGGAAAGATACTTGTCAAACACCCGTGCCACTGCATCTTTCGGCTTCTCATCACTCTTCTTAAAATATTTGCATGAATAGAAAATGTTCGGAAGAAAAAGAAGAATGATTAAAAACTTTTTACTCATTGTATAAAAGAAATGGCGTTCACTCAAAGAATGAACGCCACTAAGTTCTTATTTTTTCTGAATGAGGAGTTACCTACTTAATAATAGAGTCCACTACTTCCTGATGAATGACTACAGGATATTTTGCGCGCAGTGCATCAATCCATTCTTTCTCAAGATAGCTTTGGTAATCGGCAGTAACAAGCCCCTTTGCTTCTTCAAGTGATTTCGGTTGAGCAGCAATTTTTTGTTTCACATCAACAAACACTATAGAATTTGAATGCTTAAAATCTTTCGTCATACCAACTGTCCACGCAATGGAATCAATGATGTCGTTGTCGCCTTTCAGAAACTTGCTTTGTTTAACCTGTAAATTCAACTGGCTGCTTTTGTTCACTCGAGCCATCAAGGTATCGTTGTCATCAATGGTCTTCATCAGTTTGTGTACATCCTTTGCTATATCTGCATTTGCGCATGTATAAATGGTTGCTTCCAAACGATCCGCCCACATGTAATTCTTTTTATTCTTGTCGTAGTATTCTTTCAAGCCCGTAGTGTCTTTCACTGCTTTGCTCCACACTTTCTTATCAGTGAGTTCAAACAATAAAATACCATCGCGGTATTCCTGCATCAGCGATTTGAATTCAGGATAATTAACATCCAGCATTTTTTCTTCCAAAGCAAGTGCGCTTTCATTCACCCACTCGGTGTACATATTGCCAGCCACAACTTGCGGAGTTCCTGTACCGCGCTTGGTTTCATGATCTGCAACATACTTTGCGAAGTCCTGCTGAGTGTAAGAATTTGATCCGAGTGTGAACATTACACCTTTCATATTGGCGGCTTTATCAGCCGACCATTTCCCTGAAGTAAGTGTGGTGTCTATTATCTTCATGAATTCATCCTTTGCCTTTGGCATTTCCTTGAAGTTGTTTTTCGCTTTGATCTTATTAATCATGGAAGTCTTGCTGAGTTCAGATCGTGAATCTTTTCCAACTCTGTTTTTCAAATCCGCCTGAAGTTCATCATACGTTCCCAAAGGTTTTTTCTCCAGAAGTTTTATGATGTGCCAGCCGTAAGAAGTACGGATTGGCTCACTTACATCACCAACATTTTTCAACGAAAAAGCTGCCTTCTCAAACTCAGGCACCATGCGTCCAGTTCCGAACTGAGGAAGCGCACCACCCGTTTTAGCCGAACCTTGATCTTCAGAAAATTGTTTGGCGAGGTCTTCAAAATTTTCTCCTGCCTTAAGTTTACCTGCAATCTCATTGATCTTTGTAACTGCCTTCAAAGAATCTTCTGCCTTACCGCCCGCTGCAAACTTTGCCATAATGTGAGCGCACTTTACTTCTCCTTGCGCAGAACGAGAATCAGTTACTTTAATAATATGATACCCGAAACGTGTGCGAATCGGTTGCGATACTTCGCCTGTCTTTGTGCTGAAAGCCGCTGTCTCAAAAGGGTAAACCATTTGTAGCGCAGTGAAGTAGCCAAGGTCGCCACCATTTTCTTTAGCAGAAGGATCATCTGATTTTGTTTTTGCAGTGGCTGCAAAATCGCCACCTTTCAGAATCTCCTCTCGAATCTTTGTAATCTTGTTGTAAGCTTCAATTGTATCTTTCGGAAGTGCATCAGGAGCCAGCTTTACAAGAATGTGACTGGCGCGTACGTCCGTTTTCATCCTGTTATATGCCTCTTTCAAAAGATTATCAGTTACGTCTTTATCAATAAGGTAAGGTTGCGCCAACTGCTTGCGGTATCCTGCAAGTTCGTCAGTGAATGCTTTTGCAGTGTCCATACCAACTTCAAGCGCCTCACGCACTTTCAGTTTGTAGTTGACATAAAGAGTCAGATAATCAGTAACCGCTTTCCTGTCATAAGAAGTTTCTTTTGTGTTGTTCTTCTTGTAAACGCGCTCAAACTCCGCTTTGGTAACATCTTCACCTGCAATGGTGATGATTGATTGAGCTGTAACAGCCGCTGCTGCAGCGGTAAAAATGAAGATTGTAAAAAATAATTTCCGGAACATATTGGTTTGGTTTTTTTTTATGGGGTGGCAAATTTAGCTAAAGAATCGTGCCTGCAAAACGAATGTTTTTTTTAAGATGATTGGTGAATGAAAAATGAAAAGATGAGACGGGAGATGCCGGAAATTCCTCAAAGACAAAAACCCATAACTACCTGATTCGCTTGTTTAACTCCTCCTCTACCTGTTCGGCTCTCCACATTCTCTGCGCAAGAAGAATTTTGTTTTTGTCGAGAAGATAAATGGTGGGACTTACAGTAAGTTTGTAGTCCGTTCTCAACTGATTCAGGTTCTCTCTGCTTAGAAAAACGTTTTTCCAGTTCAATGATTGCTCCTTAATATAGCCAAGCCACTCTTCTTTGTTTGATTCAACGGGAACAGCCACCACTTCCATTCCCAGTTTATAATAACTGCCGTAAAGTTTCTTTAACTGCGGTGTAACAACTTCGCAGAGATGACAATGCACTTCGTAAAAATAAAGCAGGGTGTATCTCGATTTCAGCTTTGAAAGAGAGAAAGGTTTTCCGGTTTCTCCTTTTCCTTTTATGATCGGAGCGCATTTACCGGGAGCAAGAGAAGGATAAAGAAGTGTATCTTGTGAAAAAGATTTTGAAAAACTAAAAACAGTAAGAAGAAATAAAGAAAATAACCGGACTTCTTTGTAATTCATTTTTTGCTCTACCAGATTCAACTTATTTTCTTCTCAAGGCAAACGCTGTTAGATACATTTTCATACTGTCCGTAATTCGGAATTAGCTTGTAACCGTTTTTCTTATACAACGCAATTGCTTCGGGTTGTTTTTTCCCTGTTTCCAAAATACATTTAGCAAATGACAATTCTTTTGCCCACTTCTCCAACTCTGACAAAATAATTGTTGCAATTCCTCTGCCTCGTTTTGTTTCAGGAACATACATTCGTTTTACCTCTATAGTGTCAACTGAATATTCCTTTATCGCAGCGCAACCAACGGCTGCTTCCTCTTCAAAAGCCACGACAACATGTTTGAGCGCAGCAATTTTGTTGGACTGTGCATAAAATAAAGTTTCATCTCCGTCACGAATTGCTAAATCACGGTCTAACTCTTTTACGAGTTCCTGAAAATGTTTATCTGCAGAGTCTGTTCTCTTTATCTTGATCATTGATTCAAAGCAACTTTACTATTTACTTCTTTTCGAAAGCCAATGACACCATAATTCCAGAATTTAAACTGGCTAACTCAAATTTGTCTAATCTTTTTTGCATCAGAATCTGCTAAATTATCGAAACCCCATTCGTATCTGTAGTTAGCACATCACTCATATGGTCAAAATAAGTCCGCAGGTTTTTGAACGTTTGATTAATTTCTTTAAGAAAACTATTTTTGAGAACTTCTTTATCAGTAAACGTTCTTTCAAAATAAAATTGTTTGTTCCTTAATAATTCAATTGCAGGATTTTCCTTTGAAAATCCCTTTGGAGATGTCGCAACTCTTTCACCCTGTAATCCATTAAATGTTTTCACAAGAGTTTTATGAGCCAGCATTTTTTTCCAAGCTTTGAAATTGGAATCAATATCCTTTCTTATTCGCAGCAAATCTTTCGGGTTGGGAGAAAAGAATCCACCTGCTGCGAGGGATTTCCCGGGACCTATCTGGAAATAATATCCACCTCTAAGCTTTTTGGTTGCCCTTCGAAAGCCACCACCAAAAAAAATTTTGTATGGAGTTTTATCTTTTGAGAAGCGGGTATCCCGGTAAATTCGCATTAATGAATCCTTGCCAGAAGAAGTTTCAATGATGTCGTGCTTGCGCATTTCCACGAGAAGTGCATCTGTAAATTCGATTATATTTTCATGAGCCGCCAGGTAACATAGCTTGTTTTTGTTGAACCAGTCGCGGTCGTTATTTTTTGAAAGCTCATTCAAAAAATTAAATGTAGATTTTTCAATTGTTGCTGTCATGAATTTTATAAACCAAGATCAGTAAATGGGAAAAAAATGAATCGAGTTTTAAAATATAACGATTAGCATTCTATGTTTTCAAAGTTTTTTGCTTTTTCTGAAGCATGATAAAGGCTTTGCCTACTCTTGCATACCTGGTTGCTTCTTGCTTTGCACTACCTACCCAATCAGAGTAAGCTTGCTTGTCTGATTTAGCAAGCGTTTCAAAGAATGCTTTTGAATCTTTGTCTTTGTCCAGCAGCACCTTTAGTTCATCAGGAACTCCTGAAATGTGTTCTCCTTTCTTTAACATAATTATTTATTTTCTAAAAGTGCGAGTTGACCTGTATGATAAGCCAGGTGATTGGTTCGGCTCATCATAATATTCAGCTTATTGCGATGCGGTTCCCTTAGGAAATCCTCTTCAGAAACAGATGTGTGTTTCTGAAACCATTCATCTTCTGAGATATTACTGAAATGATTTGCAAGTGTAGAATTAATGGTTGCCCATTGTTGCCTCAACTTAGAAGCAGATACCGGGAGATCTTTTGCCTTGTCAGCATTTGTAATAAAAGCATCTGCCAATTGCGGATACAATTGCTCTCCCAAATTAAGCAGGGTTAACATTCTGTCGTTTACTGCTGTGAGATGTCCCAACAAATAAATTCCTCTGTTCCGGTTAGGAGCAACTTCTTTTTGAAGTTGCTCATCGGTGAGTTTATCAAAAAGATTATCTGCATCTTTTACTTTTGAGTGCCAGGCATCAAGCACCATTTTTACAAATAGTTGTTTTGTCATTTTTAGATTTATGAATTTCTAGAATTGGTTGGTTGAACAATTGATTTCTTGAATTGCTGCAAGTTTGTCTTTTTAGTCAAACTTTGATTCGAAAATAAAAACTTCTTTATATTGATACGTGAATTCACCGTTTACATACCCTTCACGTAACCGCTTCATAACAAATCCCTCTTTTGCATTTAAGATTTCCTTCATCAGCATTTGCAAACTTGCATACGTTTTAATAACCTTCCTATCTGAATTAAATTTTACGATTGGCTTTCTCTTTGAAGATAGCTTTGCAGCTTTTTGCTTGAAGACTGGTTTCATAATGTTTCTCAGAATTATTGTTCAAAGATTATAGAGACGAATAACCCGATACCTGTATAATTTCATTTTCCATATCTTCTTTGAGCAGAATCAATCTTTAATTGCCTTTCCTTTCCTTATCACTCCATCTTTATTTCTCACTTCATAAAGGTAAATTCCTTTTGCAAGTTTTTCAGTGTCTAAGATTGCAGTTTTTGTAAAAGACAAGTTGCAAATTATTCTTGAAGTAACATCATATAAAATCAGTTGCGTTGGTTTATCTTCATTGCACTTAATATTTAATTTATTTTCAAATGGATTAGGAAAAAAAAATTCTGCATCATCAGAGTGAATTTTGCTGATTTCATCAGTGGGTGAGCAGGTAGAAACAGCATCTAAAAAATTTCCGAGAGCTGGGTTATTGCCCGTAGCATAAATTGAATTGAAGCGAATAGAATAATCAACACCAAGATTGGGTACAATATAATTTACTGTATGGTATCCCCATGCAGAACTGTCGTCAGCAAAAAAACCTAAAGTGATGTAAGGCCCGCCAACAGGTCCTGCTGAAACACTCATTGTATCAACTCCCCATCTGCCTCGATGTGCAAAACTGATAGGAATGGTTGTTCCCGGAGTTGCAATTATATTTTGATACACGGTTGAGACATAATAAGCATTCAGTTCAATAAACTGGCTGCCTGAATAAGAATGCACTCCGAAAAATCCGTCAGGCCACACTTCTATTAAGCCATCAGGAGAAGTAGTTCTCCAGCAGGGAAATTGGGAACTGTCAACAAAAGCATCCGCTCCAAATGCTACCTGCAGACTATCGAAGTTCTCGTTGCACAGAAGGTTGCAGGTATTCGGTTCGGTAGCACAGATAGCAACAGAATCTAAAAAATTTCCGAGAGCGGGATTATTTCCCACTGCATAAACAGAATTAAAACGGATGGAATAATTTGCTCCCATGTTTGGTACAGTGTAATTTACGGAATACACACCCCATGCAGAACTGTCGTCAGCAAAATATCCAAGTGTGGTGTAAGGTCCGCCAACAGGCCCTGCGGCAACACTCATTGTATCAACTCCCCATCTGCCTCGATGTGCAAAGCCGATTGAAAGAACTGTTCCGGGAGAGGCAGTTATATTCTGATACACCGTTGAAACAAAGTTTGCATTCAATTCAATAAACTGGATACCTGAATATCCCTGCACACCGAAAAATCCACTAGGCCACACTTCTATTAATCCGTCTGCAGCGGTGGTTCTCCAACATGGAAACTGTGTGCTGTCAACAAAGTTATTAGAGCCAAACGTAACTTGTACGCTGTCGAAATTTGAATTGCAGAGAACACTACAGTTTTGCGAAAGCACTGGCGACACTAAAAACAGAGATGCAATTAAGAATAAGTATTTTTTTTTCATTTAATTTTTTTTGGTCTTTCTTTTTACAAAATGCAAATACGTTTCATTTTCTTCGCCCCTTCCTTTTTCAGTATGCCATTAAAAAAAACCTACTCATGAAATTTTGATTCAAAAAGAAAAATGTGTTCGTATTGATAGGTAACCTCACCTGAAACAAATCCATCGCGCAGCCCTTTTATTACGTTGCCCTCAACTTCATGAGGCAACTCTTTCATTACCATTTTAACGCTGGGATATGTTTTTACTAATTTTCTGTCGACAGTATATTTAACTACAGGCCTGGGTTTGCCGGGGCGCAACCCTCCACTTAGCTTTCGAACTGATTGCATAACTTGTCTCTATTTTTTTTTCTGAAATTTAAAAATTGAATGAATGAAAGTGCTGACAGGTTTAATTTCTAGGAGCCGTTACTTTGCAAACCTATAAAATATTTTCACTCCCGAATTTTTTCACCCCACTTTTTCTCTCCTTCATCTGCGTTTTCAATTCTTTTACAAAAAAGTTAAGCAACGGATTTTTTTTCTACACTCTTGCATAGTCAATTACAGATTGGCAAAATAAAATTTAAAAAAATGTTTGCTCTATTTTAAAAAACCAACCTTCTGTTTTTATGGAACTTCATTCCTGTCCCGGAAAATGTTATTTCAAACGGCATCGTATTTTTCTTCCCACCCTGGGTGAGATAAAGGCCTATTTTGTTGACGAAATTATTTTTTTTGAAGCGGACAACAGGCGGTGTAAAATTTTTCTTTCCGGAGCACCGGTGCCTGAACAGATTAACAAAACAATTGGTGAACTTGCCATTGACCTGACTCCAATTAATTTTTGCCAGTGGCACCGGTCGTCTCTTGTAAACAGGGAGCACGTTGTTGATTACTTGTATGGAGGTGGCGGCAATTTAAAAATGACGAACGGAAAGTTGTTGAGTGTTGCGCGCGAAAATGCACAGGGCTGCAAGCATTGGCTTCTGTTTATCGGGCTTGCAACACAGGATGATAAAAAAGGCAGGAAAGAATTTCACACGCGTAAAACGCATTTCACAACATCAGAACATCCTTTTACAACATGTAGGTTGCAAACCGCGCCTCCATCAACACATATTCGTGCATCATTTTTACAACGCACTGCAATATGTTTCCAGTTCTCAGCAACAGTTTATCAGGTGACCGGATGAGTGCAAAAGATTTTCAGGTAAACGGAAAAGATGTCCGGATGAGTGCAAAAGATTTTCCGATGACCGGAGAAGATTTCCAAATGACCCGCAAAGATTTTCCGATCACCGGAAAAGATTTCCAAATGACTCGCAAAGATTTGCCCATATCTGGAAGATATTTCCAGATCATCAGCAAAGATGTCCGAATGAACGGCAAAGATGTCCGGAGCACCCGCAAAGATTTGCGGACGACTGGAAAAGATGCCCGAATGATTCGAAAATTCATTTTTCAGTTCAGAAATAACGATTCTATCTATTCTTTAATAAATTCATTAATCTTTAAATCCAAATCAAATGCGTAAACCTTATTTACCTCATGGCGATAGTGATCGCCTGAAATGGCTGACAAATTTCAGCGGAAAAATTGGTGGCTAT
>JBBRND010000019.1:0-90724 GCA_038230515.1 Bacteroidia bacterium | reverse complement strand
GAACGCGGCACGTCATGACATGAACGCGACTTGACGTGACGTGAACGCGGCACGTCATGACATGAACGCGACTTGACGTGACGTGAACGCGGCACGGCATGACATGAACGCGACTTGGCGTGACGTGAACGCGGCACGTCATGACATGAACACGACTTGGCGTGACGTGAACGCGGCACGGCATAACTTGAAGCCGATTTGGGCTTGCATCTTCCTATTTTAGAAAGCCCGCTACACTTTATTATATATGTAACAGCCGGAAATGAAAAAAGGGATGCCGGTTGGGCATCCCTTTTTTAGTTTTCTAGCATTGCTCTTTACTCAATTCTGTTTCACCATCTTTTTGGTTTCGATCAATTTGCCATCTGCAATAAGCGAATAGCTGTAAACACCACTGCTAAGATCAGGCGCATAAACATTTATTTGTCCTGCACCCTTATCATTTATGTCAACCGTTTTTAAAACCGTTCCACTGTTATCATAAAAAATAATCTGCGCTTTATTTACATCATCAGTTATGAACCCACCTCCTGACAGGTTAGCGTAGCTTCCTGTCAGGTGTACCATAAAAAACTAAAAAAGGGATGCCGGCTGGGCATCCCTTTTACCGGGTGTGTTAATTCTTAATTCTGTTTCAACATCTCATTCACTTAACACCTGACAGCGGCTTCGCGAGCTGTCAGGAAGTGGGCTTAAAGAATTTGTGAGATGCATGAAAATTCTTATTTTTGGAGGGTGAAAATTATCTGCTTGGTATTTTTTACTTTTGTTATTTTGGTCAGAGCTGAAAGTCAAGGGTTAAATAATTTTTGGTTATTGGGTTATGATAGTTGGGCAGGAGTTCCCTATGGTGGAACCACCATTAATTTTATTTCTGGTTCAGCGAACATTAACTACACACCTCGCCCAATGAATTTTTCCACTACAAATGCAGATATCTCGGATAACAATGGTAATATTTTGTTCTACACCAATGGTGTTTATATTTCCAATGCCTTGAATGATACGCTTTCGAACGGAACTGGGCTTAATCCTAGTAGTTATACAAATTCTTATGCAACTCATGGTCTTGGAATTGCACAAGCGGACTTGATAATTCCGTTCCCTTCTGATTCCAACAGATATTATCTGTTTCATTCGACTATAGATGGTAACGGCTATCTTTGTTACTATTTATACTATACTATTGTTGATATTTCACTTAACGGAGGATTAGGAGGCGTAGTGAGTAAGAATAATATTATATTAACTGACACCCTAGTTGCGGGAGGGATTACTTCTTGTAAACATGCTAATGGACGAGATTGGTGGATTGTATGTCATCAATATAATTCAAATCGATACTTTAAATATCTAATTACACCCAACGGCATCAGTGCTCCGTATATCCAAGACATAGGTAAAATAATGTCTTACTATGGAGCAGGTCAAACTGTTTTTTCACCTGATGGAGAAAAATTCGTATCTTATCATGCAGACAATGATTTAGACATAATGGATTTTGATCGCTGTAGTGGTGATTTTTCCAATTGCACTCATGTCACAATTAATGATAGCGCAATTTCTGCAGGCGTTGCCTTTTCCCCAAACTCTCAGGTTTTATATGTAAGTTCTACTGTTTATATCTATCAGTATGATTTAACTTCGGCCAACATCAGTTCGACCCAACTTGTAGTTGCAATCAACGATTCTTTTGCATCTCCTAATCCTCCGTTCTATACAACTTTTTACTTGGCTCAGCTTGCTTCTGATGGTAAAATCTATATTAACACCGGAAATGGCACTGATTATCTGCACGTAATAAATAATCCTGATAGCCTAGGAGTAAATTGTGATGTGTGTCAACACTGCATTCATTTACCAACATATAATGCTTTAACAATTCCCAACTACCCTAATTATTTTTTAGGAGCTAAGGGTGGAACTAATTGCGATAGTTTGCCAACAATGACAGCCGACAACGTGAATTTATTATCTGTTCGAATATTTCCGAATCCCCTTAACAGCAATTTTCTTTC
This sequence comes from Bacteroidia bacterium, assembly GCA_038230515.1. Taxonomy (GTDB): domain Bacteria; phylum Bacteroidota; class Bacteroidia; order AKYH767-A; family 2013-40CM-41-45; genus JAPLDB01. The sequence goes on along the minus strand of JBBRND010000019.1, from coordinate 88,706 downwards.
ATGTTCTTATAAAACTATTACAGACTTCGGAGAAATTTCAATTTATAATGTTGAAGGAAAAAAAATTAAAAGCTATTCGCTTCCGAGATGGAGTAACTGTCAGAACATTGTCCTCCCAGATATTCGTTCAGGAATATTTTTATTAAAATTTATCTCATCTGAAGGAGTAGCCACCACAACATTTTTAAAATTATAGCTTTTGGCTATCTGCCAAGATTTTTCCTAATGCATACATTTATACTTTTTACCTTAAGATAGAAATGGAAGTTATCCGAAGAATGTATGTTAAAAAGATCAATGAATAATATTTTATGTTCTTTTGCAAAATCAAATTAGAGCTGTCATTTAGCTAGCTCGGTAAAGGCAATAGGATTTTCTGCTTGCCCTTTATTACCGTGCCGGCAGGTGTTGTGCGTTGGCTTTGTACGCTGCTCACCTGCCACTTCAGGTTATGCAAGTGTCAGGTCTCTCCGCGCTTAAGCCATCACTCGAAGACCCGACAGCACTGAAATATTTGAACTTTTTTTACTGTGTAATTATTAGTTGATAAAATTTTAATAAAATAAATTCCTTGATTGAAGTTTACAACTGACATACTAAAAATATTTGTCCTTCCTAAAGATTCTGAATATATTAATTTACCATCAATAGAAAAGAGTTCAACATTTTCAATTATTTCCATTGGCGAACTTATCGTTAAAGATTCATTCGCAGGGTTCGGATAAATATTAATCTTGTCTGAACTCGTATTTGTACTTTCTAAACCTTCGGAGATTGTAGAATCTATTCCTACATAAACATTGTCGAAGTAATAATCGGAAGCACTACTATTATATGGATTTGTTGTATCAGTATGTGCTGCATCAAAAAAATTACCAAGCATCACATAATCGTAAGCAGAATCTGCAACAAACAAACCTGATATTTGTGTCCAATTAATATGGTCTGTAATAATATTGTTAGTATAAATAGCTGCACTATTCGTAACAGGCGGAAGGTTGGTATATGCAACGTAACAAAAGGCGCATCCGAAAGGCACAGTTGAAAACTTCAACCCAATTTTATTAACTGAAACATACTGACCACTGTCTACAAATGAAACATAAAATGAACAATAATATCGTTGTCCTATTACAAGTGGTTGCGAAAGTTGTCTGCCTAAAAACTCGCTTCCATTTGGAATGATACCTGCTTGGTATACTTGTATGTCACAATAAGCATTGCCGTCTTCTGCTACTTGATACCCTTCAACATTTTGTGGTACACCCCATGTAGTTGGGCTTGCACACGGATTACAATAATCAACATCATAACCGTAATTACTCCATCCTGCGGCTCTATAAATTTGCCCAGCGTTAGTAGGGCAAGTATCGTAAATTTCAAAACTCGGATTCGGCACAAGGTTTTGTGCAAAAGAAAACTGAGAGAGAAAAACACAAAAGAGTAGCGGCAGACTTTTGTGGAGAGAGCGGGAGGTAAAAAGATATGGGTGTAAAGTTATCCCAAGAGGTTTTGGTGGTTGAGTATGTAATAGTACTACTCTTTTTCACATTCGCAATATTTATTTTCACTTATTTGGCGAACGGCTCAAAAGGAGTTGCCAACTTCTCTTTTTGTTTTCAGAAATATCAACTCCCACACCGCTGCGCCCCTCTTTTTTTATTTTCTTTGCAGTCATTATCGCACCGCTTCTTCAAGCCCGTATGTTTTTTAGTTTTACTGCTCTTCGCAAAGCGAAAGTTCTGCTGCTGTTCTTTTTTCTGTTCAGTTTTTTTGCTGCCACTGCGCAGGAAACAAAAGTATCGGGCAGGGTTTACGATCCGCTCACCAATGAAGTAATTCCTTTTGCAAGCATCGTGTTCAAAGGTAGCACCACCGGCACCAACAGCGACATGAACGGCAACTACCAGATAATCGCCCAGCAAAAAGTGGACAGCATCAGCGCCACTTTTGTGGGATACATTCCCGTTACGCTTGCTGTGCAGTATGGCAAAGTACAAACCATCAACTTCGCCATGCGCGTAAACAAATTCGATCTGCCCGAGGTGAGCGTGAAGGCAGGAGAAAATCCGGCAGACATTATTATGCGCCAGGTGCGGGAGAATAAAGATAAGAACGACCGCACATCGGTGAGTGCATATCAATATGAATCGTACAACAAAATTGAATTCGACATTAACAACATCACAGAAAAATTTAAAAAGAAACGGCTGTTCAAACCCTTCCGTTTTATTTTTGATAATGTGGACAGCACCGCTACAAATAAGAAACCGTTTCTGCCCGTGTTTCTTTCAGAAACGTTGAGCGATATTTATTTTACAAAAGATCCGAAGAACAACAAAGAAGTAGTGAAGGCAGCGAAGATTTCCGGAATTGAAAACAACACCATCAGTCAATACCTCGGAGATTTCTATCAGCACATAAACGTGTACAATAATTACGTTTATCTTTTCTCGAAAGGATTTGTAAGTCCGCTGAGTGATGTGGGCGCTATTTATTACAAATACTATTTGCTCGACAGTGCCTACATTGGAAACACTTGGTGCTACAAGCTAAAATTCAAGCCGCGCAGAAAACAAGAACTCACCTTCACCGGAGAGATGTGGATACACGACACCACGTTTGCAGTAAAAAAAATATCCATGCGCATTGCTGATGATGCCAACATCAATTTCATTGAAGACCTCGCCCTGGTTGATGAGTATGATTTTGTAGATCGCAGGCAATGGATGCTCAGCAAGGAAATTCTTGTAATGAACATTGCGCCTACTGAACAAAAGAATATAGAAACGATGGGTTTCATTGCGCGCAAAACAAACACCTACAAAGATTTTATTCTTGATAAGCCAAAGCCGCCTGATTTTTTTAAAGATGGCGAAGCCGTAACCGTGCTGGAGGGGGCAAGCAAAAAAGATGAAGCGTTCTGGCAGCATGCGCGCCACGATTCGCTTTCCTTAACCGAAAAGAAAATTTACGCCATGGTGGACACGCTCAAAACAATTCCGGTGTTTAAAACCTACGTTGATGTAATTACTTTTCTTTCCAACGGCTATTACGTAGCAGGACCGATTGACATCGGTCAGTTGTTTTCGCTCTACAATTACAATTCGCTGGAAGGAAGCCGGGTGAAGCTGGGCGGGCGAACCAATACAAAATTCAGCAAAGCCATTCAGTATAAAGGATACGTTGCGTATGGATTTTTAGATAGCACATTCAAATATAGTGGGGGTTTTGAATATTTCTTTGATGATAAGAGAGCCACTTCCTTCGGAGCGTCTTACAAAAAAGATGTGGAGCAACTCGGAAAAGAAATCAGCTCTTTCGAATCAGACAATTTATTGGTTACCGTTCTCAGCCGTTTCAAAGGCACACGTTTCGATGCAATTGAACAGGAAAAATTTTTCGTGGAAAGCGATTTGCTGAAAGGGCTTACCGTGAACGCAGCATTTTTTCACCGCGAAATAAAACCACTCGGCTCTCTTGACTTCAGCTACTACACCGATGCAGCACATCTTGCAATAAAAGATACAATTTCCACTTCAGAAATTTCAATTGCACTCAGGTATGCTTACAAAGAAAGTTTTGTTGAAACCGGAAGAAAGGGTGCAGTGGGCAGAAAGTCAACGCGCATTTCCTTTGGTAGCCATTATCCCATCACCGAACTCGTGTACACAACAGGATTGAAAAATGTGCTTGGCAGCAACCTTGTTTATCACAAGCTTCGCCTTAATATTCAGGATCGTCTTTACTGGGGAAACTTCGGATTCACATCTTATGAACTGGAGGCGGGAAAAATATGGGGGCATATTCCTTATCCGCTTCTCGAGGTGCATAAAGGGAATGAAACCTACACCTACAGCCGCGAATTGTTTAACCAGATGAATTATTTTGAATTTGTGAGCGATCAATTTGCCTCTGCATCTGTTGTTCATCACTTCGGAGGAATCTTCCTGGATCGTTTTCCGCTTTTGCGAAAATTAAAATGGCGCGAAGTGGCGCAGGCAAAAGTTTTAGTCGGAAGAGTTTCCAAAGAGAATCGGGATATAATGGTTAATCCCACCGCCTTTAATTCTCTGGAAACTCCTTATGTGGAAGGAGGAGTTGGAATTGAAAACATTCTCAAATTCGGACGCATTGATCTTATCAAGCGATTCACCCATATTGTTCGCAAAGAAAAAGTTTCTGATCTTATCCGCATTAGCGTGAACGTAAATTTCTGAGAATACCGTTACCTTGCAGCGGTTCGCGTGAAACTTAACTCATGATTTTAAGAACAAATAATCTCGTCAAGAAATATAAAAAGCGCACCGTGGTGGATCGTGTTTCCATTGAAGTGCATCAGGGAGAAATTGTAGGTTTGCTCGGACCGAATGGTGCCGGCAAAACCACTTCTTTTTACATGACGGTTGGTTTGATAAAACCGAATGAGGGAACCATTTTTCTTGATAAAGAAGACATCACCAAGCTTCCAATGTACAAACGCGCACAGCTTGGCATCGGGTATCTCGCGCAGGAAGCATCTGTGTTTCGAAAGCTCACAGTTGAGGATAATATCCTTGCCGTTCTCGAAATGACAAAGTTGAATGCAAACGATCGAAAGAAAAAAATGGAATCGCTTCTTGAAGAATTCGGATTGAATCGTGTTCGAAAAAATCGTGGCGATCTTTTATCAGGCGGAGAAAGGCGCAGAACAGAAATAGCGCGCGCACTTGCCGTTGATCCGAAATTTATTTTACTTGATGAACCCTTTGCCGGTGTGGACCCGATTGCTGTAGAAGATATTCAAAACATCGTGACTCATCTTAAAGACCGTAACATCGGTGTATTAATCACTGATCATAACGTGCACGAAACTCTCACGATCGTTGATCGCGCCTATTTACTTTTTGAAGGAAGAATTTTAAAAGCAGGAACTGCAGAAGAACTTGCCGCTGATGAAACAGTACGCAGAGTTTACCTCGGACAGAATTTTGAACTGAGAAGATAGTTGATTGAGTCAATTATGTTGACTAAGTTGATTTGGAAAAGCATCCGCCTTTTTCTTTTAGTAAACTCAATTAACCAATTAACTTAGTTAACTTTCTTTCACATCAAACACGTACCCCTCAATAATAGGGTTGCACAAAAGTTTTTTGCAGGCGGTATCCACTTTTTCTTTGGCTGCATCCTGTGTGTCAGCTTCTACTTCAAGGGTAATGTGTTTTCCCATTCTTACATTTTCAATCTGACTAAGTCCCATGTTCTTTAATCCCATACTTATTGCTTTGCCTTGTGGATCGAGAAGGGCTTTGAGAGGCATTACATCAATTTCGGCAGTATATTTCATGATAGTTTTGTTTTCTTCAGAGAATTTTTAACGAGCGACAAAAGTACATACAAGAAAATAATCAGAGGCAACGCAGTAAATTTAAAAATGAGCAGAAGAATAGCCGATGAGATGATGAGCAGGAACTGGTAACTGTTTTCTTTCCATGAAAAATTTTTAAACTTGAGTGCAATTAACTCCAGTTCCGACACGAGTAGAAAAGATTGAAGCGCACAAACAGCAAGGATAAAATATGGATGCAGAATAATATTCCTTAAACCGAATTCATCATTTGCAAGAATGAGCGGTAAGGAAACGATGAGCAATGTATTTGCAGGAGTCGGCAAACCGATGAATGAATCACTTTGTCTTGTGTCAATGTTAAATTTTGCAAGACGCAATGCAGAGAAGACGGCTATGATGAAAGGAAAAAATTGAATAACACGGACGATCATTTCATTTCCGAAAAACAGTTCCATATTACTCGTCTGTAAAAGCTTGAACATAATGGCTGCCGGCACAAATCCGAAGCTGATCATGTCAGCAAGTGAATCCAGTTCTTTACCGATTGGAGAAGATACATTCAGCATTCGTGCTGCCATGCCATCAAACAAATCAAAAAGCGCAGCAGCAAAAACCATGTAAGCCGCCCATTCAAGATGATTGCGAAAAACAAAAACGGTAGCAACGCAGCCGCATAAAAGATTGCAGCACGTAAGAAAATTCGGAATCTGCTTTTTCAAAATTCATGGGATGAAGTCCCATTTGTACCCGGAGCCGGAGTCGAACCGGCATGCCAGTGAAGGCACTGGTGTTTGAGACCAGCGCGTCTACCAATTCCGCCATCCGGGCATATTCAATCAATTATTTTTAAAGAACGGGTTGCGAAAGTATTGATTTATTTTTCATGTTATCGCAATGCATTTTTTTTCTACCTTCGTTTGGGAAGGGTAGGCGGACGGACTACCAACCAAGCAACCATCCAAACATCAAGGGAGCAACAATGCTTGCATCGCTTTCTACAATAAACTTTGGTGTATCAATGCCAAGCTTTCCCCAGGTAATCTTTTCGTTCGGCACGGCACCGCTGTATGAACCGTAACTTGTTGTTGAATCGCTTATCTGGCAGAAGTAACTCCAGAACGGAACGTCATGCCATTCGAGGTCCTGATACATCATTGGTACTACACAAATAGGAAAGTCACCCGCAATACCTCCGCCAACCTGAAAGAAGCCAACTCCTTTGCCGGAAGAATTTTTCCGGTACCAATCAGCAAGCCATACCATGTATTCAATTCCGCTTTTCATCGTGGATGCCTTCAATTCATTTTTGATTACATAGGAAGCAAAAATGTTTCCCATAGTGCTGTCTTCCCAGCCGGGAGTGATGATGGGAAGATTTTTTTCTGCTGCCGCAAGCATCCATGAATTCTTAGGATCAATTTCATAATACTGTTTCAATTCTCCGCTCAGCAATATCTTGTACATGTACTCGTGAGGAAAATAGCGCTCACCTTTTTGCTCTGCTGCTTTCCAAACCCCATGAATATATTTTTGTAATCTGCGGAATGCTTCCTCCTCAGGAATACAAGTATCGGTTACCCGGTTGAAATGATTTTCCAAAAGTTCCCATTCCATTTGAGGAGTGAGATCGCGGTAATTCGGTACACGTTTGTAGTGTGAGTGTGCAACAAGATTCATCAAGTCCTCTTCAAGGTTTGCACCTGTGCAGGAAATAATCTGTACCTTATCCTGGCGAATCATTTCCGCAAGTGAGATGCCGAGTTCTGCTGTGCTCATAGCTCCTGCAAGTGTGATCATCATCTTGCCGCCTTCTGTTATGTGGGTTTCGTATGCCTTTGCAGCATCCATCATGGCCGCTGCATTGAAATGGAGATAATGCTTCTCCATGAATTGAGATATGGGACCTCTGTTCATCAGTTGAGTTTTTGGGAAGGCGAATGTAGAAAAAAGTACAAAGTATCAAGTACAGTGTACTAAGAAAAACGAAAATCAGTTTTGTTTTTTCGTAAGCGATGATGAAGAAGAAACTTCTGCAACCTGATCTGTCTTCATTAACTCTTTGGCTTTCTTTAATGTGTAGTCAATATCCTGAATGATTGGATAGAAGCCATCGTTCTTCCAGATTTGGCGCGCAATGAGCGCTTTGAGTTGTGTACGCACGAGATCCGAAGAATATTTTTCTTCTTTTTCATTTTTTGTCGCGCCACTCTTTACAGCGTAATCAATAAATTTCTTGTACTCCTCATTAGTGATCAGAAAATTATTTTTATAGGAAATAAAATCAGCGTACTGTGTATTAATTTTTTTCCGGTTGATGTCGAGGTAATCATACGCATATTGAACGATGAGCCCTTTTCCATTCACTTCGTTGTAGAATTGTGAAATGCCAATCGTATCCAGGGGAACAAATACATCGGGCATGATACCGCCTCCGCCATAAACAATTTTTCCTCCCGGGGTTGTAAACTTCAGCGAATCGGAAAAGTGAATGCTGTCTGTCGAATTGAGCTCTCCGTTTTTGTATCGCTGACTTAATTCGTTTTCATATTCATCGTATCCTTCTTCGTACGACTTCTGAATGCAGCGACCTGTTGGAGTGTAATATCGTGCAATGGTTAGGCGAATGGCAGAACCGTCAGGGAAATCACTTTGCTCCTGCACCAATCCTTTTCCGAATGATCTTCTTCCTATTACCGTTGCACGATCCCAATCTTGAACTGCACCCGTAACAATTTCGCTTGCTGATGCGCTGCCTTCATCAATAAGGACAATCAGTTTTCCTTTTTCAAAAAATCCGCGGGGCGATGCATTGAAAGATTCTTTAGGACGTGCATGACCTTTGGTATAGACAATCAATTTTCCATCAGGCAAAAATTCATCGGCAATTTGAATGGCTGTCTTTAAATATCCTCCCGGGTTTCCGCGCAGGTCGAGAATAAGGTTGACCAATCCCTGTTCTTTTAGTTTTGTAAATGCATTGATGTATTCTTCATAAGTGCGTTCAGCAAAATGAGAAACTTTGATGTAACCGGTTTTATCATCAAGCATGTAACCAATGTCCACACTGAACACAGGAATTTTTCCGCGTGTGATGGTGTACTCAACAAGTTTCTGGCTTCCTCTTCTATAAATACTCACCTTTACTTTTGTGCCACTCGGTCCGCGAAGCATTTGCGTTACCTGCGTGTTGGTGATATGTATGCCTGCTACATTTTTTCCTTCAACCATCACAATGCGGTCGCCACTGCGGATGCCGAGTTGTTCAGAAGGTCCTCCACTCACTGCTGTTACTACCATGATGGTATCCTGCTGCACATGAAACTCAACACCAATGCCATCAAAGTTTCCTTCGAGCGGCTCGTTCATTGCCTGTAGATCTTCAGCAGGAATATATGCAGAGTGCGGATCGAGCTGATGCAACATTCCTTCAATTGTATTTTCCACCAATTTTTTCTGGTTCACCGTGTCCACATATTCCTGACTGATGTAGTTCACCACATCATTGATCTTATTGAACTGCCCGGTGCGGAAAGAGAAAAAAGATTTCTTATTGTTGAATGGTTCATTCAACTGCATTCCAATGTAAATGCCTCCTGCAAGAAGCACAGCGAAAATAAAGGGAAGCCAAAGGCGGAACTTAGTCAATTGAGGTAATTAAGTTAATTGGTTGATGAAGATATAACGTTGAAAGTGCAGAATGGTTTTCAAACTTCAATCTTCAATAAAAAATTATTTCACTGGTTCCTTTTCCATGTTGTATTGCTCAACCTCTACTCCGAATTTGCGCAGGAAGTCAACGCCTTCATCGCTTGTAAGTTTTTTGTAGTCAGCATACGAGTGCAGATAAAAAACTTTTTTTATTCCGAGTGTGTAAATCACGCGGGCGCAGGCAAGGCATGGAGAAAGTGTTACATACAATGTGCATCCTTCTATCACCACATTGTTTTTTGATGCGTAGAGAATAGCATTTTGTTCGGCATGAAGCGCAAGCGAGCAACTTCCTTTGCTGTCGCGCGGGCAGCCGGTGTCGGGCCACACTTCATCGCAGTTGTGAGTTCCGGCAGGAGGTCCGTTGTACCCGAGAGAAACGATGCGTGTATCTTTCGTAAGTACCGCACCCACCTTCGCTTTCACACAGTGGCTTTTGTTTGACAGGTTAGTCGCAAGCTCCATATATATTTCGTCAAATGTAGGTTTGTGCATTGCGCAAAGATAGGGAAAGAGGTTATTCGTTAATAGTTGTTCAGAGGGATGGACATTGTTCATTATTTTCTGAAAAGTTGAAAACTTTCATTGCTTTTCGATCGTTGAAGTAAACGTGATTTGGAATGCAAAATGAATTCGCAAAGATTGAATTAGGGAGATGTTGGAATTCCACTACGAATTCAGTATTTACCCCAAAAAGGTTTTTATCATTGAGTACTTTAATTCGCATAGCATGGTTCTTCGTCTACTAACCAAACTCGCTATCCTGTTTCTCTTTTCTATTGTATTTGTTTCTGACAGCGAAGCTCAGCAAAAGCCGTTTTATCAGAAATCGAAACTGCTCACTTTTATATACAAGTTGAGTGATACTGCGAAACCAGAAAGTAATTTCTACCAACATTTTTTGTCGGCATTGAATCCGCTACAGAAAACTGATAAAACTATTGTTACCGTCACACTAAAGGAATGGGTAAAACTTTTCAGAAAGGACAATATGGTAAGTGTACAGATTGAGTTTAGTGATGTACAAATCTGCTGTGACAGTACTTACCACGGTATGAATGTAAAGAATGAATTGATGCCTGAAAAAATTTTATGCAATGTTTTTGTGCTGAATAAAAAAACAAGTTCTTCTTTTCCGTTTACCAACCAAACGCAATTAGTTATGAACGGAAAAATTTCTTTCACAGCAGGAACTATTAAAGGGAAAGTAAAAGCCGACTATCAACCTGATGTAAAAGATGTGCAGTTGCTTTTTACTGATGAGCAAATGGCTACATTAGACAAGCGCCTGTTGATGATTGATGAATATTATTCCACCGCAAAGGAATTGGTGAAGATGATTCCGCTGTCGGAAAGTATTACTACTACAGACATTGAAAAAATTCCTGAACAGCGCACAAAGCTTGCAAAGGCAGATTCACTTTTGAATATGATGGAAGAAATTCCGTTTTCATTTTCATTAGAGTTAGAAAAGAATGATCCTGCCGGTATGGTTTCTCTCTTCAAACAACTGAAAGAAATCTGCGCGTCAAAACATACAGAGATGGATCATCTTGTTGCTGAACTTCCGAAGCGGTATTACGACAACGGAATGAAGAACGTGAGATTAGGTAAAACATCAGAAGCAAAAAAATATTTTACGCTTTCGCTTTCGCTCAATCCGGATTATTCTCAATCGTTGCTTCAACTTGCTTTATTTGATAAAGCTACAGGCAAGATTACGGATGCTGAAGAAAAGGCAAAGACGATTCTTCTCAAACAAAAACCAGATGCGGTAACGGCTGCTGCTGCTCTTTCAATTGTTGACCAGAAATTGCAGCGCCTCACTGACCGAATTGCTGAGTTGCTTCATACAGGAAAAGAAACTGATGCGCTTGCAAAAGTGAGCGAGGCAGAACAATATCTCGCTTTGGTTCCCATGCTGAAAGGTGATAAGGTAAAAGACCTGAAATTAAAATGCTACCAGAGCGGATATGGAAGAATACTTACTGCTTCGCGGGCTTCTCTTTCCCTGAATCAATATGACAAGGCAGAGAAGCAGGTGCGAGATGCTATTCAATATCAACTTGCGCATGCAGAATTTATTTCTTCAAGTGCTGATGCTAATAGTTTACTGCAAAACATTCTTATCAAACGTTACAACCTAATGGTTCAAACAGGCAAGACAGAATTGCTGAATAAACATTTCGATAAAGCAATGCAGGCGTTTGACGATGCAATTGAATACCAGGTAAAATATAAGCTTACTGCCAACGGTGATGCATCTGTACTGAAACTGCGCGCTGAACGATCTGTTATAACAGACATAATCCAGCAGGCGCTTGCGGCTTCGGCTGCCAGACGCATGGGCGAGGCCAAGAAGATTGCCATGAAAGCCATTGACACTGCGCGCGACCGCCAGCTTGAAAATGACAGCGATTTGTCGCCTAAATTAAGAGTACTGCGCGAAACGGTGTTCAGCAAGGAATGCCTGAGTGCGCAAAGCAATTATAATGAATGGCACAAAACAGGGAAGATTGCCGAAGCTCAAAAAGATTTTATGGGTGCACATGCCATTTATGCGCGCGCTCAGAATTATTTTAACGACTATCGCGAGTGCAGCTTAGATGCAGAAAACATTGACAAAGATCTCGAGTACATCAACCCACCGTTTATGTATCAAAGCATGATGTTGGATATACATGCGCTGGAAGACAAACAGAATTATGTTTCGGCTGTGTATAAATACAAGGAGGCAACCAACTATTACAGCGAGCAGAAAATTCCGTCCTACGGGTTGCTGCATCCGCACTTAGCAGACTTTGCCATTGACAATTGTTCCGATGCTTTTATAAATTATCTAACAAAATATTTTTTAGAAAAAGATGAGGCCGATAAAGCATTGCTGCTTTACAAAACGCTGGTGGCGCACAAATATTATGCGAAGCACACTATCAGTCCCGGGCTTTTCAACCTTGGCGAATCCATCGGCTGGCGCGACCACATGAAGGAAACGAACGGCAAACCAAAGGATCTTGCAAAAGATTATGTAAGCCCTAACTCCGATGCGCACCTGAGCGAAGCTTCTATTAACTTCAATGATAAAATGTACAGGCCGTTTGTAAAAGGATATGTGCACGGGTGGAAGCGGGTGAAGTAACACCAGAAAATTAGGTAAAATTATCTCTTCCGCATTTTTGATCCTGTTGTTTATGAGGGTGATCTTCTCATTAATTATTACTAACTGCCCGGATAATGTAACCCTTTCTCTACAAAAAGAGACGAACTCTTTTTTCTTATAATATTTCCTTTTGATGAATTTGGATACGCTTTATTTAAAGGCAAAGAGGAAAAACTAAAAACAGAAAGTAAAAGATAAATATAGGAAGAATATGCTAACGGAAGAGTCGATATAGAATGGAGCGAAAGCGCTAACAGTGCTCCCACAATCAAAAATTTTTCCGGAATTCTAAAATATCTCGACCTGAAAAAAACCATAACTAAAAAAATAAAATACAAAAGCAGACCAACTATTCCAACCATAAACAGGTTTCTCACAAAATCATTATGCATACCCCCGCCAGTCATCATAATCGAATTCCTGTTTCCCGTATTTGCAATACCAAACAGTTTACTATAAAGCGGAATTTCATCTATCCATATATCAAAATACTTCTCCCACCTCCCCACTCTTCCGTTTAAGCCCCCCTCTATTAAAGCATCACCATGTGCAACATCCACTTCTTTATTGATCAATGGCTTAATCTGCTTATCATAAATTGTTTGAGCAAAAAATGTCACACCGATAGAGACAATAAACATGACGATAATAAATCCCCTTAAATTTCTGAAGTTATATAAAATAATCAGCCCTAACAGCGAAATGCACACCGCCCATGTGGACACATGTTTAATAGCTATAAGCCCAGCAAAAACAATTACTAATGTTAATGGAAACTTTAAGCTACCGATCTTAGATTTTCTTCCTGAATATACATCTTTCAGAAAAAAATAACCACCAATAAGCATCGTTCCAACTACATAAACAGCATAATTCATCATATCATTGTAAAACCCCAATAGCCGCTCACCCCCACCTCTTCCTTCCGTGACGTGATCATTTTGAATTGAGCTGAAAATAAGTTCATACGACATTTGAATCAGCAAATAAATACCCGAATAAAGAAAAGCTGTAAGCACCCCATTCAAATCACGTTCTGAACGAATAACATGGCGCAAATACAGAAATAAAAGTGGCGGAGTCATCCACTTTATGGAATTGGCGATAACAGAAATACTTGGGAAATAAATATCAAGTATTAAGGCGTTAATTGCAACCAGCAAACCATAACAGAAAAAAACATTATCAATAGGCGAGTTATGTCTTCGATTTAGTTTCTTAGAATAAATACTAACTAAAATCAGTATAGGAGTAAGTATACCTATAATATATAAAGGAGAAAATAATGGGCTTACCTCCTTAAGCTTATAAAAATTATCAATTATTGGTCTGAGAAGAATAAGTATTACGAACCACTTAAATGACCACGGCAATTCTTTGTACCACTCTCTCCACTCTTTAAAACTCATGTGAATGTTAATCCGCGCAAATGTACATTTTGAGCTTTAAGAATCAGGCAGCTATTTTAAAAAGTCTTATCAACAAGTAGTTAATAATTCATGCTGACAAAACTCAGAGCAAGTTTTTTATCTAGTTACTAGAGCAAAGACCTAAAATAAAAAATGGTCAACAAAATTGTTGACCAAATAATGAACGTAGCCCGTAGGGGAATCGAACCCCTCATTCTTCCGTGAAAGGGAAGCGTCTTAACCGATTGACCAACGGGCCATTTTTCAAAATGGGTTGCAAAAGTAATTTATTTTCGAAATACTCAAAGAAATAAATTCCAGAATGATTGCAATGAATAACAATGCGACATCTTCAAAACAAAAATCCCCCGAAATAAAATTCCGTGGGATCAGTTTCAAATTTTTCCATTTTCTATTTCATTCCTCTCCCGGCAAATTCGAATTCTTCGTTTCAGAATAAGGAGTTGTTTGCGGAATAAAATCATCATCATGCCCCGGCTTGCTGTAATCATAAGCCCAACGGTGCACAGTTGGAATTTCACCTGGCCAGTTACCATGGATACCATCAATAGGTGCAGTCCATTCAATGGTATTACTCTTCCACGGATTTTGAGTTGACCTCTTCCCGCGATACATACTGTAAAAAAAGTTTACCACGAAAATCAACTGAGCCAATCCACCGATAAGAGCGAATGTGCTGATGAGGTAATTGATGTTAATAGCTGCATCGAAACCGGAGTAAGCTGTGTAAGCATAATATCTGCGCGGAGCACCAGCCAATCCTACAAAGTGCATCGGGAAGAAAGTTCCGTACACGCCAAGAATGGTTAACCAGAAGTGAAGATAGCCAAGCCGCTTATTCATCATGCGCCCGAACATTCGCGGAAACCAGTGATACACTCCCGCAAACATTCCGAAGATGGCTGAACTTCCCATTACAATATGGAAGTGAGCAACCACAAAATAATTATCATGGATGTTGATGTCAAGAGCTGAGTCACCAAGAATAATTCCTGTTAATCCACCGGAGATAAAGAAGGAAACCAATCCCATTGCAAAAAGCATGGCTGGAGATAAAACAATGTTTGCTTTCCAAAGAGTGGCGAGGTAATTAAAAACTTTTACTGCAGATGGAATTGCGACAAGCAGCGTAGTGAATACGAATACCGAACCAAGGAACGGATTCATTCCCGTAATGAACATGTGGTGTCCCCAAACGATGAAAGATAAGAACGCAATCACCAACATGGAACCAATCATCGCTTTGTAACCAAAGATTGGTTTGCGCGATTGCGTTGCAATAATTTCTGATGCCAATCCCAAGGCAGGCAACAACACAATGTAAACCTCCGGGTGACCGAGGAACCAGAATAAGTGTTGAAATAAAATCGGGCTTCCTCCTGAGTAATGCAACGGAGCGCCATTGATAAAAATATCCGAGAGATAAAAACTTGTTCCGAAGCTTCTGTCGAACAACAACAACAACGCAGCTGCAAACAAAACCGGGAACGAAAGAATTCCGAGAATGGCTGTGATTGTGAACGCCCAGATAGTAAGCGGCAAACGAGTCATGCTCATTCCTTTTGTTCGGAGATTAATAACTGTAACCACATAGTTGATACCACCCAAAAGAGCAGAACCGATAAAGAGTACCATACTCACTAACCACAAAGTCATTCCTAATCCTGATCCTGCAATAGCTTGTGGCAATGCACTAAGAGGAGGATAAATTGTCCAGCCGCCTGACGCGGGACCTGTTTCAATAACAAGGGACGCGCACATAACCGTGCAGCTTGCAAAGAAGAACCAATATGACAACATATTGAGAAACCCAGAAGCCATATCACGCGCGCCAACCTGAAATGGAATGAGAAGATTACTGAACGTTCCTGACAACCCCCCGGTAAGCACAAAGAACACCATGATTGTTCCGTGTATAGTCACAAGACCAAGATAGAATGAAGGATCAAGTTTCCCTCCTTTTCCCCACTTGCCGAGAATTGTTTCGAGGAAAGGAAATTTATGATCGGGCCAGCCAAGCTGAAGGCGGAAAATCATTGACATGAACATGGCAAGCACAGCCATAAAAATAGCTGTTACCAAAAACTGCTTGCTGATCATTTTATGATCCTGGCTGAACACATATTTTGTCCAGAACGAATCGTGATGCTCGTGTGCATCATGATCGTGTGCTGCGTGTTCGTTAGAATGATCTGACATTATCTTAAAATTAGTTCGTTCAACAAAATTAAATTCTTATTACAATCAACGCGCTGCAACAACTTTCTTACCGATTACATCTGACCCTGCCATTCCTTTTGCAGAATCAGCGGGCGCAGGTGACTCTGCCGGTTGGAAAACGAGTGATTGTTCTTTGTACCATTTCCTGAAATCGTCCTGAGTGTCGATCACAACTTTCATGTTCATCATGTAGTGAGATACTCCGCAAATTTTATTACACAACAACACATATTCAAATTTCGGGTTGTTGGTGATTTTTTTCATCTCTGTAGTGGTGATGGTTGATGTAAGAGCGATCTCCGTTGTCATTCCTGGCACTGCATTCATTTGAGCACGAAGATGAGGCAAATAAACACTGTGAATTACATCGCGTGAGTGAATTTTAAATTCAATCGGTATGTTTACAGGCAGGTGAAGTTCTCTTGCAATCTTATCATCTTTTGATGCCGGATCTTTTTCATCAACTCCTAATTGATTATCATCAGTGATCCAACGGAAAAAAGAATTGCCAAGTTTATTATCGCCACCGGCATACCGAGCAGTCCATCTGAATTGCTCTCCGTAAAGTTCAATCACCATCGAATTTTTGGGTGCAGGTGCGGTAATTTCATTCCATAGTTTCAAACCGTAAACAATAAGCCCGATCAATACAATACCCGGGATAACTGTCCACCAGAACTCGAGCTTGTGATTGTCGGGATAAAAATATGCTTTCTGAGTTTTCTTGTGTCGGTATTTGTAACCCCATCCGAACAATAAAATCTGCGTGATAATAAATACGACACCAATTAAGGCGAAATTCCAGTTAAGATAGCTGTCAGTGAGAACACCATGCACAGAAGCTGAAACAGGGAGTAAATATTTTTTAGCATCAAAGGTGAAGTAAATCATTCCCCCCAAGCCAATGACCAAAAACCAAATCAGCAATTTTCCATTGAAGTTATTATCCTTCTCTGTGATTTCATCTTCATGACCATCGCCACCGAGTTCATTTACCAGTTCAAGAATGCGGATTGCCCTCACCACAGTGATCACCGTGAGAATGACAACTATCCAAACTAAGAGTGTATGCATTTGAAGTTATTCGTTAATCGTTATTAGTTAATAGACACTGAACTGATAACTTTTGTCTGACTAAATTTAAGATCTCAATTAAATATGATGATGCAAACTTTCCTGAAGCATCGGATGATTTTGTGGCACCACTGCTGCTTTTGCAAGCTCGCTCAACGTTGACCAAATAAATAAACCGAGGAATCCTATCATCGTTCCGAATTCAATAAAACCAAGATGCCATCCCGTTCCAACTGTTCCAGGCATCACCATCAGGTACACATCAATCCAGTGACCGAACAGAATGATTGTTCCACCTGTCAGCAGAATTGCGCGCTGACGTTTTGCATCACGGGTCATCAACACAAGAAACGGTGCAATGAAATTGATGAAAAAATTTCCGATCCACATTGTTCGGTAATGCAGCCAACGTGTCTGGAAATAAACAACTTCTTCAGGAAGATTCGCATACCAGATCAACATAAATTGAGAGAACCATAAGTATGTCCAGAAGATAGAGAATGCAAACATGAATTTGCCAAGATCGTGCAAGTGGTTTTCGTTTACGTGATCCATGTATCCACGTCCTTTCAGATATAATACGAACATTGCTATCATCGCAAGTCCGCTCACGAATAATCCTGCAAATGTGTACCAGCCAAAGAGAGTAGAGAACCAATGCGAATCAATTGACATGAGGATATCCCATGCAGAAGTTGAAGAAGTAACGGCAAACAATACCAAGAACACAGCCCCGAGCGTCACACATTTTTTATAGTGTTCAACATTCCCGTCCGTATCTTCCATCATGGAATGTTTGCGGAATGCCATCGAGAAACCTATCCAGATGATTGCATACGCAACAATGCGGATAATGTAAAACGGCATATTCAGGAAGCCGCTTTTGCCTGCAAGAATGTGATCATACTCAGGACTTGCTTTATCATAAAGTTCAGGATGCGTCCAGTGATACAAATCATGATGTCCGAAAATGAAAATCAAAATCAATCCTGCCATTCCATACTTTAAGAAACCTGTAATTGCTTCAGGCACTCGTTTAATAGCCACAGCCCAGCCAGCCTGCGCAGCATAGTTGAATGCAATAAAGAACGTTCCGCACAATGCAATTGCTGTAAAATAAAAATCGTTTTGCAAAAGCACCGCCCATGCTCGCGTAGAATCAGTCATGAAACCCACGATCACAGCTACCACTCCGATTGCCATCATCACAAGCGAAATGATCTTGTTGTTTTTTGTGAGTTCGTATTTACGATCAGAAATTGTATGCTCCATCGTGAAAATTTTCTTTCGTTTTTAATTATCCTTTTTTTGCCGGTGTTGCTTTGGTGGAATCAGAAGATGCCATTGTTGCTGCCGGTTTCTGCAACGTCTGCACATACATAATTATTTTCCAACGCTGCGAAGCAGTTAGCTGCGAAGCGTGAGAACCCATCATGTTTTTTCCGTATTGCGTAGTATGAAACATTTTTCCTTCAGGTAAATCTTTCAATGCATCGCTGTCGTAAGCAGGCGGTTTCGGTCCGTTATGCTGAACTACCAATCCATCTCCCTGTCCGCTTGCTCCGTGACAATGCGTACAATAATTATAATACAACCGTTTCCCTTCAGCCATATTTGCATCGTTATGCTCAAGGGGATTGTGTAATTCTTTTCCTGCTGCTTCATATCCTTCATTCGAGTTCTCATAAGGATAAGGCATGCGATCCATTGCAGTGTAAATATCATTGCCACGTGCAATAGTTCCTGCAACTGGAGGTTGCTCAGTCATGCTGTCCTTGAAATTCGGATTTGCAGAATTCGTTTCGTAGTCAGGTGAGCGATACATGTCAGGCATGTATTCATAACCCGGACTCTTCGGATCGTCATTGCATGATGCAAGAGCAATTACTGCTGCAACAGGCAAAATATATTTGAATATTTTTCTCATCAGCATTACGCGAATTGTAATGATTTCATCAACACTTCAGAAGCACCGGATGACTTTATAAAACCCACTGCCTCATCTAACTTGCTTTCATCTTTCACACTTACATGGAGAACAAATTTATCGTCTGTCAAACGTGGGTGCGGAATCGGAGCTGTAACGCCCGGAAGTAATTTGCTTCTCAAGAGGAATGTAATTGCCATTCCATGTGCTGCGCAGAAAACTGTGCTTTCAAATGTTACCGGAATAAATGCAGGAAGGTTCATATAAAACATGAAGTTCGGCTTGCCTCCAATGTTGATATGCCAGTCGTGAACCATCATGTACCAGGTCATCAGCAATGCAAGTGTAGTCCCTGTGGCGCCATACATAAATGAAGCAATTGAAATCCGTGTGCGCGGCACGTTCAATAATTTTTCAATGCCGTGAACCGGGAAAGGCGTTTGAGCATCTACGCACTTCACTCCTTTTGACAACAGGTTTTCAATGCCTGACATCAGATCCGTTTCATCATCGTATATTCCGTAGATAACTCTTGACATTTGGGTTTGAGGTTTGAGGTTTGAAGTTCCAATGCAGGATTTTTGTTCTAACATTCCGTTACTCCATCACTCCAATTATTATTTTTTTTTAATTTTCTTTTTTTAAAATTCCTACTTTCTTGTACTGATTACTTGTCTTCTTCATTACCGTTTTTAATTCTGCCAACGCAATCACTGGAAACACTCTAGCAAAAACAAGGAAGCATGTAAAGAACAATCCAATCGTTCCAACAAATATTCCTACTTCAATAAATGTGGGGGAATACATTGTCCAACTTGAAGGAAGATAATCTCTGCTCAACGACACTGCAATAATTACGAAACGTTCAAACCACATTCCGATATTCACGAAGATGGAAATTACAAATGTCGCCATCATGCTTGTACGGATTTTCTTGAACCAGAAAAGCTGCGGAGTAACAACGTTGCAAGTCATCATGCTCCAATAAGCCCACCAGTAAGGACCGAATGCTCGATTCTGAAATGCATACGCTTCATATTGTACGCCCGAATACCAAGCCATGAAAAACTCGGTGATGTAAGCAACACCAACTATTGAACCCGTGAGGATAATAATCTTGTTCATTAACTCTACGTGCTGAGTGGTGATGTATTCTTCAAGCCCTAAAACTTTTCGTGCAACCAACATCAATGTAAGCACCATGGCGAAACCTGAGAAGATAGCTCCTGCAACGAAGTATGGCGGGAAGATAGTAGTGTGCCAACCGGGAACGATGGATGTTGCGAAGTCGAATGATACGATGGTGTGTACCGAGAGTACGAGCGGTGTTGAAAGACCAGCAAGTACAAGTGCTACTTCTTCGAAGCGCAACCAGTCGCGTGCAGTTCCTTTCCATCCGAAAGAAAGTAATCCGTAAATAAATTTTCTTGTCGGTGTGATTGCACGATCACGAATGGTTGCGAGATCGGGAATCAAACCAAGATACCAGAACACGAGTGATACGGAAAAGTACGTTGAGATTGCAAATACATCCCAGAGAAGCGGTGAGTTGAAGTTAACCCAGAGAGATCCAAATTGATTTGGCAGCGGAAGCATCCAGTAATCCAACCACGGACGACCTGTGTGAAACAATGGAAATAACCCTGCGCAGATTACCGCGAAAATCGTCATCGCTTCTGCCGAACGGTTGATAGACATTCTCCAACGCTGGCGGAATAATAATAAGATTGCAGAGATCAACGTACCTGCGTGACCGATACCAATCCACCAAACGAAATTAGTAATGTCCCATGCCCAACCGATTGTTTTGTTCAAGCCCCATGAACCGATTCCGTTTCCGATCGTGTAACAAAGACAAAGAATTCCCCACGTCATCGTGGTTGCAGAAACGGTGAATGCCATCCACCAATATTTATTTGCCTTTCCCTCTACAGGACGGCAGATGTCTTCCGTCATCTGGTGATAACTCTTTTTACCGAGTATCAACGGATCACGTACTACTGCTTCGTATTGCGCGTTTACTGCTGCTGACATTTCTTTTATCTTTTTTTACTGATCGTAATCTTCTTTACTCCTATACGTTCCGTACCTTAGTTTGATAGAAAACATTTGGCTGAACATCCAACTCTTCAAGCAGGTGGTAACTTCTGCCTTCTGGCTGCCATACTTTATTCAGCATACTGTCTTTGTCTTTGTAGTCCCCGAAAGTAATCGCTTGTGTCGGGCATGACTGCGCACAAGCCGTATTGATTTCTCCGTCTTTTACTTTTCTTCCTTGTTTCTTCGCAATCAATTTTCCTTCCTGCAAACGCTGAACGCAAAGCGAACATTTTTCCATTACCCCACGCGCACGAACAACCACATCAGGATTGAGCACCATCTTTCCGAGATCGTTGTTCATATTGAAATCGAACTTCGGATTGTCAGTGTATCGGAACCAGTTGAAGCGTCTTACTTTGTACGGACAGTTGTTTGCACAATAACGGGTACCCACACAACGGTTGTAGATCATCTGGTTCATTCCTTCAGAACTATGACTCGTTGCAATAACAGGACAAACAGTTTCGCACGGTGCGTGTGCACAATGCTGACACATCACAGGTTGAAAAACTACTTTCGGATTGTCGGAAGGATTTTCCATTGCCTTGATGTCTCCACTCTCTCCTTCTTTCGGATCGGCATCAGAAGAAAAATACCTGTCAATGCGAATCCAGTGCATCTCGCGGCTGCGCGATACTTCATCCTTACCAACTACAGGAACATTATTTTCGGCAGTACATGCAACCACACAAGCACCGCAACCGATGCATGAGTTAAGATCGATGCTCATTCCGAAATGATGATCTCCCGATTCAAAATTATTCCAGAGATTTAATTCCTCTGCTGTCTTCTTCTTTTCATCCTTACCTACCTTTACAGAAAATAATTCCTTTTCGTTTCCTGCGTTCGGCTTTTTTATGAATTCTTCAAGTGTAGTTTCCTTCACAATCGCACGACCCATCATAGTATGATGCGTTTGTGTAGAAGCAAGTTTATGATCTTCGTCAACGGTTTTATTGATCTGGACTCCGGCAGCATACATCATCTGCCCATCAACCAAAGAGATAAAAGGATATGCGTTCACTCCTACTCCATCGGCAACTTTTCCCGCTGCAGTTCTTCCATAACCAAGAGCAAGTGAGCAAGTGCCCGGCATTTGTCCGGGTTGAATAACGATTGGAACTTTCACAGATGCTCCGTTTGCTTTTATCTCAACTACATTGCCTTGCTTCCAGCTATTATCGCGTGCATCTTTTGGAGCAACACTCAAATAATTATCCCATGTAATTTTAGAAACTGGATCAGGCAATTCCTGAAGCCACGGATTGTTTGCCTGTATGCCTGAACCCAAACCTGTCTTTTCATAAATTGTCATTTCAACCCCTGAAGCACTCATTTTAGAGGCGGCTTCAGCAGCAGAATTTAGGTTAGCAGATGATTTGTAACTCTTCGAAGCAAGTTGTTCTCCTTCAAGAACACCTTCTTGCAAAATTTCATTCCACGATTTTCCTTTCAACACAGTCGCACTCCAATGCTGAGCGATGTACTCATGATAGTTTGTCGTGTTGCCCGACCATGCTAAAAGTGTTTCAGCAAACTGACGAGTGCTGAACAATGGAGAGATTGTCGGTTGAGTCAACGAATATTTTCCCTGCTTCGGCTCTGCATCATTCCACGATTCAAGCGGATGATGATCTGGGCAGATGTATTGACACATAGAAGCAGTTTCATCAGCACGGTCTGCAAATGAAACGTTGCATGTTACTTTTTTGATTGCATCACCGAACATTTTTCCCATCGGTGAAGTGTAAACAGGATTGCAATTGTAAATCAATAATGCGCCAACTTCTCCTTTACTCATCTCATCCATCAACGATGCAACATCAGCATCATTTCCCTGACGGAGATGACAGTGATTGTCAAGATCAATGGTGGTTCCGTAATTTTCGAGAAGAGAATTTATTCCGTTTACTAAATTTTGTATTGCAGTATTGTTGATGCCGCAAACAACAAGTGATTTTCCTTTGTTCCCCCACAGTTCATCAGCAAGAGTAGAGATCGCTTTTGAAAGATCGCCAACAGAACCTGCGTTTACCGAAGTTGCGCTTGCTTTCGATGCGATTGCATTGTAAAGATTTGCAATCACAGCACCCTGCATGCTTGGCTTCACATGAAAGCGTTGATCAGCATTGCTTCCTGTAAGAGAAAGTGCCGACTCAAACTGAAAATGTTTCGACATTGATTTCTTATCACCATTCAGCTTACGTGTTTCGGCATACTGATGGGAATATTCAATCGGGGAAATCCAGTTCACAAGAAAATCGCAATCGAATGATGCAATTACATTTGCTTTGTCAAAATTGTAACTCGGAATTTCATCCACTCCGAAACTCTCCTTGTTCGCGGCTTTCATCGCTGAACAGGAAACTGCATCATACACTACATGCTTTGTGTTCGGATATTTTTTAGAAAACTCCTCAATCGCTTTTAGAGTTGACGGAGAAATAACAGTAGAAGAAAGTATCCTGATTTTTCCGTTTGCTGCAACTACTGTTTGAAGTTTCATTGCAATCTCTTTGTCAATGTTCTCCCAACTTACAGGAGCGCCACTGGCAACAGGGTTTTTTAAACGCGCATTATCATAAAGAGAAAGTACGGATGCCTGAACGCGCGCATTTACTCCTCCTTTGGTAACAGATGAAGAAGTATTTCCTTCAATTTTTATCGGACGACCTTCGCGTGTTTTTACAAGTACTGAACAATAATCGTAACCGTCATGATAAGAAGAAGCATACCAGTTGCTTGCACCGGGAGTTATTTGCTCAGGGCGAATTAAGTAAGGAATCGTTTTGCGAACGGGTGCTTCGCAAGCTGCAAGTGATGCAGCCGCCACGCTGAAGCCGAGGAATTTCAAAAAGTCCCTACGGGGAGTTACGGTAATATCGTCCGCTTTTTCCTGAACCGCTTTGAGCGTATTCGAAGAATCCTCCAACGGAAGATGCTCTGCAAATTCGTTGTTCTTTAACTGAACAAACTTTGCATCGTTCTGAAGTTCTTCTACACCTTTCCAGTATGTCTTACTCATTTCTTTTGTTGTTATATGTTATTCGAAAAACGGATAACGTGTAACTTTTAATAATGACAACGTGCGCATTCAGTTCCGCCAATACTTTCAACAGTCAGTAATGAATCGGAGCCGTATTTTGCAAGAAGTGTTTTATGAAAATCGTTGTAATAATTATTGCCTGCCATCTGAACCGGAGTTCTGCGATGACAATCAATGCACCAACCCATTGTTAACATAGAATATTGTGACACTACCGTCATGCTGTCTTGAACAGGACCGTGACAGGTTTGACATTCTATTTTGCCAACTACGAAATGTTGTGAGTGGTTGAAGTAGGCAAGATCAGGAAGGTTGTGAACACGATTCCACTGTATCGGTTTCTGATTTGTTCCGTAAGTTCCTTTGTCAGGATCGTAATCTAATGCCTTGTAAATTTTTGCGATCTCATCTTTTCCTGTTGTTGGTCCCTGTTTCACAAACTTGTGGCAGTTCATGCATACATTAAGAGAAGGTACTCCCGCAGTTTTTCCGCGCTCAGCTCCGCTATGGCAATAAATGCAACTGATCTTCATATCACCTGCATGCAACTTGTGAGAAAATTTAATCGGCTGTTCAGGTTTGTATCCCTGGGTAACTGCTATTCCCATTAAACCATACCATGCCTTCACATTTCCATAGACAAAAAGTGCAATGAGAATGACTGCCAGTAATTTTTTATTGTTGCGTGCCCAGTGTACAAACGATTGCCAACGACTCATGTGTGCAGGATCAGGAATACCTTGATTCTTTCGCACGGTGTGCGCCAGAGTTTCCTGCACTCTTCTTAATACACCGCTTATTAAATAAAGGAGTACGGCAGCAGCAATGAGATACAACCAAGTGTTCGAACTTTTTTCTTCTCCTCCTTCATCATCTGTTTTTGCAGCAACAGCAGCAACAGGAGGTTGAACTTCTTTAATATATTTAAGAATGGCTTTGATCTCATCATCTTTCAGGTTTGTGAAGATCTGCATCATTCCCCTGTCTTTGTTCTCACTGTAAAGTTTGACGGCTTCCGGATCGCCCGACTTGATCATGCCGGGTGCATTCTTAATCCACTTTAATAGCCATTCTTCACTGTGGCGGTTCTCTACTCCTTTAAGTGCGGGGCCAGTAACTCTTTCGAATGGTGAGTGACATGTTCTGCAATTGTTTTTGAAAAGCGCTTCGCCATCCTGTGCAGAAGCCATGAAAGAAGAAAGAGTAAAAAAGAGAGCGGGAAGTAGAAGGCGTATGGATTTGTGCAAGTATGCGTTGATCATGAACCTGTTTTTAAACCTTTCGAATCTTATTTTTCAGAGAGAAAAAATCACGTTACCTTCTTCGTCAGTGTAGCGTCATTTTTTTTTAACGGGTGCAAATTTATCAGAGAAATCATAACTGTGAAATTTTGTTAAACATTTTTTTCACAATAATTGCAAGTGGTTGATGATGTGGGGGAATAGAGGCGCAGGAATTGCGCCTTGCGGTGACAATACCTTCTGATTACATTCTTCCTTCCGTTCAAAGCTCTGAATTCTCTAAATACTTTTATTCGATCGCGTACATCACCGGCTTGCTCGGGCTTGCATCGTTTTCAAAACTTGCAATCATCAGGTTGAGAAGATATGTTCCATCAGGTATTGCATCAGGAACATAAACTAGTTCTGTAATGGTCGCATTTAATTTTGTTCGCTGCGGGTAATTCCAAAATGCATGATGTGCGGAGAGCTTTCCTCCGTCATCTTCTTTGTCAACAGAAGGAAGATCAAGCAGCAGGTGTTCAATTCCTTTTTCGGAAATCCATTTTGCTGCCCTGTAATGAAGATAGGCGGGGTTGGTGCCTGAATATTGCCTGGTAAGTTTTTCTTTTGTGTTAGGGAGTGTGCGGATGAGAAGAGAGTCGGGAGTGAGGGGTTCCGAGTTCGGAGTAAAACAGTTTTCAAGTTGAGATTTAGTGATCACTAAATCATCTCCAATTTTTTCAGGAGTAACCGAGATAAGTTTTGCTGTGAAGAAAAACGTTTTCAAACATTGATTGAGCGAACAGAATTCTTTGCTGATGTGCCCCACACATTCCGTATGCGTTCCGTTGCCATGTGGATTAAAAGCAATGTTAATCACGTTGCATGAGCCGCCTTCACTCACCTTGCCCACAAAGCTGCCCATGCGGAAGGGCTCCATCTTTACGTCAGGGATGTAAAAGCAATTTACATTTTCTTTTCCGGCACGAAGAGGAATGGAAATGTCAATCGGTTTTGAAAGATCAACAGAATAATTTTTGTTGTTGATGTTGATGGTTGTAATCATTGAGCGAAGATGAAAAAAAGAATGGAATATTGATTTGAAATACTGACAGGTTAGCGAAGCTTCCTTTGAGGTGGCTCTTTCGTTTACCCCCGTCAACTGCTGCGCGAGCTGTCAGCAGGTGGCTTCAATATACAATTTCGTAAAGGGATGCGGCTTCTTCAGTTCCTATTTTATTTACCAGCTTTATTTTCTCAGGGTACTTTTTATGCACATTAAAAAATTTTCTGTTGAGCGTATTCATAAAGTGTCCGTCATTGGCTTCAGGATGCGCCCGCAATCCCGCCAAAATAAAGTGTGTTACGCCAGCTTGTTTCATTTCTGTCAACACAGAGTCTGCATCGGTCACATCAGCCACATTAATTTCATAAAAGCGTTTTCCTCTTCCATACACAAACGACATAGAACCTTTTCTACAGGCAACCAAACTATTTTCCGGAAGATTATCGGCACACCAGCGGCTTAGTGTGAGATAATTCACCCAGTCAGGAGTGAAACCGTAGCACATATCTCCTTTCAAATTTCTTTTCAGCAAAGGCAAATTTTGTTCACTCATGGTGATTGTATCTTTCAGTTGAACAAACATAAGTACCACAAAAAACAAAATAATGGCAATCCCCGGTTTACGGTAGCTTCTGCTTACATAATAACCGGCACTTATCAGAACAAGATACGTGAGCGGCAAAAGAATAATAATAAGCCGCGACTGCATGTTGCTTGCCTGAATACCGAAAAAAATTCCTGCATACAGAACCAACGAATACACTGCAATGAAAAAAATATACTTATTCTTTTTATAAAGATAAACAGTGCAGGAGATAAGCAGCAACGCCACCAGGTAAGCTAAAGGTGCGCTTACGGCATAGTAATCCTCATTCTCAATTCCCAACATTCTTAATAGGTGCATGGACAAATAAGTATGGAGGTTTTCAGTAACGCGTGTTATCAACCCGGGCATAGTTTCATAGCCGTGGGCTGGCTGATACAAATCTTTTAAAAGAATTTGCCTGAACTGCCCAATGTCTGGCGCTTTGTAAAACACGCGCATGCATACTTCGTAAATAATTTTCCATGATAGAAAACTTGCGAACGACAACGCAGCAGGAATCCATTTGCGCTTCAGTGCGAAATAAACAAGGATGGGAATAAAGCAAACAATGGCAACACTTTTACAAAGCGAAAGTATCAGCATCATGAAACCCATGGCAATCCAAATCCTGTAATTCTTTTTCAGCCCTGTGTTTTCTTCTTCGCTATCGAGCAACTTAAAAGTAACAAACAAAGCAAGTGCCTGCAGGCACATAAACAGTGCTTCGGTAAAGGTTTGACTGCTGTAATACAGCAGCCAGCTATTAGTAGCAACGAAGAGGAGCAGAAAAAATAAAATCAACTGAGGAACACGCCTGCGCAAAGCGAGAAAAAGAAAAACCATCTGCAGCAGCATGAATACAAAGCTCACTAGCTTCAGCGCTGTTATGTTAACTCCGAAGATGCCGATAAAAACTCCGAGCACGCACGGATACAATGGTCCCTGGTAAAAAGTAATTTCTCCGTGCTTAATGAAGTTGTAACCTCTTTCAATGTAGGTGGCATCATCTCCGCCTAAAGAAATTTTTACATCAAAGAGTGCTATTCCGAATAAAAGAAAAAGCACCAGCAGAATTATTCCTGTTAGCGTTTGCCTGCGTTGCAGAAATTCCTCCGCCCTATCCCATGCAGAAACTTTGGCTTTCTTTTTTGGAGCAGCAACTGCTTGTTTCTTCTGCAATGTTTTTTTGCTCATAGAAAAAATTGAAATGCTGACAGGTTAGCGTAGCTTCCTGCAAGCAGGTTTTTCATTGCTTAATTACTTTTCCCTTCGTGCGTGTTCCGTTTTTGCTACTCACTTCATAAATATTCTCCCCACCTGTTCTCCCCACCTGTCAGGTAGTTTTTTCTCCTGTCAGGTGTTTGTGTTTTTTTTATTTACACCCAACAGGTGCTGCGCGACCTGTCGGGTGGTGGGTTCATTTATCTGCATGTGGTGTGCAGTAAAGTTATCTGTCCACGAAAATGTGTCGTGTTAAGGTTTACAGGCATTTAATTCATAGATGGATTTACAACATTTTCAATTTGACTTATCGCATTGCTCGGCAAAACATTTGCATAAATTACTGACATAATTCCTGGAAGATACCTGTCCATCATATTGAATGTTGCGTATAGATTTCGTATAAATACTTCTTCAGAGTTGGGAAAAGTATCATCAAAAAAATATGACGCCTTATATCTAAGTTCTCCATCTTCAAAGTCTAGTTCAAAGTTTCCAATGATTAATCCCTTGTTTGCTCTTGTAATAAATTCTGAAATTCTCAAACGCTGATTTGCGGGAATTGTTGTGGGACAAACTGTAAATATTAAAACCTGCTGCGGCTCTGTCCGAATGTCAATGGATGTGTCTGCTCTTCCATTTTCAAGTCCGATACCTAGTTTGTAGACTGTTTGATTTTGTTTACTAACAAGAGTTTGAAATCTCAATTTGTTGCTGTCAAGGGCATTCTTAATTGTATTTTGCATCTGAATAATTTTTAGAGGTTAAATTAAAAAGTTCGTTTACCTGTGCTTCTTCTTTAACTTGACTCAGCAATTTTTGTCTTGTTGCTTTGTCTATTTTAACTTCGCGTTTTATGGAAGGAACATTAATGATTTCTATTTCTGTCATAGCGATTGATTTTTAGATTAACGAAATATGGATGATACATTTTGTTTTACCAGTGCGTTTGCTGACTGAACAGAAGGAACAAAATGTTCTGGCTGAAAAAAAATCTCACTTCGGTCAAGTGTTTTTTTTGTTTTTGCTCTTAACAATACCTCTCTTGCTTTTTCAAGGTCTTCGTCAATGGAATTTTTGCTTCCAATTTTTATTAGCACTACAAGAAACTCTATGCAAAAAAGAAACAATGTGAAAAGAATGTAAACGCCAAGCATGAATTTGTCTTTGGTAATCAAATCAAACATTGCCCGGATTCTAACAAGCAAGGCGTTTCCGTTGAAGTCAGCTTCAGCTTTCGTCTTTGCTTTTTCCTTTTGTGTGGTCAGTGAGGATTGAAGAATTAAAAACTTCGCTTCCTCACTATGAAAATATATTTCATTTTTGATTGCTACTATACTGTCAGCCTTAGCCCTTGAAGAATTTCCCGGAATCTTACTACCACAGCTTCCTTCAATTTCACATCGCCATTTTTCCCAAGAAGATTGCGATTCTGCTTTAGCGATAGTAACAATAATTGTTTGTTTTGCAATTTGATTCTGATATTCCTCTTCAGTCTTCTGAGCGGCACTGTCAACTTCTGCTTGCTTGTAGTATTTAACTTGATTGTCAATGTCGTGTTTGAAAATTACTTCGTCCAAACTTATTGAACCTAATGAGGCAACAATGAACCCAAGAATAATTCTAAACCAAAAAATTGGTTTGCTTCCGTTTGACATTACGATTGCTCTCTCAATTAAGAAAATAATAAATGCTGCAATGCAAGCGGTTAGAATAGAAGTGAAAATGTTTCCTTCCAATACGTTGCTCACAAGTAAGTAGCCGTTGATGAACCAAAGAATTACCGGAACGATTAAGCAGTTTGCATACAAGGCGACTTTCCGTTTACTTGCCGGTTGAAATGTGGCTGTGTATTTTGGGTTTTCTCCGATGATGACGCTATAAATTTTCAACATGACTTTGGGTTTTTAGGATTAAAATATATTTGCTGCATTAAGAAACTTTTCAGATTCAATGTAATCGTTTGAACCTTGAATAAAACCCTGATGATAGCTTTGAATTGCATTGGAAACCAATCCCTCATTTTCAACTGAAAGTTCCTTCTCCTTCTCTAATTTCATTAGTGATTTTTCTATTTCAGTTACATTCAATTCCAATTTCTCTCTTGTATCGTCAGAAACTTTTCGCACATCAACTACTAACATTTTTAGTTGTAGCTTTTTCTGATTCATTTCTTCTATTTCTTGTTCAAGAATAAATCTGAATTCGGTTCTTATTTTTCTCTTACCAATCTCCAACATTTCACTTGAATGAAAATTGTGTCCATCATTATATCCGATTGAATAATGATTTTGACTTCTAAACAGAGTTATTTTGCTCTGTGTTTGTTCAACAACTTGCTCCGATTGTGGTGCTTCATCGTCAATGAATAAATCAACTGGCGGTATGTTTTCCTGTTGTTTTTCCAAAACTGTTGTTTCGGGGTGGGCAATAACTGCTGCCGATTCTGTTGTCTGTGGCTTTTTGCCGAATAGATTAAAGATTCTCATTGTTTTATTTTTTTGATTGTTAATTAAATTGTGAATGATGGAACTTTTAAATTTTTATGTCCCGCTGTATGACACTTATCACAAAGCGTTATTAGATATTTGTTCTGATACTTCCAGGGAAGTTGAAATTGTCCTGTCCGTTTACTCACATGATATTGCCTGTGATGCACATGAAGTCCACTTGTTGCACCGCAACAACGGCACTTGTTGTTGTCTCTTGCCAAAATGATTTTCCTTTTCTCAAACCATCTTGGGCTTTTTAAAAGATTGCTGTATTCTGTAGTCATTTTTATGTTGACTTAAAAATTACTTTGGAAATTCTCCTGTTAATTCTGCTTCTGTCGGGTCTGGAATAAAACACACATCAATGCGTTTGATTTTTTTGTGCTGAATTTTTATCAGCACTGAAACTTGTCTGATTCCTTCTGATGTGATTTGAGTAAGCACAATACAAGGTTTGTTTTGCATGGAAGGCTGCAAAGCAATTTCAGCCGTTACAGCCATTGTCTGCGACTGCATCGCGGTTTTAATGGCGATAAATTTTGATTGGAGATAGGAGAGGAACTCTCCTTTTCCTTCAATGGGGGTTAGCACCCATTGAGATTCATAAATAAAATCGTCAGCCAATTCTTTTTCAATAAAGCTGGTGTCAAGATTGTTCCAGCTTTTGGCTAACTGTCTTAAAGTTTCTGTTTCTTGGTAAATCATTTTGCTCATTCTTTTTTTGTTCTGTCAATCCGTTTATCGGTTTGATGAAGCAAAAGTAGAATGATGGGTAGGCGAAGCCAAGCTTTGTAAGGTTACAAAGTCGGTTTGCAAGGTTGCAAAAGCAGGGTTAATAGCGGATATCAACAGAGACAAAATCAGGACTGATGCTGATTTTGAAAGCCTCACCTCTATTGCCGTCAAGATAGTAGAAGTTAGCTAATGGTTCTCCCAGTTCAGATTTGAGTTTTTTATTTAATCTACTCTTGTTAACGGAGAAAGTGCCGTCCTCGTGATACGGTTTTGTAAGGTCGTCAATCCTTGACGCTTCTCCTGCTGGTCTAAGCTTTTTGTAAATTGCAAAAAGCTCCTCTTTGTGGGACTGCAAATCATTGAGTGAAATTCCTTCCTTATGATTAAGAAAGAAAATGAAAAGGGTCTTTGGCAGATAATCAAGTTTAATTTCTTTGTCGCCAATTGTTATGTTTCCTTTCACATCAATTTTAATTGCCTTCGGATTTAAGTTCCTTGTAAAACCCTGTTTAAATAGAAGTTGATTTCTTATTGCTTCAAAAATTCCTATTGCTTGATTTATTATTTCATCATCAACTTTTTCTTCTCGCATTTTAGTCAAGCAATCAAAACAAATATCGCCTGTCCGCAACTTTAGAATTACCTGCTGTTTATTTTGGCAAAAATCATTCATGCAACCAAGTGGTTCAACATGGATGTTTGGATTTGGAATTTGCTCTGTATCCAACTTCATCAAGTCCTGCATAATGTTTTCTACAACCTGATAAGCAACAGGAAATTTCTGTGGTGCTTTAGTGTAGTATTCCCAATCGCCTGTATGAACAAATATGTTTTTGTTTGAATCACAATGACTAAACCAATTTAAAGCATTTTTCCTAACTGTAAGAACAGCAATAAAGTCATCTTTTTTTATTTTGAAAGTGTTTCTATAAAAGTCACAAAGAGTGAACAATTCCTTCCAGCTTAATGGCTTGCCTCGGTCTTGGTCAAAGTTTATTTTCCTAACATCAGATTCGTATGAAGGAAATCGGAAATCTTCCCAAAACTTTTGTAGAAAAGGAAACTGTTCTGGATTGAATTCATATCTGTCTGAAACAAATTCCAAAGGTCCATCAAAGGAACTAAGCAACTCATGAACTTCTTCAAAATGTTCAAGGTCGTATTCAGGTGTCCGTATTAGATAAACTTTCATGCTGTGAAGATAAAGCGTTGGCGAAAACACTCTTTCATTTTCTTTCTGCAGTTAATTTGAGGGTTGCAAAAAATGAAAGTGTGTTTTGTGTAGGGGCAATAAAATTAAAAAACAAAAAATATGCGGTGGCAAAAAATAAAACTTCTTTGCGTTGGCTGTCTGATAATGATGTTATGTCATTTCGTTTGTCGTCAAAAAATGTTCTTTTCATGTCCGTCAGTTTGATGTTAGCAGTGTCTCCAAATAATGGCAGCTAACAATTAAATACCCGCAACAAACTTACTCCTTATTTCGCTTGGCAACATTCGGGTTGCTGGTAAACGCAAATTTCATTTCGGTTTTCCTCAACTGATTTTATCAACTTTCTTTTTTCTTCAACCTTCCTTTGGCAATAGCGAAGGTTCCGGTCATTCCATCTACTGTTCCTTTCAAACTTGTGAGGGTTCCTTTCAAACCTCTCACAACTCCTTTCAAACCTGTGCGGGTTCCTTTCAAACCTCTCACAATTCCTTTCAAACTTGTGAGGGTTCCTTTCAAACCTCTCACAACTCCTTTCAAACCTGTGCGGGTTCCTTTCAAACCTCTCACAATTCATTTCAAACTTGTGAGAGTTTTGCCCATTCCTCTCACAACTCCTTTCAAACCAGTAAGGGTTTCTTTCAAACCTCTCACAATTCCTTTCAAACCTGTGAGAGTTTTGCTCATTCCTCTCACAACTCCTTTCAAACCTGTAATGGTTTCTTTCAAACCTCTCACAATTCATTTCAAACCTGTGAGAGTTCCTTTCATTTTATTAACGAGTATTTCCTTAAAATAAAAAAAGCGGCTTAGCAGCCGCTTTCTTAACATCCTGTCTTAAATTTTATCTCACAAGAAATGCCTCACTCACAGTATAATCAGTTGGACCACCGGCATAAATGTAGCGATGGCGCACATGCACATATTTGCTCGGGGTGAGTCCGGTAATAAGTGTGTTAGCAGCCAGCGAAGGCGTTTGTGGAATCCAGGTGGTGCCGCCATCTTCGCTCAGCCACCAGTCGTGTGCAGCGCGGTTGGCAACAGCGCCTTTGGCAATGGCTTTAATGGTTCCTGAAATTTCTCCCACTCTGAGTTCAAGGTCCTGCTTGTTTATTTCAGCCGGTTTTTTCAGGCGCATACCTGCTCCTGTTGCAAGCGTGTCGGCATTGGTTGAATCTGCATCTACGAGCGCCTGCACATCGCTTTGCAGGGAGCGGAGATTATTTTTTACGTTGTTGAGATCCACATCGCGTTGCGCCACCGTGTAAGTGGGCGGCACTGCCTTGCTGCCGGAATGCGAAGCAAGCAGTTTGCCGATGTTGGTGTTAAGCGTTGCCAGCTTCGCGGCAGACCCTGCATAAGCTACGCCTGCATTCATGCTCTGGTAAATCTTTTTTGCAAAGGTGATAAAGTCGTCAATGTCCTTCGGAAAATCGAGCACAACGACAAACCGTTTAGCGTTGGACATTGCAAAGAGGATAATGGGTACTTCAAACTTTTTCATTTTGATTTGGGTTTTGAGGTTAAACAATTAGTGAATTAAAAATTATTTTGAGTCAGAGAGTTTCTTGTAAGCTTTTTTTGTTTTGAGTTGAAAGAGCTTTGCCTTCAATAGTTGGTTTGCCTTGCAGCGGATCATTTAAAGATATTACATCCTCCGGATTAATCTTCAGCACTTTGAAATAATAGAACACCTTGTAGATGGAAATAATTCGCTTCCCCTTGAAGGTGCTCCAAACATTTTGCCTTTTCTCATTTAAAAGTTCGGGAAGCAAGTCAAAAGTGATGCCCCGCTTTTCGCAGATGATGAGAATAAGTGAGAGCCAATGTTTGAGAACATCATTCGCTTCCATTTCGTTTTGCATAGGCGCAGCAAAGAAAAAAAGCAAAAACGGATTTGGAGTAATCAATTTTTGATTACAGGAATTGGGTGAAATTCTCTCTGGTTATATGCCGTAAATAAAAATTCCCTTTCTCTTCTTACACTTTTTTTAATGCCTCTTAACACAGAATTAGTCTTCATTCTCCAACTTAAGTGCATTCATTTCCCAAAAACAACGATCCGCTATTTTTCTGAGTCAGGAAATCTTACATCTGTAATTCTGGCGCCATTGTGAGTCTTTCATACCTCAAAAGAGCGTGATCTTTATAGAGAAATTTTTCTGCAAAATCAGTGGATTAAACTGCCAGCAGAAAAAAGATGAACGCGAAGAATAAAAATAGTGCTTTGATCAAAATCGTCCACCTGCTAAGGATACGGATGATTTTATCCTTTGCACTTCTTGCAGAGGGAAACAGCGTAAGCGCAACCACTTTTTATTCGCGCACCAGTGGCGGCAACTGGAATGCAAATGCAACATGGAGCACAGCAAGCTATGGTGGTGCATCTGCATCTGCTTTTCCTATTGCGGGAGATGATGTGAAGATCGGGAACGGATACACCATTTACATAAACACTTCGAGCGCCTGCGCAACTATTGACATCGGGCAAGGCACATCCGGGCAACTGGAATATTCGAGCGGAGGAAATTACACGCTTACAGTAAGTGGAAACATAACAATTTACAGTGGCGGTACGCTTATCTACAACAGCAACGCTTCGCGAACTCACACCTTAACTATTGGCGGCAACCTTACCAACAACGGAACGGTAAGTTTAGTTTATGACAATAATGATATAGTAAACGCTACTTTCAATACATCTTCAAATTCGACTATTTCAGGATCGGGAACCTGGTCGTTGAAAAATGTAACAATGAATAAGTCAACAGTCGCTGCCACCATGGATGTGCAATCATCAGCATTTGAAACCGCCATCGTTACTCTTACTACCACAGAAGGAACCTACATTCACGATAACAGCGGAAGCTATTCGGTCAACTCTTCAGGCGCTTCTACATTTTACATAACAGAAAATGTCGCATTCAAAGTGCCGCAGGGTTCAGTTACATTTTCTCCCGGCAGCAATTACGTTTACCTGAATGGATCGCTGTACATAAATGGCGGCACTGTCTATATTGCAACCACTGCAGGCATAAACGGTTTGCGCTACCAGCAGATCGGAGGTATTGTTCCTTATCTTGAAGTATCATCCGGCTCGTTGGTTGTTTACGGAGGAATTTCTTATGCAACAGGTTCATCAAGCGATCCGTTTAGTTTTAAGATGACGGGGGGAACCATTCTTCTCAACAGCGGCACAACGGGAACAATTGTAGAGCCGTTTCTGGTCAATGATGTTTCTTCAAGTTCTTTTTACATGAGCGCGGGAACAATAACAATGCAGTCGCCAAACATTACCGGCAGTTCTGTTATTGACTGGGGCATCTGCGGAAACAATGGAAGCGTTACTACTCTCGCGGGCACTGTTCAGTTCGGAAATGCCTCTACAGGAAATAACAAGACATTCAATTTTGCTCCTTATGCAAATGCAGTGCAGCCGAATATGGTAGTCGCAGGTCCTTCAGGAAATACCATTACGCTTGCGCCAAACAGCGGAACTTCTGCTGACTATAAATTCCTCAGCTTAAAAATAAACTCCGGAAAAATTTTCGACAACCGTTCGTATGGCGGCACTAACTACGACAGCAAAGGGATGACGCTAACTTCCACGTATGATGGAGTGTATGGTTTTTACAATGACGGAACACTAACTCCACGCACAGGCATTATGACAATGGGAAGCACCGAAGCGCAATCAATCGGTGGAAGCGCCACCACAACTTTCTACAACCTCACTATTTCCTGTTCGGGCAATGTAACATTGGAAACTGCAGAAAACGTTTCCAACCTTCTCACCATGACATCAGGAAACCTGGTTACAACGGCAACAAAAATAATTACTGTAACAAGCACGGGCAATGCAACAATGGGTTCAACTTCTTCTTATGTGGATGGACCGATGATAAACACCGTTGCAACTTCGTCAACAACTACACGGAACTATCCGATTGGAAAAGGAAGCGCATACCGACCTGCTGTACTTTCAGTCACTCACTCGAACAGCACATCTGTTACTTACAAAGGCGAAGTATTCAATTCATCTGCCACAGCTCTGAATTACATTCTACCGTCCACCATTTCGAGGGTATCGAGTGTCCGGTACTGGAATTTTACGCGACAGAATGTTTCAAACTTCAGCACAGCAAACATGACTCTTTATTATGATGTTGATGACAGCGTGGTAAATAAAAACCGCGTGAGCATGGTACATGATAACGGCATCGCAAACTGGATTGACTATGGCGGAACTGGAACGGCAAACGTAACCGGAAATATAACATCGAATACGATTACCAACTTCAATACAATATTTGCATTGGGATTTCCACCTGCAACATTGCCGATACAACTCATCAGTTTCACAGCAAAAAGAGAAGAAAACAGCGTTCGCTGCGAATGGACAACAGCATCAGAAACCAACAGCAATTATTTTACGGTGGAACGTTCTGTAGATGGAATCGCCTTCGATTCTTTGACAGCAGTAAAAGGATCGGGCAACAGTCATCACAATACGAGCTACCACATCACGGATGCAAATCCGCTTCAGGGAAATTCATTTTACCGGTTGAGTCAAACCGATTTTGACGGACGGAAAATTTATTTTGAACCCGTTCATATTTTCTATGATGAACATCCCTCCTACACTATGTTCCCGAATCCTACAGCAGGAAATTTAATTTACGTAAGCAAAGAAGGAAACAGTATGGAAGATGTGCAGGCAGTTGTTCAGGATATGACAGGAAAAGAAGTGCTGACTACGATGCGGCTTTCAAAAGATAAAAAAGAACTTCAGATCAGCATTGATCCTTCCGCTTCCTGCAGAAATAATTTTTTTGTAGTGAATGTTCTTTCAATGAATGAATCATCGAGGCAAAAGGTATTGGTTGAAAAAAAATAGGGGGGAATAAAAATTTAGCAAGGATCAGAATCAGCTTCTCATAGTTTTTTCCAGCAGCCGCAATAAAGACTCCATTGAGGGTTCTTATTTGTTATTTCATCAAATGAGCATACACGGGCAAGCTGCATGTTGAAAAAACTTTCTTCCTCACAAACCATTCCGCGACAAAAATTTTTGATCATTTCATAAGAATACGTTTTATGGGAATTAAAAAATATGAATGGTTCTGCCCTGGTAATTGATGTTGTGAAGATTAATCTGCCGCCCGGCTTTATCACCCTGATCATTTCATTTATTGCTTTGCGGTCAGCATCCATATCAAAATCGTCTCCATACCTGCCCATTCCGAAATTTGCAATAGAACAAAGTGCCAACACAAGGTCAAACTGATTATCAGGAAAGCTTAAATTTATTGCGTTTCCGGTCACACAGTTTTCATTTTTTAAGTAAGCTGTGCGTTCCCTGATGTCAATTGTCGTCACCTTGAAATGTGCCATTAAGCCAATAAGAAACCGCCTGTAAGAGCCAATGTCCAAAATGCTTTCTGGAGCAATTCTGCAAATCTGTGAAGAAGCAAAGTTGCATTCGACATCAACGTAACTTTCAGGATGATGCCCGCCTTCCCATTTAACCGTATCAAACAACTTAAATCCGTTGCTGTTTTTCTTTAATTCCGTAAATTGTTTTTGATACCGCTCTGTAAACCCCGCAGGAGGTCTGTCGTTAAGCTTAACCCTACTTAGTTTAAGATCAAATCCTGACAGTATTTTATTTATCACTCGCATATTTTTCTTAAAATTTTTTTTGTGGTAATTTAATATTCTGTTCAAAAATAATTATTTATTCAGATGCAGAAAAGTCAGGCAAGCTTTTTATTAACTGAAAATTCAGACAATTCTGAATTAAGAAATCAAATTGCTTTTTCTGGAAGTTTCTTGTTGCAAAGTCAACAAGTTTAATTTGGAACCTCGAAAAAGGGGTTACTAAATCTCTTGACAAAGGAAGAAATCAACTCAAATCAAAGATTGAATAAACCCGTCAGCACTTACTTTAATATTTACCTTCTCTTCAATAAATTGTTGCGATTTCTTTCCCATCTCCGCAGCACGTTCGGGGTTATCAAGAAGGAAATTTATTTTTTTTATCACATCTTCTTTATTGTTGTAGTCAACAGCAAATCCTGTTTCACCTTCAATGGTAAGATCAAAAGTGGCTGCGGCATTAATAGATGAGAGAACCGGCAGGCCTGCTGCCATTGCTTCGTTCAGCACCATTCCCCATACATCAAAATCTGTTTGAAACAAAAAGCAACAACTCTGAGCAAGATATTTCGGCAACTCCTCCTTCTGAATAAAGCCATGAAATTTTACTACATCATTTAATTTTTTTTCGGCAACCTGTTTTTCAAGAGCAGATCGTTCATTACCATCGCCAAGAATATCTAACACAAAATCTTTTCGTGTTAGCGAAAGTTGCTCAATTATTTCAATAAGTTTTGCCACGTTTTTCCTGGGAACCAAATAACCAAAGTAGATAAGACGCATTTTCTCCGGCTTCGCAAGGGCCGCCCTGATCTTATTCGTTTCCTCAGAAAAAAAAATTGTGTCCACCGTATCAATTCCAATAAAAACTCTTTCTGCTGGTGCACCCAGGGAAACTAAGTACTCCTTCGCCTTCAACCCGCTCGCAATAAAAGCGGAAGCTCTCCTGACAAGAAGTTTTCGCTCGAACAATCTGAATGAGGAATCAAGTCGCCCCGGAGAATCAATTGATTCACTCCAAATAATATATTCAATCTTTTGAAAAAAAGAACGTAAGTAGATTTTGATCGTTGCCAAACTATATCCTGCTACAATAATCCTGTCAGGTTTGTAATCAGAAATAACACGATTGATACCTCTATAAGTAAACATCGTTTTCTCCTGATTATCAAAACTCATCTTCTTCGATTTCAGAATTTCGTAAGCAAATTTCATTTCAGAAAAATCAAGCTTGAATTTTCTTCGGCTGTATCCTGCTGCTGCAAATACAACTTTAAGTTCATCACCCCTTTCTTTCAACTGCCGGTCTATTTCGTTGAAGAGTGGAACACGGTATGGTTGCGGAACATTCGATATAAGTAGAACCCGTTTCATTTTAAAAATTATAGTTTTTGTCGCATACCATTTACTTTTCCTCAATCATTTTTTTATATTCTCCATAAAATATTTCCTCCATCACTCGTATATCAAAACGCCCCGCATATAACTTACGTGCATTAGAATTATTAGTCAATTCCGCGCGATTCGAAAAATAAAAATTCAACCTTTCAACAAGATGATGTTCGTCCTCCACTACATCATCTGGCGAAATTTCTTCTACGATTTCAATAATGCCGCCTCCATCCCTAAATACAATTGTCGGTTTTCCAAGTGACAAAGTTTCAACAGCAACCAGCCCGAACGGCTCGTTCTCACTAGGGAATACGCATACATCCATGAGTTGCTGAAACGCACCGACATTTTCACGATACCCGGCAAAAAAAACTTTGTTGTTTAATTGCAATTCTTCTACTAGTTTTTTGAGATTAGGCATAAGCACCCCATCGCCAACCAGCAACAATACAGTATCCTCATTAATTGTGAATTTCGCAAATGCTTTTATTAAACGATCGATCCGTTTAAATCCGGCAAAGCGGGAAGATGTACCAACTACAAATTTGCCTGAAAATCTTTTCCTCCATTCGTCATCAATTGGCTGATTTTGTAACTGAAGAGATAAATCAATGCCGTTATAAATCATTTTCCCAACGTTATCTTTCAACCGATACCGTTTTAATGCGAATGAACGGGTAAATAATGAGTTGAAAGAAATAAATGCAACAGACTTTTTTAGAAACCTCCTTAGAAAAAAAAGATTAATTGGATCACCGAATTTACGCTTCCTTCCGAATCCGAAATTCCCATGTTCAGTGTAGAATATTTTTTTTCCGGAAGATGCAGCCGCCCATGCAGTTAATGGATTGAAGGCATGAAAATGAATGATGTCAACAGATTTAAAAATAATTTTCATTTTCCTGAAAGCTGAAAACGAAAAATCCATTCCGCTTTTCAAATTTACATACCGGTGAGAGATTCCGGATGCTGCAATTTTTTCGATCGTCTCTTCTTCCTTTTTGCAAATTAATAATTCGACCTTTAAAAACTTATTCTTCTCTTGTTGCTTTATTAAATCGAAGACTAGCTTTTCAATGCCGCCAAATTTTATTGACCATATTACATGAACAACCCGAATCATTTCTCCGCAATTATTCCGTACCCTTTAGGAAAATAACCAAGTCGTTTCCACAATTTGCCAAGAAATTTTATTTTATACAACTTAAGTATCATCGCTTGCGGAAGCCAAACAAAA
This sequence comes from Bacteroidia bacterium, assembly GCA_038230515.1. Lineage (GTDB taxonomy): Bacteria > Bacteroidota > Bacteroidia > AKYH767-A > 2013-40CM-41-45 > JAPLDB01. Next base: position 47,892 of record JBBRND010000019.1, on the reverse strand, counting down.
AGAAAAATAAACGGATTCCATACACTGTAGATTGCGGGTAAATGGCTCTTCTTAGCAAGTACATTCCAGAATTTCAGTTGAAGCACAACTCCAAAGCTAATCATTACTCCGAAGTATTCTGAAAAAACAGTAATGGTTTTAACTTTGTACCCGGTTTTCTCCAACATATATTTTAGTGCGTGTTTCGTATAGCGAAAAAAATCATGGGGCTCCTCATGCAAAGGAACAAGAAACGGAACAGTCATAATTAAAGTTCCGTGCGGCTTAAGCACACGAAATATTTCGTTTAAAAACTCTGTGGGCTCAGGAACATGTTCCAATACTTCGGTACAAAAAACAATATCAAATTCCTGATTAGCAAAAGGAATTTTTTTTCCATCATAAATTACATCTACCTGCTCTGTTCCGTGCAGCGTTTGAGCAACATCTATTCCAACAGAGGATTCGCAATAATTACTGTAAACACACTTGAATGGCTTTACTCCGCAGCCCAAATCAAGTAATCGTTTTTTTTTACCAAGGACTTCAAATTCCTTTAAGATAAAATCTGTCCGGAGTGAATCAGGAATAATCGCCCCAAGATTTCGGATTTTAAGCATAAGGTGAGAAGATATTTAATCCGTAGGCGGTTGGGATAAAGTGAGGCAAATAGTTCTGATTGTATTTCACCATGGAACCAATATATTCATGCCGCTGCGCTATCGAAGCAGGTATCAATTCCCTTTGAATAGGAAGTACAAATATAAAATTATTAAACTTATTTTGAAGATTAAATAAATAGGGGCTGATCTTTGTTACGAAGCGGGAAAACACAATTCCATTCCTCATGAAATGCACCTGGTCACCATGCATGAGTCGTATATGACGGCTAATCTTGTGATTATATTTTTCTGCGAGATAAAAATTTTCGCTTTTAAGCAAAATATTTAATTGACCTAGAAGAGAATTGTAATATTCCTCAACCAGATTTGAAAGTTCTGAAAGAGACGGTTTTTTCTTAAACCAATTTTCCCTTACCTGGATAATTTCATTCAAAACTTCTGCTAATTTTCCTGATTCAATTTCAAAAAAAGAAAGATCAATAAGCAACGCCTTCGCGTAAAGAAACAAGTTACGAAGTTTTATTGTAGAGTAGCATTTTTCAATGCAGATGCTTATGTAAGCTTTGATCAGGTACTCAAACGCTATCTGTTTCTTGAGTTGCTTCTCTTGAGCGAGTTCGAGTTGATAATGCATCGGTTTTAAGTCGTCACCTGAAAGTAAAATATATTTCCCGAAAAATGTAAATTGTTCTAATTGTTCAAGAAACTTAACCGTAGTCCCAAATAAATTATGTGTGAACAGGTAGCGATCTTCAGAGGAGATTTCTGTCACAAAATTTTTACTAAGTTTTACGTTCTCCTCAAATACAACAAGAAAATCAATATCCGAAATACCAGGAGTATTGATTCCTCCAATTTGGTATATTGCTTTCAATCCTTCAACCTTCTTCAATCTTCCCACCTGCCTATCAATAACATCTTGATAATCTTCGGGCGAAACAAAGTGAGGTATATTAGTGAATGAAAATTTCATTTGATTTTATGCTTTCCCAAACGGACTAACAAAAAAAAAGAACTTGATTATGTTGTTCCGAGTGCCCATTTTAGATACTTTTATTTACAGATTTTAGTTCATTATCTCTTTTATCCAGATTCTGAATTTATTTTTATCAAGAAGTACCTTACTAATATTATCAGAATATATTTTTTTAATTTGAGAATCGTTACGAAAAAAATCGTAACGTATTAGCTGAACAGCAACAAAAACACACCTCAGTTTTTGGCACCGCACCCATGTGTTGATTTTAATCCCTGATTGTCCTATAAATTTTCTTAAAATTTTTTTCTGATAAGTCCAACTCGAAAGTGAAGCAGGAGAAATAGAACAATAATATGCAACATCATGCCATTTATCCCCTTTGTAAGGTCCTGTTTCAAAATCAAGAATAGACATTTTTGAACTGCCGTTTAAAAATGAGTAATTGTACGTTTGAAAATCATAATGCACGTTTACTTTTTTCCAAAATAAAGAGCCAATTAAATAAATAATAGATAGCTGAATAATTTTCAATCGATCGAGAATACTAATATTCTTTCTAAAACTAAGATACCCTTTTAGTATAATCATTACAGGAAACACACACCCTTTCAATTGTTCAACCTCTGTAAAGTTTTTCTTGCTTCGTTGTATATTCTGAAATTCAACTAATCCAGATACAAAAGATTGGTAGTTTTCAGTTGTCCATTTTTTTTGAGAAATAGAGTCTCGGGTTTGATGTTCACGGTCTAAAAATGACATTAAAAAAAAATCGTTACCAACAGCTAAAATTCGAGGAAACTCAACAAAATGAAATTGTTGATTTGAAACCTGTTTCAGGAAATCAATTTCCTTCCATAAAAAACGGTTTACTTTGGTAAATACTTTAACAACTATTTTAGTCTCTTTTTTGTCTTTTGCAAGTATTACGTTTCTCTCCTTACTCGCACTGAGAATTGAAATAAAGGTGAGACCATGTTCATTCAATATTGCAGCAATCCGCTCATTCATCTACACCTACCTTATTTTTTCAAGCGATAAACGACAATAAAACTTCCGCCTAATATGCCCAGAAGTGGGATTTTATTTATTTTTTTTAATGACGAGTAGTTTTTTACCAAGAAAAAAGGGAAGTCAATACCAATTACATTCAAGAGTTGAAATTTTGAAAAAATCTTTTTTAATTCCCAAAAATAAGCATAGCTCATTATTTTTTTTCCAAACAAATTCTTCATGAAAAATGTTTTCAAAAAACTAAATGGATTAAAAAGGTGCAGCGCATTTGAAATTTCGCAAATGAGCAATCCATCATTTTTCAATACTCTTTTTACATCTGTCATATAATCATCGTATTCATCTTTTGGTATGAGGTAAAAAAATTTTCCGACTGTTATAACATCGGCAGAATTATCCGGTAATGGTAACTTCTTCATATCCGCACAATGATAGTTGATGAATTGGCTCGTTCCCTCGGGGAGATTTTTTTTACTCACATCGAGCATGGCTTGTGTAAGATCTGTAGCAGTAATTTTAGTGAACCCATTTTGAAGAAGGCAGTGGACTACCCTTCCGGTACCTGACGCCACATCAGTAATTGGCGAATTTTTTTGTATCCCGAATTCACTTAGTACAGAAATAAAAATATCATTCCTTGAACTTTTAGAAAATTCTCTCTTCGGCCCTGCATATCTGGAATGATCATATGAAGAAGCAACTTCCGTGTATGTCTTTTCGTAATATTCATTAAGATTTTTCGCCATTTCATTGATTGTTAATGCTCATTGTACTCCGTTTTTTGGAAAAAGTTTAAGAAGGGAGTCCGTTATTTTACCCCAATCTTATTCTGCTCCTCCAATCGAAATGTTAATTCTTTTACGAAAGATATCATTCGATTTATCATGTTGCTATCAAATTTAATTTTCAATTCATCGGGTAGTTTTCCCGAAAATAATTTTGCTGACACAATGCGTTTGATCTTGTTAAGAATCTTGTAATGAGTAGGGGCAATATAATTCCAGTTCTGCCTCATTAATGAAACTTCATTCATCACCAAATATTGATCTCCAATTTCATCACTTACCTTCTTAAAACTATTCTTCTTAAAAATTCCCTTCCCGGTCTTTGCCTGGATATACATTGAAGGCAGCAGCATAAATTCGCTCAAAAGATTTTTAAAAAAATAATAATTATCTAAAAACCTTCTGCTTTCTAATTTTTTCAAAATACTTAGAGAGAGGTTCCGGAACGAGTTTTGAAATTGATGCTGATAACCGGAAGTGCGCAGTTTAATAGCGATATCTTTCTCACCGAACAAGCATTTGCTGTAACTAAACAAATCATGCGGAAAATAATATTCCGGAAAATCGAGCAATTCATTTTCGGCAATTACAAACCATCCATGATGTTGCAATTTATCCATTTCATAAATGATTTCTTCTGACTGCTTCAGGGCAATTGCGACCTCCCCTAATTCTCGCGGACTTTTAATCACCTTGTTCCGGATAATGACCAGTCCATCAAAATCGCTGTAAGAAATTTCTTCACCTGTACCTATACTTCCATGAACATACGCACCTATTAACTTATCACCAATTTCACCATGGAGGAACCGGGAAATTTTTTTTGCAAAAACATTGTCTCCCGCATATCCTTCAATTTTAATTTCAATTTCGCTAAATACTTCAGAATTAAATGAAAGCTTTTTAAAATTTTTTGCCATTTTTTTTGCATTCAATCTGAATGGGAGATAGGGGAAAATCAGAGAAACAAGTTTATCAGATTTTTTCAAACACCCGTCTCGGAAATATTTTGACAAATAAATTCTGAACTCTTCAGCGCTCATAAATTTCTAAAAACAAATTTACTTGCAAAGTCATTTCAGTCGAGAAAAAAATTCAAGAAACTCGGTGGTTCTTGATTCAAATGTAACTTTTTTGGAAGCTTCGAATGCAGCAGCTGCTTTTTTCTTGGCTAACTCCTTGTTCTGTACAGCATCCTTAATCCCCTCCGCTAAAGCAATTGGATTATCTGGCTCAACAAAAAAAACATTTTCACTTGTTATCACGTCCCGAGTGGCAGCAAAGTCGGGGGTTACACAAGGATTCTTTGTCGAAATATATTCTTGCAACTTCTGAGGGTAATTAAAATCCACCATATGATCTTTTGTGTTGTAATAACTCACCAACACATCGGCCGCAAGTTGATAATATCTTACCTGTGAAACATTATCAAAGAATCCCGTGAATGTTGTATTGCCTAGTTGATTTTTTTCACACCACTCACGAAAATATTTTACGCTTGCATCCCTTCCACCCGTAAACATAAAATTGTATTGTGGAAGCAATTTGGCTGTTTCAAGAATATACTCTAGCTCTACATTTCCTCTTCCAATCTTGCCTGTATAAACTATAAGCGGGACAGAGGAATCGTATTTAATTTTTTTTCGTGCTTCTTCCTTGCTACAATCCGTTTTTGAGAAATTGATGACTGGTGCATACATAACACAAAATTTTTCTTCCGAAATTCCCTCCTCTTTCATCAATATTTGCTTCACAGAAGAAACCACAGGAAGAATTCCATTCACATGCCTGTAAGCCCACCGCTTCATTTTATAATTCTTTACTTCATCAAGATGAGGAATCACTTTAAAAGGTGCCAATGGACCCAATATTTTTTTTATAAACAATGGCGGGAATGCAACGGCTACTTCGCGGGTAATAATTACTGTATGATTTAATCTTCCCACGTTTTCAAGCATGATGCGAAGTGTAGAAATAAAAAATGAGATAAGCTGAACAATAAAACGAAGCGATGAAGGAGTCTTTTCATGCAAGGGGGTATATTGCATCCGTAAATTAAATGTGTGATCAAGGCCGTAGGCACGAAACAATTCTTTCTCTGGTTGATTTTCTTTCATGTACAGATAAGAATATACAACGGTAACTGGCACGCCATGTCCTACAATTGCATCGCACATGCGCATATCAAAAATGCGATTGGTTGTGTTTCGTTTTATACAAAAAGGAGAAAAAAAATAAATCTTCAACTTTGGATCAATCATATCAATTAGCTCCTTAAAAAACTCTTTATCTTATTACAAATATACATAACCTCCTCTTTTTTTAATTCAGGATAACTCGGCAACATTACACATTGCTCGTTCAACGTTACTGCATTTGGTGCTGGTGTATTAAAACTCGAAAGATGAGAATGGCGGTAAATCGGGTAGAACATTGGCCGCGATTCTATTCCGTTGTCATGTAAATATTTTTCAATTTTTTCTTTTTGAGTAAGATCAAAATTATTGAGTCGAATTGCAAACATCCATTCCGCATGTTCTGTTCCTTGTTCTATTTTTTGGAAACTGATTTCGTCAACAACTGAAAATTCCTTTCGATAGAGTTCAAACAATTCATGCTTCATTTCCCTGATACGAGTAGCCATTTCTAATTGCCCGCAAAGTAACGCTGCCTGAATGTTAGTCATACGATAATTGTAGCCAAGTTTGTCGTGAAGATATCTTGTTGTTGATTGTCCTTGCGATTTTATTGAGTTGAGATATTCAAAAAGATCTGTATCGTTTGTAAATACAGCCCCTCCCTCTCCAGTAGTAATGGATTTATTTCCAAAAAAAGAAATAGAGGAGAGTAAAGATTGAGTACCTGCAAAATTATTATTGTATTTTCCAAAAAGCCCTTCGCAAGCATCTTCAACCATTACTAGATCCGGATGTTTCTTTTTCAAATCCGGTACATTGATTATGTTGCCTAAGTTATGAACAACAAGCAATGCTGTTTTAAAATCATAATCCGAGATTTTGGAGTGATCAATATTCCATGTATTTAAGTCAGCATCCAATACTTCGAAATCAAAATGACCTGTGAAGAGGAAACTGTTCCATGCTGCAACGTATACATTTGCCGGTACAATAATTTTATTAATGCGCGGATATTTAAACTGCAACGCCAATGCAAGCATATGAGTGGCGCAGGTTCCATTATTGATAAGAATAACGTGTTTGCATTGCACTTTCTCACGCATTTGTTCCGTTGCTTTTGCAATGTAAGGGCCTTGCGATGAAATCCAAGTGCTATCAAGTGCATCGTGCGCATAGCGCAATGCTTCTTTAGGAAGATAAGGTTGGTAAATGGGAATCATTTTGTCTTTGTGATCATCAAAAGTAAGAGGTAAGCAATTTCCCGACCAATAAAATTTTCAACTCCCTATTAGATCTTTTGGGGTATTCTCTAACTTTTTTTTTCCGTAAAAGTTACTGAAATCAATACAAAGAATCTTTTTTCAGTTAAATACGTTAGATAGTCCACTCGCCCATTATTCATTATCAGGGTAAACTAACTACAAAATATGCTGAGGTCAATTATCCAGTCTTCCTTTCTTGAATATCCTGTAAGGTATCTTTTGAAATCTTTTTCTAAAAACAATTCAGTTATTGCAAATCAATCATTGATTTTGATTTTTTTGAAGCATATAAGAAAAAACTCTAACTGTATTGATATAGGTGCAAGCAAAGGCAGCATTTTTAAGCACATGAATAGGTTAGCGCCAAATGGAATCCATTATGCCTTTGAACCGATTCCATCTTCCTTTAACCCTTTACATGAACAGTATAAAGGGTCCAAAAATATTTTTTTAAAAAATTTGGCAATTTCTAATTATGATGGAACTGCTAAGTTTAATTTCATTCAAAATTTTCCGGGGTACAGCGGTTTAAAATTAACTGAATATCCAAAGAGCAAAAAAAAAGAAGTACTTGAAATTGATGTAGAAGTAAGGAAATTGGACAGTGTTTTGTCGTTAGGTTATAGCCCTGACATTATCAAGATAGATGTGGAAGGTAACGAGTATTCTGTTTTTGAAGGAGCTTATGAAACGCTAAAAAAAAATAATCCGATAATTATATTCGAGCACGCGAAGGGACTAAGCGAGTCTTACGGCACTAACTCTACCCAGGTTTATGATTTCTTAGTTAAGAAATTAAATTACAAACTTTATACCCTGGAAACATTTCTTCATGGAAATCATGAGCTAAGTGAGATTGAATTTGAAAACTGTTATCACATTAAAAATTCTCATGATTATGTTGCGCATAAATGATTGCGAACTAACTTCAATCGCCTCGTTCTTTTCACCTTCAAGTTAGGTTTTCCATCGATAGTATTGAATAATTTTTAAAAGTCATTGCTTCGCTGAATAAGGAATAACGATGAACGGTTTTTTTATAGCAAATTGAAAGATTACAAGCGAATAATAATAAAATTTGAATCCTTGATAAGAAACGCAATAACTTAAAAAAATCTAAACAGAAACTGGCGCAAATTTTCTCATATATGAAAATGAGGAGCTGATAAATATAATTTCACTAATAATAGTCATGAACACTACTGCAACAGCCATTCCGGATGCCTGCATTTGAGGAATGAGAATCCATGCTGTCAAAAATCCAACTACGATCATTGAGATGTATGTCTTTAAGCGCAGTTGAACCAAGCCCAGACTAAGAACAAGCGGAAGTGTCCAGAAAGCAAGAGATCCAATTACTGCATTAATAACAAGAAAGAAAAATGGAAAAGCTGCAGGTTCATACTCGACTCCAAAGACTGTCTTTATGATCCACGACTTCATCAATAAACAAATAACCAAAAATACAACCGAGGGGCCTGCAGCTAACTTAGAAATCTTGAAAAGCATCTTTTTTAATTCTGCAATTCGCCTTTCGGCAACAAGTTTAGACAGTTGCGGATAAATGGAGTTCACAAATGGATCTGTAAGAGTAAGTATTGAGTAAGCTAATTTTTTAGCTACAGAATAATATCCGACCAATACTGCGCTTGATAGTGTTCCTAGTAGTAACACATCGCCTTGTTGAATAAACGCTTTGAGTGTACCTCCAATTGAGTTATTGATGATGAATTTTCTGATCTGCCCTTCTTCTTCCACTATTAATTCTTTTGAAGCATGACGATGAATCCACAGTTCCTTTCGAATTTCCCAAAAACCAATCAGATTACAGATAAATCCATTTAAAAAGCGCGTAACAATTGCCGCAACAAAAAACATACTAATATTTTGCGGATACAAAAGAACAGCTACCACCACGACTCCTGTTTCAATAACATCCAGGATAATCTGGATAATTGAATTCAGTTTGAACTTAAAAAAAAGCCGGAGTACTGAAGCTGTAATGAGGTTGAAATACTGAACACTCGCTGCTAATGCAAATGCAATAACAAACCATTGGAGGTCTGGTTTCCTAATAAATGTATTATACGAAAATGTAGTAAGCAACGCTACAATGAGTACTGACAACCCACACATGATGAAACTAAGGTTGATAGATCGCCTGATCATTACCGTTAATTTATCGAGGCGATTTTGTGCCACAAAGCCAGCACCAAATTTTATGATTGCGGTTCCAAGATTAAGGTTTATGAATTCCTGAACTAATCCCACGAAGGCAAGCACCATGGCATAGGATCCAAAGATTTCAGCACCTAAGCCGCGAGCAATAGCGATGGATCGTAGAAAGCCGAATCCTGCCCCAATCATATTAGATAGAAAAACCCAAGAACTGTTTTTGATCAGTTGCTTGCTTTGCCCATCCAATCTCTTTTTTAGGAATTTCATTAATCTACAAACAGATAATCGTTAACCGGCAACAGGAAAAAATTTCTGATCACGCTTAACGATGATCTTGAACCTAAAAGATCAAGTTTCTTCCTTGTCTTTTTTTCTTTTTGATTTCTTTTTCTCTTTGGAATCATCATCGTCATAATAACCGTAGCCGTAACCGTAACCGTAGCCATAACCGTAGCCATAACCATAAGGTAAGGATCCGCTTTTTACAGCGTTAAGAAGGATACTTACATTTTTTAATTTTCCATCGTAGTAGAGGTTATTTATAATATCCAGATGGTGTTTTCGAGTAACATTTTGACGTACTACATAGATCAGTGAGTTCGCATATTTATCAAGTACTAATGCATCCGTAATTAGACCTACAGGGGGAGAGTCAATAATCAAATAATCATAATGCTCTTTTAAATAAGCAAAAATTTCATCTACTTTATCGCTCATTAATAACTCTGAAGGGTTGGGCGGTTTGGGACCGCTTAGTACGAAATCAAGATTAAGAAGACTCGATTTTTGGATGATGTCTTCAATAGGTGTGGCGCCAATTAAATAATTACTTATCCCAACTTCGCTTTTAAGAGCGAACCGTTCGGGGGGTTTGGGTTTGCGTAAATCGAAGCCAAGTAATGCCGTTCTTTTTCCTGATAAAGCAAGAATGCCGGCAAGATTAACTGCGCAAAAACTTTTCCCTTCTGAACTTACGGAGGATGTAATTAAAACTGTATTGCATTTATTCTGATCCGTATTGAAGTATTGTAAATTGGTTCGAACCGAACGAAATGCCTCTGTGATTTGAGAGCGGGGATTATCTTTTACAACAAGTTCTGCTGATGAGCCGCTTAAACCAACTATTCCAAGTAATGGAATACGTGTACTTGTTTCTAAACTCGTGCGGTCTTTGATACGGTCATCGAGAATATCGCGGAAATAGGCGAAGAGGGCTGGCACTAACAATCCGAAAATAATAGCGATGGCAAAAACCTGCCCCTTAACAGGGCGGATTGGTTTAAAAGAAGCATTCGCTTTATCTACTACTCTGCTATCTGAAGTAGTGGATGCAAGAATTATTGCCGTCTCAGCATGCTTCTGAGAAAGGTAGGTGAAAAGACCCGTGTTTAAGCTTACCTGCCTTTCAATATTTATTGCTTCACGCTGAGCCCCGGGAAGAGTTCTTATTTTTCCTTCTACTCGACCGAGTTGTGAAAAGGCAGAAGCGCGTGAGGCGGTTAAACCGTTTTTAATATTGTTGATGGTCTCTATCAAATTGCTTTTAGCGCTTTCTATTGCTGCATTATTTCCAATGTATGAAGGATTATCAGGAGTGGCTCCTACTGCCAGACGATCGCGGTTAATGTACAGGTCGTTCAATTGAGAAATAAGTTTCAATAGCAATTCGTCTTCGATGCCTAAACTTGCAGGAGAAAGGTTGCGCAGGTTTTTTCCTTCTTTCACGTATTGCTCCATAGAACTAAGAAAGCTAAGTTTCAGGTTTATTTGCGCTACCTGATCGTCAAATGTTTTTGCGCTTGCTAAATAAGAATCTGCTTCGGAGTGAATGTCTGTAACTCCTTTCTCAGTACGAAATTTTTCATAATTTCCTTCGGCTTCATTCAAATCTTTTGAGATGATCGCAAGTTGTTCATCAATAAAGTTGAGGGAGTTTCTTGCAATTTCGTTCTTTTCATCAATGCTGCTTTGCATCCATACTTCCATCAGCTTGTTCAGAAAGTCAATTGCTTTTTCAGGAACATTATCTTCAAGGGTTAGCTTGAGGATAGATGCCTGCTTATTGGTCATTTCTACATCAAGCAGCTTGGAATATTTCTCAACGAGTGCTTCGTGAGAATTAAACCTTACAACATAATCCCGCTTTTCATAGGTGGGATCGTCAAAAGAGATGTTCGGAAAGTTATCACGCTTATCAACATGCAGGGTTCCTAGCAGATTTGAGAAGCGCTCGCCAAAACGATAGTTGGCTGTTACTTCTTTTTCCTCGCGGACATTGAAATAGCTAATCTGAAATTTATTTTCGTCCAGGATTCTTATTTTTAACGGAGAGTTGTAAGCGAAAAATTTCAATGAATCGTTTCGAACATCGAAGGGGCATTGCTTATATCTTTCGGTTAGCTTCAAATGACCTTTAAAGGAGTAAGAAACATCGAAGTCGAGGTTATCAAGTGTTTTGGAAATGAGGGTTCGCGACTTGAGTACTTCAATCTGGTTTTGAATATTTCGATCGGTAGAGAAGTCGTCTAACTGTTTAAGGATGTCTGTGGCATCGGTTGCTCCTTTATTCTCTTTGATGATGACTAAAGCGGAGGCATTGTAAACAGGAGTTGTGTACCAGTTGTAATAATAGGCACCCGTAAGTGCAATACCGATGGAGAGAACATACAGGTACCAATATCTTATAATGAAATTGAAGAAGAATCTCTTCAGGTTGAAGTCGGGTTCTTCAACCGACTGCTCTCTCATGTTAGGAGTTTCATTTGTTTGCTGAGTACTCATTGAAGCGGGAGTTGTTAGGTTGAATTATTTTCCTCGTGATAGCTGAAACACGATATACATGGCTGAAACGCTTGCCGCTATTGCAGGAACAACCCGGTACCAGTTTTCGACAAGGAATCGTTTGCGCTTATTGGGCTCTACATAAACTACATCGTTTGCATGAAGGTTGTAATAGGGCGAGATAAACAGCTCGCGGGAGGTGAGGTCTACCAATCCAAATTCTTTTCTTCCGTTTGACTCGCGAACTACCATTACATTTTCGCGGTAGCCGTACTGAGTGAGATCACCGGCTAAGCCGAGGGCTTCGGTGATGGTTAGCTTTTCGTTCTGAACGGGATAAACTCCCGGTCGTAATACTTCTCCTAACACGGTTACCCGGAAATTGCGGATGTTTAGTTTTACTGATGGGTTTACAAGGTATTTTTCCAATCTCTTAATCACCGTATCTCGGGCTGCACGTGTGGTGAGGTTGGCTACATGCACATTTCCTACTAAAGGCATCTGAATGTTTCCCTGAAAATCTACAATGTATCCATTGGCGAGGGAGTTTACATCGTCAACCTTATCAGAAAAATTAAAATAGCTTGCTGTTTCGGCACTTAAACTGGCAACGTAAATGGTGAGGATGTCATTTGTTTGAATAATGGCATGGTATGTTGTGTCAACGGGGTAAGCATCTCTGGTGGCATCCTTCTGCTGGAAGTAGGTGATTCGCTGCTGGGGCAGGCAGGACGAAAATAGTGCCGAAACTACGAGAGAAAGTAGTGCTGCTTTGATGGATTTAAAATTCATGTTGAGCAATTCTATTCTTGGTTGGTGGTGACGGATTAAGATAGAAGGTTTACTTGAAAAGGTATTTTTTGTTTCGGTAATGAAAAAGAAATCGGGGTGTGAAGCAGCAAAATCTTGTGGGAATTCTGCTGTCGGAAACAGACATTTGCTGCAAGCATTATGTTACTTGCTCTTGGTTTTTTGTTTTCTGCGAAACCAACGCTTCAGAAAAAATTCTTTTTTGTGTTCGTTGTTTTGCGAAGCGGTTTGTTTGCTTTGCCTCATGCGCTTGCGCACAGCTCTTGTTTGTAATTTTTCGTGGCGCTTTATCCCTTTTGCGATTGCTTTATCGGCAAGTGCCTTCTGTGCATCTTTTTTCTTCAATGCTTTTTTCTCCATGTGGCTCATGGGCACGGTTTTGGGCGAACGTGCGTTTACATCTTTTATATCTTGAGCAAGAGTTTTTGATGCGATGAAGGAAAACATCATCACAAAAAATAATTTTGCTTTCCATGAGGCGGGTTTAACCGGGTTCATGAAAGGATAAACGAAACTGCACGAAATTTGTTTGACAGATCAACTCTTGGGTTCGAGCGCCATGCCGCACTTAGGGCAGGTGCCTGCTGTATCGCTCACTACTTCAGGGTGCATCGGGCAGGTGTACACTGTGCGAGTCTTGGTAGTATCGGTTGCTTGCTTTGTACTGTCGGCAGCGGTGGTGGAGTTGGAATTTTGATTTCCTTTGCAGGAGAAAAATAATGCGATTGATAAGATGGCTGCTGCTTTAAGTAGATTGTTCATTGAGTTTAATTTAGGATGCAAATATAATTAGAAGATAATCGTTAGTGTTTAATTGTTAATCGTAAAAAAAGGAAAAGAGTTTTCTTCTCATGAAAAAAAAACTGTTGTTCATTCTTTTCATTTCTGTTTTCTCTTGCAAGAAAAGTACTGATCAGATACAAGCGGTGCAGGTAGATTTTTATATTTACCTCACGCAGCCCGATTTTGTTGCGCTCAATACGGTGGGCAATCATGTGTATGTAACCGGGGGTGTAAAGGGTATTATTGTTTATCATAAAACGATTGATGAGTTTGTTGCTTTTGAGCGCAGTTGCCCTTACGATCCCAATGTTACCGGTGCTATTGTAGCTGTTGATTCATCAAACCTTGGGTTGATTGATTACCATTGCGGCAGCCGCTTCAATATTTTAGATGGAAGCATTGTGGCGGGGCCTACTTCTTATCCCATGCGGCTGTATTACTGCGAGTATGACGGGGTGAGTGCGTTGCATATTCATAATTAATGAAGTTAGCTGCCAAATGGCAGCAATTTTTTGCCAATTCATGGATGATTTTTGCCAATTCGTGGCAGTTTGCTGCCAATTCGAGGATGATTTCTGCCAATTGAAGCCATTATTTTGCCAATTCTAGCATGTTTGCTGCCAATTGAAACAAAAAAGTTGCCAAATAAAACAAATTTCTTGCCTGAAACCTCTATGCTGTATTTGTTTAGAAGATGATTGCAGAAAAATAATTTCGTGATTTCCTCAAAATATTTTTAATTTGTAGATAAGAAATCAAAAAAAATAAATCTACATGAGTACCCGTACCAAAGTTTACCAACTACTTCGAATACTAAGCGCTCTTTTGTTTATAGCATCACTTCTAATTAATATGAAATACAAAACCACCAATAGTTTTGTAAGTGAATATTCAGAATGGACGAGTAGTATTTGATTACTCTTACTAATTACTTTTGGAATTCTTTACCGGAGAGAAAAAAGAAAAACGGAAAATCTGAAAATCTGAAGCAAATTTTTCCTCAGCAATTTTTTAAAATGCCATCGCTGATGAAAAAGAAAACACCTGGTCGGGAAAAATTGTGAAAGAATAATTTTTACACCCTATAAATAGCCCCCGCGCACGAATCCCGCGCTGCACCCGTCACACTCTTCAGGCAATTCACCTCTCCGTGCCAGCGCAGCACGCCAAGAAAAGCAAAAATGAGCGCCTCTTTAAAATCAACCAACCGTTTTTCCGGAACAATTATTTTAAATTTAGAATATTCCCCAATTGTTTTCATCAAAAAAGAATTGTGCGCCCCCCCACCGGTAACTAACATTTTATCTTTGCTGCTATAAGGAACCGGAAAAATGCTATCAATTTGAAAAGCAACATGCCTGCAAAAAGTAAAAAGTTTATCCTCCACCGATGCCTTGCTCTTTTTCAGAATCGGGAAAAAGATTTTCTCCACATCCTCGCGCCCCAGCGACTTTGGCGACTGCTTAAAATAATAATCATGCGACCAGTTCAGCTTATTCATCAATGGTTGATCCAGTTTTCCGCCCGCAGCCAGCTTTCCGCCCTTGTCAAAATCAAAATCCTTTTGGGCTGATAAAAAATTCAGCACCATATTTACCGGGCATACATCAAAAGCAATCCGCCTATCGCCCTCATCAAAAGAAATATTTGCAATGCCTCCAAGGTTGAGGCAAAATTTATATTCATTGAACAAAAGTTTATCACCAACCGGAACTAGCGGAGCCCCCTGCCCACCCAACGCCACATCGCCCGTGCGAAAATCGCACGCAACCGGAAGCCCGCAAGCCGCGCTCAATGAAGCCCCATCGCCAAGCTGAGTTGTAAATCCATTTTTAGGTTGATGAAAAACCGTATGCCCATGCGATGAAACAAAATCGGCAGATGCTTTATTCTTTTTCAGAAAACTTTTTACAAGATTGCCGAGAAATTTTCCATACTCGGCATCTTCTTCCGCAAATATTAAGGCACTTGCAAGATGCAGCGAAGAAAGTTTCTTCTTCATCTCCGATGAATAAGAAATTGTTTGCGCACATTCAATCTCAAACTTCCATTTGCCATTACGATTTGTAAAAACACAAAGCGCCACATCCACCCCATCCAGAGAAGTGCCTGACATAATTCCCACAACACGATATTTTTCCATGGCTTAAAGATCAAATATTTCCCGAAGATATTAAACCCATCACCAAAATAATTATCCACCCGAAAAAAAATGTAACAACATAATGGAAACACTTTCTTCTTAACTTGCGTAACAATTGCTCCAACCGTTTTCCAACCTCAAACTTCAAACCTTTAATCTCAACCCAATGAAGTACCTCGTCATCATTGCAGCGCTGGCACTATCGCTCGACTCGTCAGCACAAATTACGCTTACCCTCCAACCCAATGGAGCAGCCGGAAAAGACGCTGAAATATTTAGTTGCGTACCCTGCGGCTACAGCACTCAAAACTTTGGCAACATAGCCGAAAACTGCGCCATTGCCTGGACTAACAATGAAGCCAGCCACAACATCCGTTCACTTATTCAGTTTGATCTGAGTTCAATTCCTGCAGGAGCAACGGTTACCAGCGCCACCCTCTCACTTTACTGGACACCCGGTAGCGATGAAGGAAATCACTTCGGCATTTTCGGAAGCAACAAGGCATATTTACAACGGATAACTTCGAACTGGACAGAAAGCACCGTTACATGGAATACACAACCCACCACTACAACCACTCACAGGGTATCAATACCCGGAAGCACATCGGGCACTCAAAATTATCCGAACATAAATGTAAAATTACTTGTGCAGGATCTGGTAAACGATCCCACTCACAACTTCGGCTTCATGCTGAAAATGCAAAACGAAACTCCTTACAAGAAGTTAGTATTTGCTTCCAGTGATAACGTCAATGCAGCCCTTCGCCCCAAGTTGCAAATTATTTATACCACTCCATCACCGCAGCCAGCAGCCGATGCTCAGCTTCGCACCGCAGCTACTGCGCAGGTTTTAAAAATATTTCCAAACCCCGCTAAAGAAGAAGTAAACATCTCCATCAACTCTTCTACTGGCGACATGGCGTTTATTTCCATCTACGACCTCAGCGGCCGCGAAATGGTAGATCAATCCTGCCAACTGAAGGAAGGAAAAAATCAACTCAGCTTTCAAACCGCATCGTGGACGCGAGGTTTATACATGATCATTGTAAAAACCGGTGGCGAAATGTTTACAGAACGACTTTTGTTGGAATAGCAAACTCCGCAAATTGAAAGAAGCCCGTACACCTAACCGTTGCGGGCTTTTTGTTTTTAGAGAAAAATTATCTTCGCCACCCGATTAGCCAATAACAAGAAACAAATAACTTTCTTTCACCGCGCTGTTAGCTCAGTTGGTTCAGAGCATTGCCTCGACAAGGCAGGGGTCAGTGGTTCGAGTCCACTACAGCGCACAGCAACCACTCTAATGATAAATTCATTCATAATATTCGTAAGGATTCGTGTTAAGTACTTCATCTTCCATCCCCAAAATAATTTTATCTTTGCTTCGTAATAAAAACCAAAATCATCAATGAGAAAAAAACTACATCTGATCGCAGCGTTCGCTTTGCTGTTTTCATTCACTACTAATGCTCAACAAATAAAACGTTGCGGCACGATGGAAAAACTTGCCATTCAAAAGCAACAAGATCCGACACTTGCATCGCGCATGGCTGCTGATGAAGAAATGCTGGAAAAATTTATTGATCAGACTGAAGGAATGAGAAGCTCGAGCACCATAGTAACCATTCCGGTGGTGTTCCATGTGCTTTATCACACCACAGGACAAAATATTTCTAACAACCGCATCTTCGATCAGATAAATACGCTCAATAAGGACTACGCTCATTTAAATACCGATACAGCAAATACGCCCGCCCCGTTTAAACCTCTTACCGCTGATACTCATATTCAGTTCTGTCTTGCTCAGCAGGATCCAAGCGGAAACTACACCAGCGGAATTGTGCGCAAATCAGTCACAGTAACCGGCTTCGATCCACTCTCAAACAATAACGTTAAGTACTCATCACTTGGGGGTGATGATGCCTGGGATCGCAATCAATATCTTAATTTATGGATTTGCAACTTCAGCGGATCGAGTACACAGCTACTTGGCATTTCTCAATTTCCCGGAGGCGCTGCTGCCACTGATGGCTGTACTGTGTTGTATGGAACTGTTGGCGGAACCACCTATCACGGCACTACTCCTTCTTACAATTTAGGAAGAACTCTTACGCATGAAATAGGGCACTGGTTTAATCTTCACCACGTATGGGCAGACGATGGCGGATCCTGCGGTTCATCCGATTATGTAAGCGATACACCGAATCAAGGCTCAGAAAATTATGGCTGCCCTGCTTTCCCGCACACAGATGCATGTACTGCAGGAAACGGAGTAATGTTCATGAACTACATGGATTACACTGACGACAACTGCATGAACATGTTCACAAACGGACAATCAACACGCATGAATGCCGCCATTAATGCACAACGAGCTGCGATAAAAAATTCTGTGCGTTGCACGGATCTTACCGGCATTGCAAATCTAAACTCTGTTATTCCGTTTACAGTTTATCCGAATCCAACCACAGGAGAATTTGTAATAACAAGTCAATTGGATAACCGTTCTGATGTAAGCATAACCGTTACAAATGTTCTGGGCGAGATTGTTTACAACAATGAGTTTAAAAACCTGTCTTACATTGTTGAGAAAATTGACCTTGGCAGCAAAGCAAACGGAGTGTATGTTGTTGAGGTAAAAACATCAACTGCGGTTGCGACTAAGAAAGTTGTGCTGAGTCGCTAATAGAAAATAAATATTTTTGAAAATGGAATGTTGAACGATCAACATTCCATTTTTTATTTCAGGGAGTTTTTCTTTTCACTTCTTCATTCATCTCACCGCACGTACACTTTCAGAATCGTACTCACTCCAATGGAGATAAGAATAATGCTGAGAATGCGATTCATCCAAAGCAACACATTTGGTTTTAATAATTCTTTCAAGCGGTGTGCAACAAAAGATTTCAAAATATCTGTTGCAAAAACAGTAGAAAGCACACTGGAGAAAAAGACCATTTCGTGCAGAGTAGAATAACCTTCTTTCAATTTCACTACGCTGATTATTCCTAACCAGAAAACCGGAACTGCAGGATTGAATGAGTTGAGAAGAAAACCTTTCAATAAAAATTTTGCATGAACAGTTTTTTTTCCGTCATCCACTTCCTTTGCTTTTATTTTCGCAAACCAGGTGACTATACCGAAGGCAATAAGTAAAAGTCCGCCAATCCAGGCAACATAAAAACGGTATTTGCCTGCAAGATCAATCTGCGAAGCAAAAAAATAGGTAATCAGTATCCAGATGCCATCGCTTAGCAGCACACCGAAAGCAAGGTGTACGCTTGCTTTGAAACCTTCGTGCAGCGCGGTTTGCAGAAGCGCGAAAAAAACAGGTCCCAACATTACTGCCAGAAGGAGTCCGAAACCGATGCCGCTTAGTACAGGGTCAAGCATAAGAAGAAAGGATGTTGAATAGAGTTGTGTGCATACAAAATAGTCAAGTGCTTTGTTGAGGCACCCCGAGTACCTGGTTGATGAGGTCTTTTGATTTTTGAGTGAGCGAAAATTTTTGCCACGATGGAGAGAATACAAAATTCAAGCGCCTGACTTTAGGAATGTGTTTGGCAAACCCGGGTTTGCTAAGCCCGCTAATTCTTAAAAGTTCTGTACGCGTAGCGATGCCGTTGTTGTGCATGAAAATTAGTTCCAATGCTAGGCGATAAAGCATTTCCCGCTTTGCGGAAACATAAAAATACTTTGCTAAACTGATTGCAAGCCGTTGGGCATTGCCGTTTCCCATATCAATATAGGTTGATACTGTTCTCTTTTCCTGATAATCTGTTCCGGTTGAGGCATTTTCTTGTTTAGAGATGATACTTCCTTGATTCAGATAGGCATTTTCTTGTTTAGGGATGATACTTCCTACATTGCGATACTCATTTTCTTGATTAGGGATTATACTTCCTTGATTTATTTTGTCATTTACTTTTTCAGAAAGGGTAGTCCCTGAATAATAAAAGGAATACCCTTTTTCAGGAAAGGTATGCTCTAAAGTATAAAGGGTAGTCCCATTTTCAGGAAGGGTAGTCCCTAAAGCGCAAAGGGTAATCCCTTTTTCGGGAAGGGTATGCTCAATGTAAGATGATGTATTTCCATTTTCAGTAATAGTGGTTCCTTTTTGGGAAGATGGGTATTCCTTTTCAGAAATACCTCTTCTTGCTTTCAGATCAATGATTTGATCGGCAAGAAGGTCTATAATTTTGTTTAAACGGATAACTTCTAAACGGAGAGCGGTAATTTCATCCATAGGAAAGGTATTTTGTTTTCAATGGAGTAAAGATACGAATGTAATTGAATAGATAAAACAAGCAAGCGAAGAAAGAAATACTCAACGCTGGTTCAAAAAGTTTTTCCACTCCTCGTGCTGCGCAGTTTTCATCACGCGCGGAAATTTATTTTGCCCGCCCATTCGCCCTTTACTTTGCATGAATTGATAAAAAGTATCGGGATGTATAAATTCTGCATACACATTTTTCAAGGCACTCTTTCGCTCCAGCGCGTAATCATCATTCAACTCACAAAGTTTTGCATCAAGAAAACGAATGGCTTTTTCCTTATCAATGTTAGCGCCTTTTGTTCCCAGATACCATTGATGCGAAAATAAATCGTTGTCGTTTATTCCGCACACAGTAAATTCGGGAATCTCAATTCTGAATTCGTTGCACATCATTTCAACAGCGCGGTTCATATTGTCCACACTCAAATGCTCACCAACCATACTGAGAAAATGTTTGGTGCGTCCGCTGATAATGATCTCTGCTTTTTTTGTTGAGGTGAAGCGAATAGTATCTCCAATTATGTATCGCCATGCACCGGCACAGGTGCTCATCACCAGCGCATAGTCTTTTCCTTCTTCCACTTCATTTATTAAAAGCGCATGCGCATCGGCAAGAAGCTCACCATTCTCATCAAAATTTTTTTCATCAAAAGGAATGAACTCATAAAACATTCCGTTGTTCAAAATAAGTTTCATGTATCGCACATCGGGCTTGCTTTGAAATGCAATGAACCCTTCGGAAGCCGGATACATTTCAATGAAATGAACAGGGTGAGAGAAAAATTTTTCAAATGATTTTCGATACGGCTCAAACGAAACTCCACCGTGCGCATACACATGAAGGTTGGGCCAGATGTCGTGAATGGTTTTCAGTTTGTAATGTTCAATTACTTTTTCCAACAGCAATTGAATCCATGATGGCACACCGGTAATCAAACCAATGTCCCACTTTTCTGCCTGACGAACTATTTCATCAAGTTTTACATTCCAATCTTTCTCTTTCGAAATTTTTTTTCCGGGCTTGTAATATCTCTGAAACCAAACGGGAACTCTTCGCGCAGAAATACCACTCACATCGCCCTCATAGTATCCACCTTGCTTTTGTAATTCAGTACTTCCTCCTAACCACAAAATTCCTTTCTCGAAAAAGGTTGCCGGCAAATCGTATTTGCTCAAAGTAAGCATGTGCCGAACGGTTGCCTTTCGAAGCGCCTTCACCATATCGCGCGTTACCGGAATATGCTTGCTCGCACTTTCACTCGTGCCGCTGCTCAATGCAAAATATTTTATGTGTCCCGGCCAGCAAACATTTTCTTCTTCATTCAGGCAGCGATTCCACCAGTATTCAAACATCGTGTTGTAAGTATGCAGAGGAACTTTCTCCTGAAATGTTCGCGCAAGATTCCGCTCACTTAAAATTTCATCAAACCTGTAATGCAAACCGAAAGAAGTAAGAGACGCTTTCTTCAAAAGTTTTTTTAACTCCCTTTGCTGCAATTGATCAGGCGAGTTGTGTCTGCGCGCTACACGAAGCGAAAGCTTTAACCCTTGTTTTATTGCTGCACCAAGTAGCATATTGTTTTGTTTGAAGCAGGCAAAAGTATGAATTGAGAGATAAGAACAAAGTATGTTCAGATTTCAACCGGCATCTTACAAAACGAGTACGGAAAAAATCACAACTTAAACTTTCAATTCGCTTAACATTGTCTTTCTATTAAGATGAAATTGAAAAAAGAAAAAACGAATTGGAAAAATATCCTCCTCGGGGAGAAGAAGTAACGCGCTTTATATTTACTTCTTAAAACTTTTCGTTCGGTTCTTTGATCCTAATCCAACAGGGCTGCCTACGCGCACCATCGCGCAACGGAAACCAATGTCGTCAGTAGATTGTGTTTCATCAAGGAATCTTCTCGTACCCGGACTCATCCAATAAGCACGGTCTTTCCATGAACCTCCTTTATAAACGCGAGCATGGTCGTTGATCAAACTGGCAATGGAATACTGATATTGAATTTCCTGTTCGTCACCATCAATGTATGCTTTGTTATCAGCACGGTTGTAATTTCTACGGGGAGTTGCTTCTTCTTCTGTTACATCCCTGTTAGTAATTCTGCCGAGAGAATCTTTTTCAGCAATAGCACCTTCTTCATCACGCACCTGAGTTTGATAAACGTTACCGCGAAATGCATTGAAGTCCCCATTGTCTTCTAAAGAAAGCGGACGATAAACATCCATCACCCACTCGTTCACATTACCTGCCATGCAATACAAACCAAAATCATTAGGCCAATAAGAAACAACCGGAGCCGGACGATCGGCAGCATCATTAAGATAACCCGCTGTTCCCATCATATCACCACGACCTCTCTTGTAGTTAGCCATCATTTGCCCCTTATATTTTTCATCTTTGTTACGAACAATGTGTCCTGTCCATGGATACTGTCTGCGGTCAGTTACGCGCTCGTAAATTGTATTTCCAATTTGAGAAAGTGCTGCGTATTCCCACTCAGCTTCGGTAGGAAGGCGATAACGGGGAAGAAGAATTCCATCCTCCATGCGCACTTTACGAGTGCCACTGCTACCTGAGTTAGGATTGAGATCCATAAGATCGCTTTTCACTAACCCTTCGTATTGGCTTGCGAGGTAAGCGTCAGTATTAAAATTATCTTCATTGATCTGATTTGGATTGATCCGAAGAATTCCTTCCCGTATCATAATCTGTTCGTTCACACGATCAGTTCGCCACGCACAAAAGTCATTTGCCTGAAGCCAGTTTACACCTACCACAGGATATTGCTGATAAGAAGGGTGACGAAGATAAAGTTCAACCATCGGCTCGTTGTATTCAAGCTGATGACGCCATACCAAAGTATCGGGCAGTGCTTTCTTATATACCTCCGGATAGTCAGCACCAAACACGCGGGTAATCCAATACAAATATTCAAGGTAGTGGACGTTTGCAATTTCAGTTTCGTCCATATAGAATGAACTCACCGTCATACGTCTCGGAATATTATTCCAATCCTCTGTAACTTCCTGTTCAGTGCGTCCCATGGTGAACGTACCGCCTTCAATCAACACTAAGCCGGGACCGGTTTCTTGTTCATCATAAGGAACCACTTCAAAGCCGCCATTCTTCGGATCGTTATAATTCCATCCTGTAACAGAAGATTTTTCTTTCCCACACGAAGAAAAGAAAATCATTGCCGAAGCAAGTACAAAGCAATTGATCAGAACTTTTTTCATCTTATTTATAGTTGTTTTATCTCGTTAACGTGAGTCAAATGTATTTTATTTAAAATTTCAGACAAAAAATATTTTTTGCTTAAAATGCAGGACACCTTACAGCACGGAAACGTTTCTTTTTCGGATGGCATGGGAACTGTATCCCCATACTTACTTCATGCGATCCCGCAGATGCATTGGCAAGTTTGGATACTGTAATGTCATAACTATATCCAAATTTAAAAATGCCTTGCTGAATTCCTACCAGTGCAATAAATGAATCTCTGTTACGATACCACAAACCTCCCACCAATGGGGGCTTTGCAATATACAAGCCAAGATTTATTTGCTGAAAGTCGCGTTGAAGTTGATACAAAACGTTTGGTGAAATGTAGGTTTCATCATCACGCCTAGATGATATGGGAATAATAGCGCCTACGTGTCCTGTAATCTTCATCGGAAGTTTGCTGCCAGGAGCAGGAACAATAAATGATTCTTCCGGCTCGGTCAAATGATTTACAGCAACTCCTCCATAAATTTTTGCAGAATAGAGAAGAATGCCTGCAGAGAAATCAGTAAAACTTTTTGTTGAGTATCCTCTCACTTCAGTGGTCGGATAAATGAATCCATATCTCGGATCAATCTGATCTCCGAATGTTAGTTTATCCCAATCCAGTTTCCGTTGCCAGTATGTTGCTTGAAATCCTGCACGAATGGAAAACTCTCTATTAATATTTAATTGGTAAGAATAAAATCCACTAATATTTGTTGTGTTCAATGTCCCTTCACCTGCGTTGTCAGTAAGAACTAGGATTCCTAGCCCGCTGTTGATTGCGTTTATCTGCCCATCGAGCGAAGCAGAAGTAGTAATGAATGTTCCTGTCAATGCAGGCCATTGGTTACGATAGTTCAAACACAAACGCGGACAATGAACTGAGCCTGCAAATGCGGGATTCAGGTAAAGTGGATTCGCGTAGAACTGCGTGAACTCCGGATCTTGTGCGCCTGCCTGAAAAGAGGCAAACAACAGAACAACGACTTGTAAAAATTTTCTCATCATTTTCATCAAAGAATTTCAATAGTACGTTTCATAATATACATGGTTACGGGCGAAGAAGCAAAACTACTTTCGAAGAGAGTTAATTATGTAAGGTTTTGACATAAATTATTTCTATAAACGCTATAACACGAAAATTATTGATCGAGCCAAATTAGAAAATAATTCAATACAAAAACTGATTTTTTGTTTTTTTCAAAAAAATCAAACTCAAACCGATTTCCCTGCGTACCTTTGAAGGTTGAAAAAGCAGAATAAGTTTTTTTTGCAATTGTTCAAATAAAATTCAATGATCTCCGTTAGGGGCATATTATCAACTGATACGTCATCATGAGAAAATACCTATTTACATTTTCAGTACTTGCTGCTGCCCTCGGCACAAATGGACAGAACCGCGTTATGCACCGCGAACTTTCTTGGAAACAACCTTTGGAAACGCAGGTTGCAGAAACCGAAACAATGAAGTCTCTTTTTTTCACCGGAGCAACTTACGATGAGAATGGCCTTCCTCAATTTTACGAAACAATTGTTGTGGACGGCAATGTGCAATCGGCTTCCGTTGAAATTACAAATGCTGTTTATGAAAACCTGAAAGAAACAGATTTGATTTCAACGAAAGCAATTATCAGCAACTCAACGCAGACGAAAATTGAAATCGGAATGAGGAAAAAGAAATCGTTTGCATGCGTTACAGTATCTGCTTTGCGAAAATCAATGAATGGAAGCATCGAAAAACTTATTTCGTTTGATCTAAAAATTACTCCGATTGCTTTCCGAAATATTGTTTCGAATCGTACTGCACGAATCTATACGCTAAGTTCCGTTTTAGCATCAGGTGACTGGTACAAGATTGGGACTGTGCAATCAGGCATTTACAAAATCACGTATCAGAATTTAAAGAACATGGGCATTGCGGTTGATCAGATTGATCCGCACAATATCAGGATTTACGGAAACGGTGGCGGACAACTTCCTTATCTGAACAGCACTCCTCGATATGATGATCTTCAGGAAAACGCTATTTATGTTGAAGGTGATGCTGACGGACACTTTAATCAAAACGATTACATTCTTTTCTTCGGTCAAAATCCCGTTACATGGACTTACAATTCTACCACGCAAACTTATACTCATTCGGTAAACGAATATTCCGACACAACTTATTACTTTCTCACTGCCTCTTTACCCGCAGGCAAGCGAATACAACAAAGGGCATCATCATCTTCTGCTTCGAATCAAACCATCAACTCTTTTGATGAGCATCAATATCATGAAGCAGATTTGTACAACTTTCTGAAATCAGGACGGGGGTGGTACGGAGAAAATTTCGACATTCAGCATCCTCAGCAGTCGTTTGATTTTTCCATTCCGAATCTGATTTGTTCCTCGGCCGATCCTTTAAAGATCAGCGCCCCTGTTATTGGCAGATCGTTTACGGATGGGGGTACTTTCAATATTTACTGCAATGGGCAAATTGCTGACACGAAATTAACTGCTGTAACCACTTCTTCTGTAACTGCAGATTATGCGAAGCCAAATACATTGGGTTCCTCCGTAACAAACTGTCCCGAATCATTCAACATTCGTTTTACCTTTTCCTCAGGTGATCAGTCAGCTAGTGGGTGGCTTGATTACATCGAGATTAATGCAAGGCGCAGGTTGGATTTTGCGGGAGCGGGAGCGCAAATTTTTTTCAGCGATTCTCGCTCTTTAGGCACAGGGAATATTGGTGATTTTGAAATTGCAAATGCACCTGTCTCGACTAAAATATGGGATGTAACTGATCCTATAAATGTAGTTGAGCAAAGTCAAAGCAGCGCTGGTACTTTCAATTACTCAACAGATATTCTTCACAAGTACGTAGCATTTACGGGAAACTCTTTTCAAACACCTTCTTTCTTAGGGTTGATTGCCAATCAAAATTTGCACGCCATGCAGCAGGCGCAACTTTTTATTATTTGCAATCCTCAGTTTTTATCTTCTGCAAATCGGCTGGCAGAATTTCACCGCAGTCATGATGGATACAATGTGAATGTTGCAACTACCGCACAGGTGTTTAATGAATTTTCAAGCGGTTCGCAGGATGTTTGCGCGATACGCGACTTTGTAAAAATGTTTTTTGACCGCGCCACAACGCTTGCTGATATGCCGCGTTTTGTTCTTCTGATGGGCGATGCCTCATACGATAACAAGTACCGCGTTTCGAATAATACCAATTTTGTGACCTCCTATGAATCGGAGTCATCACTGAACGAAACGACCACTTATATCAGTGATGATTTTTTTGGATTGATGGATGACAATGAAGGTGTGTGGTCGCCATACGGTGCTGCTGAACTGATGGATCTAAGCGTGGGTCGCCTGCCGGTAAAATCAACAGTGGAAGCAGAAGCAATGGTCGACAAAATTATTTCGTACTCAACTCCTGATGCCGCAACGAATAGTTCAGAATCAAACCTGAGCGATTGGAGAAACGTTGTTGCTTTTGTAGGTGACGATCAGGATAACAACACACACTTTTCTCAATCTGAATCTCTGGCAATTACCGTTCATGCTACTTATCCTGTTTTTAATATTGACAAAATTTATCTGGATGCTTACAAGCAGGTTTCCACTCCCGGTGGTCAGCGTTTTCCTGATGCGCGAACAGCAATAATAAACCGCGTTCAACGGGGTGCTTTGCTGATGACGTACATCGGTCATGGTGGCGAAGTGGGTTGGGCGCACGAGCGGGTACTTGAAGACGAAGATATAAATGCATGGTCTAATTCCAAACATCTTCCTGCGTTTCTTACAGCTACCTGCGAGTTCAGCAGACCTGATGATCCGGGAAGAACATCTGCCGGAGAACTTGTACTCCTGAATCCTCATGGAGGAGGTATTTGTTTATTCACCACGACACGTCTTGCTTTCTCAGGATCTAATTTCAGCCTGGCACAAAAATTTTTCGATCACTTTTTTCAACCCATAAACGGAACCATGCCTACCTGCGGAGAAATTTTTGAACAAACTAAAATTGATTACACTGACAGATATACGCGCAACTTTGTGCTGCTTGGTGATCCGGCAGTGCGTCTTGCTTACCCGCAGTATGATGTAGTTACAAATACAGTAAATGCGCATCCGCTTTCTTTAAACTCGGATACACTTCGTGCGTTGAGTAAAATAACAATTACAGGTGAGGTGAGAACAAAGACCGGAGTAAAAATGACGAATTTCAATGGAGTAGTTTATCCTACGATTTTTGACAAATGGGTTACTTATTATACTCTTGGAAATGATGCCGGATGGACAGGTGATGGTGGTGGCGACTTTCCTGCTCCCTTCGATCTTCAGAAAAATATTTTGTACAAAGGGAAAGTGCAGGTTCATAATGGTGATTTCTCCTTCACATTTGTAGTGCCGAAAGATATTTCTTATCAATATGGAAACGGAAAGATAAGTTACTACGCGCAAAACGGGCAGAGTGATGCGAACGGGTATAGCAATGACATTGTTGTTGGGGGATTGAATCCGAATGCTGGCACTGATACAAAAGGGCCTGATATCAAACTTTACATGAATGATGATAAATTTGTTTTCGGAGGAATTACGGATCCCAACCCGGTATTGTATGCACAAGTTAGTGACTCGAATGGTGTTAATACAGCAGGTACTGGTATCGGGCATGATATTACATCTACGATTGATGAAGACAATTCGAAAATTGCTGTGCTCAATGATTATTATGAATCCGATCTGGACAGCTATCAGTCAGGAAAAGTGAAATTTCCTTATAGTAGTTTATCTTCGGGCAGGCACAGCATTCGTTTTAAAATTTGGGATGTGTATAATAATTCGAGCGAGGCACGTACTGAATTTATTGTGGCCGAAACTGCTGAACTTGCATTGGAGCATGTGTTGAATTATCCAAATCCATTTACCACGCACACTACTTTTATGTTTGAGCATAACCGCCCGTATCAGCAATTGAGTGCGCAGGTTCAAATCTTCACGGTGAGCGGTAAATTGATAAAAACAATCAACCGGATTATTACAACTGAAGGGTACCGGAGCGATGATATTGAGTGGGACGGATTGGATGATTATGGTGACCGTATCGGGCGAGGTGTGTATATTTACAAATTAAAAGTGAAAGATTTTAATGGTTCTTCTTCAGAAAA
The DNA here is from genome assembly GCA_038230515.1 of Bacteroidia bacterium. GTDB lineage: Bacteria > Bacteroidota > Bacteroidia > AKYH767-A > 2013-40CM-41-45 > JAPLDB01. The sequence continues at coordinate 19,696 of JBBRND010000019.1, read as the reverse complement.
ATTCGAAAAACTTGTTATTCTCCGCTGATGAGAGTGAACAAAATATTATTCTAAACGTATATTTGCCATCCTTTATTAAAAGTAAAATGAATTTAAACTTGAAAAAAATTATTTGTGCTGTCGGAATGTTTGCTTTTTTCAATCAATCATTCGCGCAAGGAGTTGCGAACGCTTATTCGCGCGAGCAACTAATTGCAAGCATTAATACAATTACTACCGCAGTACCATTTCTGTTAATTGCGCCTGATGCGCGTGCCGGAGGGATGGGCGATTATGGAGTTGCTACTTCGCCTGACGCTGCATCATCGCATTGGAATCCTGCAAAGCTTGCATTTGCTGATAAGAAAATCGGTATCTCTATTTCTTACACGCCCTGGCTGCGCGCACTCGTTAATGATATTAACCTTGGATATGTTTCTGCTTATACCAAGTTACCAAAAGATCAGGCAGTGTCTTTCTCAATGCTTTATTTTTCGTTGGGTAGCATTGATTTTACAAATGACCAGGCAGAAAAAACAGGATCTTTTGATCCGAAGGAATATGCCTTTGATCTTAGTTATGCAAGAAAGCTAGGCGAAAAAATATCGGGCGCTATTTCGTTGCGATACATTTATTCAAACCTTACCGGAAATGCTTTTATTCAATCAGGAAACATTCAGACAAAGCCGGGACAAACAGCAGCCGCTGATATTGCTGCATTCTACAGAACAGATGTTGAACTTGGAGGAAAAAAATCGCAATTGGGTATCGGGATTGACATCTCAAACATTGGTGGTAAAATTTCTTATTCTACCACTGCGGCAAAAGATTTTATTCCGATGAATTTCCGAATAGGAACGAATTTAAAAATGGATCTTGATCAATACAATTCACTTTCATTTGGGGTTGATTTCAACAAACTTTTGGTACCCACTCCACCTGTTTATGCAAAAGATTCTTTGGGCAATTATATTTACGACAGCGACCAGAACCGCGTGATTGAATACGGAAAAGATCCAACCAATGTATCGGTTGCATCAGCTATTTTTTCAAGTTGGGGCGATGCTCCGGGCGGCTTCTCTGAAGAGTTGAATGAATTTACTTACAGCATTGGCGCGGAATATTGGTATGATAAGCAATTCGCAATCCGTGCAGGATATTTTAACGAAGCAAAAACAAAAGGTAATCGTAAATTTTTTACTCTTGGTGCCGGCTTGCGCTACAATGTGTTCGGGCTCGACTTTGCTTACCTCATTCCCACTACTCAACGCAATCCGTTGGAAAATACATTACGCTTTACACTCTCATTTGATCTGGATGGATTGAAGTCGCAGAAAAAATCGGATGAATAACTGATCCTTACAATATTTTGATAAAGCGGGTGTGTTTACGTCCGCTTTTTTTATGCTTAATTTATTGCCTGACTCGCCATTTTTTATTTAGTAGATGATAAAAATCAGGTAGGATAAATTAAAATTTAGTTAGGATGAACAAAAAATTTATGCTTATCAGTTAAAATTGAAAGTGTATTTATCAATATTTGGGTTTGATAAGATAAAATGACGATAAAATCAGTCATTATTTATAGCTGATAAGACAAAAACTAATGCTACTAAGTAAAAATAAAGGTTGAACTATAATAGATATTCCATTTTTTAAGACACTCTACTCAGTTTTTTGTCAATCCTTCCCAGTTTTTTACTCATCCTACTCAGTTTTTTATCCATCCTACCTAGTTTTTTGCTCATCCTACTCAGTTTTTAATCCATCCTTCTCAGTTTTTTGCTTATTCTACTCATATTTTAGCTCATTCAACCTGATTATTTGCATATTCTACTCAGTTTTTTGCTTATCCTACCTACTTTTTTTGTCATACTACCTGAATTTTAACTAATCCTACCAAAACTTTGGCTAATTCTACCCAAATTTTATCTCATAATAGCTAAATTTTGCCTTTTTCTTCTTTTTTGGCGATCTGGAATGAAAAGACGGAGTCACCAACGAACATCAGAAGATGCCCGTGAACGATACGATAGCATCGCCACGCTTAAAAAGAGGAACCATAACTAAGAGAATTTGGAAAGCCCTACTCTTTTACCAGCTTTTGCCGGATTAAGCGACCATTAGCCGTTTCAACTTCCACGAAATAAATTCCTGAGGGCTGAGAAGAAAGATCAATCCTGTTGTCAAAATCTTTTCTCAGCACACATGCGCCAAGCGCATTGAAAACTTTCAGTTGAGAAAATTTTTCTGTGGAATAAATTGTGAAAACCCCTGAGGAAGGATTTGGAGAGATGTCAACTAAATTGGATTGAAAATTTGATGGGGCATTTACCATTGTTGAATCAAGAGTAACATAAATTGAGTAAGAATATACGCCAACATTATTAAACGGGCATGCATTGTCTTTAACGGTAGAAGTAAATGTATAGGGTTGAGAACGCACATCAGCAATTGTCGGAGTCCAGCAGAAAGTTCCGGTTGGATGTGGACTTCCCGCAGTTGTAAATGTAGAAGTTGGAATAGTATTGTTCCATGTCACTGTGAGTATATCCCCAACATCAATATCATTAGAGAAAATATTGAAGCACAAAAGCGAACCTGGAAATACGGCTGTAACATGTTGCATGGTTCCATCCATGCCCGACAATGTAGGATTTTGATTTGACGTTGGAGAAATAAACATTATTACTTCGCGCATTACACTGCCCAATAGCACGCCATTTCTAAAGTCCTCAATAAGGAATGCGATAAGACCACATTCATTAAGATCGGGATGAATAAATAAATCCCCTGTTTGCTCATTGAATGTGGTATTAGGAACTGAACTTAGTGGATTTAAGAAATTATATCCCGGATTGTAAACAACATTTGTGTTTGCACTCGTCCGAGCGTGAATAAGAGAATAAACCAACGAATCTCCATCGGGATCAACCATACCGTTGTTATAATAGAAGTCCTGATTCTGGTTGATGATAAAAACAATAGGATCATTTGTAAACTGAGGGGACGAATTATCATTAAACTGATTGTTCAATCTTGCTTCAGCGTATGCTTCATCGGAATTTGGGTTTTGAATCGTTGTAATAGCAGAGTTTAGACAGCAGTCCGAAACACTAAAAATCCAGTCAGGGTATTGCCCCGGAATATTTACATCAGCTTCGTATTGATATTTTTCAATCCCCGGCTGCGAGCCTCCAGCACATACGGAAACCGAACTTGGACAGTTGTTTGTTATCACAACTGCTGATATAGGAAGTTGATTTAAGGTAATATTCTGGTTTATCCCTCGCTGCACAGAGGAGAGAGTCATCGTAATAAAAGTCGGTGCTGGAATTCCCAAACAATCCCGATAATACGTACAATGGAAGCGATACAAATTACCTGAGATGTGGGTGTATGTCAAATCAGCTGTCGCATCGCGTTTCGCGAATAACGAATTTGCGATACCTGAAAAGAAAATAATAATTGAACAAAGGCGCAATGCCTTTGCGATGATAATGTGTTTTGATTTCATCGAAAAAAAATTTAAGTGGTTAGTGTATATTAAATATCTGAAATAAATTCAGAAGAAGAATCAAGGAACGAAATCGAGCACTAAGGTATAGAAAAATAATTTCGATAAGCAAACATGAAAGCAACAAAAGTTTAACTCTTTAATAACAGCCCGCGCTTGATGCACGTTTAGTACCTTTGCCGAGAGCAAATGGACAATTATCAAATTCTTATTTCAAAGCTGGATGCCTTCATCCGCAAGTATTACAAAAATCAACTTATTCGCGGAGGCATTTATGCGTTCACGCTCGGGCTTGCTTTTTATTTGATAGTTATCATGATGGAGTCAGCCGGGCATTTTAATACTGCCATGCGCACGGTATTGTTTTATTCGTTCATGGCAGCAATACTTTTTATCATCTCGCGGTTTGTCGCCATTCCGCTTTTTCATTTGTACCGCATCGGAAAAATTATTTCTCACGAGCAGGCAGCGCGAATTGTAGGAGAACATTTTTCAGAAGTGAAAGATAAGTTGCTAAATGTTCTTCAACTCAGGCAGCAATCAGAAACCGATGGGTCGGAGTTACTTCTCGCAAGCATAAATCAGAAGTCATCAGAATTAAAACCCGTTCCCTTTGTATCCGCAATAAATTTTTCGGAGAATAAAAAGTATCTGCGCTATGCAGCCATTCCGTTTTTGATTTTAATTGTCGTTCTCTTTACTGCACCGAGTTTGATTAAAGACAGCACGAAACGATTGATTGATCACGCAACTTATTTCGAAAAGCCCGCACCTTTTATTTTTGAGGTACTGAATAAAAACCTGAAGACAGTGCAGCAACAGGATTTCACGGTGGATGTAAAAATAAAAGGACAGGAAGTTCCGCAGGAAGCATTCATTGAGATTGACGGAAATCAATTCAAATTAGAAAAAGAAAATCTTCTCAGCTATCATTTCACATTTAAAAATATTCAGAAGAACACAGACTTCAAACTTTTTGCTGATGGTTTTTATTCAAAAGAATATTCCATTGAAGCGCTGCCGAATCCTGTGCTGATGAATTTTGAAATCTCGCTCGACTATCCATCCTACCTCAACAAGCCAAATGAAAAACTTCAGAACACTGGCGATCTTTTAATTCCCGCAGGAACAAAAGTGGGATGGAAGTTTCACACCCGCAACACAGAATCGCTTCAACTTTCTTTTGAAGACACCATCGTTACTCCGCAACACTCCGAAGAAAATGCTTTTGCTTTCACAAAACGTTTTTTGAAAAATGATTCCTACTCTGTTCATGCTGCGAATCATTTTATGCAAAGCAACGATTCGGTTCGCTACGCCATCTCTGTAATTCCCGATCTCTATCCGAGCATTACTGTAGAGCAGCAGCAGGATTCTTTTTCTTCTAAACGCATTTACTTTAAAGGATTGGTGAAAGATGATTATGGATTTACAAAACTCTCCTTCAATTATCATTACCTGAAATCGAATGACAGTACACAATCAAACAAGGGAAAGCAGTTTACAGAACAAATTAATATTAATCGAAACACAACCACCGACCAGTTCTTTCATTATTGGGATGTGACAGACATCAATGTTCAGGCAGGCGATGAAATTGAATATTATTTTGAAGTGAGTGATAATGATGGAATCAACGGTCCGAAATCATCACGCTCGCAATCACAGATTTTCAAAGCACCAACGCTGAAGGAGATTGCAGAGAACACATCAAAGAATAATGACAATCTGAAAAGTGATTTGAAGGAAAGCATTGCTGCTGCAAAGCAATTGCAGAAAGACATGACCGACCTCAACAATAAGTTGATGGATAAAAAAGAAATGGCATGGGAGGACAAGAAAAAAGCAGAAAATCTTTTAAAGAAGCAGCAGAATCTCCAGCAGAAACTCGAAGAGTTGAAAAACAAAAACGAACAGAACAACCAGGAGAAGAGCGAATACAAACCGATAGACCAGAATCTTCTCGACAAGCAAAAACAATTACAAGACTTGTTAGAGAAGATGATGACTCCTGAAATGAAAAATCTTCTTGAAGATTTGCAGAAGATGATGGATCAGGCAAGCAAAGAAGATGTGCAGGATCAACTGAAACAGATGAAACTTGACAATAAGGACATGGAGAAAGAAATGGAGCGCGCATTGGAATTATTCAAGCAATTAGAATTCGAGCAAAAACTTCAGGACAATATTGACAAGCTGAATGATCTTGCAAAAAAGCAGGACGATCTCTCCAAGCAATCAGAAGAAAAAAATTCGGACAGCAAAGATTTAAAAGACAAGCAGGATTCTCTCAACAAGGATTTTAATGACTTCAAAAAGGACATGGCTGATCTTGAAAAAAAGAATGATGCCCTCGAAGAAAAAAAGAATTTAGAAAAAACCGAAGATCAGCAGGAAAGCATTTCTCAGGATCAAAAAGAAAGTTCAGATCAGTTAGGCGGAGATAAAAAAAGCAAGGCATCAAAAAGCCAGAAGAGTGCGGCAGAAAAAATGGATCAGCTTGCAAAAAAGATGCAGGAGATGCAGGCAGGCATGGAAGCAGAGCAGCAGGAAGAAGATGAAAATGCATTGCGTGCACTTCTTGAAAATCTTTTACACCTCTCTTTCGATCAGGAAGCGCTCATGCAGGATTTAAAAACAATGGATGTAAACAATCCTCAATACCTGAATGCATCCCAGCAGCAGCGCAAACTTAAAGACGATGCGAAGATGATTGAAGATTCTCTGTTCGCGTTGAGCAAACGTGTGGCTGCCATCGCAAGTAAGGTCAGTCAGGAAGTCAGCGCCATCAACATGAACATGGACGAATCGCTTGACAATCTCGAAAGCCGTATGGTTCCGCAGGCGCGCAGTCGCCAGCAATTTGCAATGACGAGCATTAACAACCTCACATTAATGCTCAGTGAAGCGCTTCAGCAAATGCAGGCACAAAGCAAGCCCGGAAAACCCGGCAGCGGCAGTTGCAAAAAGCCCGGAGGCATGGGTAAAAATCCATCGCTTTCTCAACTTAAAAAGATGCAGGAGGAACTGAACAAAAATATGCAGAAGGCAAAAGAGGCAATGCAGAAAAACGGAAACACCCCCGGCAAGAAAGGAAAACCTGGAGAAGGCACAGGCATGAGCGAACAGCTTGCAAAGATGGCAGCCCAGCAGGAATTCATTCGCAGCCAACTTCAGCAGTTGAACATGGAACAAAATAAAGATGCGCGCAACTCTCTCGGCAACATGCAGGAAATACAGAAGCAGATGGAAGAAACCGAACAGGACATTGTGAACCGCAACATCACCGAACAAACCATAAAACGTCAGCAGGATATTCTCACCCGCCTACTCGAGAGCGAGCGTGCCGAGCGCGAACGAGATCAGGATGAGCAGCGGAAAAGTGAGGAAGCAAAAAATTATCAGAAGCGTAACCCTCCCGCATTTGAAGAGTATAAGAAATTAAAGCTAAAAGAAATGGAACTGCTTCGCACCGTTCCGCCCGAACTTAACAGCTACTACAAACAAAAGGTCAACGATTATTTTCAAGCCATCGAAAAAGAATGATGTACGTAGAAGGAGAAACTAAAACTTTAGAACTGCACTCTCAACCCGATTCACTCGGAGCCGTTGAACGCATGATTGACGATGTGCGCACCAAGTATAACATCAGCGAAGACACCTTCGGAAACATGCTCGTTGCAATTACCGAAGCCGTTACCAACGCAATTTATCACGGCAACAAAGGCGATGCTTCAAAAAAAGTAAACGTAAAATATCACCTCAGCGATCATCACCTCAGTTTCACCGTTACCGACCAAGGTCCCGGTTTCGATTATTACAACCTCCCCGATCCTACTGCTCCCGAAAACATCGAGAAAGAATGTGGCAGAGGAATCTTTCTTATGAAACACCTTACCGACCAGCTCATCTTCTCTGACAATGGAAGAGTAGTTGAATTGAACTTCAAACTCACTAGTTAAAATATATTGCGTTTCTAAAATTTAGATTGAAAGAGGGAAAAGATATCTTCCCTCTTTTGTTTTTTAAGACCTCACTTTTCACGAAAATATCGCAAAAATAGCGAAACCTCGCTCGAACAGAATTCAATCGCAATCGAGGCACATAACAATCGTAAAATAATCAAAACTTCAGCCCACTTTCCTAAAATCGATTAGCAGGGAGATAAAAGTCCCTAGCCCGAAAGTTAATTAGACTTCAACAGTATTTATTCTCATTCGCTTTCATCCCGCTCCCGCAGCATCGCACAGCGCTTTTGTACTATCGAAATTTTGACTTACTTTTATCTGCTTTTCAGAAAAACATATACCTAACACTATGCAGCAGCAAACCAAACACGCACAGGAAATGGAAATCGTAAACCAGGTCGCGAGTTTAGCAACTCAGCTTGGTATCGTTCACAATGAAACCGAAGATGTAGCTCTTGATGGTAAACACATCCGCATCCGCGGCCAGGATTTATTATTCTTCGGTTCATGCGGATATCTGGGACTTGAATACGATCAGAGGTTGAGCGAAGGTGCAATTGATGCCGTGCGCAAATACGGAACTCAATTTTCTTCCTCACGCGCCTATGTTTCATCAAGATATTATAAGGAAGCAGAAGACCTGATGGAAGAAATGTTTAACAGACCAACAGTACTGGTGCAATCACTCACGCTCGGACATCTCACAAACATTCCCGTTCTGGTTGACGACAATGATGCAGTCATTCTCGATTCGCAGGCTCATGACAGTATTCAAAATGCCGTGTACGGCTTGCGCATGAGAAATATAAAAGTGGAACTGGTGCGGCACAACCGCATGGACATGCTTGAAGAGCGCATCAAAGAATTAAGCAAGCACTACCGAAAAGTTTGGTACATGTGCGATGGTGTGTACTCCATGCAGGGAGATTTTGCTCCCGTGAAAGAACTTTACCGAATGCTCGATCAGTACGAGCAATTCAATTTATACATTGACGACATACACGGAATGAGTTGGGCCGGACCAAACGGAACAGGATACGTATTGAGCCAGATTGATTTTCATGATCGCCTATATCTCTCAACCGGACTAACAAAAGCATTTGGAGTTGCAGGCGGTTTGCTTGTGTATCCTGAAGAAGCCGCACAGCATCTTGTGCGCAACGTAGGCAAAGCTTTCATCTTTTCAATCCAAATGCCGCCCATGGTACTTGGTGCCGTCATTGCATCTGCAAAAATTCATTTGAGTGATGAAATTTATTCCATGCAAAATGAATTGAGAAAGAAAATTGATTACTTCAACACCAAAGCAAAACAACTCGAGCTGCCACTCATCAACGAGTCCTATTCACCAATCGGTTTTATCGGAGTCGGAAAACCAGACACCGGATACAACATGGTGAACCGCCTCATGAAAGCCGGATACTATGTAAACATCTCCGTGTTTCCAAGCGTATCATTCAACAACACCGGACTTCGCATTCCCATCAACAACAAACTATCAATAGAAGACATTGACGGATTACTCACCTGCATAGCCAACAATCTTCCAATCGCGTTAGAAGAATCAAGCGCAACCATAACCGATGTTTACAGATCATTCAAACTCGTTGCATAATCATCAACCCGAATTTCATCCATCAAATATTTCAACACCTTCACCCAACATTTCATATCATTCGGAACAATTTTGAAAAAGGTATTGCGCAAACTTTCATCTTTGTTGCACCATAAATCAATTTAACTTTGCGCCAATGACAAGAAAAATACTCGTAACCGGTGGAGCCGGCTTCATCGGAAGCAGCATCGCAGACCGCCTCGCAAAAGATCCCGAAAATTTTGTAGTCATCGTTGACTCACTTCTCACCGGATCAATTTCCAAAGTCCCAAAATCAATACATCAGAACATAAAGTTCATCAAAGCCGATGTAAATTTTTTCAAAGACATCAGCGCCATCTTCAACTCCTATAAATTCGATTACGTATTTCATTACGCAGCAGTCGTTGGCGTCAAGCGCACACTCGCACACCCAGTCATGGTACTCAACGATCTCAAAGGCATCAACAACATACTAAGCTTATCCAAAAACACCGGAGTCAAGCGCGTCTTCTATACATCCTCTTCCGAAGTATATGGCGAACCCGTAGAATTCCCGCAAAACGAACACACCACACCCCTCAACTCACGCCTCCCTTACGCCATCGTAAAAAATGCAGGCGAAGCATACCTCCGCTCCTTCAAAAAAGAATTCGACCTCGACTTCACCATCTTCCGTCTTTTCAACACCTACGGACCCAAACAAAGCTCCGACTTCGTAATCACAAAATTTTTAACCGCAGCCCTAAAAGACAAAGACATCTCCATTTATGGAGACGGAATGCAAACCCGCACCTTTTGTTACATCGAAGACCACCTCGATGCCACCGCAAACGCCTTTTACAACAACCATATCATCAACGATGTCGCAAACATCGGCACCGACAAAGAAATCACCATCCTCCACCTTGCAAAAGAAATCATCCGCATCACCAACTCCCGCTCAACCATCATCCACCTCCCCGCCCTCAAAGAAGGAGACATGACACGCAGGCAACCCGACATCACCCGCATGCTCGAACTCCTAAACCACGAATTCACCCCCCTCGAAGAAGGCATCAAAGCAATCATCCGCTCCAGCCATTTTGTAGCCGCATAAATTCAAACAATTTGTAGCGAAACTGCAAAACCTCTAACCACCACCCCACCTGCTGTCCGCTATATCTTTTTTGCTTTCTCCCCTCTCTATTGGAGAGGGGCTGGGGGAGAGGCGCAAAAAAGGATGCCGCTTCCATCAGGGCTATTTTGCAAAGCCCACCCTTCGTAGTCACCATTCCAATCAGCCAACACCCTTAAAAATGATTTAATTCCATTAACCCTCCTGCAATCAAGAAATATTGCAAAATTCGCCCAAAAACATCATCCACAGCCATTCTGCCAACCCTCTTTTCAATATCATCAACCCTCAATCAATATATGACAACTCTCAATTGAATGTTGTCAACCCTCTTTTGAATGTCGTCAACCCTCAATCAATACATGACAACTCTCTTTCGAATGTTGTCAATCCTCTTTTGAATGTCGTCAACCCTCAATCAATACATGACAACTCTCTTTCGAATGTTGTCAATCCTCTTTTGAATATCGTCAACCCTCAATTGAACTGTGTCACCTCTCTTTTCAAACAAGCCAAACCTCAATCTCATCAGCACCCCCATTTCGCATTTCGCACATATTTGCATTTCACAGATCACATTTTTCTATTCGTTAATTCGTAATCCACTCGTCATTCGTTGCTCTCCTTTTCCCACCTTTGCCCCATGCACGCCCTTCCTTTTTTCCAAAAATTAATCGAAGAAGAAATTCAAAAACTTTCCTTCAACACCCAACCCGCCCATCTCTACGACCCCGTTCGCTACATGCTCAACCTCGGAGGAAAAAGAATCCGTCCCGCATTGGTACTCATGAGCTGTGAGCTTTTTAACGGCAATTATGAAGACGCAATCGCAGCCGCGCTCGGCATCGAAGTATTTCACAACTTCACCCTGCTCCATGACGACATCATGGACAAAGCCCCCCTCCGCAGATCGCAGCAAACCGTACACACCAAATGGAACGCTGACATCGCCATCCTCTCCGGAGACGCTATGTTTGTTAAATCATGTCAGTTGATGATGCGCGTAAACGAAAAAACATCGCGCGAAGTCATGAATCATTTTCTTGAATCAGCCCTCCTCGTTTGCGAAGGACAACAATGGGACATGACATTCCAGACAACCACCGATGTAAGCATCAATCAGTACCTGCAAATGATCGAACTCAAAACCGCAGCACTTCTCGCCTGCTCTTTGAAAACCGGAGCCATCATCGCAAATGCATCTTCAGAAAACTGCAAACTGATTTACGACTTCGGAAAAGACCTCGGTATTGCATTTCAACTTCATGACGACATTCTTGATCTCTATGGCGATGAAGAAAAATTCGGAAAGCAAAGCGGAGGAGATGTCATTGTAAATAAAAAAACCTTCCTTCTGCTTAAAGCATTTGAACTTTCTTCTCCGTCACAACGAACAGAACTCAATCACTGGACTTCCATAAAAGAATTTAACGAAAAAGAAAAAATATCATCAGTAAAAGACATTTTCGAAGCGCTGCAAGTGAAAAACTATGCAGAAAAAGAAATGAAGAAATTTTATTCCAATGCAACTGCTTCACTCAATTCAATTTCTATTGAGGAAAGCAAAAAGCAGATGCTTCTCGGATTTGCCGAAACAATTATGCTTCGACAGCATTAAACTTCTCTCACTTTTATTCGTTTAAGAATGAAAACATCTTCAATGCATCGAACAGGGAAACTCTACCTCCTCACTTTTTTCGCAATCATTTTTTTATCTGCTGGTAAATCTTCCGCACAGGAAAATATTGACAACAATGACATTAAAAATAACAAACTCTACGACCGGAGTTTAATCCTCAGTATTGATTATAGCAGCGACAAAGTTTTCTACGGAAGAAAAAGCAACCAGCGCATTGTTTATTTTTCTCCTTCCCTCCTTTACGAAGCACGTTCAGGATTCTACACTGGCTTTACATCCTACCGTTTAGTAAAGCCGGAAAACCGTTGGGACGAAGCACAACTGATTGCAGGATGGGATTTCACCCTTCTAAAAAAGATAAAAACATCAGCAAGCTATTCACGATTTGCTTACAGCGACAGCAGCGTACAGATTCAATCCTCACTGAAAAATAATCTTGAACTCTCTCTTAATTACGATTCAAAAATTATTCAGCCGAAACTAACTGGCAGTCTCTACTTCGGCAGTGCTTCACCTGACTATCTTTTCACCTTTGAGTTGTATCATGAATTCGAATTCGATTATCTTTTGGGAAATAATGATGACCTGTACATCAGACCTACTGCGATGCTCAATGCAGGCACTCTTCACTTCTACCGGCTTCTCCCGCGCGATTCTTTGAAACGGTCACTTGCTACAAAAGAAGTAACCAAATTTAATTTATCCGGAATTGATTTTTCTTTGCCTATTGAATACGACATCGGCAAATTCATCATTGAGTTTTCAGCTAACTACAACATTCCGCTCAATCAACCGAAGTATTTAAAAGCAGAGCCTGGATTTTATTACACTGCTGGAATTGGATTCAGAATTATCTGAAGTAAGAAGGATTATTTTTCCTTCCGGTATTTAACCTACAAAAGATTTATCCTGCTCATCAGATTATCCCTGTAAGATTTTCCGATAGGGATACGGTTACCGTCAATAATTGCAGCGTTTTCTTCGAGCGCATTAATCTTGTCAAGTCCGATAATGTAAGAGCGATGAACACGCGCAAAATTAAGCTGCGGAAGTTTTACTTCAATATCTTTCATAGAACTATGAAGGATGAATTGTTCTTTGGAAGATGTTTTTATAATCACATAATTATCGAGCGCTTCAATCCATAGAATATCCTGAAAATTTACTTTTACAAAACGAGTATCCTTCTTGATGAAAAAACTATTATTAGCATAAATATTTTCGAGGAAGTTGAAAAGATTTTTATCAGTGGCGTTTTCTTCCAAGGGTTCTTTATGTCCTGGGGAGGAAAGTACAAAAGCGCAACCGTTGATTTTATTATTCACAGTAAGAATCGGAAATGTATTCACACTTACTTTATGCTCAGCCATTCCGTTTGAGATTGCAACGCTCCCATCTGATTTATCTTTATGCGCTTCACCAACTACGGTATGAGCAAGCGTTTTGAAAACGGTTCGTGTTTCGTTCCCGCTGTTCTTCATTGCCTGGCTGATGTCTTTGCCGATTGCATCCTGCTTGTGGCATCCGGTAAGGGTTTCAGCCATCTTATTCATAAAAATAACTTTTTCATTGCTGTCTGTAATAATGACTGCCACATCAACACTGTCGAGCGCAAGAGCAAACCGGTTTCCTTTATTCGCAATCTCAAGATCTTTCGTGTATTTGTAATAAGCAATCTCCACTGCCGTGCGGATATCATCTTCTTCAAATGGTTTGATGATGTAGCCATATGGCTCTGTCATTTTCGCACGCTCAAGAGTGTTCTTATCACTGAAAGCAGTAAGATAGATAAAAGGAATCTGATAATTCTGATGAATCTTTTCTCCTACGTTGATGCCGTCAAGTTCGCTGCCTTTAAGATTAATGTCGAGAAGAACAAGGTCGGGATGAAGTTTTTCAAGCGCCTCTATTGCTTTCTTTCCATTTGAAAACGGATCATACGCTTCATAGCCAAGTTTTTTAAGAATGCGTTGTATGTCTTTTGCAACGATTATTTCATCCTCAACGATCATTATTTTCAGTGGCGCTTGTGACATGGTAAAACAGATTTAGAATGAAAGCAAATTTTGAAAAATTCTTTGCAAGAAATTTTTCAGCTAACAATAGTTTTCAACATGAAGAAAATAGATTGGGATTGAATAAAAGTAGATCAACGCACAATTGTAACGTGTCCGATTTTTTCAATTTTCTTACCGTCAGCCAAAACAGCTTTCACCCTATAGACATACACATCAGAAGGTGAATCAATACCATTATGCTTCCCATCCCACGCAGTACCAAAAGTTGCAGTGTGAAACACTTCCATACCCCAGCGATCAAAAATACTGAAGTCAATACTGGCTACGTTGAGTGCAAGGGGAGCAAAATTATCGTTGCGCCCGTCATGATTTGGAGTGAACGAATTAGGAATAAAAAGATCGGCAACAAATTCTTTCACGCGTAGATTTTTACAAGTTGTGTCAATGCAATTTCCATTTGTCGTGGTCAGGCAAATCTGGTAATCACCGGAGTCTGGAAAAAGATGAATAGGATTTACAGCATCAGAAAATGTCTGATCACCAAAATCCCATTGATAGGTAATTCCTTTCAAACTCTGATTTGTAAAGCGGATTTGATCCTCAAGTACTATTTCTTCAGGGATTACAAATTCAGCCACGGGCTGGGGATTCACCTTAATAGTGAAAGAGGCAGTGTCAGAAAAATTGCAAGTGTGATCCTGCTGAACAGTCAGCAATACATTGTATGTTCCTTCAGGAAAAGTAATGGTTCCGTTTTTTGAAGTTGAATATTCTCCGTTTCCTAAGCTCCAGAGAAAAAGTGCATTTGGAGATATGGTATCCGGATCATTGTAGTTGATCGTGAGTGGGTCGCATCCTTCAGTAACATCTGTCTGCGCAGTTGCAATAATACGCGGCAGCAGAGTTACAACCTGCGAAGTGAAATCAGTAGCTCCGCACACACTGTCGTGTCCCGTAAGTTGAATGGTGTAATCCCCCGGAGTATGATATACGTGATGAATGAGTGCATCAGAAGAAGTTGATCCATCACCGAAATCCCACAAATAAATTTGTGCACCAAAAGAAGTATTGGAAAGATCAACAGTTAATGAATCACACCCATTCGATGCCTGCAAATTAAATGTAGTGATGACGGAACTGTTAAAAACGTGAACCGGAATATCAGTCATTTTGTTATGATGACATGCTGTAGTATCTGTAGCAACGAGATGTATGTTATAGTTTCCCGCTCCGTAAAAAGTATGCGATGGTTGCGTTGTAGTTTCCGATGAACTGCCGTCACTGAAACTCCATGTGTATTGATCTGTACCCGTTGTTGCGTTTATAAGGTTGATAGTAAACGGATCGCATCCCTGAGTGGTATCGCTGCCAATGCCAAGAACAATGTGAGGAGGCAAATAGAAGACCTGTTGAGTAGTTGCTGTTTGCAGGCAAATAGTATCAAGAACATTCAGTGTAACTGTATAAGTTCCCCAATCCACATATGTGTGATGAATGAACCCAATGCTGTCTGTGTTTCCATCGCCAAAATTCCAGTGCCAGGTTTGTGAGTACAAACTTGTATTGGTAAAATTAAGAACAAGAGAATCGCAAACGCTTAACGGCACTGCGGTGAAAGAAGCGACCGGCTGAGGATTAATGGGTGCAATGTTTACATACATGGTGTCCGAACGGTGACAAATGGAAGTATCAACCGCAATCAATTGAACATTGTAGGGTCCACTCGAATTAAAAGTGTGAGAAGGATTTTGAAGAATACTTTGCGAAGTGCTGTCATCAAAACTCCAGATGAATTCACTTGTGTTGATACTTGTGTTGCTGAAGTTGATGGAAAGAGGAACGCAACCTGTCATTGTATCCGGAGTCGCCTGAGCGGTAACAACTGGTGAAGCAATGATCTCAACATTTTGAGTTACTGTGTCAGAAACATTGCACACAGTATCCATTCCGATTAACTGCACTGTATAATTTCCGGGATTGTGAAACGTGTGCGCTGAGTTTGTTGACTGTGCTGAGCTTCCATCACTGAACAGCCATTTATATTGATGCGCTCCCACACTTGTATTCGTAAGCTGCACATTCAGTGAATCGCAATACCTCGTGCCCACAAGTGCAAATGAAGGATTGAGCGCACTCGTTATCGTATGCATGCGCAACGTATCAATAATGCTGTGATGGCAAATGGAAGTATCGGTAATGTATAAGAAGATGAGGAAGTCCCCTGCTGTTTGAAATACGTGTGCAGGATTTGGCACTGTCGCAAAGGCAGTGCCGTCACCAAAATTCCAGAGAAGGGAAGAAGTGCCGGTAACTGCACTTGTAAAGTTTACAGTTAACGGTGTGCATCCCGCATCAATATTTTCAGCACAACTTGCAGTTACATGAACCCAGGGCGTAACCTGAATGGTATCTCTATGCGTTTTTGTAACGTTGCAAACGGTATCAACTGCCGTGAGTACAACAATGTAATCGCCTGGAGTGTGATAACTATGATGCACCACATTTCCTGTTGCAGTAGTTCCATCTCCGAGATTCCAGCTTATCTGATTAGCAGCAATGCTGGTGTTATGAAGGGTTACAGAAAGTGAATCGCAAAACCGCTGCGTACTTGTCGTAAAGTTCGCTGCAAGTTGTGAATTGCCGATAGTTATCGGGAAGATAAGAGTGTCATTATTCTGGCAGGCACTTGTATCAATTGCGTAAAGAGTTACATTGTAATTGCCGTTGTTCAGATATACATGCGAAGGATTTGCCAGATTGCTTGCAGTACCGTCACCAAAATGCCAGATGAACTGATTGGTTCCTGTACTGGCGTTATTGAATTGCACAATGGTGGGAGCACAACTGAAAATTGTTGCGCCTCCGTTTGCATTTGCACTTGCATGAACTGTTGTGCCGCTGCTGAAACTTCCTGCCTCAAGAAAAACTCCGGAGTCAAAAATCTGATCGCCTACATCGGCAATTGCAATCTTGATATGATATGACTGACATTTTTGAACAATGCAAGATGCAGTGAGCACAACCGTGAAACCATCGTACTGAACAGTAGGTCCCGGAGGAGAATCATTGTCCACAAAATAAGCCGAGTTGCCGAGGTGGCAGTTTGGACCGGCTGTGCCGTTAGATCCAACGCTGCCATTGTTCACGTTGTCAATTGCCACAGGCAATCCACCGGGAAGAGTGGCAATGTTTGGCGCACCCACAATGCCGGGACCGCTGATGAAAAATGCAAAGATGTCATTCACATTTGCACATACATATTCATTGTATTCTTCCGAAGCAAACACATAATTGAACTGAATGAAATTTGTTTGAGGAACGAAATCAAATTCAAGAACTGAACGATCGAATGTTACATTGCCTGTGCCCGCTAAGAGTGCATCCAAATCAGGATCGCCCGGTTCTCCGTTTGCAGTCTGCGCATCAGGTAAATTATTAGGACCGGGTGCATTATTGATGCTTCCATTGGTAAGCAGTACTCCGCTTGCGAGACCGATGTTGCTCATCATGCCGTTAAATTTTCCGATGGCAAGCGGGGCCCCGCTGTAAGTAATGTTTGTTGCGCTCACTCCGTTTCCAATCAGTACATTTTGTACAAGCTGTTGTGGGGTAAAGCCGCTGCTCACGCTCAGTTGGGCGCGGGTGCGTTCAGCAAAAAATATGCTGAGAAGAAAAATCAGAAGTAAAAAAGTTCTTCTGAAACTCATGAGGCAAAAATGTAGTGTGTTTTATTCCTGCGAAAAGTAACTAAAAGATTCGACTGGCAAAAAGATATTATTGGTGAGCTCATTATAATAGGTAGTGGATGCGTTTATTGATAAATGTGAAACTTCTTAAATCTATTTTCAAAACATAAAGAAACACGAAGCAAAGCAGTTTGTAAAGGGAGAACGAGTAATTGGTGATGCGAAGCGGGTGGTTGACCTTGTAAGAATGTAAATTGTACTCAAGAACTATTCTTTATCCGCCATTTACTTAGCACAACGGAGCGGCTTCCCAGATGAAACGGACAGGCGCGCGACATAAGGTGGCGGGTTCGAGCAGCGAAGAATAAAGGCAACTTCGGAAGATGAAGTGAACATGAAACCTGGACTGTCTCATGCATCAAACAGGGAGGAGACAGCAAGGAGACAGCAAGCAGCCACGGAGGAGCTACGGAGCTGATCCGGGTGAATCTGAGAAATCAGCATTTTTGAAGAAGGTGGTAAGCTGTTCTTTTAACCGAAGAAGGGAGATGATCTTTAACTGATCTTTTTGAAGAGCTATACTGGTTGATGCTTTTTTAAGATCCAATACAGCGGTTGAGCTGACTGAAACGTAAATAAACGCGTCCATATCAGAGATGCTCCGTTCAACCGCATTTCTTTTTTTGGGTATGCCGGCCGGTTTTTCTCTTGCATACAGGTTGTAATCCAACTCTGAAAAACATTGAAGAAGGTCTTCTTCTGAGACTGTGATTTTGCCGAAACGGAGAACTATTTTGGCAACGGTTTTTAATACGAATGAAAACTCGTTGTGTGAATATTTTTGCTCGCTGTTGCTGCAGGGCAAAAACTCCTGAATGAAGCGTTTGATGAGTGCGATGTGCTGATCATTATTTTCGGATGGCATCGAACTGTTATTTTATTACGGAACTTTTGAGGAGAAAACCTTTAGGGACATAACGGAAAATGGGAGGAAATATTGAAAGAATGTCTGAACCGTGATTAAACGGATTGAAGGATTTAAGTGTGATTGAAAAAAACTATTGCTCAAACCGCAGGGCTTCGCCATGCCGCCCACGCTGCTTAAAAATCTTGCCTTTGATCTCGCTGCTCTCGACCGATTTTTAAAAGGCGTGCCTGGCATGATGGGTTGGTGAAGGGGGCTTGGTGAAGAGGACTTTTCTTATTAATCCCAATGTGTTGACTTTTTTTAAGACGAGACGAGAAGTGGAAAGCTTCTTTTGGGGAGGGTTCAGTGAATTTGTTTTTGAAACTCCAATTGCCTACTATTGATAAATATTTATTCGGACTGGCGTGCAACTTTTGGATGGATGAGTGGCACTTACAGTTAAGAACCTTTTTAATAATCGCCTTTCGCTTTTTCACTTAATCTTTTACTCTTATGAAAAAAAACACCGCTTTACTATTCCTCTCTTCTTTGCTTTTTACTTCTTCTCTTTTTGCTTCTAACTATTATTGGGTTGGCGGCACAGGCACATGGAGCGATTATGCTACGCACTGGGCTACTACCAGTGGTGGCAATGTGTTTCATGTGACGATACCAAGCCCAAGTGATGATGTATTCTTTGATGCAAACTCATTTGCAACAACGGGCGATACGGTTTACATGGATACTACGATCACGAATTGCAGGACGATGGATTGGAGTGGAGCAACGAATAGTCCTTTAATTTTCGGAGGGTATGGCCAACTTGATGTTTACGGATCTCTTATTTTAAATGCGGGTATGACGTGGAATGTATCGGGTACACTTAATTTCAAATCAACTTCGGCAGGAAATGTAATTAACTCAGGAGGTATTCCTGTTGGAAACCTCACTGTTGATTTTGACAGTTCCGGTCAATGGGATTTACAAAGTTCATGGAGTTCTGGTGGTATTTATTTGGGCAGAGGAATTTTCAGAACAAACGGATACCCTATTACTTGTTCACAATTTGAAATCGGAAATGCAGTAGGCAGTGCACTCCTCCTGGATACTTCTTTGGTAACATGCTGGAGTTGGATGGCAGACTGGAATCAACTCTCACAATTAGATGCTGACAGTGCAACCATACAATGTCAGTCGGAATTTTGGGGCGGCATGCATCGCACCTATTACAATGTAAGTTGCAATGTTTTTAATCAGACTGACAGTTGTAT
>JBBRND010000018.1:0-91351 GCA_038230515.1 Bacteroidia bacterium | reverse complement strand
TGCAATTACTTTTTCTTTTTCGCGCAGGCGGTAAAAATAAATTCCGGTGCAGAGTTTATTTTTCTCAACAATTATTTTTTTAGCACTGCCGAAATGTGCGCTGAAGAGTTCGTGCCCCATAGTGTCATAGATTTTCATTTCAGGGCTCTCCCCTACCCTACCAATTGTAGTATTTGCTATTCCACGTATTGCACGAAAAATTTTTGCTGAACGAAATACCGATCCACAGCACCATGCCGCTGAACATAATAAAGAAGTGAGTTGCCAGCCACAGCCGCAGAAAAACTTCGCTTTCAAAATTAAAAACGTTCATCCACGAAGTTGGCACGAGTAAGGAACCCACTGCGCAGCAGCACAAGAGCGTGAGAAAAAAGATGACCGGGTTTTGCAAGGGCAGAAATAAATATTTCTTGTACCATGCCAAATCCTTACCCCATTTATGGAGGAGATAAAAAGAATCATCAGCCAACTGCGCGAAGAGCAGCGGATCTTTGTTGATGTTCTGCAATTCGAACGCGTGATCGGGCGCAATTATTTTGAAGTTGGAAATCTGCACACCAAACTTTTTCTCAAACTCTTTTATCTGCATCAATGCCTCATAGGGAAATTCGCCTTTGTAAAAAGATGATTTAAGAAAACGCAGCCGGTAACGAATGCAAATGTTTTTAATTTCAGTAAGAGAAAAAATACGCGGGCTGTCTTCTTCAGTTAAGCGGATGTTTAATTCATTTTGAGAAGATGTTTTCAGGCGTTCAAGAATTTCATCGTCCCTGCGGTTTACATCCTGCAATACATGATGAACTTCATCCATAAGCCGCTGCTGTTTCATGCGCTCATGAATGAGTTCCTGTTCAACGTTGAGAGGCGAAAAGAGCATGGGTCGAAATATTTCCATACAAAGATACAGAATGATCGTATTACAAAACAGGCAACCGCTTTTTCGTTACAAAAATAATCGGTCATCATCGAATACGAGCAGGATCGAATACAGGAATACAGATTCGTAAATTCGTATGGATTAGTATTCGTTGATGAAACAAGCTAAAACCAACCTGCGACACTACAGCTTTTTTATACTTTAGCCGCCTCAAAAAATAATTCATGTCAGAATATAAATTCGGCACCAATGCAATTCATGCAGGTCAGGAGCCCGATCCGGCAACCGGAGCCATCATGACTCCTATTTATCAAACTTCCACCTACGTGCAGGAAAGCCCTGGCAAGCACAAGGGCTATGCGTATGCGCGCGGAAAAAATCCAACGCGTGTTGCGCTGGAGAAATGCATTGCATCGCTTGAGAATGCAAAACACGGCTTGTGTTTCAGCAGCGGCATGGGCGCGGAAGATGCAATCATCAAACTGCTTCGCCCCGGTGATGAAGTAATTGCTACTGATGATTTGTATGGAGGATCGTACCGCATGTTCACCAAAGTGTTTGCGCACTTCGGCATCGTGTTTCATTTTGTAGATCTGCATGATGATGCGGCAGTGCGTAAACACCTCAACGCAAAAACAAAAATGCTTTGGGTTGAAACGCCCACCAACCCGATGATGAAGATTATTGACATTGCAGCATTCGGAAAACTGGCAGCA
Source organism: Bacteroidia bacterium (assembly GCA_038230515.1). Lineage (GTDB taxonomy): Bacteria > Bacteroidota > Bacteroidia > AKYH767-A > 2013-40CM-41-45 > JAPLDB01. The sequence goes on along the minus strand of JBBRND010000018.1, from coordinate 89,758 downwards.
GAAAAAAATCTCCTTCTTGTTGTTGACAATACATTTGCTTCACCTTATTTGCAAAACCCGCTCAATCTCGGAGCGCACATTGTTGTTCATTCCGCAACAAAATACCTGGGTGGTCACAGCGATGTAGTGATGGGTGCATTGTGTACAAACGATGATAAGTTGATGGAGCAACTTGCCTTCATCGCCAACTCCTGTGGTGCTACACCCGGACCGATGGATAGCTTTCTTGTTCTCCGCGGATTGAAAACATTGCACGTGCGAATGGAGCGTCATTGTTCTAACGGAACTGCCATTGCAAACTTTTTGAAGACGCATCCGAAAGTTGATAAAGTATTTTGGCCCGGCTTTACCGATCACCCCAATCATGCCGTTGCAAAAAAACAGATGAAAGATTTTGGCGGAATGATTTCCTTCACGCTTAAAAATAATTCTGTTGAAGAAACCACGCGCGTAATGCGCGCCACAAAAGTTTTTTCGCTGGCTGAATCGTTGGGAGGGGTAGAATCATTGATCAATCTTCCTGCAACGATGACTCATGCTTCCGTTCCTAAAGAAGAACGCGAGCGCATCGGCATTACGGATTCTCTCATCCGCCTCAGTGTAGGTATTGAAGACATTGATGATTTGCTTGCAGACTTAAAGCAGGCAATCGGATAATCCGCCAAAGGACGGATTCAGTGCAGCGAATGTCAGCAATGTGTCATTCATAAAGCACATCCATTTCGGTTCACGGAAAAATATTATATTTGCTCTTCCAAAAATTTAATTTTAACAAATCAAATGAAAAAAATCTACGCGATCGCAATCGCCTGTTGTTTTACCTTTTTTAATGCTGCCCGCGCGCAGGAACGTAAACACTGTGGAACTACCGAAGTGTATAATCAAACCATGCTCGATCATCCTGAGCTGAAAAAATCGGAGCAGCAACTGGAAGATTTTACACAGAACTTCATACGCAGTCATGCTAATCAACGGCAAAGCTCAACCATTTTGATAGTTCCGATCGTTTTTCACATCATTCATAATTACGGAGCTGAAAACATCAGCGATGATCAGGTAATTGATGCAGTGCGCATTTTGAATCGTGACTATAGTTTGCAAAATGCCGATACTTCTAATCTGATTCCTGCATTTCAGGGTTTGGCTGCGAACATTGGAGTTGAATTTCGCCTTGCTACCATTGATCCCATCGGAAACTGCACCAATGGTATTGACCGCGTTGCTTCTTACCGCACTCACAATGGCGATGATTATTCCAAGCTCGATGATTGGGATCATACAAAATATTTGAACGTATGGACAATTGCAGACTTCGGTCCCACTCATAATGGAGCAGCGGCTTATGCATACTTGCCCGGAGGTGTTCCTTCTGCAGCAGTTGACGGAGTTATCGCACTTTCAAGCTATGTAGGAAGTATTGGAAGCAGCAGTGTTACTAATGCGCGTACACTAACTCATGAAATAGGACATTGTTTCAACCTTCAACATCCCTGGGGAAACACTAACCAACCCGGAGTTGCCTGTGGAGACGATGGAGTAAGCGATACCCCGATTACAAAAGGATGGGACCATTGCCCTTCTAATAACTATGATGTTTGCAATGCAGGTATTGATGAAAACTTTCAAAACTACATGGACTATTCTTATTGCGATGTAATGTTTACTAACGGCCAAAAATCAAGAATGATTGCTGCGCTGAACGATCCTCTTGTTATCCATCAGAACCGCTTCAACCTCTGGCAAGGCGCAAATCTGGTTGCAACTGGCACTAGCGGAACCGCCACTCCTTCCTGTGCGCCTATTGCTGACTTTCTTCCCGTATCAAACCACATCTGCAGCGGTGATTCAGTACAATACCTTTCAGGAAGTCACAATGCTGATTCACTTACTTACCTATGGAGTTTCCCTTCAGGATCACCTTCCACATCTACTCTTGAAAGTCCTTATGTTACTTATACAACTCCCGGCACGTATTCTGCAACATTAACAGTTACCAGTCCGGGTGGAAACAGTGATACCACTAAAACAAACATCATTACAGTTTTTGGTGCTGCTACACTTCCCGCCATTTACACAGACGATTTTGAAACAGCAGGCACTTTTCCCGGTGGAGGATATGTCGAAAATCCGGATAACAGTTCAATCTACAAATGGAATCGTGTAACAGGAATTGTTGGTTCATCAGGAAGTGCCGCAATTAAAATGCGCAACTCCGGAACTAATCATGTTGGAGAACTTGACAGTTGGATTACCGATGCTTTCGATCTTAGTAATTACGCTCAATGTTTCTTGAAATACAAACTGGCTTATTCAAACTATAACGTTGCAAAGGTCGAAACACTGAAAGTTTACTACTCAATAAATTGTGGCAAGTCATGGATATTACGATTGACTAAGTCCGGTTCTGCCCTAGCAACCACTACTGCGTTCAGTAATTTTGTTCCTTCAGCTACAAGCCAATGGCGGCAGGAAACGGTAAACCCAGGTGCGGCAAGCGGCAAACCGAATGTACGATTCAAGTTTGAGTTTGAATCAGGAGGAACTACATCTTCGCCTTATGGAGATAATAACCTTTACATTGACGATATTCAATTGATTGGAAACTATGTCGGCATTGATGAGGCAAATCGTGAAGATCTTTCTTTTTCAATTGCTCCAAATCCCACATCGGGAGATGCATTTGTTTCCTTTAACACCAGGCAAAACTCTGATGTGGAAATGTACATAACCGATTTGCTGGGACGACATGTGATGACTGTTGTAAACAGCGGCTTGCAGGCAGGACAGCACGGATACACGATTAACACATCGCAGTTTGCAAAAGGAGTTTATCTTGTGCAGCTGAAAGCCGGAGATGTGCTGGACTCGCAAAAATTAATTGTTCAATAGAAAACCTTCCATTTGAAAAACCATTCTGAGAAAACAGAATGGTTTTTTGTTTTATCAAGATCCATCAATGAGAAAATCCATTTTATCTTTTTTGTTTTTGTGTACTACTGTTGCTTTCGCGCAAGAGGAAAAACATTGTTACACCACAGAGGTTTATAATCAGCTCATTCTGCAGCATCCGGAAATGCTTCAGGTGCAGCAGCAGTTGGAAAACTTTACGGCAAGCTTTGTGAGTCAACATTCTCATGAACGACCGTCAGGAACTGTTCTTATTATTCCAATTGTCTTTCACATCATTCATAACTATGGACCTGAGAATATTTCTGATGCGCAGATTTATGATCAGATGAGAATCTTAAATGAAGACTACCGAAAGTTGAGTTATGATACTGCCTCCATTGTTTCCGTATTCAAGCCCATTGCAGCGGATTGCGAAATAGAATTTCGGCTAGCTACGATTGATCCGAACGGAAATTGCACGAACGGCATTGATCGCATTCAGTCAATGCTAACTTACAATGCTGATGATGGTTCGAAATTAAATCCGTGGCCATCGAATCAATATCTGAATGTATGGATTGTTGCAACATTGGGAAATGCAGGTGCTGCTGCTTATGCCTATTATCCCGGCACTGCTCCCGCAGGTGCTGATGGAGTAATTGCAATTCACGGATACATCGGAAGCATCGGTACAGGTACTCTTGGTCGTTCGCGCGTACTTACTCATGAGATTGGACATTGTTTCAATCTTGCTCACGTGTGGGGAAGCACCAACAATCCAGGTGTTGCATGTGGTGACGATGGAGTGGGTGATACACCACTAACTAAAGGATGGACATCGTGCAATCTCAACGGTTCAATTTGCAATCCACCTGCTCTGGAAAATGTACAGAACTATATGGAGTATTCCTACTGTTGCAACATGTTTACCGAAGGGCAGAAAACCCGTATGCGTGCAGCGCTTAACTCTTCTACAGGTGCAAGAAATAATTTATGGATTGTAGCGAATTTGCTTGCAACAGGCACAGATGGTTCTGCTGCTGCGGTGTGCGCCCCCGTATCCGATTTCAACGTGAGCAGAACATTTCTTTGTTCAGGAGATACTGTTCAATACAATGATCTCTCATGGCAGGGACAACCGACTTCATGGAACTGGAGTTTTCCCGGAGGCAATCCGTCAACTTCAACAGATTCTTTTCCGATAATTGTTTACAACAACTCAGGAACGTACGATGCTACACTCACCGTTTCCAATGCAACCGGCAGCGATACCAAAACAAGAACTTCCTATATCGTAGTTGCAAGCTCAACTCCGCAACCTATTCCCTATGCTGAAGGATTTGAAAACAGTTTTCCCGGAACAGATGCTAATGTTTTAAATTACGATAATGGAAATACCTGGCAGCAGGTTACTTCTGCTCATGCATCAGGAATTCATTCAATGAAGATGAATAACTTTTCAGGAAATGCTGACGGAGAAATTGATGAGTACATCACACCGTCATTTGACTTTACCGGGCTTCAGAATATTTCATTTACGTTTAAAGTTGCTTACTCTCAAAGAACAGATACTTCCAGACATGATGCGTTAAAAATTTATTATTCTCTCAACTGCGGAGAAACATGGATACTGCGTTACACAAAATCCGGAGCAGGGCTCGCTACCGTTCAGCCTCATTCATCTGCCTTTACTCCCGGCACTAATGATTGGAGACAGGATGCAGTGAGTGCAGTAATTTTCGGAGGCAAGCCAAGTGTACGTTTAAAGTTTCAGGCAATAAGCGCTGGCGGCAATAATCTTTATATTGATGACATCAACCTGTTGGGAAGTCCTCTTGATATTGCAGAAAACAATTCAGCTCTCAACTCATTTCAGATTTCTCCCGTTCCTTCGTCCTCTCAACTGAACATTGATTTCAACCTGGAAAAAACTTCTCATGTAATTATTGACATTGATGATTTACTGGGCAATAAAATATTAACGATTGCAAATAGTATTTTCAATCAAGGAAACCATTACCTCAGTATTGCTCATCAGTTGTCCTGCGGAGTTTATTTTCTTCGCATTAATATTGATGAAGCAGTTTCATCAAGAAAATTTGTGGTGGTAAATTGAAGCTTCAGGGTTGAGCTTTATTCCTTCAAAAATAATTTTGCAGGATTGATTTGTAAATCTAATTTGCATCGCTAAGTGGGATTTCCCCAAGAACAGAATCAAGTATCTTTGTACAAATAGTTCCATGCTGTGAAAAAGAATTCTTTCCTCCTACATGTTTTATTGCTTTTATGCTTTGCTCTTTCGCAAAATGCAAGAGCACAGTATAACGTGTATGGAGTTCAGCAGCAAAAAAATGCATTTACCTTTAACCTCGGACAATACCTCGTAAATGAAATCAATCTTGGATACGAGCATTCAGTTTCGGAGAAGCAAGGTATTGAGTTGCATGGTGGATTTATTTACCGCAATAATGTTCTGCTAGCAAAAGCAAAAGACTGGACGAAATCGCAATATTTTTACGAGCATGGATTTGCGGGAAGTATCGCTTTCAAAATTTACAAGAAACTTGGTGATAATTCCGCTAGAAAAAGCTACATCGCTCCCGGGTTGAACTATCAATATCTTTATTTCCCGAATGAATGGTTTGATACCGGACATGATTCCACAACAACGGTAAACAAAGTGGAGAGTAAAGTAACAGAGCAAATTTATCAGCATCGCTTCCGTCACCGTATTGGTTTGCAACTCACTCTTGGCAATATATTCCCAATGGGAAAGACATTCGGGCTTGAAATTTATTATGGCATCGGAGTACGTGGAATTCTTAGCAACCGTTATGATAATTCTGTAAGTGAAACTTCTTTCGGCAGCACGAAGGTTTATGTTTCCGGAAACAGAGACGAGACCTATTATTTGCGTCCGACAATTCATGCAGGTGTAAAACTTCGCATCGGCTGGTAACATATTTTGTCAACATATCTTCTTTACCTTAACTCAAACACCTCAATAATGAAAAAGCAAGCTTTAGTTTTGATGATGTCGCTCATTGCAGCCACTTCATTTTCTCAACCGGAAAAAAAATCAACTCCTGCTCCGGTCAAAGTAACATCAGTAGAAGGAATCACGGAGTACAAACTTGCCAATGGTTTGCGCGTCTTGATTTTTCCTGATCCTTCAAAAGCAACCATGACAGTAAACATAACCTACCTCGTTGGTTCGCGTGTGGAAGGTTATGGGGAAACGGGAATGGCTCATCTTCTGGAGCACATGGTTTTCAAAGGAAGTACCAAACACACCAACATTCCTGATGAACTTTCATCGCACGGTGCAAGACCAAACGGCAGCACTTCATACGACCGCACAAATTATTTTGAAACATTTTCTGCCTCAGATGAAAATCTAAAATGGGCGCTCGATCTTGAAAGCGACCGCATGATCAATTCTTTCATTGCAAAAAAAGATCTGGAAACAGAATTCAGTGTAGTAAGAAATGAATTTGAGCGCGGAGAAAACAATCCTTCACGGATTCTTGAAGAACGAATCATGTCAACAGCATATCTCTGGCACAACTACGGTAAGTCAACCATCGGTTCGAAAGAAGATATTGAAAAAGTTCCGATAGAAAACCTTCAGGCATTCTACCATAAATATTATCAGCCGGATGATGCCGTGCTTACGATAGCGGGTAAAGTGGATGAGGAAAAAACCATGGCGCTTGTAAATGAGTACTTCGGCACGATTCCGAAACCAACACGTGTATTGCAGGAAGCATACACTGTGGAGCCAACACAGGACGGAGAGCGCCTTGTTGAACTGAAGAGAGTCGGAGATGTTCAGGTAGTAGCTTGTGGCTATCACATTCCTGCCGGATCACATTCTGATTACGCAGCCATTGATGTACTCAACGACATTCTCACAAACGAACCATCAGGCCGCTTGTACAAAGCACTCGTTGAAACGAAGAAAGCGTCAAGTATGTACGGCTATGCCGATGCAATGAAGGATGCCGGCTTCACCTATTATTCTGCAGATGTATTGAAAGAGAAATCTCTTGATGATGCAAAGAAGGCAATGATGAATGTGCTCGACAGTTTGAAATATGTTCCTGTTACTGCCGAAGAATTAAATCGTGCGAAAACAAAATTGCTGACTGATGTTGAGTTGATGTTTAATAAAAGTGATCGCGTAGGTTTAACGCTTAGCGAATTTATTGCGCAAGGCGACTGGCGTTTGGTTTTTCTTTATCGTGATAACGTAGAGAAGGTAACTGCGGACGATGTGAATCGCGTAGCGAAAGCATATTTCAAACCATCCAACCGCACCACCGGAATTTTTATTCCTGATGCGAACCCTGATCGCGCTGCAATTCCCGCAACACCGGATGTAAATAGTTTAGTGAAGGACTACAAAGGCAAAGCAGTGATGGCTGCTGCAGAGGCATTCGATCCTTCTCCTGCAAACATTGACAGCAGAACGGTGAGTACAACATTTAAAGGAGGAGCAAAATATTCGCTCCTGAAAAAATCTACTCGCGGAAGTTCCGTGAACGTGAATATCACACTTCGCATCGGAACTCAAACTACGTTACAGAATAAAGGAACTGTTTCTTCGTTTACTGCCGGTATGCTGGAAATGGGAACAAAAAATAAATCGCGTAAGCAAATTACTGACGCATGGGATAATCTGAAAGCGAAAGTAAGTATAGGAGGCAGTGGACAAAGTGTTACTGTTTCTATTGAAACTGTGAAGGACAAATTGGTTTCAGTACTTCAGTTGGTGAATGAAATTTTACATCAACCAACTTTTCCTGCTGATGAATTTGAAAAGATGAAGCAGGAAGAACTTGCAAGTATCGAGCAAAATAAAAGCGAGCCGCAGGCAATTGCTTCAACAAATTTTCAACGCATGATGAATCAATATGACAAGAGTGATTTCCGTTATTCGATGACTCCTGAAGAAAATACTACCGCAGTGAATGCTCTCACACTTGATGATGTAAAGAAATTCTACACTGATTTTTATCAGAGCGAAAATGCAACGGTGGGAGTGGTTGGCGATTTTGATGATGCGGCTGTTACTGCTGAATTAAAAAACATGCTGGAGATGTGGCGCGCCCCGAACAAATACGAGCACGCTGTTAAACCAAACTGGGATGTTGCTTCAAAATCAGAAAAAGTAAATACTCCTGACAAAGCAAACGCTATGATGATGGCGGGCTACAATCTTGTGCTCCGCGATGATGATCCCGATTACCCTGCGCTCATCATGGGCAATTACATTCTGGGCGGTGGATTTTTGAACTCGCGTCTTGCAACGCGCATCCGTCAGAAAGAGGGTATCAGTTATGGAGTGGGCAGTTGGTTAACTGCAGATCCTATTGATAAAGCGGGCAGCTTTGGTTCGTATGCAATTTTCAATCCCGATAATTCCGATCATCTTGTTGCAGCTTACAAAGAGGAGATTGAGAAAGTGGTGAAGGATGGTTACACTGCAGATGAATTGAAGAATGCTGTGAGTGGCTACTTGCAGGGACAAAACGTGAGCCGTGCACAGGATGGAGGTCTTGCCGGAAAACTTTCCGGAAATCTTTTTCTGAACCGCACAATGAAATGGAATGAAGACCTGGAGAAGAAAATTTCTGCACTCACCGTTGATCAGTTAAATGCCACGATGAAAAAATGGTTGAAGCCGGAGAAAATTTCATTTGTGCAGGCGGGAGATTTCAACCGGAAGAAAACCAACTGATGCTTTAATGTCAGAAGAAAAATATAATTCCATTGGAGAAGCGCTTGCAAAGAAACACAAAGCAGAAATAAGCAAGATGTTCGGCAAGCCATGTCTGAAGATAAACAGCAAAGCATTCTCCTGTTTCTTCAACGGTGACATGGTCTTCAAACTTGGTGGCGATGATCACAAAAAAGCATTGTCACTAAAGGGATCAAAACTCTTTGATCCGTCAGGCGCGAACCGCGACATGAAAGAGTGGGTGCAGGTGAAACCGGTTCATGAAAAGGAATGGGCGAAACTTGCAGATGCAGCAATGAAGTATGTAAATGAAAATTCAAAATAAGTTAAGCAACATTTAAAAGAATAATTTATGGCATTAGAAGCAAAAGGAAAACTAAAATTAAAAGGAGAAGAGCAAAAAGTAAGCGAACGTTTCCGCAAACGTGAATTTGTGTTGACGGATGAGTCATCTCAATATCCACAGTACATTTCATTTCAACTTACGCAGGATAAATGTTCTCTTCTTGACTCCGTAAACCTGGGTGATGAAATAACCGTTTCATTCAACCTGCGCGGAAGAGAATGGAAAAGTCCGCAGGGAGAAATAAAATATTTTAATTCGCTTGAAGCGTGGAAGATTGAAAAGGGTTCTGCTTCATCTTCTCCTGATATGGACTACGAACCAATCCCTGAGCAAAACGAAATGCGCAGTGATCTGAAAGACGATCTGCCGTTTTAGATGACCTGACTTTTTCTCCCCTACCTTTAGGAAGGGTTCGGGACGGGCATTTATTTTTTTCTCTTGTGATCCAGTTGCATCAGAGAATCCAACTGCGGGAATAATTTACTTGCTTCGGGTTCATGGCTACCGCGATGGCACGTGTAACAAATCACGGTGTGTAAAGTATCGGGTTGAGTTGAGTGATCCGGATTAAAATAAGTAGCGTTCAGGTATGCCGTCATCTGGTACATTTCACGTGCTGTTTGTTTTTCTTCTTTTGCATCGCTGGCAAAATCGAGATGCTTTCTTCCTGTGCTGTCTGCAACAGCCATTTGTGCGTGGCAGAAGCCGCACTTCACTCCCAATGATATTTTAAAATGATCCATCACCGAATCCAGTTGTTCATCGGTAATATTTTTCGGAAGCACTTTCAGGTTTTTGAATGCATCATCAACCGGTGGAGTTGTGGTGAAAGAAGCCGTCACAAAAACAATGGCGACTGTAATCAGTATGGCACTAAAATATTTCAGCATGACAATAATTTTCTGCTAATGTAGAAATAGAAATTCTCTTTCAAAACTCGTTTAATTTTTTTCAGATGTTTCAACTTGGTTTTCGTCTGCACATCAACGAATACCAATTCAAACGAATTTACGAATCTGCCTTCTTTCGTACATTCGATCCTGTTCGTATTCGATGATGGCGTTTTATTTTTATTTCACGAATGTATATTTGAACTGTACTTTCGCTCAACGCAAATTTGCCTTGTGAATCTTCCGCTCTTCATAGCCCGCAGGTATTTCTTCTCAAAGAAATCGCAACGCGCCATCAACATTGTTTCACTCATCTCCATGCTCGGTGTCATGGTCGGAACGGGTGCGTTGATAGTTGTGCTTTCGGTATTCAATGGTTTTGAATCGCTGGTGGTTTCTCTTTACAATTCTTTCGATCCGCAGATTAAGATTACTGCCGTGGAAGGAAAAACATTCTTGCCCGATTCATCTCTCATCAAAAAAATAAAACACATTGATGGAGTTGCTGCTGTTTCTCTTTCGCTCGAAGAAAATGCACTCGTAAAATATCACGACAAGCAATACATTGTTACCATTAAAGGTGTGGATGATGAGTTTGCAAAAGTGAGCGGTGTGGATACCATGATGGCTGATGGTAATTTCCTTCTTCATCGCGGTGATACTGACTTTGCTGTGGTGGGCGGAGCCATTGCTTACAATCTTCAACTCAACCTCGGAGATTTATTTTCCCAGCTCGATCTGTATGCTCCGCGAAAAAATGCGGGTTCGCTCAGTCATCCTGAAGAGGCCTTCAACCGGAGATTTATTTCTCCCATCGGGGTGTTTGCCATTCAGCAGGATTTTGACAGCAAGTATATTTTAGTTCCGCTTGGCTTTGCGCGCGAAATGCTGGAGGATGAAAAAAATGTTTCCTCCATTGAAATTGCAATGGCTTCTTCCGCAAACAATGATGAACTTGAATCGCAACTGAAAAATATTCTCGGAAATAAATTCAATGTGCAATCGCGGTTTGAGCAGCATGCACTTCTCTACCGCATAATGAAAAGCGAGAAGTGGGCGGTGTTTCTCATCCTTGCTTTTATTCTTCTCATCGCAACGTTCAACGTAGTCGGATCGCTCACGATGCTCATTATCGAAAAGCAAAAAGACATTGCCGTGCTTTTCAGCATGGGTGCTGATTCTGTTCTTATCCGCAAAATATTTTTGATTGAAGGGTTGATGATTACAACCATCGGTGCCATGTTCGGATTACTGATTGGGGGAGTTATTTGTTTTCTTCAGCAGCGATTCGGAATTATTGAACTTGGCAACAGCGGCAGCTTTGTGGTAGATGCGTATCCGGTTACGATGGAGTTGAAAGATTTTATTTATGTTTTCATCACCGTGTTTGCAATCGGGTTGGTTGCCGCCTGGTATCCTGCAAAAAAATTGGTGGAACGGAAAATAAACCTGGATGCAGTACGAGTGGATGAGTAAAATTGCATTCGCTGCTTTCTCCATCGGCAGCGCATCAGGCAAAATAAGTTCAGCGTATTTCCGGATTACTTACAGTAGCGAACGTTTCCCGATGCTTTCTTTATTGAGCAGCCGGAATAATTTGGCACCGCTGTTTACTGCGTTCCGCTGAAGTTCAGGATCGCATCCCCTACTCTAAACCCTGCAAGAGAGATTAAAAACCGCTATTTTGCTCTAAAAATATTGTTATCCCAAAAAATACCTTGAATTTTAGAGCCGCAACCTTGAAACTCTCAGAAAACACCTTGAATTTTTCAGCGGCAACCTTGAAACTCCTAGAAAACACCTTGAATTTTTCAGCCGCTACCTTGAAACTCTCAGAAAACACCTTGAATTTTTCAGCCGCTACCTTGAAACGAATAAAAAACACCTTGAAAAATTTTTGAATTCATTTCCTGGCATTTCGAGTGTGTACCTTTACTTCGGGGAAACCGCAGTCAGAATTCGCCCTTTTTTATTTCAACAGCACCAGTTGATAAAGTTCCTCATATACACCGGGTGGTATGGCATCCCTGCGCGAAAAGCGCATGCGGTAGGAGTGTTCTCCGCTGCGGCTGTCCTCAGTAATAAGCCCTGCGCCAAACTTTTGAGAAGTTGTTTTTGCCTGCCAGGGCGGGCTCACGCTTTTATCTTCAAAATCTCCCCCTGCTAAATCGCTGTTGAAAAGATACACATCATCAACATACATGGTTACCTCCGGCAGGGAATCGCTGCCTGCTATGCTTGCCAGGCGGGCAGTTATTTTGTGTTTGCTTCCGCTGGTCATTCCGGCTTCTTTATCAAGATGCAGAACGATGTGCTGCCAGCCCTCGTTGGCTTCTATATCATCATGCCACAAAATTTTATCGTCAACCAGCAGTTGCTTTTCATAGTTCCCTTTCAGGGTATCGTTGTAAGTATCCTTTACCCACGCGCTCAAAACATATTTTCCAACAGCAGGTTTCACAATTATTTTTTTGTTTGCCTGCTCGCTGGGTATGCCTACAGCGTTAAACACAATCAAGCTTATTAAATAAACGCCCGGCTCCGTAAAAGTATAAGCAGCAGCGGCAGTTCTTTTTTCATCGCCTGCATAATTTCCGTTGCCAAAGCGCCACTGGTAGTTCGTAATTTTCTTTCCGTCATTATCAACGCTCTTTTTAGAATCGAACTTTACGGTAAGCGGTGCGGTGCCGCTATCGGCAGACGATGTAATGATTGCAACAGGAAGCGTTCTGCCTTCTCCATTGAAAAAATTATCGTGTATAGATAGCTGTGGGTCATGTGCCAGGGGGGCAGGCGTGCGCCCGATAAAACCAAAGGTACTGATGGTATCATGCCCATCGCGCACAAACCAGTTGTGGTCAATTTCTAACATGCCCGAAGGATCGTTAGGGAGTGAAAAGCCAAAATGAACCTGCGTGGAGAAAAATAGATTGTGATGAAGATGCGTGTTTACTCCACCAAGCCCTTGCCCCTGGTGCCCTCGCTCTCCGTGCCTGTCGAAGTTTACGAAATGCTGCCGTTTCATAATTACATTGTATCGCCCCTCCCACGAGTTGAGATGACCGGAAGAAGCAACGCAATGACGCGCGCTTTCAAAAAGATTCGCTTCGATAAGAGCGTTCGCATATTTTTCACCACCAGCACCACCACACCACACGGGGTATCCGTAGCCAGCCCGCTGCGTGTGATGAATGTAATTGTGATGAATGTATGCGCTGTCAGAAATATAAAGCCACACCGCCCATTTATCCCATGCCCACAGTTCGCAGTTGTCAACCTCCAGCGCGGGGTGCTTGCTGCGAATGCCATTGGCAACACCACCTGAATAATCCATATCGAGAATATCAGGATTGGGACCGCGCAGGCGCAAACCCGTAATGCGCACATGGCTGCCACCGGTTACCAGCATAGCGGTAAAATCTTTCGGAGTGTAAAAGGAATCGGAATAGAGCAAGGCACCATCACCAGTTGCGCCCCTACCTCCTGCAAGCGTTACACCAGCGGGTATGCTTAGGTTTTTTTCTGATGAAAGATTTACTTCTGAACCATCCTTCAGATAAATAATTTCTCCGGATGCAGCTTTACTCAAAGCATCTTTAAGCCCCTGCAAATTGCTCACTACATAAGCAGCATCTTTTTCTTTAATGATGCGAGTATAGCCAATGCCGCCCCCAATAGGGTTGCCGGTTGGATTCACCGTTTCAGAAAAATGTTGAGCAACACTTAAATTGGAAGAAAGCAAGAGCAGCAGCAGCGCATTTTTCATTGATACAAAGGTGCAGAGTATATTTTTATTGATAATTAAGTTCAGGTTAGTTTAGAATAGAAAGTCTTCCTTTCCTGAAAGAGCCAATTTATCTGGTTTTTGAGCCAAATTTATATCCCTAAAAAATATTTGCATCCCCGTGCAACTTTTTGGCATACAAATGGCACTTACTGTTGTATCTCTTCAATTATATCCTTTTTTGTGCAGTTGAATTATTTTTAAGAGAACAAAAGTGCTGTAAGCTTGCCTTGTCTTACAGCACTTTTTTTTGCTTCAATCCGCAAAACTAGAGTGTTGACGATCTTTTTCTATCCGAAAACTTTTCTACTGAGTTCGCTTTTCTTTCCCGGGTTGACAAAAGCTAAGTGCCACTTCAGGCACCTTGTCAGCAATATTCCTCGGCTCGATAATTGACACTACTTCACCGAAGTTCACATTCGCAAACCCGTAAGTATTCGTACTTCGTACCTTGTTAATAAAATAATGTGCATCTTCGCAACAGTTTTCTTCCCCATGCGTTACTATTACAGTCAAAATATTTGCTTTAGCCAATGTCTTCAATCAAGTTCAACAATTCAGATGCTGTATTTTTCACTACTCTTAAAGACCGCATCAATACCTATTTTTCCGAAAAGAAAATAAAGCAAACGGGTGACTTCCGCCTGTATCTGAAAACAATTACATTCGTTAGTGCGCTCATAGCGGGATACATCGTGCTTGTGTTTTTTACACCGGCTTCGTGGTGGGTATCGCTGGGCTTATGCACCATTATGGGCGGATTGCTTGCAGGCATCGGCTTTAACGTAATGCACGATGGTGCTCACGGCAGCTACAGCAACATTAAATGGCTGAACGAAACAATGGCTTACGCGCTCAACATGATGGGCGGAAGCACATTTCTTTGGAAACAAAAGCACAACATTAATCACCACTCTTACACAAACGTGGAAGGCATGGACGATGATATTGACATCAAACCCTTCATGCGCATACACACTGATCAGAAGAAATACTGGTTTCACCGTTTCCAGCACATTTACGGATTGCTGCTCTACGGACTCACCTATCTTGCCTGGGTATTCTGGCAGGATTTTAAAAAATATTTCTCCGGAAAAATTGCCGACCAAACCAAAATACAACCCATGAGTTTGAAAGAGCATGTCATCTTCTGGTTTACGAAAGCATTTTATGTTTCCGCATTTATTGTGGTGCCTATGTTCCGCATTGGAGTTATTGACACCATCATCGGCTACAGCGTAATGGTTTTTGTTACCGGGATAATTATTGCCGTGGTGTTTCAACTGGCGCACATTGTAGAGGACAATCACTTTGTAACGCCCGATGTTGATGACACACGCATTGAAAGTGCATGGGCAATACACCAGATAAACACAACGGTAAATTTTGCGATGAAAAGTAAAATGTGGTGCTGGCTGCTTGGCGGATTAAATTTTCAGGTGGAGCATCACCTGTTTCCGCGCATCAGTCATGTACACTATCCGCAGATAAGTAAAATTGTGCGCGCTACCTGCTTAGAATATAATGTGGTGTACCGCGAATTTCCCACCTTCCGCAGCGCGCTCTGGTCTCACCTTGTGCACCTGAAGAGAATTGGTGTTGCGTAAATTGGTTCATTGGTAAATTGGGTAATTACGGTAGTTGGTAAAAACCAAAAATAATAATCATTCATTTTTTCTATTTTCGCGAACTGATTACCACAACAACCAAATCACCTAACTACCAACCATGGCTGAAGTAAAAAACATCTTCATTGTTGATGATGACAACATGCAGGCAATGATGCTACAGGACTACCTGAGCAAATACTCTACGTTTACCGTTCATATTTTTTCGAGCGGAGAGGAGTGCCTGAAAAACCTGTCAATGAATCCACAAATTATTTTCCTTGATTACAACTTTGATAAAATCGGAAAAGACGCAATGAATGGTATTGATATTCTGAAAGAAATAAAAGAGGCAAAGCCCGACACCGAGGTGATTATGTTCAGCGGACAGGATAAAATTGAAGTAGCCGTGAACAGCATGAAGTACGGTGCGTTCGATTACATTGTGAAAAGCGAAAGCGCCTTTACCCGTTCGGAAAATGTAATCTTCAACATCATCCGCAGGTTGAAACTACAGAATGAAGCCAGCACTTACAAGCGGCTCACATTTATTTTTGCCATTGCTTTTGTAGTGATGATTATTGTTGTGTTCGCATTGTGGAAGATGGGAATGATTACGAATAACCCCGGTTGGATGTAAAAAATAATAAATAAAAATCCGAAGCCCTGTAGTTAATCACTACAGGGCTTTTTATTGCACGTTTAGTAAAGATAAAACTGCAGTTTTGTTTTTTATGGAATTTAGTCGGAGATTGCGTCTTATCTTTACGGAAGTACTTTATGAAGAACAAACTCATCATCACGTTGCTTGTGCTTTTTTGTGCATCAGCATTTTCTCTTGCTTATTTAAAACAGCAACAGAAGTCGAAAAAGAAGCCGGTAACCTTAGTTGCGGGAAGCTATTCACAATACTGGAACACTGTAGATTCACTTCAAAAGAAAGGATTGAATAAATCTGCACTTGATGTAGTGATGAAGATTTATAATAGATCAAAGAATGAAAATAATCCGGAGCAGTTGGTGAAAGCGGTTATACATCGCATGAAATTTACCAGCTACACCGAAGAAGACGCTGTAAAAAAAATGATTAGTGACCTCACAAAAGATTGCAGCGAGGCAAAGTTTCCTGCGAACTCAATCCTGCATAGTATGCTGGCAGAAACATACTGGAATTTTTACCAGCAGAATCGAGGGAAGTTTATAGGTCGTTCAGAAACAGTGAATTTTAAAGGTGATGACATAAATACCTGGGATCTGAAAAAAATTCTGGAACAAACTGTAAATGAATACAGACTTTCTCTGGATTTGCCTGACAACGAAATGAAAGTGCAGTTAAATGTTTTTGATGAAGTGCTTGTAAAGGGAAGCACCGATGAAACAAGAAAATTCCGGCCAACACTTTATGATTTTCTTGCTCACCGGGCAGTAGATTTTTTTATGAATGAAGAACCGGGGCTCACTGAATCAGTAAATAAATACAAGATAGATGCAGCATGGTATCTCAACGATGTGGACATGTTTCTGAATTTCTTCCTGCCGAAAGATGATACTCTTAATCTGAAATACAATGCCATCAAGATTTTGCAAGACCTAATCCGGTTTCATCAGAATGATGCGCACCCGGGCGCCCTGCTTGATGTAAATTTGAAACGGCTGAAGTTTGTGCACAACGAACTTACAATAGCGAACAAGGATTCACTGTATCTGCAAATACTTCAGCAGATGGCAAATCAATACAAAGATTTTCCCGGAAGTGCGGATGCGCTGTATGAAATTGCTTCCATCTACTTCAACAAAGGCAATGCATGGAAAAGCACGGATGGTGATGTTATACGCCTTATGAAGCGAAAGGCAGAATTAGTTTGTGATACAGCAATTGCAAGATTTCCATATTCGCAGGGCGGGCTTAACTGCAAACATCTGAAAGCAGTGATCAATGAAAAATTTATTTCGTTTCAGACGGAGAAGGTGAACGTACCTGACCAACCGTTTCTCGGGAAAGTAAATTATGGAAACATCAATAAAGTTTTTATGCGCATTGTAGCTGCTGATAAAGAAGGAGACGAAGAAACAACAGGTTTGTATGGAGAGCGCTTAGTGAAATATTATCTCGGACTGAATGCCGTAAAAGAATGGAGCGTCAGTCTTCCGGAGGATGGAGACAAACAAAATCATTCTGCCGAATTATCACTTCCCGAATTGCCCTTGGGAAAATATGTAATACTTGTTTCAACGAGCCCAACGTTTTCATACAGCAAAAATGCCGTTGCGTATTCCATCGCTTGGATTTCAAACACTAGCTACATCAACAGAAGGGTTGATGGCAGCTACGATATTTATGTGATGAACAGAAGCACAGGCGAACCGATGCAAGACGTTCAAGCCACTCTTTATTTCTCTCAATACGATTACAAATCGCGCAAGTATGAATTGAAAAAAGGGAAAACATTTACGACAAATAGTGATGGATACATCAATGTAACTGGTGAAGAGAATCAACGCAACTTCGATCTTGAAATGGTGAAAGGAAATGATCGCCTTTTTCTAAAAGATAATTTTTATCTGTACCGCTCCGATGTACAGAAACACTCAAGTACCGTCACGCACTTTTTTACTGACCGTGCGATTTACAGGCCAGGGCAAACAATTTATTTCAAAGGCATCGTTCTTGAAACGGATGGAGAAAATTCTCACATCAAAGCGGGGATAGAAACAAGAGTGGCCTTGTACGATGCGAATTCTCAAAAAATTTCTGAAGATGTTTTTACAACAAATGAATACGGAACTTTTAATGGAACCTTCACCGCGCCTCAAGGTGTGCTGACAGGGATGATGCGCATTCAAAATGAAAACGGTTCACGTTATTTTTCTGTGGAAGAGTACAAACGACCAATGTTTGAAGTTACTTTCGAACCTCTGCTGGGAAGTTTCCTCTTGAACGATCGGGTAACGGTAATTGCAAAAGCGCAAACCTATTCAGGAGCAAAGGTGAGTGATGCGAAAGTCACCTATCATGTAACTCGAAGAGCGCACATTCCTCCCTGGTATTCGTACTGGCGAGGGTTTATGCCTCCATCACAACAAACAGAAATTGCAAACGGCACAACTGTTACTGATGCAGATGGAATTACACACATCACTTTTGATGCAGTTCCTGACTTAAGCGTTCCAAAAGAATCAGATCCCATTTTCAATTTTGAAATTTCTACTGATGTTACCGATGTAAACGGAGAAACACACAGTGGATTACAAAATATTTCGGTCTCTTACACTGCATTGTTCGTAGAAACAGATTTGAAAAATGAAATCAACCGCGATGAGTT
This sequence comes from Bacteroidia bacterium, assembly GCA_038230515.1. Taxonomy (GTDB): domain Bacteria; phylum Bacteroidota; class Bacteroidia; order AKYH767-A; family 2013-40CM-41-45; genus JAPLDB01. The sequence goes on along the minus strand of JBBRND010000018.1, from coordinate 71,176 downwards.
GAAATCGTTCGTGATTCAATCTCGAAACATGGCAGGTAATTTTGAGCCCGCAGAGGGAAAAATTTCTATTTCGAGATTGGAACAGCCAGCCCGTCTTCTTCGCGATCGGTTGTGGGATGCACCAGACAAACACACCATGGCGAGAGGAGATTTTGAAAAACAATTTCCGCATGATGTTTTCGAAAATGAAAATGAACCTGGGAGATGGAAGAAAGCGGAGGAAGTATTCGGTCGGGATTTTGACACAAAAAAAGATTCTGTCGTAAAACTCTCTGATTTGAAAAATCTTAAGCAAGGAAATTATTTGCTTGAAATAAAATCAAAGGACAAATACAGCCATGATGTAAAGTATCTGCACTACTTCATTGTTTATTCTCCGAAAGAAAAAGAATGTTCTGTAAATTCTTTTGCATGGTTTACTTCTGTAAAAATAAAAGGGGAACCTGGCGAGAAGGCGCAGTTTCTTGTCGGCACGCATGGTAAAAACGTAAAGTTGCTTTATGAGATTGAGCAAAAAAGCAAAATCACAAGTAAGCAATGGATCGCACTGAATGATGAACAAAAACTGATTGAGATTCCGATTGAAGAATCCAACCGCGGAAATTTTACGGTTCATTTCAATTTTGTTAAGCAAAGTCGTTTTTACAAAATTGATCAACTTGTTACAGTGCCGTGGAGTAATAAAGACATTGATTTTTCTTTTGAAACATTCCGGGATAAATTATTGCCCGGAGCAAAAGAAGAATGGAGACTGAAACTGCATGGAAAATTTTCTGACAAGATTGCCGCTGAAATGATGGTGAGTATGTATGATGCATCACTTGATGCCTTTGCTCCAAACAAGTGGGATTTCAGTGTATGGAATCCCAATTTCAGCACGCTTAGTTTTCAATCCGGCACTGGATTCACGAGTGTATCGTCAGCCAACTTTGCAAAGGATTGGAATGAGGTGCCGCCAGTAAATTTCAGAACGTATGATGAGTTGAACTGGTTTGGCTATTCACCCGGGGGAGGTTATTACAGGGATGAGATGATGATGACTAACGAAGGGATGCAGGCGGCAGAAAGCCGTGCTCCGATATTGAAGAAGGAATCGGAAGACAAAGATGAAAGTAAAGCAGGAGATAAAATAGAAACAGTTGCCGACTCGACAGTAACCAAAGAAAAAAATCATTCTGTGCAGGTAACAATTCAGACAAGAACAAATTTCTCTGAAACAGCTTTCTTCTATCCTTCACTTGTAACAAACGAAAAGAATGAAATTGTTTTTTCATTTACCCTGCCCGACGCGCTTACTCGTTGGAAGTTTATGGGATTAGCGCATACAAAAGAATTAGAGAGTGGAACATTAGAAAAAGAAATTGTGACACAAAAAGAATTAATGGTGGTACCGAATGCTCCTCGCTTTTTGCGTGAAGGAGATACTATCACGTTCCCTTCGAAAATTACGAACCTTTCAGACACTTCGATGAGCGGAACTGCTGTACTTTCATTTTACGACCCACTGACCAATGGAAATATAACATCAAAAATTTTGAAAGCAGATTCATCATTTGCATTTAGTATTATCAAAGGAGGAAATACAAATGTGAATTGGTCGCTTATTATTCCGGAAGGAATCAGTGCAATAAAGTATAGAGTAACCGCAAAGTCAGGCAGATTTACAGATGGAGAAGAACAGGTAATTCCTGTTTTGACAAACCGGATGTTGGTTACAGAATCATTTCCTCTAGCAGTAAACAGCAAGCAGACGAAAACATTTTCATTCGACAAGTTCCGTAATAATATTTCCTCTACTTTACAAAATCACAAACTCACTTTGGAGTTTACGAGTAATCCTGCATGGTATGCAATACAGGCATTACCTTACCTGATGGAATATCCTTATGAATGTTCGGAACAGATTTTTTCTCGCTACTACTCCAACGCCATTGCATCGCACATCGTGAATTCAAATCCGAAAATAAAAGCAGTGTTTGAATCATGGAAGACACAATCACCGGAATCCTTTTTATCCAATCTGGAAAAGAACCAGGAACTGAAATCTGCAATGCTTGAACAAACTCCATGGGTAATGGATGCAAAAGATGAAAGTGAGCGGAAGAAAAGAGTGGCGCTTCTTTTTGATCTGAATAAAATGTCGAATGAATTGCAAAGTGCCTTGTTCAAACTGAAGAAGAAACAAAACCCTGATGGTTCATGGCCGTGGTTTGACGGAATGCCTGACGACCGCTACATCACTCAATATATTGTTGAAGGATTCGGACATCTCGATCATCTCGGAGTAAAGTCAGTTCGCGAGAATGAAACGACATGGGACATGGTGAAGCAGGCGGTTCAATACCTCGACAGAAGAATGGATGAAGATTATCAGAATCTCCTCTCCATGAAAGTTGATCTGACTAAAAATAACCTCAGCGATATTCAGATTCACTATTTGTATGCAAGAAGTTTTTTCAAAAACATTCAGGTAGAAGGCGCATTCAGAAAAGCATTTGATTATTATTTATCACAGACAAAAAAATATTGGTTGGAGAACAACGAATATATGCAGGCAATGATTTCCTTGTCACTTTTCAGAAATGATGAAAAGATTGTAGCATCAGGTGTGATTAAATCATTGAAAGAAAATTCGCAATACAACGAAGAACTCGGTCGCTATTGGAAAAATAATTCCGGTGGATATCACTGGGCAATGGCTTCTATCGAAACTCAATCGTTGTTGATTGAAGCATTTCATGATGTTGCAAACGACCAGCAAACTGTTGATGAGATGCAGCGCTGGCTCCTAAAGAACAAACAAACCAATGATTGGAAGACAACGAAAGCAACTGCTGAAGCATGTTACGCATTGCTGCTTCAGGGAACAGATTTTCTTTCCCAATCATCACCCACAGAAATTACCATCGGAAAAGAAAAAATAAATCCGTCTTCAAATCCGGAACTGAAAGTGGAAGCGGGTACGGGTTATTTCAAAACATCCTGGACCGGTAGTGATATCAAGCCGGAGATGGGTGAGGTAAAAGTGATAAACAAAAATGACGCGCCTGCCTGGGGAGCATTGTACTGGCAATATTTTGAGCGGCTCGATAAAATTACAGCGCATGAAACACCCCTTAAACTGGAGAAGAAAACTTTTCTCGAACAGAATTCTTCGTCAGGAAAAATTATTGTTCCCGTAACTGAGTCTTCTCAAATAAAAGTTGGTGACAGAATAAAAGTCCGCATTGAGTTGCGCGTTGATCGTGACATGGAATATGTAGTAATGAAAGACATGCGCGCTTCAGGTCTGGAACCGGAGAATGTTTTTTCATCTTACAAATGGCAGGATGGACTTGGTTATTATGAAAGTACTCATGATGCCTCCACAGATTTTTTCTTCTCTTATCTACCAAAGGGAACTTATATATTCGAGTACCCGCTTCGTGCTTCTCAGCAGGGAAATTTTTCAAATGGAATTACCAATGTTCAGTGCGTATATGCGCCTGAATTTAGTGCGCACAGTGAAGGACTTCGGATGATGATTGGACAATAAAAATTTTGTGTTGTTTTTTGCTTCAAAATAGCTATAGAATTCTATCGATTTAATGAAGTCATAAAAACGACTTACTAAGTCAATTTTTCTACAGAATCTTTTTTGTCCTTTACATTTACTTAACTTGAATAATTCCTTCGTTTTGCAAGGCAAGAAACGATTTTAGAGACTTAACACCTTTGAAGTCGTGCTTAATATTCAGTTTCTTCTAACTTAAAATTTAAATGATATGATTTTACAAGGAAAAATTTTAGTAGGATTTTCAATTGCATTATTTAGTTTAACATGCACTTCAACGCAGATATTTGCTTGCACCACACCAGCAGGGCTATCAACGTCATCGATCTCATCAACTGGTGCAACGCTCAACTGGGGTTCAGTTAGCGGAGCTTTGAGTTATAAAGCGCATTACCACGTTTATGGGTCTTCGAGTTGGACAAATGTTACTGTTACACCAAATGCTGCAGTACTTACAGGACTTACAGGAGGAACATTATATGAATGGAAGGTACTTACTAACTGTAGTGGAAGTACCTCGTCTTATAGTTCTCTATTAACCTTCTCAACATTATGTGCAGTGCCATCAGCGTTATCCACAACTAGTATCAGCGATGTATCAGCAACGCTTAATTGGGGTAGTACTTCATGCGATAGTTTTCTTCTGAGGTATTTTGTTACTTCATTACCAGGCAATATTGCCTACAAAATAATTAAACCTGGCACAGCAACTAACACAACCATTACAGGTTTAGTATCAAGCACTAACTATTCATGGTTGATTCGGACATACTGTTCCGGAGGACAATCAGGAACGTATTCAAATACTCTTATTTTTACAACTGCTTCAGGTCCTTGTCTTCCGCCTTCAGGATTATCAGCATCCTCGATTACCACAACAAGTGCCACATTGAACTGGGGCGCAGGAGGTGGAGCAAGCTATAATATCCGGTACAGAATTACGGGAACTACATCATGGACTTCTACTACATCAACAACTACCACGAAGTCAATTTCTGGGTTAACGGCTGGAAGTTTGTACGAATTTCAATTGCAAACAGTTTGTGGCAGTGGTAACTCCTCTTGGAGTGCAAGCTCGACCTTTTACACATCGTGCTCTCTAATTTCAGGATTATCTACAACCAATATCACTTCCTCTTCCGCAAAGCTAAACTGGAATACCGTTTCGTGCGATAGTTTTCTTTTGAGGTATTTTGTAACCTCTTTGCCAAATGCTATATCATATAAAATAATTACTCCGGGTACTGCTGCAAGTACTACATTAAATGGGCTTTCGTCTAACACTAATTATTCATGGTTGATTCGAACATATTGTAATGGAGGGCAATCAGGATCGTACAGTTCAACCTTGGCATTCAATACAGGCAGTACAAGTTGCAGTACTCCAACTGGATTAACTTCTTCATCTGTTACAACGACCGGAGCAACTTTATTATGGACGGCTGGAACTGGAGCAATGAGTTACAATATTCAGTACAGAATTGTTGGAACCGGATCATGGACATCTTCAACATCCACTTCTACTTCAAAATCAATTTCAGGGCTGACTTCAGGAACGAATTATGAATTCCAGATTCAAACGGTTTGTGGTGGTGGTAGCTCTTCATGGAGTTCTTCCTCAACTTTTACGACTCAAGTTCCGACTTGTTCAACTCCGACTGGTTTGTCTTCTACTTCCATCACTTCATCCGGAGCAACGTTAAACTGGACAGCGGTGAACGGAGCAGTTAGTTACAACATTCAATATAGAATTGTTGGCGCTGGTTCCTGGACTTCGACTACTTCAACTTCCACTTCAAAATCTGTTTCAAGTTTGACTGCTGCTACTAACTATGAGTTTCAGGTACAGACAGCATGTTCAGGAAATTCTTCTTCGTGGAGTTCTTCTTTCACTTTCACCACCTCTGGTACAACTTCTATTCCGATTCCTGATCACATCGTAATTCTGGTTGAAGAAAATCATGGATACTCGCAGATTATCGGAAGTTCTTCTGCCCCTTACATTAATGCACTTGCTAGCGATGGTATGAGTGCCTCCTTCACCCAAATGTACGCCATAGAACATCCAAGTCAGCCAGATTATTTGGATTTTTTCTCCGGAAGCAACCAGGGCATTACCAATGACAATCTACCTTCTTCTCATTTCACTACTCCGAATCTCGCGCGCGAGCTAATCAACGCAGGTAAAACTTTTATTACTTTTTCACAAACCTTGCCAAGTGTAGGATCTGATGCTTTCTCTTCAGGAAAATATGTACGTAAGCACAACCCACTTGCAAACTGGATGGGCACAGGGACGAACCAGGTTTCTTCTACGCTCAATCAACCTTTCACAGCATTCCCGACAAACTATACAACATTGCCTACTGTGAGTTATGTTGTACCTGATATGGATTATGATATGCATGACGGTACAATATCGGCAGGCGATACGTGGTTTCATAATAATCTAGATGGATATGTGCAATGGGCTAAAACGCATAACAGTTTGTTCATTCTTATATTCGATGAAGATAATGGTAGTTACAGCAATCGTATCGTAACCATTTTTACCGGACAAATGGTGAAGTCCGGTCAAGTTTCAACTACATACAATTTTTACAACTTGCTTCGCACAATAGAAGATATGTATGGCACATCACATGCAGGGAATGCTGCAAGTGCCTCTGCTATGCATGGATCCTGGTTGAACGGATATAGAGAATCAGAGAATATTCATGCTGGCGAATTACAGTGGAATATTTTCCCGAATCCTTCCAATGATGTGATCAACGTGGAATATACACTTGAGGAGAATTCGACTTCAAGTTTTATTATTTATAATAGTCTTGGACAGAAAATTGAAAACCAAATCCTCACGCAAAGCGGAAAAGGATTTCACAACATTTCATTTTCTGCGACTGAATTACGTATGAGCAAAGGAGTTTATTTTCTTGAAATGACGGTAGATGATAAAAAATATCTGAAAAAGATAGTAGTTATTGAATAGGAAAATCAAGTTTACTCAAAGCAATGTCTCCAAAAAAAATTATTGAAATAAATTTTATATATCATGAGGAGAGAACACCGGGCAGTTTTTTTTGTCCGGTGCTTTTTAAAAATTCAGATTCTTAATACTTGGTGTTGATATTTTATGATGCAGATACATTTTCTTGTAAGGTGTTCAAGTAGCTTTGTCAGATCATAAAATTCAAAAATGAGTATGCTTAAATATTCTCTCGTCATGTTGATTGACGACAATGAACTCGACAACTTCATTAATAAGAAATTAGTAGAGAGTGATAACTTTGCAGAAAGTGCTACTGTTCACTCTTCTGCTCAAAGCGCACTTTCTTACCTCAAAAATAATTTTGGCTCTCCGGATCAGGTTCCTGATCTTATTTTTCTCGACATAATGATGCCTTACATGGATGGCTTCGGTTTTCTGGATGAGTTCGATAAACTTCCGGATGCAGTAAAATCAAAATGCAAGATCGTGATGCTCTCCACCAGCGATAGTTTTAAAGATCTCAACCGCGCCAATCAGAATAAGTATGTAAAACGCTTTCTGAACAAGCCGCTAAACGCAGAAGTACTCAGCGCCCTCAACATTTGATCAATGAAGGATTTTAGCTACATTTACCAGATCCTATCTTACTCATTTTCTGATGAACGATTATACTTTCAGTCACGTCCTATTGATTGACGACAGCGAGATTGATGTTCTCGTAAACCGCAGGTTGATGGAGCTTACTCATTTTGCTTCGCATGTTACTATTATTTCCACGGCCGAGGAAGCAGTGGACTTTTTAAAAAATGAAGTAATGAATGAAGCACAGGCACCCGAATTAATTCTTCTTGATATGCACTTGCCAGGCATGGATGGGTATGATTTTATCGAGACATTCAAGACACTTCCCGATTTTATTCTAAACAAAACGAAAATTGTGGTACTTTCCGTTTTTCAGAAGCAGGAGAAACTTGAGCGAGTGTTGCAGAACAAATTTATTTTCGGACAATTGGAAAAACCGTTAACTCAGGATTCTCTTCGGCAATTGAACAAGTTAGGTGAAGAAACAAAAACTGTTTCTCCACATTTTTCTTGATACTTCAATTTTTTTCTACGCTACTTTCTTTTCTTCTTAAAAAAATCTTTTATCATCATTGCACATTCGTCTTCGAGCACTCCACCAACAAGTACAGTGCGCGGATGAAGAATTTTTTTATTCACCAAAAGAAATCCCCGCTTCTCATCGCGCGCGCCATAAACAATTTTTCCGATTTGCGTCCAGTAACTTGCGCCAGCACACATAACGCATGGCTCAATAGTTACGTAGAGAATGCATTCCCCAAGGTACTTTCCTCCGAGAAAATTTGAGGCTGCAGTAAACGCCTGCATCTCCGCATGAGCGGTTACATCAATCAGTTTCTCTGTGAGATTGAATCCTCGGGCAATAATTTTATTTCTGCATACAATAACTGCCCCAATAGGCACCTCATCATCTTCCAATGCCTTCTGTGCTTCCTTAATTGCTTCTCGCATATAATATTGATCGGTGTTGAAGTCCATCGGAGTTTCTTTTTCGCAATACTACTAAAAACCTCTTTTGGCAAAGGCAGAGCGGTTGATTAGTTTCGCGCCTTAATTTAAAACCATGCTTCGTACTCACACCTGCGGTGAACTCACAATAAAAGATGCCGGGAAAAAAGTAATGCTTTCCGGATGGCTGCAGCGATCGCGCAATCTCGGAGGAATGACTTTTACTGATTTGCGCGACCGCTACGGAATCACGCAGCTTGTTTTCAATATGGATACCAATTCTGCATTATGCGAACAGGCACGCAAACTTGGGCGTGAGTTTGTAATCAAAGTTAGTGGAACGGTTGCTGAGCGGAGTAATAAGAATGCGAAGATGAGTACGGGCGATGTGGAGATCATTGTTGAGCAACTGGATGTACTGAATACGTCCATTCTTCCTCCATTTACCATTGAAGAAAACACCGATGGAGGTGACGAGTTGCGGATGAGGTACCGCTACCTCGACATCCGGAGAAATCCTGTGAAAGATGCACTGCTGCTTCGCGCGCACGTTGCATCTGAAGCGCGCAACTATTTATGCGCACAAAACTTTTGTGAGATAGAGACTCCTGTACTTATCAAATCAACTCCTGAAGGTGCGCGCGATTTTGTGGTGCCTTCGCGAATGAACCTAGGAGAGTTTTATGCGCTGCCGCAATCACCGCAAACATTTAAGCAGTTGCTAATGGTGGCAGGAATGGATCGCTACTACCAGATCGTAAAATGTTTTCGTGATGAGGATTTGCGTGCTGACCGCCAGCCCGAGTTTACACAGATAGATTGTGAGATGAGTTTCATAGAGCAGGAAGATATTCTGCAAATGTTTGAAGGATTAACACAACATCTTTTCAAATTAGTAAGGGGAGTTGACATAGGTACTCTGCCGCGCATGAGTTATGCTGATTCAATGAAACACTACGGCAACGACAAGCCCGACATTCGTTTTGAAATGAAACTGGTTGAGATGAATGACCTGGTGAAAGGAAAAAATTTCAAAGTGCTTGATGATGCTGAACTCGTAGTTGCAATTTGTGCAAAAGGTTGTGCTGAGTATACGCGCAAGCAATTAGATGAATTAACCGAATGGGTTAAGCGTCCGCAAATAGGAATGAGCGGATTGATTTACGCACGATGGAATGCAGATGGAACTTTTAAATCTTCTGTAGATAGATTTTATACTGCCGAGGATCAGCAGAAATGGTTTACTCAATGTGGAGGGCAGCAGGGAGATTTGATTTTGCTTCTTGCCGGAGCCGAAACTAAAACACGCAAAGCAATGAGCGAGCTTCGTCTGGAAATGGGAAACCGCCTTGGCCTGCGCAAAGCAGGTGAATACAAAGCACTGTGGGTTTTCGACTTTCCGTTGCTTGAGTATAATGAAGAAAATAAAAGATGGTTTGCCATGCACCATCCTTTTACATCACCCAAGCCGGAAGATATTTCCCTACTTGATACAAACCCGGGTGCGGTGCGCGCGAATGCGTATGACCTCGTGATTAACGGAACAGAAATTGGTGGCGGCTCTATCCGCATTCACAACAAAGAACTTCAGCAAAAAATGTTTGCTGTGCTTGGCTTCACTCCTGAAGATGCACGAAACCAGTTCGGCTTTTTGATGAATGCTTTTGAATATGGTGCGCCTCCGCATGGCGGCATTGCTTTTGGTTTCGACCGCCTGTGCACCATGTTTGGCGGCAGCGACAGCATCCGCGATTACATTGCTTTCCCGAAAAACAATGCGGGAAGAGATGTGATGATAGATTCTCCTTCCAAAATTTCTGAACAGCAGCTAAGGGAACTGGGAATTAAACTCTCATAGCAACTTTTTTCCAATAAAAAAGAAAGCCGCTTTAGTGCACAAGTTTTTTTTCCGGCTTCATGAGGTTTTGAACAACTCCGTTTCCTTTGCAAACTTGTCCGCAAACAATTTTATTTCGCGCGACATGTGCGCATCGTTGGTAGCGCGCTGGTAGGTTTCTGCCATGGTCATCATGTTTTCGTAGAAAAAACGCTTCATCTCATCCACTGCCATGTCTTTTGTCCAGAGGTCAATGCGGAGTGTTGTGTTTTCTTTTGCATCCCACACCGTAAGCATTGTAGCTTTGCAATCGCGCTTGCCCTCCACTCCACTGTCAGTAGCTTCCCACTGTATAGATTCAGGCACTTTGTGGTCGTCAAGTGTAACGGTAAATTTAATTTCTGATTGTTTCATGGGTTCGAATATTGAATGGGTGCAAATTTACGAATTGCAGAGATACTATTTTTCAGATTTCAACTGCTTTTACTTTGCAGGTTTATAGTTTGAGTCGCGGAAAATTTTCTTGTAATCAATCTCGTTCATCAGTTTGTCAAGCGGAAGATCAGGATATTTTTCCATGTATGCTTTCACAATCCGAAAACCGATCCACGCGCCAACGTTTCCAGGGGACTCTTTCGGAAAGCCATTTGTTGTAGGCCCATCGTTTACATACTTTGCAGTCATACTTGCATCGGTAGCAAACAACAGTTTCTGATCAACAAGAAAGCTCCAGATTGCTTTTTCGCTTGCAGTACACCAGTCAAGCTGCTGCTTCGTGTATCCGAACTTGATGCTATCGGCAGCATCGGGCAACGTAGCATCAAGAAAATACTGAACCTTGCCCTGATAAATCATCTGACTCAGTAAATCAGTTTCAGAAGCGTTTTGTTCCCATTCACTCTGTGCCCACCCGCGCATTGCATCCGCAGCAATGTATTCTTTTCTCATTCTTTTTATTTTGTATTCAGGAAGCTGTAACGAGGGATAATATTTTGAATCGCTGCCCAGATACATATCCAGCCCTATTCCCATTGAACTGTCGGCACACACCACAGCATAGCTGAAACCGGAGACGTAGGTGACTACTTTGGGAATTATTTTGTGGGGAAAATAATAATTGAAATAACGGAATGCATCCGTAAGCTGATCATTGATTAAAGAAAAATCAGTATACATTTTTTTTGTGTCAGCATAAATGTTGCTGATGTCGGCATCATGTACAAAATCATTTAGCCGCGTTTTGAAGAGCACGGTATCCGGAGTTCCGATCTTGAGGAGCTGATACGTAAAGAGGTCAAAAAAACTTCCGTACTTTTTTTTCAAAAAAGCAAGGTTGTTAACAGAAGTTGCCAAGTCATCTTCCAAACGAACAACAGAGATACTCAAATTTACCTTGGACACATCAATTTTTCTTTTATCCGGATTGCAGGAGACTATGAACAACAGCATGTATAGAATAATTGAATGCCTCCACGGAAAACAGGATGAAAATTGACGTAACATTGCAGCGGGAAATTTATGTTGCTCGGGCGGCAAAGTTAGAAGAAAGAAAGCACCGCAAAGGAGATCAACATTCACTTAACAACAATTCAAATACTAAAAAATAAAAATGAAAAAGGCACTTCTTGTTCTCACACTGGCAACATTTACAGCAGCAGTTTTTGCGCAAAGCACCGGATCAAAATTTCATTTCGGAGTAAAAGCAACTCCTTCTCTTGCGTGGATAAAAACCGATCCAAGCGGATTAAACGATGGCACTCCGTTTGGTTTTGGCTATGGACTTATCACCGACTTTGGCTTTGCTGATCGTTATGCTTTTTCAACAGGCATTGAAGTTGCATACCGTGGCGGAAAGACGAAGGAAGCTATAGATACATTCATTGTTTCCAAAAGCTATTCTTTACAGTTTATTGAAGTGCCGCTTACCTTAAAATTAAAAACAAATGAGATCGGATACTTAACTTATTTCTTCCAGGTAGGAATTGCACCTGGCTATGCGATACGTACAAGGGCAGATGTAAAAACCGAATACACCAATAAATCAACTCCTACTAAATCAGAAAGTAACGTTGATGTAAATGACGACATCAATAATTTTAACCTATCTCTTATCATTGCTGCCGGAGCAGAATATAATCTCAGTGGAAATACTTCGCTGCTTTTAGGAATTACATTCGACAATGGTTTTCTCGACATTCTTGCAGGTCCCAATACAGGCAGGAGCAATTATCTGGGACTTACTGTCGGCATTCTGTTCTGAGAAATGAATTTACCTTTGCACCCCATTCTGAAAAGGATGGGGTTTTTTGTTTCCGCCATTCGTAAATTCGAAATCATTCCCTATTCGTACCTGTGAAAATTGTACTTGCTCAACTAAACGTGGTAATCGGTGATTTTGAAAAAAATGTTTTCAAAATCAAAGGAGCAATTGAACGGGCAAAGAATGAGAATGCAGAGCTGATTGTTTTTCCTGAGTTGTGCATAAGCGGCTATCCTCCACGCGATTTTTTAGAGTTCAGGGATTTTATTGATCGCTGTAAAAAATCTTCTGAAGAAATTGCTTCCGGCTGCATTGGCATTACTGCAATCATCGGCTGCCCAACCGTGAATCCAAAAATTGAAGGAAAAAATCTTTTCAACTCAGCATACATTTGTACTGATGGTAAGATCGTTGATGTAATTCACAAAGCACTTCTTCCCAATTACGACATCTTTGATGAGTACCGCTACTTCGAACCCAACCGGAATTTCCACTGCATCAAGGTAAACGGAAAAAAAATCGCACTCACCATTTGCGAAGACCTCTGGAATGTGGAAGACGATCCGATGTACGTTGCTTCTCCTATGGATGAACTTATCAAAGAGAAACCGGAACTGATGATCAACATTGCGGCTTCACCTTTTGATTATGATCAGCAGGAAAAAAGAAAAAGTATTTTGAATCGGAATGCAATTCAATACAATCTTCCCCTGGTTTATATAAATCATGTAGGCGCACAAACAGAAATTATTTTTGACGGAGGTTCGCTGGTGATGAATGAAAAGGGAGAGGTGGTGAATGAGATGAAATATTTCCAAGAAGATTTTCTAATCATTGAGTCGGAAGGAAGCAGTCAGGAGTTGGAAGTCGAAAAATCAAATTCAAAGATTGATAGAATACACTCAGCATTAGTTCTTGGCATCAAAGATTATTTTCAAAAGCAAAATTTCCCAAAATCAATTCTTGGTTTATCAGGAGGGATTGATTCGGCAGCTGTGTTGTGCCTCGCAGTTAAAGCCTTGGGAAAAGAAAATGTTCTTCCTGTTTTAATGCCTTCTCAGTTTTCTTCTTTGGAATCGGTAACGGATTCACTGGCACTTTGCAAAAACCTTGGTGTGCATCATGAACTGATTCCGATTGAACCTATTTTTGAAGAATATATTCATACGTTGAGAAGACAGTTTAAAGACCTGCCTCAAAACATTGCCGAAGAAAATATCCAAGCACGCATTCGCGGAATGATCCTGATGGCACTCTCAAATAAGTTCGGACACATTTTACTGAACACATCAAACAAAAGCGAGATCGCAGTTGGCTACGGAACACTGTACGGAGATATGTGCGGAGGACTTTGCGTAATTGGTGATGTTTACAAAACGGAAGTTTATGAATTGGCAAACCACATCAACGCTGAAAAAGAAATAATCCCGAATGCGATTATTACCAAAGCCCCTTCTGCAGAATTAAGACTTGATCAAAAAGATTCTGATTCTTTGCCTGAGTATCATACGCTCGACCCAATACTTTATCAATACATCGAGCAGCGTAAAAGTCCCCATGAATTAATTGACATGGGAAATGATTCAGCTCTCGTAAAGCGGATTTTGAAACTCGTGAATACGAATGAATATAAGCGTTACCAAGCGCCTCCTATCCTTCGCGTTTCTCCGAAAGCATTCGGACAGGGAAGAAGATTACCAATTGTCGGGAAGTATCTTTCATAAATAATAATCACAAAAAAAGAGTAACTCCCACTACTCTTTTATACTCGTAAATTTTTATCTTTTCGTTATTCGTACCCCTAGAAGTTCACCGCCTGAAGATACTTTTCACCCAGCGGCTTATTCAGGTACTTCACCACATACTGATTGGTTGAGGCACGGTTAATGTCTTCAGCGGAAATTGAGGAAGAAAGCACAATGATTTTACAAAACTGTTTGATAGTGTCGTTCATCTTTTCATATTCCTCAAGAAAACCAAAACCATCCATCACGGGCATGTTTAAATCAAGAAAAATAACCTGTGGAAGAGTTTCTGTCGAATCCGAATTCCTGCGTAAGTGATCCAATGCACTTTCTGCAGAATTTTTCACAATCACCTGTTTCGAAAAATTAGAAGTAGTGATCATGCGCTCATTGATGAAATTATCAATGTCGTTATCGTCAATCAACAATACGCGGTCAAATTTGGTATCCATTGCTAAATTACTTATATTCAATCAATACGATACACACATTTAAAGGTTTCCCGCCAGAATTGGTTAAGGGATCTTTAGTGGTGACAGCTGGAATCGAACCAGCGACACAAGGATTTTCAGTCCTTTGCTCTACCGACTGAGCTATGTCACCCAAAAAATTAGGTCGGCAAAAGTAGAAATATTTTCCGCCTGCGAAACAAAAAATGATTCCATTACTTTTACTGCAAATTTTATTTAAGAAAAGATGAACCTCGTTATTGACATCGGGAATACGCGAGCGAAAGTTTTTGTTTTTGAAGGAAACAAACTTGTTAAAGATTATTCATTTCCAAAACTTACAGTTACTCCTCTCAAAAAAATTTTCTCTACACACAAACCTGCAGCATCCATTCTTTCCTCTGTAATAAAAGGAGATGAGGCATTGAAATCGTTTCTGAAAAAACATTCAACGTTTATTGAGTTGAGCCACAAAACTCTCCTCCCGCTAAAGAACCTTTATAAAACAAAAGAAACACTCGGCAACGACAGAATTGCAAATGCTGTTGCTGCTTCAAAAACTTATCCCGGAAGTAACTGCCTTGTAATTGATGCCGGCACATGTATCAAATATGATTTCGTGAATGCTGAAAACGAATACCTAGGGGGGGCCATCAGTCCGGGAATGATGATGAGATATGAATCGCTTCATCGTTTTACTGATAAACTTCCATTAGTAAAGCCAGTTGATGATGGAAAATATTTGGGTGCAAGCACAAAAGAATCCATACGTTCCGGAGTACAGCAGGGAATCCTTAGCGAAATGATCGGATATGTTTTATTATTTCATAAAAACTTCGGTGAACTGAAAGTGATCATTACAGGTGGTGATGCTGATTGTTTTGCGCATCTTTTTAATTTCCCCATCTTTGCCGCACCTAAATTGACTGCTAAAGGACTCAATGATATTTTACAACACAATCTCCCGAAAAAATAATTTCGTTTTTCTTTTTCTTTTTCTCTTCTCTTTCACAGTCCGCGCACAGGATTTAACGAGTTCTCCTTATTCGCGATATGGTGTTGGCGATCTTCAATTCGGAGGTTTCTCAAAAAACCTTGGTATGGGTGGCTTGTCTTTCGCACTCTCGCAACCATACTCAATCAACTTCTCAAATCCCGCAAGCTACAGCGCTCTTACACTTACCACTTTTGAAGCTGCTGGTAACAGCAGCATGTATCAACTTAAAAATTCTTCAAGCGAGGGCTATCAATACAACGCGCAGTTCGGTTACCTAGCAATGGCTTTTCCACTGAGAGCAAAAAAGTGGGGAGTAAGTTTCGGATTGTTGCCCTATAGTAATGTAGGATATGGCATTGCCGATCATCAAACAAATATTGTCGGTGATGATGAATACCATCTCTATGAAGGATCGGGTGGATTGAATCAGTTTTATGTAGGTACTGGCCTAGCACTTGGAAAGGGCTTTTCTGCCGGAGTAAATGTTTCATTTCTTTTTGGCACCATTGATCAATTGCGTAAAATCTATTATCCGTCAAACAATTACTACAACGCTAAAGTGACGGATGAAACGGTTATCAACGATTTTTACTTTAATGCCGGGTTGCTGAAAACATTCGACAGTTTATCCATTGCAAAAAGTGATAGCTTGATGTTGTTTGATAAGCGCCTCGAAACGTTGGAGGATTCTATGGAGGTTTTGAAAAAACTTCTTTATGCAGTAAACCACGCAAACACTGGCGATACTATCGTTCTTGCAAGTCAGCGCGAATCGTTTGAGAAAAATATTTCTGAACTCAATCAACAAATTTCAAAGGCAGATTCTACTCGCGAACATGTAGTAATCCGTAAACAAAAAAGTGATTGGTCGCTTTCAATCGGGTTAACGGGTTCTCCATCTATTTCATTAAAAGGAAAACACACAAAACTCGCCCAGAGCTATTACCTCTACAACGGAATAGACTACATCCGCGATACGGTTTACAGCATTGAAGACAAAAGCGGAAGACTTTTTCTTCCTCTCTCTCTGGGATTTGGGGCTACCGTTAAAGAGGGCACACGATGGATTATCGGCACCGATTTCTCAATTCAAAACTGGCAGGACTATTCATTGTTCGGTGAGAAAGATGCGCTGTCAAACAGTTGGCGTTCCGCAGCAGGTTTGCAATGGACTCCGAACGACAGAAGCATAAAATCTTATTTCAGTTTAATTCAATATCGCATCGGTGCGCATTACGAACAAACATATCTGCAACTTCGCAATTCGCAGTTGGCTGATTATGGTGTAAGCGTTGGTTTCGGCTTCCCGATGAAGAGGGTGGCCACTACGATTCAACTTGCACTCGAAGCCGGCAGGCGGGGAACGACTGCCAATAATTTAGTTGAACTGAATTACATAAAATGCTCACTCGGCTTTACGCTGAATGACCGGTGGTTTATCAAACCCAAATTCGATTAAGATTAACTCAGTTGATCGGTTGATTTGTTTATTGGTAAAGCCCCAATCAATTAATCAACTTAATAAACCAATCAACTTTTTTCTGATTCAATGAATCGTGTATCTTTGCTCAAGTGTTTCGGAAAAAATTTGCAATCGTTTTTATTTTTTCATTGACTCTCATTTTTGCTTCGTGCGAAAATGATATTGAAAAAGTAAAACTGTTAAGCGATCACAAAGTATCTCCCGTTGAAACAGCAACGAACATCAGGATGCTGTACAGCGACTCCGGAAAAGTGCAAGTGGAAATATTCGCCAGGCAATTGAATCATTACCAAGCTGAAAATCCGTACATCGAAATGCCGCAGGGATTGAAAGCAGATTTCTTTGACGATAGCTTGAACGTGAAAAGCAAACTTACTGCTGACTATGGCATCCGCTACGAACGAGATCAGAAAATGGAAGTGCGAAAAAATGTTGTAGTAGTAAATGAAAAAGGAGAAACACTAAACACTGAGCACCTCATCTGGGATGAGCGCACAGAGAAGTTGAAAAGCGATGAGTTTGTAAAAATTACCAAGAAGGATGAAATAATTATGGGTACGGGCTTTGAAGCCAACCAGGATTTCAGCAAGTATAAAATCTTTAACATAAAAGGAACCATACCAATAAACCCAAACGATCATGCTCCGGATTCTTGAAATTGCCTGGCTTTGCGTAGCCATCGGAACTTTTTGTGCAGCCGCTTTCCAGTTTTTTACCGGTGAAGAATCTTGGTGGTTCCTCCTTGTCGGTACTGCTATTGCTACTACCATGTTTATGGTGCGCAGAAAACAGCGCATCAAAATGAACGACTACAGCCGCAAGCAACAGGAAACGGGGAGGTATCATTGAATGAGATATTTCTTAAATGAGTTTAAATTTCACTCATGAATGAATAACCAGATTTTCGGAAGTATCACAGTTACTTTTTGTTTAATCGGTTATTACTTCTCCTGGAAATATTATTCAAAGGATAATTTCAAAATAGCCGTTCTCCTTTTAATGATCTGCGGGCTTGCCCTCCGCATTTTTACTTCAATGGATTTTTTTTTAAACACATGGGATGAAAGATACCATGCCCTTGTTGCAAAAAATCTTCTCAAGCATCCGCTCATTCCAACGCTTTACGATAATCCGATTCTTCCGTACAACTTCAGTGATTGGACGAACAATCATGTTTGGCTTGCGAAGCCACCTTTCCCATTATGGATAATATCCATCAGCATTTATTTATTCGGCAATAATGAAATAGCTATTCGTATCCCTTCAATAATTATTTCGACCGTTGGTATTCTTATTACTTTCAATATTGCGAAATTGCTATTAAATAATAAAGTCGGTTGGCTTGCAGCATTTCTTTATTCGATACATGGCACGTTAATCGAGTTAGCTGCTGGGAGGATTTCTTCCGATCATGTTGAAACGTTTTTTATTTTTTTTACAGAATTATCTATTTGGTTGGCTATTCTTTCAATTCTTAAAGAGAAGAGGTCGCTATTGTTTTTATTTTTATCGGGTATTTGCTTAGGTATTTCTGTTCTTTGCAAGTTATTACCCGCACTAATCGTTTTGCCCGTTTGGTTAATGCTGGTAGTTGCATTGAAAAAATATAAACTACGCGAAATAATTTTCAGATTAATTTGCCTTTTAGGTGTTTCTATATTGATCTCTGCACCATGGTTTATTTATGCTTGCAATAAGTTCCCATTGGAAGCAAAAGAAATGCTACGTTCTTTTTTCACACCCTTGGGTAATGTAATTCAAGAACATGATGGACCGTGTTGGTATTACATAAACTATATCAGAATAATTTTCGGAGAGCTGATTTATATTCCTTTAATCTGGATGACTTATTTTCTTATTAAAGGAAACAAGTCCGTTTGGCTTAGTGTTATTGGCACTTGGATTATTTTTGCTCTAATAGTTTTTTCTTTTGCCGAAACGAAGAGACATACTTACATTTTACTTATTGCGCCTCCGATATTTATTTTGTCTTCCGCTTTTTGGTTCGAACTTTTGAAATATAGAGAAAAATTCAACCGCAAATTGATATTCAATGTTATTTTATTTTTACTCATCGCTTTGCCAATAAGATATTCTATTGAAAGAATAAAACCATTTGAGAAGAGAGAACGCAATCCGCAATGGGTTTTAGATTTAAAGAAACTGAACAAAGAGCAGTCAACCGAAAATACTGTTCTGTTCAACTATTCAAAACCGATTGAGGCAATGTTTTATACAAATGAGGTTGCTTATGGTTTATTGCCAGACAGCGCAACTATTGAAAACATCTACAAAAAAGGTTTCAGAATTATTATCAACGATAATGGTAAATTGCCTTTAGAAATTTTATCATTTAAGAATGTTCAATTCGTTAAACTGAATAGTCCGCAGGAATAAAAAAGAATGAAACTTTTAATAGTATATTTATTTTCGATTTTATTATCTGCTTCAGCATATTCTCAATCAACTTTTTTTACCGGAGGGAATATTTGCTCTGATGCTGAGTGGCATCTTGTTTTCGATGATGAGTTTAACGGTGATTCACTTGATCGTTCTGTGTGGTTGACTTATTTCCCATGTGCTGCGGATTGGACTGATCAATGTGAAGGTTCAAGAGTCGAAAAAAAAAATATTTATACCGATAGCAGCGTTGTGGAAAGTAATGGAACCTTGAAACTGATTGCGAAACGACAAACTGCATCATGGTATTCTCAAACACGCGACTATACTTCAGGCGTAATATTAGCAAAAAGTCAATTCAGATTTGGTTACGGAAAGTACGAAATACGTTGCAAGATTCCTGCAGGGCAGGGACTTGGGTCTGCCTTTTGGATGTTTGGTGGAGACGGAATGGGCACTGCAACCGAAATAGATGTTTTTGAAATTCATGGACACACACCTCATCACCATCATTTGGGATATATTAAATATCATGAAACGCAAAAACTGGGAGCCCACGAGTGTGCGTATGACGGAATAGATTTCTCTCAAGATTTTCATGTTTACAGTTTTGAGTGGGATCCGTTTTTTGTAAATTTCACAGTGGACAGCTTAACTGTTTTTAAAGCAAGCAGATTTTATACATTATCCGGCACACAAGTAACCTGGTGTTGCGTTGAACCAGGAATTTACTCTATGGAACCCTATTTTCCATTTGGGAAAAGTGAAATGCTAGGTCCAATCGCCAATCTTTCTCTTGGAGGTAATGGATCCTCGCAAGACGCACCCGACAGTACCACTCCCTCTCTTACCCAATTCGAAATTGACTACATCCGTGTTTACCAGCGCGATCCCCCGTCAAGTGCCAACTACGATTGTGAAGTCATCCTTTTTCCGAATCCTGTTACAAATCATTTGAATATTAAGAAAAATAAGATGACATTGTTGAGGATTGAAAATGTATTGGGAGAAATACTTTTTTCCAAGGAAGTAAGTGGAGATGAAACAGAAGTTGATGTAAGTATTTTTTCGAAAGGAATTTATTTTGTGGAGGTGCAATCGGATGATGGTACTTTTGCTTCTAAATTTATTAAGGAATAACCCCCCGAATGAAAAAATCCAATCTGCGGTTTCTTTTTCTGGTAATTCTTTTGGCAGATGCATCCTTTTCGTTCATTCAATATTACCATCATTCACTTGATGGAGATATTGCAAGCATCATTCTTGGTTATCCGGAAGTCAGGCATGATCCCTTTGGACTGAGTGTTCTTCTTGAGAATAAAGTGTACGGTGGTACCAATCGTTTTTTTGCCCACTGGATGATGTCATCCTATTTCAAAAGTGTTCCTTTTATTTTTCAGCAATTCACGAGTCCTGTTGAAAGCATTTACGTGTCATGTGCATTAGCTAAAACTCTAATGCAGATTTTTATTATCTGGCTTCTTGCTTGTATCATCAGCGGGACTCGAAATATTTTAAACCAAAAATTTTTAGTGGCAGCAATTCTTATTACTTCACTTTTTCAGACCGAGGGTTTCAGCAGGCGCATGAGTGTAGTCAGTTCGTCAATTACCTACGCTTTTTTTTATGCATTGCCTGCTTGCCTGATGCTGCTTTTCTTTCTTCCGTTTTATAAAAGGATTATGAGTGAGGAATGGGAAAAGCTAAAAATCGTTAAAAGTATTTTTTTGCTCTTGTTTTCCGTTGTTCTTTCTCTTGACGGTCCCTTAAATACTGCAGTTATTTTAATTGGTTGTTTTTTGATTATCGCAAGTATGATGATGAAAACTTTTAATGAAACATTATCAACATCTTTTTTACAAAACAGTTTTTTATCTTTCAAAAAGATTCCAAAGCAGCTTTTGTTCTTTTTCGGTTTCATTTGTTTGTTGAGTTTGTATTCAATCTACATCGGAAGAAACAATGCTGAAAATTTTTTCCATTCAATTCCACTATCAGAGCGTTACTCACGACTTCCTGTTGGTTTGTTTTATCTTTTTACACTGAAACTCGGAATGCCTTTGCTGCTTGCTATGATAATTCTCAATGTCTATTTAATCTCTCGTGAAGCACAAAATGCAGAAGGAAAAAAAATCATAACCCAATTGAAATGGATCGGACTGTTTGCCCTGATTTACATTTTAATTCTTCCGCTTGGCGGATACCGCGAGTATCGCGAGAACATTGTGAGAGGAGATACTTTTTTGCCTGTGCTACTCTGCATGTTTTATTTTTTCGGCATTTCTACCTTGCATTTGTTGAACCGGTCTCATTCGAAATTCAATCTCTTCTACAATGGCGTTGTGGTTGCAGTACTTCTTATCTTCACCATCGCTGATAAATCTGTCTCGAAAGAAAACGAATGTGAAAAAGCTGCATTGGAGAAAATTGCCCAATCATCAGAAAAAATCGTTCACCTGAACGCTGATTGCACAGTGATGTCATGGTATAAAATTACTGACTTCAATAACTCAAAATTAAATTCTCAGCTATTACAATACTGGGGAGTAATAAAAGAGGAGAAGCTTTATTATCAGGATTAGCTCAATCAACCGGAAATGAACATCCGATTCTCATTTTTGATTTTATTTACTTCCTCACCAACAGTTTCTAGTTTTGCTCAATCAACTTTTTTCACCGGAGGAAATATTTGTTCTGACTCCGCATGGCATCTTGTTTTTAATGATGAGTTTGACGGTGATTCATTAGATCGTTCAAAATGGATTAACTATTATCCATACACAGCTTCGGGAAATGATCAATGCGAATTTTGCAGAACACATGGTGATGAAGGAGCAGTTTTTACTGACACGAATCTTGAAGTAAGCAATGGAACTCTGAAACTGATTGCTAGACGGCAAACTGCCACTTGGTTTTCTGCAACAAGAGATTATACCTCCGGCTTAATTCATTCTACTTACAATTACAAATTCATGTATGGAAAATTTGAAACGCGATGCAAAATTCCTTCTGGCAAAGGATTGGGTTCTGCCTTCTGGATGTTTGGTGGTACAGGAACCGAAATTGATGTGTTCGAAATTCATGGCGACAAACCGAATCATCACGCAATGGGAATTATTAAATGGCATGACCAAGATTTTTTTGCCCGCCATGATTGCGCAATTGATGGAATTGATTTCTCGCTTGACTTCCATGTTTACAGTATCGAGTGGGATCCCTTCTTTATTACTTTCTATGTAGATGGTGAACAGGTATTTCTTACAAGCAGATTTTATACAATTGCAGGAACTCAGGTAACGTGGTGTTGTGTTGAACCCGGAGTGTATAATGTGTTACCTGCTTTTCCTTCGGGAGAAGATGATCATGTCAACGTAATTGCGAGTTTAGGCGTTGGCGCGCATGGTAATGCTCCTGATAACAACACTATAATTCCGGCTATATTCGAAATTGACTACATCCGCGTTTACCAACGCGATCCTCCAAGCAGCGCCAATTACGATTGCGAAGTGCTTCTTTTTCCAAACCCCGTTACCAACCACCTGACCATTAAAAAAAATAAAATGACCGGCATTCAAGTTGTAAATGTGCTGGGCGAGAAACTCTTTTCAAAATCGGTCAGCGCTGATGAAACAGATGTGGATGTAAGCGCCTTCCACCAAGGCATTTATTTCGTAGAAGTCCAATCGGAAGACGGTACTTTTGCGGCTAAGTTTATTAAGGAGTAGCCCGCCTGCCTTTATTGCCAATCTAACAGGTTATTTTTGCTTATTACTGGCATTGATTCACCTGTTGTTTCTATTGATTCTAATTCTGATGACTTTAATCAACGATTGATTGAGATTTCTTTACCATTGATTGCCTTCGATCAACACTTGATTGCGATTTCTTCAACTTTGATTGCTTTCGATCAACCGTAGATTGCTATTTCTTCATTATTGATTGCCTTCGATCAATGATTGATTGCTATTTCTTCACTATTGATTACCTTCGATCAACGATTGATTGCTATTTCTTCACTATTGATTGCCTTCGATCAACGATTGATT
Source organism: Bacteroidia bacterium (assembly GCA_038230515.1). Lineage (GTDB taxonomy): Bacteria > Bacteroidota > Bacteroidia > AKYH767-A > 2013-40CM-41-45 > JAPLDB01. The sequence continues at coordinate 47,887 of JBBRND010000018.1, read as the reverse complement.
ACTATTTATTCACCATTGATTGCCTTCGATCAACGATTGATTGCAATTTCTTCATCAGGGATTATTTCCGAACTATTTAAATCACTACATGTTTCTTTGCGAACATTACTTTTGCCAAATTCTTTAAATCAGCCATTATCTGAATGAAATTAAGAATCCTGTTTTTTACCGCAGTTATTTTTGCTTTTGGGGAATGTCAACCTTCCCAAAAAGAACAAACCCAAATTACAGGTGTGTTGAAAAACGCAGCCAATCAGAAAATTTATTTTGAACGGATAACGAATGAAGGCGATGTGCCTGTTGATTCTGTAACTACAGATGCCAACGGAAAATTTACGCTCAGGAATGGCGCAGACCGCCTCGATTATTATTTGCTGCGCACCGGTGCGCAAAGTGTAGCATATCTTGTGTTGAAAGGAGGCGAAGTGTTAACTGTTACCGGTGATGCAAAAGATTTAGAGCATACATACAATGTAGATGGATCAGCCGACACAAAACTTTTGCTGCAACTGAAACACTTCGAACATCAGCTTTCTGACTCCATGAACACGTTGTACACTGCGGCTCGCGATCAAAATCCATTACTCAAAGATTCTGTTGGTGCAATACTTCAGCAACTTTACAATTCCACGATCCGCAGTTTTGCAATTGATATTATTCAGAAAAATTTTTCATCACTTGTTTCTCTTTCTGCCTCTCAGTATCTCGATAAGCAAAAAGATGTTGAATTGCTCGAACAATTAAACGACTCTCTGAAAAAAGAATTGGGTGATAACAGTTATGTTGCTGCGTTCAGCAAACAAGTGGAAGACATGAAGCGGCTCCCCTTGGGGAGCATGGCTCCCGAAATAAAATTGCAATCGCCCGAAGGGAAAGAAATTTCACTCTCGTCATTGAAAGGAAAAATAGTGGTGATAGATTTTTGGGCAAGCTGGTGCAATCCATGCAGGCGCGAAATGCCGCAAATGGCTGAACTCTACAAAAAGTATAAAGGAAAAGGAGTGGAAATTTATGGAGTGTCTTTGGATGATAATATGGATGCATGGAAAACGGCTATTGATCATGATCATATCACATGGATTCAGGTAAGTGAATTAAAAAAATGGGATTCGAAAGTGGTGCAGATGTATGGCATCGAAGAAATTCCAAATTCTATTCTTCTCGACCAGTCAGGAAAAATAGTTGCGAAAGAATTGCATCTCGAAGAATTAGAAATAAAGATTCAGGAACTGCTTTCCAAATCCTGACTATTCCCTTTCAATTTTTTTTTCTAAGTTGCACACTCAATTTTGCAATTGATGACTACGTCACAAAAACGGTTTACACTTTTTTTTAATTGTGCATTGTGCATCGTGCATTGTGCATCATCAAAGGATTATTTTCAGCAGGGAGTAAAGTATATCATTCACGTTTCTCTTGACGACAAAAAGCATTTTCTGAAAGCTGATGAAACCATCTCTTACAAAAACAATTCTCCTGATTCGCTATCAGAAATTTATTTTCATCTCTGGCCCAATGCTTACAAGAATGATGAAACGGCTTTGGCAGATCAGTTGGCGAGAGAAGGTGACAACCGTTTTGTAGTCGCAAAGGAGAATGAGTTCGGATACATTGACGGATTAAATTTTCGTGTAGATGATAAAACTGTTGACTGGGAATTTCTTGAAGACACGATTGACGTCTGCATCCTTCATCTCAAAAAACCTCTGCTGTCAGGAGTAACAATCAGCATCACCACCAACTTCAAAGTAAAAATTCCATCTGCAGAACTTTCCCGCCTCGGGCACATTGATCAGTCATACTTCATCACGCAGTGGTATCCCAAGCCCGCAGTGTACGATGCGAACGGATGGAACTATTTTCCGTACCTCGATCAGGGAGAGTTTTATTCTGAGTTCGGAACGTTTGATGTGTATGTTACACTGCCGGATAATTACGTTGTGGGTGCAACAGGAGATTTGGTTGATGAAGACGAACTACACTGGCTCACCGAAAAATCAAAAGAGACACAGGCAATGACTTCGTTTCCGAAAGACATTTCGTTTCCGAAATCGGATTCATTGCTGAAAACGTTACACTATCATGCAGAAAATGTTCACGACTTCGCCTGGTTTGCTGACAAGCGGTATCATGTATTGAAAGGCAGCGTTGAACTTCCGGAATCGAAACGCATGATGACAACGTGGGCGCTATTCACCAATGCAGAAGCCGTGCAATGGCTCAAGGCAAATGACTATGCAAAAGATGCGCTCACTTATTTTTCAAAATGGGTTGGAGAATATCCGTACAAACAATTCACCTGCGTGGATGTGACGGATGCATCGGGCGATGGAATGGAATACCCGATGCTCACAGCAATCGGCACGTATGGCGATGCATTCGAACTGGAAGCAACCATTCAACATGAGATCGGGCACAGTTGGTTTTACGGAATACTCGGAAGCAACGAACGCATGCACCCGTGGATGGATGAAGGCATGACGCAGTTTCTCGAAACACGCTACACTTATGCAAAATATGCAGGCGACAGCGCGAAGCAAATGGAGAACACCGGCATTTTTGGACGGGGAACGAAAGTAAAATACAATCACCGCAAATTGGAGTACCTGAAATACTGGCATGGTGCGCGCGCAAACACAGATCAGCAACCTGATTTGAATGCAGAATATTTTTCGCGCCTTAATTACAGTGCTGATGTATATCGCAAAACAGCACTGAGTTTCGATTATCTGAAATGCTACCTCGGAGAAACTTTGTTTGACAGTTGCATGCATGCCTATTTCGATCAGTGGAAATTCAAACACCCGATGCCGAATGATTTGAAAAAGGTTTTTGAAAAGAAATCAGAAAAAAAACTGGATTGGCTGTTTGTTGATCTACTGCAATCAACAAAAAAGATTGACTACAAAATTTCCTCTGCAGAAAAATCTGGAGGAGGATATTCAGTGCGCGTGAAGAATGTAGGAGATATTTCTTCTCCTGTTTCACTCAGCCCGATGAAAAAAGGAAATGTGCTGAGCACTGAATGGTACGATGGTTTCAAAGGCGCAAAGGAATTTAAAGTAAACTGTACGGATTGCGATGCAATAAAAATTGACGGAGAAGAACGCATTCCCGAACCGCGAAGAAGAAACAACACCATCCGCACGTCAGGGATTTTCAGGAAGATTGAAAAACTAAAAATTCAGATTCCTGTTGGAGAAGAAGACCCAACACGTTCGCAGATTTACCTCGCGCCTGCCATCGGCTGGAACAACTACAACAAGTGGATGTTCGGTGCAGCCATTCACAACCTCACACTCGTTGAAAAACGTTTTGAGTATGCACTTTCACCGATGTATTCACTTGGCACAAAAAATATTGCGGGGGGAGGAAGATTGAGTTACAATATTTATGTGAATAGTGATTACATCAATAAGATCACCATAAGCACGGGGTATTCGACTTACGCTTATGAACATTATTCACGATACGTTGACACAACGAAACAGAACTTTGATAAGACTTTTTCTTTCCGAAAGCTATCTTCAACAGCAACTCTCAGTTTGCTCAATAGAAAAATAAATCCTGATGAGTATAGTTTTATTTCGATCCGCCATGTATATGTTGAATACGATAAAGCAGATTCAACTCTTCTTTATCCAAAGCCGAACTCAAATGGCATCTACAACATTGAATCAAAAAAATATCATTTGAATTCATATTCACTTTTATACAAATTCGGGAATCAAATCACTTATCATCCGTATGATTTCAATGTAATGCTCGGGCAAACTTTAAATCTTGTACTCGCAAGTATTGAGTACAATCAAACAATTTCGTTTAACAAAAAAGGAAGAGGTTTTGAGTTCAGGGTATTTGCCGGCTTCAATGGCGAACTGGAAGATATCAAGTATTCATCGTCAGGAAAATTTGATGCACGCTTTCACATGAACGGGCAAGGGGGAAATGATGATTATTTGTTCGATGAAGTTTTTATGGGGCGATCAGAAACTAAAGGAATTCTTTCACAACAATTCACTGCTACACAGGGAGGATTTAAAATTGCAACAGGTGGTTTAGTAGGCCAGGCGAGCATATGGCTGGCTTCGCTCAATATAAAAGTACCTTTCCCTGGCAAGTTGCCATTCTATTTATTTGCCGATGCAGGCGCTTTTGATAAGTCAAAAGTAAATTCGCTGAAGAACGAAACAGATTTCATGTACGATGCAGGTATTGAACTGCGGCTCATTCCAAAAGTGTGTTCCGTTTACTTCCCATTCCTTTATTCACCGAATGTGAAATATGTGTATGATGAGTTCCCTGATAAATTCGATAACTACTGGAAGAAAATCCGTTTCGAATTAAATATCTCGAAGCTGAATCCGTTTACTTTGCGCGACCAAATCCGTTTTTGATTTTGAAGGAAGGGAAAAAAATATACTTCGCCAGCGACTTTCATCTCGGTGTTCCTGATTATGCTTCAAGCATGCAGCGCGAAAAAAGAATTGTGCGCTGGCTCGATTCCATCAAGCCCGATTGCGAAGAATTGTATTTACTCGGGGATGTTTTTGATTTCTGGTTCGAATATAAAACTGTTGTGCCGCGTGGTTTCGTTCGCTTACTCGGCAAACTTGCAGAGTTTACAGATTCGGGAATTCCGATTCATTACTTCACAGGCAACCACGATATGTGGACGTTTGATTATCTCACCAAAGAATTAAATGTAAAACTTTACCGAGAACCCATTGAAGCGGAATACAACAGCAAAAAATTTTACATCGGTCATGGTGATGGCTTGGGACCGGGCGATTATGGATATAAATTCATTAAGAAAGTATTTGCAAGTCCGTTGTGCCAATGGTTGTTTGCGCGTCTGCATCCTAACCTTGGTGTGGGGATTGCAAATTATTTTTCAGGCAAAAGCAGAATTGCAACAGGCACAGTGGAGGAAACGTTTCTTGGAGAAGAAAAAGAATGGCTTGTAATTCACAGCAAAGAACTGCTGAAGAAAAAACATTATGACTATTTAATCTTCGGGCACCGGCATCTACCACTTGATATTTCCATTAACGATACCTCTCGCTACATCAACCTTGGCGACTGGGTTAAATACAATACCTATGCAGTGTTTGACGGAATCAAGATGGAATTAAAAAAGTTTGAAGGGTGAGAGAGATGTGTCCTGAACAATACTTCGCGGGCGTTAATAATTGTTTCTCTTTGCTGGAAACCCTTTAAAATTTTTTGTGATAACTTCGCGTCAACAAAATCCATAACGATGAATAAAAATATACCCATTATCTGTTTCTGTTTTTTCCTTCTTGTTTTTCAAAATGCAAATGCACAAACCCCTGCTGATGCTGAGGTTGCTACATTTGCTTCGCCTGTGAACACAAGTTTTTGTCCGACTCAGCTTCCAATCAGTATAAATATTTACAACAACGATTTGGTTGACATTACCGAAGTTGTGTTGAACTGGAGCATAAACAGCGTTGCGCAATCGCCTGTCACATTTTCAGGTCTTATCGCAGCAGGCGATATCGCTCCTGTTGAACTTAATCCGTCATTCGATTTTATGAGTGGGACTTCTTATTTTATTGAGGTTACTATTCAAACGGTAAACACATTGCAAGACCCGAATCCAGCAAATGACACTAACTCCTTTACATTTGATGCCCATTATGTCCCAGTTCCTTCTTTTTATTGGAACGGCTGTGCGTTCGAATGTCTAGATTCAACAAATTATTTATCTCTTCAGTGGTTCAAAGATGGCTCTCCTGATCCGAATGCGCCACACATTCCTTCTCTTTCTTACACTCCTGCACAAAGTGGCAACTACTCAATGATAGGACTCACTTACGACTCCTGCGATGCCCCTGCTGACACAACAATCTTTGCAAACCCGCCTGCACATGGAATTGCAGCATTGGGCTTAACTACTTTCTGTGAAGGCGATTCAGTAGGCCTGGTTTTCTCTGCAAGCGTGCAGGTATTTTACACTTGGAATACAGGGAGTGCCAGCGATACTATTTATGCCGCTGCTGACGGTTGGTATTCTGTGAATGGCGTTACAAGTAATTCCTGCCCGATAAATGATAGTATCCTCGTTACTGTTCATCCTCTGCCTGTTGTGATGATTGCAACAAATGGCACACAAGACACACTTTATTCAAATTATAGTGGCTTACATCAGTGGTATTACAACGGAGGGATGATTGGAGGCGCGCATGACTCCACATACATTCCTACACAGGCAGGAATTTATTATTGTACGGCAACAGATGTGTACGGCTGTGTCGGAACTTCCAATTCCATCAACTGGATTATGCCTGGTATCAGTATTCCTATTGAAACAACTGATCTTATGCTTTATCCGAATCCAGCAATTGATGTTCTCAACATTAAATTCAATACGCCACAAGAAAAACTTGTGCTGAGAATTTTTGATTCGCTCGGAAGAATTGTATTGGAAGAAGTAATCTCCGGTGACAAAGCGATCAACATTTCATCGTTGAACATAGGAGTGTATCAATGTGTCTTCAGTGGAAATCAAAAAACGTTTTCACAAAAACTTGTGAAAACATTTTAAGCGATCTGGGAAAACTTAGTCGGTAACTCTACCCAATCACCGTTTTCTTTGATAAGAGAAATGAGTGCATCAACAGCTTCTTCTGTCGGTACACTTTTCTTCACTACTTCTTTGCCTTTGTAAAGAGTAATCTTGCCCGGGCCGGAACCTACATAACCATAATCGGCATCAGCCATTTCTCCGGGGCCATTGACGATGCAACCCATAATTCCGATCTTAATTCCTTTCAGATGATCGGTGCGCGAGCGGATTTTTGCTGTGGTTTCCTGCAGATCAAAAAGTGTGCGACCGCAACTGGGGCAACTGATGTATTCTGTTTTCGAAATCCGTGTGCGCGCTGCCTGTAGTATTCCGAATGATAAACTGTTTACAAGTTTAGGATTGTTGGTTGCTTCAATCCACACGCCATCGCCAAAACCATCAATCAAAAGTCCTCCGCAATCTGTTGCAGCGTGAAGCATCAGTGTATCATCGTTGAGAGTTGAATAATTTCTTTTTATAATAACGGGAGCAGAATTATTTTTTTCGAGAAGTTCAAAAAACATTCTGCGCTGCTCTGCCATGCCGTGTGCGTTGGTAGTTTCAAAAACAAAAACAACAGATGTGAGATTTGATATATGGGATGTGAGACTAGAAAGGATGTCCTCTATTGTAACGAAAATAAAGTTTAACGAAGCTGATTTAAATTCTGCTTTTTGAAATTCCTTAAAAGAAAAAAGTGGATAGTATCTCGTTTTATCCGAAAGCGAATTCCATGCATCGTGATTGCAAATCAATGCCAGGGTTCCAGGAATTTCAAAATTGATTTTGTTGTCGCCTACAAAAACATAATCACATGCCTGATCGGAAATGTTCCACTTGTCTAACTGCGCGGAATAATTATAGCCGAAAGGAAAAAGAGAAGCGGGTGTCATTTCTTTACGGGTGCTCAAATCACCAATCACTCTTGGAACATTGTGACCTCCAATGTTAATCACTTCGTGCGTTTTTTTTCTTTGATATTCGAAGGGAGAATATGAAATGCTCTTTTCGTTTACCTCCGGGATTTCTTTTTGCGATTTCTTTCTGTTGTTGTATCGTTCTACCAACGTTTTCGCCACCGGTATTTCAAACTCAGGATCTTCAGTAAGCGAAACGCGAATCGTGTCTCCCAATCCATCTTCCAGTAGTGTTCCAATTCCGGCAGCAGACTTTATTCTTCCGTCTTCTCCTTCACCCGCCTCAGTAACTCCGAGATGTAATGGGTAATTCATTCCTTCCTCTTTCATCTTCATCACAAGTAAACGGTACGCCTGCACCATCACTTGTGTATTGCTCGATTTCATGGAAAGTACGATGTTGAAATACTTTTCGTCTTCACAGATGCGGAGAAATTCCAAAGCGGATTCCACCATACCGATTGCTGAATCACCATAACGGCTCATGATGCGGTCGCTCAGCGAACCATGATTGGTTCCGATGCGCATTGCAGTGCCATATTCTTTGCAGATTTTTACAAGAGGAATAAAACGTTCGCGTATCCGCTGAAGTTCCGACTCATAACCTGCATCGGTATATTCAATAGTTTCAAATTTTTTCCGGTCGGCATAATTGCCAGGGTTTACACGCACCTTCTCAACAATGCGCGCAGCAGTCTCTGCAGCGTTCGGTGTGAAATGAATATCAGCACAGATTGCTGTTTTGTATCCGCGTTTCTGTAATTCTTTTTTTATTGCTGCAAGATTTCTTGCTTCGTTGATGCTTGGAGCGGTAATGCGCACCAACTCACAGCCCGCATCAATCATTCGGATGGATTGCTCAACCGTTGCAATTGTATCCATCGTGTCAGTGGTAGTCATGCTCTGAACGCGAATAGGATTGCTGCCGCCAATGCCAAGCTCGCCAACACTCGCTTCGCGGGTGACAAAACGAGAGTATTCTGTCAAACTGTTACAGTAAAGAAATTGATCGGATTGATTTTGCATTTAAGAGATGCAAAGATAGAGAGAAATAAAGGTGGTGTGAATAACGAATAGTTGCTAATTTTCGAATGAAGAATCAGCGTAACTCATTCGTAAATACTTATTCAATTGCAATTCATACAATCATCACTGCCTGAAAAACTTCTCCACGATCATCGAGTGATCATTGTTGCGCACTTCAACAAAATAAATTCCGGTGCTCAGCGATTGAATATTGAATCGCGAAACGGCTCCTGAGAAAACAAGCAACTGATTTCCGAGAACATCAAATACCCTTACCCCTTCAACCTTTTCAGGATGCGCTATGCGGAGTTTGATAAAGACGGCTGAAGGATTCGGGAACAGTTGAACTGTCTGCAACATTTTATTTTCTTCGATGCCGACATTGTTAAAATAAAGATGCAAGGTAAGCGAATCGTGCACCACAGATACTTGTGAGGACGCGGGCCAAACAACTACAATATTGTCTCCTCCATCAAAGTCAGCAGCACGAAATGTGTGTGTGACGTTTAAAGTGTCATAAAAAAAATTTCCACCTATGGAATCCTGGGGACTGTAATAGAGCGTATCGGGCGTACTGTCATTCTGTGCTTTCATTAAAACAGCAAGATCACCAACAAAAACAGTTCCGCCTGAATTACTGAGCAGGATACTCATTGCGACCTGTTGATTATCAATTACGGTATCAGGAAATCCGATAATGGAATCTACCCTCAGTGATTGAGCATTGCAAGTACTGCCGATCAGAAAAATATTAGCTGAAATGATGAGAATTAAAAGAAGCTTCTTCATAAGTGGGAAGTTTTGTTGGAAACAAAATTATTAAATCCTTTCTTCGCACCAAGTTTATTTTTACTTTTCCTTACCCGTTTATCAAAGCATTATGGATATTCTGAATCAGATTATTGCCAACATGAACAAGGAGCAGGTGCGCGGATACAAACTTTTTGTAACACGCACCAATGAAAAAGAAGACCGCAAGGACATTCAGTATTTTGATTACGTGCGCAGAAGCGGTGAAGCTTACGATGAAGAAAAAATTCATCGCAAACTTTATAGTGGCTCAGATAAGAATACTTTTTACCGGCTAAAACATCGTGTGCTGAGTGATGTAAGCAAGAGTTTAACCATTCAGCATTTTGATGATGACGAACTGATTTATGCGCTTCACCTTCTGGCGATGGAAAAATTTAATTCCACACGAAATCATATACGCATTGCACACTATTTTTTGAAAAAGGCAGAAACTGAAGCAAAGAAGATTGAGAATTTTGAACTTCTTGACATTATTTACGGTGAGTATATCCGCCTCAGCCGAGAGTTAATGACGATAAATCCTGAACATTACATTCAGTTGAGAAAAGCAAATCAACAGCAAATAAAACAACTGCGCGACATTGATGATATTCTTGCTGTGGTTACTTACCGATTGAAAGCAACACAAAATTTTTCTTCGTCAGAAAATCCGGTATTGAAGTTGTTGCAGAAAACAGTACGGGAATTATCGGCAGATAAAGAGTTACATCGCAGCCCCAAGCTGCGGTTTAAGATTTACGATGCTGTTACCCAGATTCTTTTGCAGAAGAGGCAGTATCATGCGCTTGAAGATTACCTGTTGAACATGTATCATGAGTTTGTGAAAGAAAAACTTTTCAATAAAAGTAACCACGATACCAAACTTCAGATGCTTGTGTTTATTGTGAACACCCTTTTCAAAACCGATAAGCTGAATGAATCGCTGAAGTATGCAGAGAAGCTGAAAACCGCGATGGAAGAGCATCACCGACAGCATTATGACAAGTATCTTTTCTTCTACTACAATTCTCTCGTCATAAATTACTCGCGTGTGAATCGTGAGAAGGCGATTGACATCCTGATGGAGATGAAAGGAAATGAAAAAATCTGTTCAAATAATTTCTATGAATTATTTATCTACCTCAATCTTGCTGTTACTTATTTCGATAAAAAAGATTTTCACCAAAGCATCCGTAACCTGCATAAAATTTATCTGCTTGACGGATACAAAACCGCTGACCGCTCACTGCAATTTAAAATTGCAATTGCCGAACTTATCATTCGTTATGAATTAAGTGACGAGGATACACTTGAGTATAAATTGAAGCAGGTGAAAAAAGATTTTCGCACGATGCTAAACCAAAAAGAAAACAGAAGGGAAAAAGAAATGATTGAAATCATTTCAATGATGATGCGCAATGAAAGCATCAAACAAAATAAACCGCTTGTAAAAAAGATTCAGGAATTGCTAAATACAAAACAGGATGATTCAAGCGACACTGAGATTATTACTTACCACAACTGGCTGAAAGAAAAGATTTGAAAACCCGATTACAGTTTTTTCGGATTCATTAAATTTTTGCAAGTGTTGTCCTTAAACTGATTTTTTAATTTGTAAGGTTTAAAGAGCGTGGTAGTGATGTAATATGTAATGTGAAGATTGGTGTAAACGTACCAGTCCTGATTGGAAGGATTTCCGCGCACGCTTGTGTGAGAACTGGGATCAGGACTTCGGTCTGAAAGCACCACAGCAATGTCTCCTTCTTTTGCGCGCAATTCTTCTTTATCAGGATAAACGGTGCTTACATCATCCAGGTAATCTGTAAAAGTTTTTCTGAAACCGCATTCGGCTCCGAAGTCAAAGTGTTGTGTAATCTTCAGCATAAAGCCAATACCAAATGGAATGCTGATTTGTTGCAACTTATACGGTTTCGCATACGCCCCGCCAAGGTATTGCCCTTCGGTTCCTACTTTCTGAAGTTCATAAGTTTTTCCATTCAGATCGGTTTTCGGATTGAACATAAATCCCGCAACGCCACCAAACAAATACGGTGTAACAAAATTCCGTTTTGTAAATCCGCGCTTCCTGTTTTGAAATTTGTACATCAGCACTAACGAAACTTCGTCAATGTTGCTGTAAAAACTAAGGTTGCGGTTGCTATTCTTGGAAAAAACACCTTTATAATCCTGCGCGCCTATCGAACCGTGGAAGTAGGCGAGGCGGGCATGAAGGCGGCTGAAAAATAATGCGGTAGTATGAACACCTACTCCAAGTCGGGTAAACTGCAGTGTGAAATTTCCATCAAGCTCGCCTTCATAATTTGTAGCACCAGCAGAAATGCCGAAACCAATCATGCCCCGTTTCTCCTGAGCATACGAAAAAATTCCTGCAAAGAGGAATAAAACTAAAACCAAAATACTTTTTTTCACGGTAAGTTAAACTCAAAAATATAGCAATTCAACCGATAAAAAAAATTTTTTAGAGGTATGCCGTCAGCGTTTCAAACTTGTATCCAAGATTGGAATAATAACTGAGTGTACTTTCCAGAGCAGGTTTCATGCGGGCTTCTGCTTTTTTACTGTCATGAAATACGATAATGCTGCCCGGTTTTGCTTTTTTCTTTACGCGTTCAAAACATTCATTTCCGGAGAGTTTTTGTTCCCAGTCGCGGGTAAGCACGTCCCACATCACAATTGAGTAGCGGGTTTTGAGTGTTGATATTTGTGATGGCTTTAGTTTGCCGTAAGGAGGGCGGAACAAAATTGATGATTGCTGATTGTTGATTGTTGATTGAAGAACCAAATCACATTTTTCAATATTTTTAAGATACTCTTTCGTGTTTGTTTTCCACCCGTTTAAATGATGGAAGGTATGATTACCAACAGCGTGACCTTCGTCTATAATCCGTTTAAAGATTTCAGGATTCTTCTGAATATTTTCTCCGATGCAAAAGAAAGTTGCTTTGGCTTTGTATTCTGATAACGCGTGAAGCACCCAGGGAGTAATTTCAGGAAGCGGTCCGTCATCAAACGTGAGAAAAAGAATTTTCTCTTTAACATCAATCGCGCGGAGGAGTGAGGGGAAAATTTTTTTGAAGAGGAGCGTGTTCATGCGTATGTGCGGCAGCAACCAAAGGTAACGGATTCAAAAAAATAAGCAGGTTGTGGTTTATTCCACAACCAATTTGTTCACCTGCTCCCGCTCTCCATCATTCACCTTCAGAAAATAAATTCCTTTTTCCAAAAACGAAACATCCACACTCATTTCGGATTTCGGATTTTTGATTTCGGATTGAACAGCCACTCCTAACAAATTGTAGATTGTAATCTCAACGCTTGCTCCCATCGGGAATTGCAAATTGAGAATCGTGAATTTGCCCACCACTGGATTTGGATAAATTGCAAACTGCCCATTGCCGACTGCCGACTGCGCGTAAGCCACAACACTGAAGATAGCCGCCTCCACCTCACACCCATTCGCATCTGTGCATACTACATTGTAATCTCCGCTCGATGGTGCTACATAAAAATAATTTGTTGCTCCGCTGATAAGAGTTGTGTTGAAATACCATTGATAAGAGTTTGCTCCTGCATTTGCAAAGAGAGTATCTCCGCTTTGCGAAATGCCCTGCGGTGCGGGGGCGGGATAAACAGTAATGTAGTTACTAAGTAAAAGTGTATCGCTGCCGTTTGCATTGGTGGCAATGAGTTGCACATCGTAGCTGCCGGAATTTGCATAGCAAATGTTTGTTGGGTTGGTGGCTGTGCTTGTATCGGGTGTGGCTCCGGGAAAATTCCATCGGTAGGAAACTGCATTGATGGTTAGGTTAGTAAAGTTTGTGCAAGTTCCGGGACAGAGGTTTTGATCCGCTGTGTAAGCAATAATTGGCGGTAGAGTATTGCCATCGCAGAATTTTATGATCCAGTAATCTGTGCTACCCAGACATGGATGACTTTTATCTCCGGCTATTCCACCATTATTATAGTTTGCGAATACATAGCAGCCTTCATTATTTTGCAATGCATAACATGTTTCGTTGTATCCATTCAGCAATGTTTTATCCCAATCCATATATCCATTCGAATCTGTTTTCACAATCCAGCTTTGCTCCGCTGCTAAATTACTTTCTGTTTTGTCACCGCTAATGGGGGAATAAGAAGTACCACAAAACAAGTATCCTCCGTCAATCGTCTGGCTGATGTTTCCGAACTCATCTTCATTTGATGTGCCCCAAAAATCCCGATCCCATTGCATAGTGCCCAGGGAATCAATTTTTATTATCCAGTAATCATAGCTTCCGCCATGTGTTGGCATCGTTTTGTCACCACTAATTCCTGAATGAGAATTTCCGCCCAAGATATATTCCCCATCATTTGTGAGAGCAATACTCCAACATAGATCTTCATCATCTCCTCCGTATCGTTTATCCCATTGCTTGTTTCCGACCGAATCAATCTTTACCACCCAGTAGTCTGTCCCTCCCCAACTTGCTTGTGTTTTATCACCACTGATTCCTGAAACAGAATTTCCAGCCAAAATATATCCTCCATCAACTGTTTGGAGTACAGAGTGAAGTTCGTCATTACTACTTCCTCCAAATCGTTTATCCCATTGCTTATTGCCAAGTGAATCAGTTTTTAAAATCCAGTAATCGCGCCCTCCCCGGCTTGGCTCTGTTTTATCTCCGCTGATGCCTGATAGGGAATGCCCTCCCAGAATATATCCTTTGTCTTTAGTTTGCTGAATTGAATAAAATGCGTCCTGCATATCTCCACCGAAGTCCTTGTCCCACTGTATGCTGCCTGATGAGTCAACTTTCACAATCCAAAAATCATAATCACCCCATCGCGGTTGTGTTTTATTTCCGCTAACGTCTGATAGTGAACTTCCTCCTAAAATATATCCGCCATCTGCAGTTTGTTTCATTGCATCAAGCTCATCGCGAGCCGATCCTCCAAAATCTTTGTCCCATTGCTTGATGCCAAGCGAATCAGTTTTTACAATCCAATAATCATAACTGCTGTTAAATGTTGGCTGTGTTTTATCTCCGTTTACCTTGGAGATTGAATAACCACCAACAATGTAACCATGATCTTTTGTTTGTTGAAGGTAATCTCTGGAGGGTTGTGGAAGCCATGCATTAAGCCCATCAGTGCTGTCTCCGCCAAATGTATAATCCCACATCTTCACCAATGGGTTTTGAGAAAAAGAATGCAGCGCAGAAAAAATAAAAAGCGTGAAGAAAAGTTTTTTCATCTCATCAAGTAATTACTGCTTTACAAACTTACTGCGGAAAACTTTATTGTGGGAGAATACTTCGAGGTAGTACATGCCGGAGGGTAACTCGGAAACATCGGCCTCTCCCCCTGCCCCTCTCCCAAGAGAGAGGGGAGAAACAGCCAATACCTTTTCGCCAAGAATATTGTAAATTGTAATATCAACTTCTCTTTCTTCTAACTCAGAACTACTGATTACTAACTTATCTGCAACCGGGTTGGGATGGATTTCAACTCCTCCCCTTTGGGGAGGTTGGGTGGGGCTTGCTGCTATTACATTAAACACTGCCGCCTCCACCTCGCAGCCATTACTATCTGTACACACCACATTGTAATCTCCGCTTTGCGGTGCTACATAAAAATAATTTGTTGCTCCGTTGATGATATTGCCATTGAAGAACCATTGATAAGTTGCTGCTCCTGCATTTGCAAAGAGAGTATCGCCACTTTGTGCGATTGCTTGTGCTGCCGGTGCAGGATAAACTGTAATGTAATTGCTAAGCAAAAGTGTATCGCTGCCGTTTGCATTGGTTGCAATTAGCTGCACATCGTAGCTGCCGAAGTTTGCATAGCAAATGTTTGTTGGGTTGGTGGCTGTGCTTGTATCAGGCGTGGCACCGGGGAAAAACCATTGATAAGAGGTTGCATTGAAAGAAAGATTTACAAAATCGGTGCAGGTGCCGGGGCATAAAGAAGAGGGAGATGTAAAACCTGCCTGCAATGTTTCGCAGAATTTTACAATCCAATAATCAGGTGAGCATCCAACACCAGCACATATTGTGTCCCAGTTTGGTTGTGTTTTATATCCTCCTATACCTCCGTTATCCAAACTTGCAACAGCATAGCATCCGTCTTTGGTTTGAATGGCATACCCTTGTTCATCATGACCGGGTGAAAGAATTGTTTTATCCCATTGCTTAGTGCCAAGTGAATCGGTTTTGACAATCCATGTTTGTTCAATGCCAAGCGAATTGTTCTCCGTTTTATCTCCTCCTATATTTGAATAAGAAGTGCCGGCAATTAAATATCCACCCTCTTTTGTTTGAGAAACATTTCCGAAATAATCTTCTTGATTTGTTCCTCCGAAATCTTTATCCCATTGCTTGATACCGAGCGAATCTGTTTTTATAATCCAGTAATCATTATCTGCGCTTCCTCCCCATGTGGCCTGTGTTTTATCTCCACCAATGCCGGAATAAGAATATCCTCCGAGAATATATCCTCCGTCAGCCGTTTGCTGCAATGAATAAAGCCAATCAATGTCTGTTCCTCCGAAATCTTTATCCCATAGTTTGTTGCCGAGTGAATCGGTTTTTATTATCCAGTAATCGTAACCTCCCCATGCTGCCTGTGTCTTGTCTCCGCTGATTCCTGAATTGGAAAGTCCTCCGAGAATATATCCGCCATCAGCCGTTTGCTGCAATGAATAAAACTCATCATCACCAGTTCCTCCGAAATCTTTATCCCATAGTTTGTTGCCGAGTGAATCTGTTTTTATTATCCAGTAATCAGCAAAGCCCCATGACGGCTGTGTTTTATCTCCGCCAATTCCGGAATAAGAATATCCTCCGAGAATATATCCACCGTCAGCCGTTTGTTGCAATGAATAAAGCTCATCATCATTTGTTCCTCCAAAATCTTTATCCCATAGTTTGTTGCCGAGTGAATCTGTTTTTACAATCCAGTATTCCTCAATTCCCCATGTTGACTGTGTCTTGTCTCCGCCAATGCCGGAATAAGAATATCCTCCAAGAATATATCCACCGTCAGCCGTCTGTTGCAATGAAGAAAGCTCATCAGCAGATGTTCCTCCGAAATCTTTATCCCATTGTTTGCTGCCAAGCGAATCGGTTTTTACAATCCAGTAATCGTAACTTCCCCATGTTGCCTGTGTTTTATCTCCTCCGATTGCGGAATAAGAATATCCTCCGAGAATATATCCTCGGTCTTTTGTTTGTTGGAAGCAGGTAATGATATCAGCACCCGACCCTCCAAACCTTTTATCCCACATCTTCACTAAAGGGTTTTGAGAAAAAGAATGCAGGGAAGAAAAAATAAAAAGTGTGAGCAGCCAAACATTTGCCACGCTCACCCCGTCCCTAAAGGGAGTCCTGCGCACTGTACCCTTCAGTACCTGGGGTGCGCGTGGGAGGAGGTTATTGGAGAAAGGTTTTGGGATCACTGTTTAGTTGATTGAGTTAATTAAGTCAATTGAGTAAATGCGTTATTGCTTCACAAATTTAGTTCTGAAAACTTTTCCGCTGCCCGTTACTTCGAGGTAGTACATGCCGGAAGGAAGCGCGGAAACATCTGCCTCTCCCCCTGCCCCTCTCCCAAGAGAGAGGGGAGAAACAGCCAATACCTTTTCGCCAAGAATATTGTAAATTGAAATGTCTATTTCTTTTTTGTCTTTGAAAAGAGGGCTCACTATTTCCAACATATCTACCACAGGGTTGGGATGGATTTCAACTCCTCCCCTTTGGGGAGGTTGGGTGGGGCTTGCTGCTATTACGTTAAACACTGCCGCCTCCACCTCGCACCGATTACTATCTGTGCAAACCACATTGTAATCTCCGCTTGATGGTGCTATATAAAAATAATTTGTTGCTCCGGTAATAATGTTTGTATTGTAATACCATTGATAAGAGTTTGCTCCTGCATTTGCAAAGAGTGTATCTCCGCTTTGCGAAATGCCCTGCGCTGCGGGTGCAGGATAAACAGTAATGTAGTTACTAAGTAAAAGTGTATCGCTGCCGTTTGTGTTTGTTGCTATGAGCTGCACATCGTAGCTGCCGGAGTTTTGATAGCAAATGTTTGTTGGGTTGGTGGCTGTGCTTGTATCGGGTGTGGCTCCGGGGAAACTCCATTGATAAGAAGCTGCATTGAAAGAAAGATTTACAAAATCGGTGCAGGTGCCGGGGCAGAGAGAATTTGATTGAGACGAAAAAAAAGAATTTGGAAAAATAACAGGACAGACACCGCATGTTGTATCAATTGTAAACTTCCAAAGATCATTATATATTCCATGGTTGTTCAAACCACCAAATAAGTATAAACTATTATTATCACTCCATCCTAAAGAACCACCTCTTCCATCTGGCTTAGAGGTTGGGCTTGAAACTCCTAAAGTACCCCAACTGGCAGTTTGATTTGGAATACTATCACCGCTAATCCAAATCCATTGATTTGAATTAACACAATATTTCCAAAGATCATTATAAAAGAAACCTACGGTTGCATCAAATCCCCCCCAACTCCAAAAATTTCCTTGCTCTTTCCAAGCAGAACGATTTTCGAATCGTGCAGATGGAACACTACTATTTGAAGAGATGCATTTATCTCCATATGCTCCCGCCATATTTGCAAGATTACTTCCTGAAATCCATGTCCAATTATTTGTGATGGGATTGTATTTCCATAAATCATTAAATGCAACAAAGGCAGAAGAAAAATCATTTCCAGCGAACAACCAAAAATTTCCGATTGAATCTATCCAATGGCTATACGATGATCGACCACCTGGAGAATTAGAAGAATCTTCTATTCCAATATTTCCATAAATCCCAATTTGATTGGGAAGTGAGTCGCCTTTCATCCATGTCCAAATATTAGTAGCGCTGTTGTAGCGCCATAAATCATTGATACTATACCCACCCCAAAGCCAAAGATTTCCAAAATTGTCAGACCAGGAAGAGGAACATTCATTTCTTCGACCCGGACTATTTGCTGAACTTGGTAGACCTTGGACACCGTATATACCTTGACCTCTTCCCATCCACGTCCATTCATTTGTTGAAACATCATATTTCCATAAATCCGAACTTGTAACTCCATTGTAAACCAAGCCCCCAAACATCCAAAAATTTCCTTGTGAATCTACCCAGGAATCAATTCCATGAGATAAAGAGGGAGGATTATTTGTTGGTGATGGCACACCCAATACACCAAAGCTACCAGCGTAACCAAGTATACCTAGCCCTTTCATCCACGTCCACTCATTTAAAAGTGGATCATATCTCCATAAGTCAGCATACCTACCAGTTGGTAAAGCCCCACCAAACAACCAAAAGTTTCCATTTGGATCAGTGAATTCACATGCCTCATATAATCCCGGTGGATTATTTGTTGGACTTGGTAATCCTTGAGTGCCAAAATTACCAGATTGATTTGTGATGGTGTCTCCATGCAACCATACCCACTCTCCAGGATTTTGAGAAAAACAATTCACCGAAGAAAAAATAAAAAGTGTGAGCAGCCAAACATTTGCCACGCTCACCCCGCCCCTAAAGGGAGTCCTGCGCGCTGCGCCCTTCAGTGCCTGGGGTGCGCGTGGGCTGAGGTTATTGGATAAATGTTTTTTCATCTCATCAAAAAAAAATATCGTTCATCAAAAGTAACCTATTTCACCGCACAAAAAAATTCTGCACATTTTTCTCTTACTCTCTTGCGCGGCATCCCAATCTTTTTTAGCTTGCGTAGCATAACTTTAAATCCAAATAAATATGTTCAAAGAATCAAACGTTTGCATCAGCGATGGCAAACAAATTCACAAAATTTTATCGCTCCTTGAAGGTTGTTTCAAACAGGTTGCATTGCAAGCCAAAAGAAATTACCAGCTCTATTGCTTTCTTATGGCGTTGCTTGCCTCGCCTTTCAGGTACAAAGTGTCGCTCACTGTAGAAGCAGATGGTGAAGCCGCACTGGAGGCACTGTGCTTGCTCAACAAAAAATTTAAAGTTGTTGAGTGGCATGGCTCGCTGAAAAATTTGCCTGACGACAGGCGCAACGTGCTCTTTTTAATTACCAACGGCCGAAAGCTGGATGAAGTAAAAGAGATGCTCTGCATGTCTGAAGGCACATTTAAAGGTATGCGCACCACTATTTATAAATGCGTAGGCGAGCAGAAAAATACTTCTACCTGCCTGCTGGCAACCGAAGAAAAATGGTGGACTTAATGCAGCCGGTTGCCCCTGCGCACGGCTGTTTTGCTAAACCCGTTCATCCAAAAGGATGAGCGGGTTTTTTTATTCTATGAATGAAAGCTGCCAAAATGAAAAGCAAAAAAACATCCTTTTTGTTTTTGGGTGCCTCAGTAGGTTTGCCTCTTAAATAAAATAAAAGTTAAACTAATTTAAAACTTAATTACAATGAGCAACCCAAACATTTCAGCAAGTTTAACCCCGGCACAGCTTGCAACCATTCAAACCAATGCAGCCGGCATTCTTGTTATTCTTGTTTTCCTTGCAAACCTTACTCCAGACCAGCGGAGGAAGCTTCGCAAGATGGCTACCAAGCGCACGGGCTATGTAAATGACGTGTTCACAGCAGTGAGCAACAATGCTTCTGCGATGCCTGCAAGCTACGATGTGCCGGAATTTCAAAAAGACATGAACCTGATGACTGCACTAAAGCAGATACGCGCCTGGCTTGCGCCCATCGTGGAAGGTATTGATGACACTATTTTGCTGCTGAGCAGCGAACTGATGCAGCAAAGCGACCGCGGCTATGCGTTGCTAAAGGAAGCAGCAAAAGGAAATGCTGCGCTAACTACAGTGGTGGAGCAGATAGCTACTGCATTTCAGCGGCAGAGTGCGGCTATGCAGGTAGTATCAATTCCTGCAAACGGTTCGGTTACCATTAATAAAGTTGACACAGGGCGCTCCATCGTTAACACAGGAAATACTGTGTTAAAAGTTGGCAAGTTTGGAGAGGATGCTTCAACCTATAAAGTAGTAAATCCGCAGGATGCGTTAAAGCTACAGACAGATTTCAAAAAAATAGTGGTGCAAAACCAAAGCGCGACCAGCCCGGGCGAAATTACCTTCAAATTGAAGCCATAGTCCTGAAAACGGCTGTTTTAAAAACCGCTATTTTATTGAAAAAATAAGATAGCGGCTTTTTTATGCTGATTTTCGATGTAGAGAGGTACTCAGGTGCAGCTCCGAGCTACTCGGTTGAAGCTCGGAGGTTCTCAGGTGTAGCTCAGAGCTACTCAGTTGTAGCTCGAAAGTCCTCGGTTCAACAAACGAAGTCCTCGGTTGCAGCTCCGAGGTTCTCAGGTGTAGCCCGGAGCTACTAAGTTGCAGCGCGGAAGTACTCGGTTCAACAAACGAAGTGCTCGGTTGCAGTTCGGAAGTACTCAGGATAACAAACGAAGTGCTCCTGATAAGATGGGGTGTTTCAAGACAAAGCATCAGAAAATAAAAAATCCATCCTGATCACGACAGCTTTTGTATTCCTTTTTTCAGAAAGTCAATCAAGAAAGGGCTTAACTTTTATTAGCCCGGGTCTTGATTTCACCCTTAATTCCAAAATTGAGAAATTACTGAAAAAAGGGGGTCTGATCTTTCATTTTTTAGTAGCATCCGGCACTTTAACATAGCTGCCTGCTCCAAACAATTATCAATTTTACACCCATGATTATTCAGCATTTGCCCAAAAAAGACGGCTGTCTGCCACAAATATTTAGCAGCACTATATTAAGACCTTACTTTAGCATACTAATAAAAATACTAAATCTCTCAAGTAACATTTAAAGAACACTGATATGCTGAACACTTACACTAACAAATTTTCGAAAACCATTTTGAGCATTGTAATTGCTCTTTCAGGATTTTCATTTGCAGCAGATGCTCAAACAACGATCATTTCCGGCAGTGGAGATGGCGGTTTCGAAACCGGAACTACGTTGGCACTGAATAACTGGACCGTGGTAAACGGAGCGCAAACCAACCAATGGGCGTTAGGAACTGCCGCAGGTGGATACACGGGTGCTCGCGCTGCTTATATTTCTAACAACGGAGGAACAAGCAATGCTATAACCAATGCAACTTCGGTGGTTCATTTCTACCGCAACGTTACCTTCCCTGCAGGACAAACTCAGATTACCCTAAGCTTTGACTATAAGCAGGCCACGCTCGATCAAACATTTGATTACATGAAGGTTTTCCTGGTACCTACCACTACCACTCCGGTAGCAGGTACTGAACTATCGTCCGGTCAAATCGGTAATTCAGAATATCCCGGTGGATCGGCTTTATCATCGTTTACAAACTTCACTATCACTATTCCTGCTGCCAATGCGGGTACTACCAAGCGCCTTGTGTTCTCATGGCATAATGATAATGCAAATCCGAAAGGTGCCGGAGCAATAGATAATATTGCTTTGACTTCATGCGCACCTATCACGGTTTCAGCAAGCAGCAACACTCCGGTATGTGCGGGCAATAATCTGAATCTTACAGCCACTTCAACAGCAAGTACATTTTCATGGACAGGTCCCAATAGTTTTGCTTCTTCCACACAAAATCCAACCATAGCTGCAGCAACCGCTTCGGCTACCGGTACATATACAGTTGTTGCATCAAATGGTATTTGCTCCAACTCAACTACTACAACTGTAACAGTAAATGCAGTCACTTCAATTTCTTCTCAACCATCTAACTCAACAGTATGCGCAGGTACAAATGCAACCTTCACGCTTACCGCAGCAGGTGGCGGTTTAACTTACCAATGGCAGGATAATTCATCAGGAAGTTTTGCAAATATTGCCGCTGCCACTAATGCATCACTTACGGTAAGTGGTACTAACGTTGGTATGAGTGGAAGACAATACAAATGCAACGTATCAGGTACTTGCGGAGCATTAACTTCAAACACGGTTACTCTTACTGTAAATGCAAAACCTATAGGAGTTGCTACTCCAACTACGCAAACACTTTGCGAAGGTGTTGCAATTACAAATATTGATCTGAGCGAAAGCGGTGGTCTTCTAGGAACAACCTATAGCTGGTCAAGAAGTAATACAGGAACGCTTACCGGAATAGCAAACTCCGGCAGCTCAAATCCGATAACAGGTACGCTGAATAGTTCTTCTTCAAGTTTAGCAACTACTACTTTTACAATTACACCAACAAGTTCGCTAGGATGTGCAGGAAACACCTTCACTTCAGTAGTCAACGTAAATCCGAGTACAGTAATTTCTACACAGCCCGCAGTACAAACAAAATGCGAAGGAACAAACGCTTCCTATTCTGTAAGCGCACAAGGCGCGTCACTTACTTACCAGTGGCAGGATAATTCATCAGGAAGCTTTGCAGATATAGGCGGAGCAACTTCAGCAACGCTGAATGTAAACGGAGTTACAATTGGTATGAGCGGAAGACAATATAAATGTATTGTATCAGGCGGTTGCGGTACTTTAACTTCTAATACGGCAAGCTTAACGGTAAATGCTGTTCCGGTGGTGAACGCTTCTTCCAATCCTTCCAATGGAGTTATCTGCGGATCGGGTTCAGTGGTACTTACTGCAACCGGTGCATCAACCTATAGCTGGAATCCCGGTGGAGCAACAACGGCAGCAATTACTATTTCGCCTTTATCAACTACATCTTATACCGTAACCGGAACTACTACGGGTTGTTCAGCTACGGCTTCACAAACAGTAACTGTAAATCCGGCTGTTACATCTCTTGCTTCAGCTTCTGTAACTACTCTTTGCGAGGGAGGAAATTCCGTGCTTGCTGCTGTAGGAGGTAATTCAACCAACTATACCTTAAGTTCAATTGCCTACAGCGCGCCTCTCGGCTCGGGTTCAAGTGCAACAAGTGGTGATGATGCAGTATCCGGCTCCATTGCATTGCCATTTACATTCAGCTATTACGGAGCGAACTATAACAACGTCTTTGCCTACACCAATGGATTTGTTCAGTTCGGAACAAGTTCCGGCTCCACTACGGTATATGGACAAACACTCCCTTCTGCTTCAAATCCAAATAATATTATAGCCGGAGTGTTTTCTGATTTGAACGCAGCGGCAAATACAATTACAACGTTCACAACAGGATCAACACCAAATAGGGTGTTTACTATTTATTACAACAATGTTCAGTTTTATTGCAGCAGTTGTTCAGGAAACAAACGAGGAAATACAAATTTCCAGATTCGCTTATATGAGAAATCAAATATCATAGAAGTTCATGTGCATGATGTTTCCAATAGTTCAACTACAACTACATCAAAAACATTAGGTCTTGAGAATTCAAACGGATCTGCGGCAAAAGTTCCTGCGGGAAGAAACGGAAGCAGTGGCGACTGGATAGTATCAACCCCTGAAGCATGGCGCTTTGTTCCAAGCGGAGGCACGGTTATTTATTCATGGTCACCGGCAACTTATCTAACCGATGCAACTGATACAAACCCGACAGCGCAGAATATGCTGGCAAGCCAAAACTATGTGGTAACTATTACTGATCAGAACGGTTGTTCTGCTGCATCTTCTTCAATAGCAATTACTGTAAACCCATTGCCTAATGTTACTATTACTCCAAGTGGAGCCACTGCATTTTGCAATGGCAACAACGTAACATTAACTGCTACTGCAGGATTATCTTCTTATTCATGGAGTACTTCTCAAACTACACAAAGCATCGTGGTAAACTCGGCAGCGAATTATACAGTAACAGGAACCAATTCGAACAACTGTTCAAACGTTGCTTCGCAGGCAATCACTATTTATGATACCATACCGGCATCTATTGTAGTAATTGGAAGCACCAATCTATGCACAGGGCAAACTACTACCGATCTTCAGGCAGTGCAAGGTAATGCAGTGGGCTTCGTATGGAGCACAACAGAACCGACTTCACTTATTACAGTGAATACTGGCGGAACTTATTCTGTTACTGCGACCGATAATCATGGTTGCTTGCACAATCAATCGCAATTAATGACGGAGTCGGCTGCACCGGCTGCACCGGTAATTTCTGCACTTAGCTCAACGGTGCTTTGTTCTGATGGAATAAATACAACCAACGTATCACTTCATACTACTAACTATTCAAACGATCTATTATGGAGTACCAGCGAAACCACACAAGACATCAGCGTTGACTATGGTGATCTATTCAACGTAACTTATACAGATGTGAACGGATGCTATTCTGTTTCTAATGCAATTGCAACAGTTGTAAAAATGTATAGTACCGACCCAACGGCTGCTGTTACAGATGTAAGTAACAACAGCCTATGCCTCGGTGCTGGAACCACCTTAACCGTGCAGGGCGGAAGTTTAGGTGATGATGCGGATTGGAAATGGTATGAAGGAAGTTGTAGCGGTACTCCTGTTGCAACCGGTAGTTCTTATAGTGTGAATCCGTCTTCAACTACTACTTATTTTGTGCGTGCCGAAGGACCGTGCAATAACACCAACTGTGTTCAGGTAACTGTAGTGGTAAAAACTCTTTCTGTTGATGCTACTTCTGCATCGCCATCCGCTCCTATTCTTTGCGGAAGCGGCAACAGCAATCTTTCTGTTAGCGGTGGTTCACTTGGAACAGGTGCTACCTGGGTTTGGTATGCAGGTGGTTGTGGTAACGGTGCATCTATCGGTACCGGAACTACTCTTGTTGTTACTCCTTCTTCAACTACTACTTATTTTGTACGTGCCGAAGGCGATTGCAACATCAGTAATTGTGCACAGGCAAATGTAACAGTAAAGTCATTCTCTGTTGACCCAAGCACTGCATCTAACAATGCGACTTATAATGAAATCTGTAATGGCAGTCCTGTATCCTTTAATGTAACTGGAGGTTCCCTGGGCAGTGATGCAAATTGGATTTGGTACGAAGGTGGTTGTGGATCGGGATCAGCGGTTGGAAATAATTCAAGTATTTCAGTTACACCTTCTGGTGGAGGCATTCACACTTACTTTGTTCGTGCTGAAGGATATTGCAATATAACAAATTGTGTTCAGGTAAATGTATTGGTAAGAACATCAATACCTTCAACCGTTAATACGATCACTGCTCCAAGTTCAGCTTGCAGCGGTAATTTAGGAGTTATCTCTGTAAACAATGTAAACAATGCAACCTTCTATTCATGGAGCGGACCTTCAGGAGTATTGTTTAATGGAAATCCCGGGCCTTATCAAACTGCTTCAACAAATGTAAGTTCAACTTTTGGAACACTTCCATTTGGTACTTCAGGATACAGCATGTGTGTATTTGCCGGCAATGCTTGTGGACAAAGCAACACTTTGTGTTCATGGGTAAGAGCAAAGGTTTCAGAGCCAGGCGCTATATCAGGAAGTTCTGTAGGATGCCCTAACACAAGTTATACTTACAATGTGCCTGCCGTTGCAAGCGCTGATTCTTATACTTGGTATATTACGGGCAACGATGCTTCCCTTAATGGAACCGGGCTTAGTTCGTTCACTACTTCTTCTCCAACAGTAAATGTTGATTTTGCAGCCCCTTTTACAGGTGCTACACTAAATGTTTATGCATCTTTAAACTGTGGATTTAACAGTGTCGCTCGTAGCATAAATATTGTTCGAAATCCTGCCATTCCTGGCGCAATCACAGGGTTGTCCTATGTTTGCCCTAACGGTTCAACAGGTTATTCAATACCTGCCGGAAGTACAGGGGTTACTTACAATTGGAGTTGCACAGTGCCGGGTACTGTAATTACTCCTTCAGGAACAAGCGCCAGCATGTTGTTTCCTGCTACAGTACCAGCGGGATCGCTGGTATGTGTATCTGCAGTGAGTGGTTGCGGTTATGCAAGTGCGAGCCGTTGCAAGGGCATTGCATCAGGATTACCTAATACGCCTTCTAACATTACCGGTCCCGCATCCGGCCAGTGTGGAGCAACTGGTGTATCATTTTCAATTCCTCCTGTAAGTAGTGCAACATCTTATTTCTGGAATGTATCAAACGGAAATGCGGCAATTGTTGGACCTACTAATCTTAGCTCAATTTCCGTTGACTTCACAAGTAATTTGAATACGGTTCTCTTATCCGTATCAGCCGGCAACCTGTGTGGTATTGGCGGTTTGCGTACATATACTGTTTCCGGTAGTCCGGGTACACCTACAGCAATAAATGGAAATAATTCTGTGTGTAACGGAGCAGTTGAAAGTTATATCGCAAGTGGATCAAGTGGTGCTACAAACTTCAACTGGCAGGTACCGGCTGGGGCTACTATACTTGGAGGACAAGGTTCAGCAAACGTACTTGTATTGTGGGGAAGCAATGGAGGCACACTTCACGTCACTGCTTCAAATACCTGCGGCAATTCAGGCACCCGCAACATGGCTATTAGTGTCACCTGCCGCCAGTCGCAGATTCAAAACACATTGCAAAGTGAAGTAAAGGTATTCCCGAATCCTGCACATGATAAAATGAAAGTTGAGATTACTTCTACAGTAACTGACCGTGTGCAAGTGCAGCTAATTAATGCCATAGGTGAAATTGTTTATATTTCAAACACAGAGATTCACGAAGGAACAAATGTGATGGAACTCAATCTTGAAAATGTTGCCAAAGGTTTCTACCAACTCTCGGTTCAAGGCAACTCCATCAATACACAGAATCGGGTAGTAGTTGAATAAGCTGCTAATCGGTTAATCCGAAATTGAAGCTGTTCCAAGTTGGAGTAGCTTCTTTTTTTAACCGGATTTACAATAACCAAGCATAATAAGCTTTCCAAATCACTTCAGCTAAACAATCTCGCCACCAGATACGCAGCCCCCGCAGCCAGCACACCAATCATCATAGTGCGGAAAGCCCCGCGCATGGCAGGTTGATCCATCACTTTGCTTTTGTAATATCCGAAAACCATCAGGCAAAGGATGGTGATGATGCTTGAAAATAAAAGTCCGCTTTCAGATGATGCGGTAAAAAGGTACGCTGAAAGCGGAACAATACCACCCACAATATAAGCCAAACCGATGTTGCGCGCACTCTGTCGCGCGCGGTTAATGTCGGGCTTTTCAAGTCCCAGTTCAAACTTCATCATAAAATCAACCCACTTGTCATCATTCTTTGCAAGCTCCTGCACCAGATTGTGCTGATTCTCCTCGCTCAATCCGTAGTTCGCAAAAATTTCTTTGCACTCATTTATTTCCACCTCATGAAATTCTTTTATCTCTCGATACTCGCGTTTCAGTTCACTGTCGTAATGCTCCACTTCTGTTTTACCTGCCAGGTAGCCGCCAAGCCCCATCGCAATAGAACCGGCAATAATCTCCGCCATACCCGCGGTAAGGATAATATGATTACCTACCGAAGCAGAGCTTAACCCCGCAGCAAGCGCAAATGGCACCGTAAGCCCGTCACTCATGCCGATAACCACATCGCGCACGAAATCATTTTGTGTAAAATGATTTTCGTGATGATGATGTGCGGAATGACCGGCACTGTGGAGGTGGGTGGGTGTTGGCATTAGATTATTTTGAAGGGCTCTTCAATTCCTAATTTATAGTTTAAAATGCCTCAGATGTTTCCCATTCCGAGCATCACAACAGGGTTTTCCATGAGCCCTTTGAAAGTTTTTAGAAACTCTGAACCTGTTGCACCGTCAACTACGCGGTGGTCGCAGCTCATGGTAACTTTCATTCTGTTTCCGGGAACAATTGCTCCATCCTTCGCCACAGGCACATGCATAATTCCACCCACTGCAAGAATACATGCATCGGGCGGATTGATGATGGCAGTGAATTCTTCAATGCCATACATGCCGAGGTTTGAAATTGTAAATGTATTTCCTTCCCAGTCTGCGGGCTGCAGTTTTTTCTCTTTTGCTTTTTGCGCGAATATTTTCACTTCAGTATTTATTTCTGAAAGTGATTTGCTGTCGGCAAAGCGAACCACAGGCACCAGTAATCCTTCTTCCACAGCTACTGCCACACCGATGTGTACGTGATGATTGATGCGAATAGTATCTCCAAGCCACGATGAATTCACTTTGGGATGAACGCGCAATGCGAATGCTGCCGCTTTAATTACAAGATCGTTGTACGAAATTTTTGTTCCTGTAGATGAGTTAATGCTTTCGCGCGTGCTGATTGCATTGTCCATGTCAATCTCGATGGTGAGATAAAAATGCGGAGCGGAAAATTTACTCTCAGCTAATCTACGCGCAATTGTTTTTCGCATTTGTGAAACAGGAACTTCTTCTGATGATTCTTCAGTTACAAAAGAATCAGGCAAACGGATTTGTTCTACTTGCTTTTCTTTTGCTGATGACTTCACCACGTTGCCCGCTTTGTACCAGTCAATATCGCGCTTCACGATGCGTCCGTTCTCTCCACTGCCCTGAAGGTTTGCGAGATCAATTCCTTTTTCTTCTGATAATTTTTTCGCAAGCGGTGATGCCTTCAATCTTGAATCAGTAGTTGTCGAAACTGATTTCATCACGGAGTGCGCTGCAGGTGCGGCTTTCACTGCGGGCTTTGGCGCATCAACCACTTTCATTTGTGTCGGCTGCGATGGTTTTGTTTCCTTCTTCGGCTCATCTTTTTTCTCAAGTGCCTTTGCTGACTCCGTATCAAGAAGTGCTTTGTAATCTTCTCCTTCTTTCCCCAGGATAGCAAGTATGCCGTCAACAGGAGCAGATTTTCCTTCTTCAATTCCGCGATAGAGAAGAACACCTTCCTGGTACGATTCAAATTCCATTGTTGCTTTATCGGTTTCGATCTCAGCAACAAGCTCACCAGTTTTTATTTTATCACCAACTTTTTTATGCCACTTCGCAATCACGCCTTCTGTCATCGTATCACTCATCTTGGGCATTCTTACAATTTCAGCCATAATTTTATTTTTTATTCAATGATATATGGATAATCGTTTTGCACGTAAACATCTTTGTAAAGTTCTGACGGATCAGGATACGGAGATTCTTCTGCAAACTTTACAGAGTCCTCCACCACATCAGTTACTCTTTTGATGATGGCATCAATATCCGATTGCGATGCCATCTGGTTATTCATGATCGTTTTCAAAACCATTTCTACAGGGTCCTTCGCTTTGTATTGTTCAACTTCTTCTTTCGTGCGGTACTTAGCAGGATCGCTCATTGAATGTCCTTTGTAACGATATGTGTTCATCTCTAAAAGATATGGACCTTTTCCTTCACGTGCATGATCAACTGCTTTTTCAATTGCAACATGAACATCTTCCACACTCATTCCGTCAACGGGCTCGGAAGGAATATCATAAGCAAGTCCGAGCTTGTAAAGGTCCGTTACGTTGCTCGTGCGCTCGACCGAAGTTCCCATTGCGTAATTATTATTCTCGATGATGAAGACAACGGGAATCGTCCACGTCATTGCCATGTTCAGCGCCTCGTGAAATGCGCCCTGCCGCACAGCACCATCACCCATGTAGCAAAGTGTTACATTTTTTGTTCCGTTATATTTTTCGGCAAAAGCAATTCCTGCACCGAGAGGAATCTGTCCGCCAACAATACCGTGACCACCAAAGAATTTTTTACTTGCATCAAACATGTGCATACTTCCTCCCTTACCCTTGCTGCAGCCCGTTGCTTTGGCAAAAAGTTCTGCCATCACAGCGCGGGCTGAAACGCCTTTGCCGATTGCATGTGCATGATCTCGGTAAGCGGTTATCATGTTGTCTTCGGGTTTCAAAACACTCATCGCTCCTGCAACCAATGCTTCTTGACCAATGTAGAGATGACAGAATCCTTTTATCTTTTGCTGACCATACAACTGCCCTGCTTTCTCTTCGAACCTGCGCATGAGCAGCATGTCCTCATACCATTTCAAATAGGTTTCTTTTGAAAATTTATTTTTCGACATAACTTTTTCTTGAGTGGGCAAATATATTGCTTAGAGTTTAAGGTTTAACATCTAAAGTTTAATGTTGAACAGCTATGAAGCTATTCGAACCTGATCAAAGATTGATATTGATTTGAGGAGGAGTATTTACATACTTCGTTGATTCTCCTCTGGGAATAGAAAGCGTTTTGAAATCTTTTCCCTTAATCTGCTTAGCAATGTAACCGATTTGTCTGCTGTGATAAGCATAATGAGCAAGCTGTCTCTGAATGGCGCTGATGACCGTGTGTGGTTCCTTGCGGATGTAAACTGTTTTCAGAAGATCGTCCTCAGACAAACTATAAAGCGTATCAAGAAAAACTTTCCATCCTTTATTCCAGTATTCCATCAGCTGAATTCGCGAAGTAAAATCTTCTTCAAACTCTCCATCACGGTTTCGATTTTCTTTTTCCTCGTCCGTAGAAAGGAAATCAGTCCACCTTGAAATCATATTCCCCGAAAGATGTTTCATGATAATGGCAATGCTGTTTGATTCCTCGTTCAATGTGCAATGAACTTCCGCATCGCTCAATTGTTCGACTGCTTTCTCAACATTCGATTTTAATCCACGAAAACTTTTAATGGATTCTTCAAGATAAGTTTGCCCGACTGTCATGTTTCTGGTCTCCTACCGATGCTACCGGCTATTTTTATTTCAAATTTACACATCCTTAAATTTTAAAATCGGCTGTTCAGATTTTCACTTTCAAATCATCTCCGTTAAACTGATAAGGCAAAAAATGCTTGATGCTGTCTGCAACTAAAACTTTTCCCGTTTCTCCCACCATGATCAAACGAATCGGATTTTGATAACGATGTTCATATTCTGCAATCGCCTGGCGACACGCGCCACAGGGAGTAATCGGTTTATCAATTAGAAATTGTTTTGAAAGAGCAGTGATGGCAATTGCTTTCATTTTCACTCTCGGATAATTTGCTGCCGCTGCAAATACTGCAACCCGCTCTGCACAAAGCCCGATCGGGTAGCTGGCATTTTCCTGGTTGTTACCCAACATAACTTTTCCATTTTCTAAAAGGACAGCCGCACCCACACTGAAACGTGAGTAAGGTGCATACGCACTCATCACACTCTGCTGCGCTTGTGTCACTAATTTTTTGTCTTCTTCCGGCAGTTCATCGAGCGATGAAAATTCAATAAATTTAGAAACCCATTCGGTTTGATTCATTTGTAAAAAAATTTTTAGTTTGATAAAAGTACTACAAAACGAATGACCATGTAAGGGTAGGGTCACTTTTTGTATATATCTAATAACTTTTGTTTTCTTTTTCCGTATTCCTTTTACTTATTTTCGAATCGAAAACTGTATCTTTATCAAACGTTCTGGCAAGGGGTTAAAAAAATGTTTCATCTTTGCACTCCTTTTAATAAAATAAAAAAATGAAAATAAAATTTTCTTCCGTCATTCTCATTCTTTACCTCTTCATTATTGCATCTTGTAAGAAAGATGCGGGAGAAGGTGGCACTTCTTCAATTCGCGGAAAAATCCATGTGAAGAAGTACGACAATACTTTTTCACTTTTACTTGCCGATTACTACGGACCTAACGAGGATACTTACATTATTTACGGAACCGATCATACTACTTACGATAATAACTACAAGACATCCTACGATGGGACTTATGAGTTTAAGTATCTTCAGAAAGGAACTTACACAATATTTTGCTATTCTATTGATACTACCGGGGTTGCTACGACCGGCACAGTTGATCTAACAAAACCGAAAATCGCTGTTTCGCAAACTGTAAAAATTACTGACAGTAATCAAACAGTTGAAGTTCCTGAAATCCTTATCTTCAAATAATAAATCATATTTGCTATGAACTATTTAAAATACTTTTTCTCGCTAACCATTTTGTTTTTCTCGCTCAATTCCTTCGCTCAAAATAAAAAAGACATAAAGAAAAATAAAGTGAAATCCTGCGAGGTCTCAAAAACATTTACAAAGGATGGAAAGGAAATTACTTTAAAGGAGTCTTTTGAAAAATATGATGCAAACGGTAATATAATCGAAAATATTCAGTATGAAGAAAACGGTGAAATAAAATCTCATGAGTCGTATATATTTAACAAGGATAACGATAAAACCGAAGAAGTGCATTACGATGCCGAAGGAAAAGTGAAAAAGAAACTTGTGACGAAGTACAATGCGAACGAAGACAAGGTTGAAGAAACAGAATATGATGGTGGTGGTGCATTGAAAGAGAAAAACATGTATTCCTACAACGCCAATGGTAACCGCATTGCAGAAGTTACTCTCGATCCAAATAATAACATTACAAAAAAGATCACCAATATTTTCGATAACAAGGGAATGAAAACCGAAAGAAGAACATATGATGGAAAAAATGTTCTGCTCTCCGTTAAGAAATATACTTATGTGTATTAATTGGTGATCCCGTACGAAAACATTTTACAAAGTTTCGATTCCATTTCCCTCAAGGAAATGGATAGCGTTAAGTTGCAGGACAGAGTTGACACCAAGTTCATGTTCCACGATTCTTTCCTTCCGAACGTGCTTCAGAAAATGACTCTCGATTACAAAATTCTCGAAGTTTCTGATTTCCGTTACAGCAATTATGAAACGTTATACTTCGACACGGATGATTTCGCCTTATACCTCCAGCACCATAACGGAAAGTTGAATCGCTTTAAATTCCGCTCACGAAAATATGTGGAGAGCAATCTCCATTTCTTCGAGGTAAAATTTAAAAGCAACAAAGGACGCACCGTAAAAGACCGGATCAAGCATCATGAGATCGTAAAAGAACTGCATGGAAAGGCAAAAGAGTTTTTAGTTGAAACAAGTGGGTACGATGCAGAATTATACAAGGCACAATTATGGGTAAACTATCGCAGGCATACATTCGTAAATAAACATTCGCAGGAACGGCTTACTATTGATACAAATCTCACGTTTCTTGACGACAGAAATCAAAAAAATTACAATGGATTGGTGATAGCTGAAGTGAAGCAGGACTCTGCTCACGACAAAAGCCCTTTCATAGAGCTCATGAAAAAATATCATGTGCGCAATAAATCCATCAGCAAATATTGCCTTGGAGTCATAAGTTTGCATCCTGAAATAAAAAAGAATCGTTTTAAAGAAACGTTGCTTTATCTTAATAAATTAGTTTCAACATAAGTGATATGTTTTCAAACCTCGAACTATTCGACAAACTGAGCGATAAGTTTTTCTGGCGTCTTCTTATTGATGTCATTAGTATGATTGTGATTGTACGCTTCATCTACTTCCGCATCTACCGCAAAAAGGATTACCTTTTTACATTCTTTCTTTTTAACATTATCATCTTCATCATTACATACCTCTTAAACAAGGTGGACATGAGTATGGGTGCTGCCTTCGGACTGTTTGCGGTATTCTCCATGCTGCGTTATCGTACTGAGGGAATCACTACCAAAGATATGACCTATCTTTTCATTGTAATCGCCATGGGGTTAATCACCGCTGTAAGCAAAGGCACTTATTTCGAACTCATTGTAATAGATTTTATCTTAATCGGATTCACTTATGCACTTGATGGCAATTGGCTTGTACGAAACGAAATGGTGAAAAGAATTATTTATGAAAACATTGAAAATGTAAAGCCGGAAAATCAAGACAAGTTGATGATAGACCTACGCACCCGCACCGGGCTTGATATTCACCGAATAAGTATCAGTCGTGTGGATTTCCTGCGTGATGTGGCTAATATCGAAGTTTACTATTACGAGGACACTCTACACCACGCAGCCGACAAAAAATAATGATGGATATATTTTATTCTGAAATTTCGTTTAAAATTAAATCAGCTCATTTGCCTTTGTCAATGGGATAGAGAATGGAACGAAAGGTTGATTGCGCTCAATCAAAGTTTCTCTTTTTAATTTCTTTCAACCATAACCTTCTCGCTTACCGTACCATTTTCATTTTGCAGTTGAACTAAATAAATTCCGGAAGGGAAACGACTCACATCAATTTCTATTCTTAATTTTTTGTTTTTTGTTTTTTGTTCAGAATAGACAATTTTTTCTCCGACCATGTTGTAAATGCTCAACGTTGTTGTTCCGGACAATTGAAAAGCTGTCACAGATAATTTATCTTTTGCAGGATTCGGAAATACATTAACTAATACGGAGGGCTTTACACTTTCCTGAACTGCAAGATATGGATTGTCCTGATAAAAAATTTGCGCGCCTCCACCATACAAGCCGATGATGACATCTGTCAGTCCGTCTCCATTTAAATCACCTCCACTTACACTGCAATTAAATCCATAACGATAGCCGAAGTGTTTTTTGAATGTGGTATCAACCAGATGAAATGATCCGGTGAGATTTCCATCAATGCTGTCGTAGAGAAAAATATTTCCATCCATGTTGCTGACTAGAAGTTTGAACTGTCCGCTGTCATCGAAAATAAATGGAACGGCATAACCGTCAGTATAAGGGACTACGTGCACATCTACATTTCCGAATGGATTGGAAGTGGGAATGGAATTAAAGAATGGTGTGGTAACACTTCCAATGTTCTGATAATAATTCAGCACTCCGTTTTGTTCGCCAACCACAAGGTCTAATAATCCATCACGATTCATGTCAATAATTTGCGGTGCGCTTGCATTGCCAACATCAATACCCATGTATCCTGTAGAGACAAAATTGAAAACGCCTCCATTGTTGACGAAGTAATTTAATTTTCCGTTGAATGCTCCCAGCAGCATGTCTTTATCGCCATCACCATCAAGATCTCCGAAGGCAGGAACGAGTGGTCCGGGAATTCCAAGCGAAGTTACTGATGCGAAGTCCTCCGTTGCCAAATGAAAAGAAGGATTGGTTGCGGTACCAACATTGAGGAAAAGAGAGAGATTTGTTTTCTCCTGATTAAAGCTAAAAGTAGAATGCGTGTTTCCAATTATCATGTCGAGCAAGCCATCGCCATTTACATCAGCGAGAGTTGCCGCAGCGCCTTCGCCAACATCAATCATTCCCGGTTGAAAGAGAGAATCGGTTTGTAAATTGAAGATGGGAGCGGAATTGGTGTTTGTGTTCTTGTACCAGTTCACACATCTTCTATCTTCAAACTCGCTGTTGCCCACGAGCAAATCTTTCAAGCCATCATTATCAACATCCACAGAAGAACAGGAAGTAAATGATTGCATCAAAGCAGGTGTGTTGTAAGAAGGAAAGAGGGTATCCTGCGGGAAATCCATATCGGCAAAAGATGAATCGCCATGATTGTAAAGAGCAAGCACATTGATTGCCTGCGAATCTCCGATCAACGCATCTTTGTCGCCATCGCCATCGAGGTCTATGGTTTTCAGTACTGAGTAGGTATCGTCTCTTCGTGCTACATCATCGGGACTCCAGCCAGGAAAGGGGGCAGCAAACACCGGGCAGGTAGTGTCATGAAAGTGGTCAGCGACAACGTAGGGGTAAGCCCCGCCCCGAAGCACAAAGCCTCCCCACTCATTTGTTACAAGTGTATAATCATTGAGCGAGTCCAAAGAAAGACTATCCTCGACAACATTATTTTTGAAATATGCATAAACGCCCAAACACGAAGAAGTCAGGGCAAGAATATCCATGTCGCCATCATTATCAATGTCATCAAAATCGGGAACGAGATATGCTCCCTCAAGAATATTTGAATGCTGGTTGGTTCCGTATTTGTATTGAATCAATGAATCAACGCAGGTAAATGTGTACCCGTTAACAGCATCATAATTTCCTTTGTACTGAATGATGCCGTTGTTCCTTGCGGAAAATAAATCAGGAAAGCCGTCACGATTGTAATCGTACAAAAATGCCCAGCCGTTTAGTTTTGGAAAATGTGTGGTGAAGGAATCAACATAATGAAACGCACCAGAGTTAGGAGCACCGTTGTTGATCATGGTGAGCACGCGGTTGTTGGAGCGATCGAACATAAAAAGGTCTTTCAAGCCATCGCCATTGAGATCAATCTCTGACCATTCTGCGTAGTTGATTCCGCCACTCCATGCATTGGAAATAGTATTTCCGTATTGAGAAACAGGAATTGAATCAGCAAGATTGAATTTGAGTTGTGCTTCAGAAAAGAAAGGAAGCAGCATGAAAGAGAACAAAAGTTTTTTCATTGCACAAAGTTACAGTTAGAGAAAAGCGTTAGCAGAACTATCTGATCAACTTTACAACACATCAGGGTGAAGCATTACAGCACCTCAATGCTGAATAATCACTCTTGAATGTTGAATGGTTTTTCCGGAGGTGACTTCTACAATATACATTCCGTTCGCAAGCGTTGAAACATCAACGTTTATTTCGGATTTTGGATTTCGGATTTCGGATTGAACAGCCACACCTAACATATTGTACAATGTAATTGTTACAGCTGCTCCCATTGCGAATTGTGAATCGTGAATCGTGAATTTATTAACTGCCGGATTCGGATAGCACTGAACCATCTCCGGCATTTCATTTTCTGAAACACTGATCGGAATACTTGATCCGTAATAAATTTTGACGCCACCGCTGAATAGTCCAACAACCATGTCCATGAGTCCGTCATTGTTAATGTCGCCACCGCTTACGTAAATGTTTGCTCCCGTTGTGCGTTCACCGATTGTAGTTGCGTCAAGCACGGTGTCAATACGTGTAAAGGTTCCGTTCAGGTTGTTATCAATGTTGTCGTAGTAATAAATATCACCGTGCATGTTTGCAGTAAGCATTTGATGACTTCCTGAATAAGAAAAGATAAACGGCACGCCATATCCGTTGAAAGCGCTGGGCTGCGCAAGAATTATGTTACCAAGTGTGTCTCGTGTTGGGGCGGATGTAAATGCAGCGCTGTGAGTGGTTCCACTGTTGTGGTAATAATTGAGGAAGCCATGATCCTGTTCTCCGATAACAAGATCAAGGACTCCGTCATTATCCATGTCAACTAATTGCGGAGTGGCATTGTTGCCAACATCAATGCCCATGTAAGTAGGTACTGAAAGAAGAAAGCTGGCAGGATTACCTGCTCCTGCCGAATTATTGAAGAGGTGAACCTGTCCGGCAAAATCTCCGATTAGCATGTCTTGGTCGCCATCGCCATCAATATCTCCGAAAGTGACTGCAATGGGAAAGAAAAGGTTGTAGTTGCTAAGCGAAGCATAATCATTCGTTACAAACTGAAATGCAGGAGCGGTAGCAGTGCCTACATTTTTATACAAGCTCAGGCGGCTAACAACTCCGGAGTTGGTTACGTATTCTCCGTGCGCTATCACGAGATCTTTTAATCCATCGGCATCGGCATCAAAGAAAACGGGACAGGCACCCTGCCCCACATCGAGCATTTCATTCTGCAGGTAATTGTTTTTCTGAAATGAAAAGATGGGGGCTGCATCGGTGTTTGTGTTTTTGTAAAACCAAACTCCTGCTTTATCCTCAAGAGTTCCGGCACATGCAAGCAAATCGCGCTTGCCGTCATTGTCAACATCAATGTATGCATGATGAACATAATTCGGAAGGCTTACGGGCACATCGTAGGTCGGAAAATTTACATCCTGCACATCCATCTCTGCACTTGCTGCTGTGCCTCCGTTGTGAACCAAGAGTGAATTAGGGCTTGCCTGATCGCCAATCAATAATTCTTTTACTCCATCGCCATCAATATCGAGTGCGCACACGGTGGTGATGGTATCATCTCTCTTAGCGGTTTCTATTCCGCCACCTTTGGGCGGAGGAACCGGCTGTGGGCATGGAGTTGTGTGGAACATGCTTACTGTATTAGAACCAAGTCCGAGTTGAAAGTTTCCCCAGCACTTGTCGTCAAAAAGAAAAGAGCTGAGCGAATCGCATGTGCCCCACGTTTCCATTGAAAGATTTTTGTGATACGAGAATTTTCCGTTGGGTGGATTGTTGAAAGCGATGATGTCCATGTCTCCATCATTATCAATATCAATAAATGAAGGGAGGTAAATGGAAGTAGCGTAAATATTAATGGGCTGAGGTCCGCTCCAGTCCTCTAACAATTCGTTGCTCACCTTTGTAAAGCGCAAACCATTTACTCCGGTATAATCATTTCGCCATACTTCAATACCATCGAATAAAGAATCGAGTGCAAAGAAATCGGCTTTGCCATCGCAGTTGTAATCGTAGCACATGCCCCATGCATCGGTGCGCACTTTCGGAAAGCGGCTTACATACTGCGGTGCATTATGATAGGCGTGGATGCCCGTGGAACCATCGTTGATAAAAACGCTGGCGAGGTTGTTCGATTTGTCGAACACGTACAAATCTTTCAGCCCGTCTCCATCCACATCAATGGCTGAGAAGAGTGGCCAGTTGATGCCGCCTGCCCACGCATTCTGCAGGAAGGTTCCGCTGGAATCCTGAACGGGAATGTTAGTAGCTTGAGAAAAATAAAGTTGCTGCGCGGATAGAAAAGCCGGAAGAAAAACCGAGATGAGGTAGAGAAGAAGTTTTTTCATTTTGTAAAAGTAATGGTAAAAATGAATTTTTTACGTGAAGAAAACCAAGCGATCAAAAAAGAAATCTATCTTTACACCATCGTTTTATTTATCTTCATCCATAAAAATAAAATTCAATGAAAAAATTTACCGGCTACTTTCTTGCATGCGCATTGCTTGCATTTAATTTTTCCTGTCAGAAAGAAGAAGACGCTACTGTTACCAAAACAATTAACGTGACGCTGAACGTTGACCAGAGCTACACCGCACAGGTGGCTCATGCTGGTGATGAAGATGACGTTATGAAAATTACGCAGCAGGCATCTCATTCATCGGTGAGCGAGGTTGCAGCAATTTCAGGATCGCAGGATCTTACTTTTCATTATACACCTGCTTCGCAATACATCGGCACGGATGAAGTGAAAATAAGCAGCGATGAAGGCAGCCATCAGGGAGGCGGACATGGAAACTGCTCAGGTCATCATCATGGCGGAACTACGGTGTACGATTACAAAATTACGATTATCGGAAGCAATCATTAAGATCGTTTTTTAAATTCAGAAAAGAATTATCTGAATAAAAAAAATCCCGCCTCTTTGCAGAAGCGGGATTTTTATTTATTTACTAACGCTTTAATTTATGCTGCCAACTGATTTACCGGATTGCTAGGTGCGCTCTTGTGTTGTTGCGCAGTGGGCGCTTTGCTTGTGCCAGCGTCATGGATGAATGTTTTCGATTTTGAAAGCGAAGTTTTTCTGCGACTGTGGCTGGCAACTCACTTCTTTATTATGTTCAGCGGCATGGTGCTGTGGATAGGTATTTCGTTCAGCAAAAATTTTTCGTGCAATACGTGGAATAGCAAATACTACAATTGGTAGGGTAGCCAAATCCTGAAAGCGTATGCTGCCCGCTTTTGAAGAAGCAAGTTGCAGTTTAATGACCTTGGCAGTCATCAATTAACTCATTTTCTTTCACCCTATTTCATCACTCTTAATATCATCATCCAGAGATGGTCATACGGAATGAGTTCTGTCAGTTCACGATCCTGCGGGGAAGAGCGATGAAACTCCTTTAGCTTCTGATAAAATTTTTCACCTATGCGTTCAGCTTTCTTTGCATCAAAATTGTACTTGTAAAGGATCGTTAGTAACAGCGAAAAGTAATAGCTGCGGTGGTGTTTTCTGCGATCAATGTATCGCTTCATATATTTTCTGAAACTATCTCCATACTCATCGAGGAATGCAGGTCCCTTTTGGACAAGCATGTACATGGCTAGCCCAACATGTTTTAAAAAGTTCAAACCCTCTTTATCAGTTTTTATTTTCTTCAACCTGTTAAAGAAGCGCTCCGGTGTAAAGAGCGTTATCTGGTTTGTATCGTGCATCGCGAAGTGCAGGTAGGCAAGATTAATTTGCCAAACATCTTTTTGATACGGGTTCATCTTTTTTCGTTGCGGGCTGTTCATCACTTCATCGTACACCTGCTTTGCTCTTTCATATTCCTGCGCATGCATAAGGAGTTGAAAATAATTTTCGCGCCAGAGGAACCAGTTTGAATTTTGAGGCCGCATATACTTTTTGTTTTCTTCGGCACAGCGCAAGCCGTAGCGGAAGCTTCGCAGAACGATACTTGCATTCATTTCATGCAAGGCAATGTCTGCCCAGCGTGAGTCCTGCTGAAGATGCACGTTTTTAATAAGAAACCTTCGGTACTTGCTACAGGTGCGCAGCAGCCCCTGTAATCGTGGCAAATGTGATGATGGTAAATGTGAACCCTGAAAGTGGCAAGCCACAGTTCATGCGTTTTATGTTTCCGTGCAAGTGCATATATGCGCCTGTAAGCATTCCCTGAATTGCGGCTGTAAGAGGTTGGAAAATACCAGCGGTCTTTTACCAGCATCATAATGTTTTGGTAAAGTTTAGCGGCTTCACTTTCTGCCACTG
This sequence comes from Bacteroidia bacterium, assembly GCA_038230515.1. Taxonomy (GTDB): domain Bacteria; phylum Bacteroidota; class Bacteroidia; order AKYH767-A; family 2013-40CM-41-45; genus JAPLDB01. Next base: position 7,271 of record JBBRND010000018.1, on the reverse strand, counting down.
CCTGTTGAAGCAGCGTCTGCAACATGCGAGTCATGTTGTAATGATCTGCTTTGCGTTTACGAAATGCGTATTGATAGTTGAGCCGCATGGCGCACTGGCATGCTTCGAATGTGAAGCCGTGCCTTTGTGCAATGGCAAGCGATTTTTTCCAGATGTGAATGGAAGTAACCGACTTGCCCTTTACATAAAAAAGATCAGCGATCATCAGGTTGCGCTGTACTTCGTACCGCATTTTATCAAGTTCGCTGCGGATGACGGGCTTTAAATCAAGCAGGGCAATTTCTTCAAGTGATTTTCGCTTAAATCTCGAAGCAAGTGAGGAGAGCGTACCTTCTGAAACCGAAGCATCGCCATAAATCTCTTCAGCCATTTGTGCATAGGAGGCAATGCTCCCGCTGCCTATTTTTTCCTGTAGAAGGTCGCTTCGTTTCTCATCATTCCCCTTGTTCTTTTTCAGGAATCTGACGTTTTTTTCTGCTGCCTCTTTTTTAATGTTTGCAGAGGCCTGCAACAACTCTGACACTTTTTTCATCAATTAGTTTTTTATGAATCCTGAATTTTAAGAGAGTAAATGTATAATTAAAACAAATACGAAATGAAAAGTTTGCCTTAAAAACAGGTGCAGGATTAATGGCTGTTTGTCCATGGCTTCCCTTCGTGGTCGCCTCTCCTTTGTGATCTAAATTCTTAAACAATTATCACAATGGAACTATTAATTGCAATCCTGTTTGCGCTGGGATTTAATTCAACAGCGCAAGATGTCGCCAACTTTAAGCCGCTTGATCCACAAGAGCAAACCCAGCTTGATAAGGCAAATGTCATTATTGACAAGCATCAGTATCATTATGATGCCGAGGGCGGCATTGTAATAGAAGATGGAGTGGACCCGAATAATTAAAAGTGGGCTTATCCCGCACCGGAGGAATCTCGTTTCCTCCGGTGCTTTTATCAACAAAGAAACTGAATTAACTTTTAATTTAATAACTGATGACTTCTGCCACCTTAGAGAAATATTACGAAGCAATTGATCTGCTTGGCGAAGATACGATTGAACAATTGTATCTCAAATTCGGGGCGGAGAAAATCTCTTTTGCAACTTTAAAAAACCTATGCAAAAAGCAGCGGATTCTTAAAGAAGCAATAAAAGGACGATGTATTACACATGTAGCCAAACAGTACAAGGTGAACCGGACAACCATTTACAGGTTAAGAAACAATAAAAAGGACGAAGAAGAAAGCGATAACTGATGCTCTTCCCTACTCAAAACAAGTATTTACCCCTTCATTACTTTTATTCCTGCTCTCAAAATAGAAGACAATTTTAAAGTTATAGAGAAGTAAAAGTTTTTTTTACTCTGATACAGGAATAAGCATTCGTGTTTTTCCTTAGAATGAATAAGGAATAGCATAATTAATAAGAAGACGCTGGTGTGCCATCGTACTTCTCTTTGCAGATAATTACATTCTTCTTTTATAATTCTAAAATAATTTTAAAAACAACTGACTTTATGAAAAAAAATCTGATCGGAATCTTTATTACGGCTTTGCTATTCTTAAGAATTCATTCTGCGGAAGCGCAGAATCTGAAATTCGGCCACATTAACTCTGCTGAACTTATTCAGCTAATGCCGCAAACCAAGCAAGCGGACAGCACACTGAAAACTTTTGGCGAATCTTTAGACGGGCAGCTAAAAACAATGACTGCAGAATATCAAGGCAAACTGCAGGACTACCAAAGCAAGGGAGACTCATTGCCGGAGGCAATAAAGAAGAGTAAAGAAAAAGAACTGGGAGACCTTGGCAACCGCATACAGGATTTTCAGCAGACGGCAAGAGAATCTATCCAAAAGAAAAAAGAAGAACTCTACGGACCCATTTTGAAAAAGGCAGAAGCTGCTATTAAAGAACTGGCTAAGGAAAAGGGTTATTCTTATATTTACGATACCAGCGGAGGCACGCTGCTGTATGCACAGGAAGCGGATAATATGATGCCCCTGGTGAAAGCAAAACTCGGGTTGAAATAAAAACGCTACTTATTTCAAACTATTAACATCATGAAAAAGAAGAAAATTAAACCCGATGAGAACGTAAATGCTACTAACAATGATGAGCTTACTAAAAGAGAAAAAGAAATTGTGATAATGCACATGCAGGGTAAAAACCGGAAAGACATTGCCAGGATATGGAACAAAGCAGTAAGCACCGTGGATGCACACATTAAACATGTGCATTTGAAAACCGGTACCAGCGATGTGTGCGGAGTAATCAGGTACGGGTATGACAATAAGTTTGATAAAGAGGAAACTTTTTCTACTCATTTTTAACTACTCATTCTTGAGTATTGGAATACGTTATCTTCACCAATACTTTTACCACGCAAAAATATTCTTTGTGGTGAAGGATGAAATATTCTAAAATTAAAAACTTACCGCAATGAAAAAATTTCTGAAAGCTCTCATGCTAACCACTGCTACTTTACTTAACCAGTTTTCTTTTGGGCAAAACCTTGTGCCGAATCCGAGTTTTGAGGTTTATGGGACATGCCCGGATAATCTAGACCAAGTCAATTATGCAATTGGATGGAGTTCTTTTAGTGGGACACCCGATTACTACAATGCTTGCTGTGATACCAGTACCTCTGCCATAAATGTTTCGGTTCCTCAGAATTATTTTGATTACCAACCAGCCCGAACAGGTAATGCTTATTCCAGTATTCTTACAAAATCAACATCATTATATTACCGCGAAAATATCGGTATCACCCTAATTCAACCTTTAATAGTTGGACACGAATATTTCGTGTCATTTTATGCAAGTAGAGTCGGTAATGTCCCAAATCATTTTAATGGAGCATCAAACAAATTAGGTGTGCGTTTATCTAATTTTTCTTATTCATTTCCATTGAATAATGCCCCCATTGATAATTATGCACAAGTTTATACAGATTCCATCATAACTGATACATTAGGATGGACTGAAATATCAGGATTTTTTATTGCTGATTCTGCATATGAGTACTTAATAGTTGGAAATTTTTTTCAGGACTCCCTCACTTCATTCGTTGCCTTTGATTCGCTATCTGGTAAAGCTTATTATTATATTGACGATGTTAATCTTATTGATTCTATTCCAACGGGAATTAATGAACTATATTCTCATTCACAAATTAATATATATCCAAATATTACGAGTGAATGGGTAACTATTGAGGGAAGTGGTTTTATCAAGATAATCTTATCCGACATTTTTGGTAGGGTTTGTTTCATCCTAGATGAGCCATCTTCTAATATAGAAGGAATAAATGTATCAACCTTTAATAAAGGAATTTATTTTCTCACCTTACAAAGCATAGGGTATAATATAACAAGAAAAATAATTATTCAATAACATCTAATAAAATATAAAATGAAAAACTACAGAAATATTCTTATCTTTTTTATGCTTTTATGCTCCTTACATGAATGCATAGCTCAATCTTCTGGAAGTGGCGCAATAGCTGTTCCCAACACTCCAAGCACAGGTGCTCCTAACTACGATTACCTTGGCTGGGTATCCGGTACACTCGCAGGGGCAACTCTAGCAGTTCCCGAACTCACCATTAAAAATGAAGACAATATGCCTATTAACTTCTACACTCAAAGCGGTCCGGGTGCATTGGCAAATATGCGCATGCAAATATTTGAAGACCCCACCAATGCGGCAAATGTATTTAGAGGAAATGTGGGCATCGGAGATTTCTCTGGAACTTTTCCATCTTCAAAACTTCATGTTCATAACGGTCCATCGGGCTATACAAATGTTCAGTTTACAAATACTGCTACCGGAATTGGAAGTCCAATACTGGGTTTTTCCGTGGGCATCGAGCCCACAGGAATTGCAGACCTTGTACAATATAGTAATAACTTACCTATTCGTTTTTGGGCGAAGGATGCTACCGGTACAACCTTTCTACCATTAGTTGAAAGATGTCAGATTACCAGCGGCAACAAAATGTTGAATAATGATGCTGCGTTAGGAGTAATGTTTGATGGTTTTAGGATTTGGAATCCGGGCTATACCAGTTCCAATGTTTACGATCCTACAGAAGCTCTTGACCTATGGACAGCGCAGGACGGTATTACCTCGGTAAGATACGGACGCAACGGGCTAGTGCAAGGAAAACATGACTGGTTCGAAATGCATGGAAGATTAAACGGTTTATGGTTTAATGCCGCTGCACTGCAAAGCCAGCCAACTTTTCGGGCCATGTACATGTTTAATGTTGACAGTATTGAAGTAGCAAGAATAGGTAATAAGAATAACATTACGCGTGGATTTACTCGAATAGGCCTACAGCCAAGCACACCTGTAGATGCTACCCGAAGGTTTGAAGTGTTTGATGCGGCTAATGCGCCACAGGTAAGAATTACACAGGATGTAGATGTAGTTTATACAGACTTTAAAACTGCAAGCGATGGAAATTTGTATATAGACACAAAAAACGGTAGCCTTTCAAGGTATGTAGGAATTGGCGATATACCATCTTTTATAGCACAATCACAGTTGCATCAGCATTGGAATGATAGAAAAGGAGATACCTGGCACCAGTTTACTACCACTAATACAGGAGCCACGTTCCAGGATGGGTTAAAGATTGGACTCCATTTTGTTACTTCTCCATTGGGCGACAAAGATATGGCAGAGTTTAGGCAGTATGAGGATACTGCGATGGTATTTTCTACTGGTGATCCGGGACTTGGTCATTATGACGAGAGAATGAGAATTGATTGGGGACTAGGCGGAGACGGGCATGGAGGATTTAATAACACGATTTGCACCAAGGTGAGCATTAACCATCATGGATTTGTTTCCCCACCTAATATGGCTTATTCAATGCTTAATCTTGGTGAACCGGGTCCGGGACAACCGGCAGGTCAAAGAAAGTGGATGGATGTAGGCACTTACGATTCTTTCGGTTCAGACAACATGTATACGGGCTTGAAAGACGAGAACAGTACTACTAACGGTACCGACAGAAAAGATGCTATAGTTAATTGGGGTGATAATATTGACAATGGCAATCCTGATAAAGGTCCTGAGGCTTTAAGATTTATTTTTACAGCATATCCGGGGTTTGGGGGAGCAACAGGGCCTTATGATTTTAGTGATGTAAATGGTTTGGAGGTAGGAAGGATGACTTCGCAAGGTAACATGGGCATTGGAGCTTTATTTACTAACACTCTTGCTCCCAAACGGAGATTAGACATTTTTGATGATGGAATAAATCATAATCTGGCACATGGTAATGCTTGGTATAGAGGCGGTCCACAATTAAGATTAACACAAACACTGGCAACTTCAGTTTTGGGTGGAATCTGGACAGACTTTCAAACTATGGGAACAACAGGCGATCTTCAAATAAATAATTCTGGAAACGGCACTACCAATTATGTTGGTATTGCAAATGGAACAAGTGCATTAACGAGAATGCTGGATGTAAATGGCAATGGGCGTTTTAGAACTTTGCCAAGTGCTAATGACAATACACTTAACAAGATTGTGGTTGTAAATAGCCTTGGTGAATTGTTTTATCGTGATGTAAGTTCTTTGCCAACCGGTGGTGGTGGAGTAAATGTTTGCGGCAGTCCGGTTGTGCCACTAACGAATTACGTTCCAAGATATACAAATACTGCAGGAACTGTGATTTGCGAAAGTGATATTTATGATGATTATACAAATCATAAGGTTGGTATAGGCAATGCAGCCCCCGGTTTTAAATTAGATGTTAGCGGAGACTTGAATTTGAGCGTTGGAAGTGATGTAATGAGATTTCAGGGATACAAAGTGTTTGGTTGGGGTGGTTCGAGTACTTCTACTCTGGTCGGAACAGATGCGGGTGGAATTGATCTCGGAGCCATTCATCATATTCCTTCTGGAAGTGATAATACCGTTATAGGCAGCGATGCAGGATTTAGTTTACCTTGTCCTACCTGTTTGGTAATGACCTCTACTAACTACAATACTTTTGTAGGAAGCACTGCCGGATTTTCTGTTACTAACTCTACCTCTGATGAGGGAAGTTCTAATACTTTTTTGGGAGTAGGAAGCGGTTATTATGTCTCTACAGGGAAAAATAATAGTGCTGTCGGCTTTAGCTCGGGAGGCGGAAATACTTCAGGTGCTGTTTTGGGAGTTGGCGGAGACGACAATACAAGTATTGGATACTTTGCTTTAGGCGCAGCGACCACGGGAAAGAACAATGCAAGTGTAGGTTTTAATACTCTTCTGAATAACTCCACAGGATCAAATAATTCAGCAATTGGATCTTCAGCAGGTAGCAATATTACAACCGGTTCTTACAATACATTTATTGGAAGTGGGGCAGATGCAACGTCAGTTCTCTCTACTTACAGAACGGCTATGGGTGCGGGTACGTCTGTTTCAGTTGATAATTGCATTGCAATTGGCCGCAACGGCACTGATAGAATTGTAGTGGCTGGCACTGCTCCGACAGGAGCTGCTAATGCACTTACTGTATTCGGAAATACGGACATTAGCAGCGGCTCGATATATATGATCGGGAATGCTCCATGGACATGGCAGGCCGGTACTTACAATACCTTCCTTGGCTTTCAAGGAACACATGCCGGCATAACAGGAAGTAATAATACGACAATAGGTCAGGCAGCAGGCCCCGTTATTACTACTGGATCTGATAATTCATTTCTTGGTCAAAATGCCGGTCTTGTTAACACAACTGGTTTTTATAATACATTCTTAGGTTCAGGCAGCGGAAATGCTAATACCACTGGTCATAATAATATTATGATAGGGCTTAATGCGGGGGATGGTCAAATTGATCATAATTCCAACGTGTTTATTGGCAACCTTGCTGGTGGTCCAGGAACTGGCTCTAGCTTTGGTGCAAATGCCGATGAAGATACCTATGTTGGGTTCACATGTGCACAGCATCTTGATGGGGCATATAATACAGTAATGGGAGCAAATTCTTTTAGCAATACTGGTTATTCAGGAGACAATAATACTTTTATCGGTAGATCTACCTCAAGTTTGGCAGCAAATGTAGATGACTGTGCGCTACTTGGCAATCATTCAACCCTTTCTCCTCCATCTCCGGCAACTACTATAATTAATGCAACTGCTATAAATAAAAACAAAAACAACGCTGAAAACCACGGTGACAAACAACAAAAAAACCAGCCAACAACACCCCCCTTGGAGCTAAGCAATATTACCGCCCCCCCCCCCCCAAAAACATCTAGGACAGCAAG